>NZ_AGTS01000145.1 GCF_000238595.1 Acidovorax sp. NO-1 | reverse complement strand
TTAACGCTTGAACGTCGCAGGTGGAGCGTTGGTAGTGGGGCGGATGGCCCTGGCGTTGATCACATCTATGACAGGACTCGGCTTGGTCCCCGCTGCGCCGCATGACGCGCTGCCCACGCCAGCACCTCGTGCGCTGGCATGGGTCGGGCAATCCCGAACCCCTGCGCGCGCTCGCAGCCGAGATCCAGCAGCTTCGCGGCTTGCTGGGGTGTCTCCACGCCCTCAGCCACCACATGCCGCCCGAAGGCTCCCGCCAGCGCGATGATGGCGCTGACCAGCGTGAGATCGTCCCCGTCTTCCAGAATGCCCTGCACGAAAGTCTGGTCGATCTTGATCGTGTCCGCCCGCAGGCGCTTGAGGTAAGAAAGCGATGAATAGCCGGTGCCGAAGTCATCCAGGGCAAACCGGACTCCAAGCGCCTGGCAGCTTTGCATCATGTGGCGCATGTACTGCATGTCCTGCAGGGCGGCGGATTCCAGGATTTCCAGTTCCAGCCGGGACGGCGAGACTTCGGGGCAGGTCTGCAGGATGTCCTTGAGCCGTTCCACAAAGTTGACCTTGTGAAAGTGCGTGGCGGCGATGTTCACGCTGACCTCCCAGAGCATGCCTGCATCGGTCCACTGCCGCATCTGGGCAAGGGCTTGGCGCAGAACCCATTCGCCCAGCTCCACCTGGAGTTCTACGTCCTCGATCAGCGGCAATACGTGCTGCGGCCCCACCAGACCATGCTCGGGGTGCTGCCAGCGCAGCAGGGCTTCAAGGCCCAGGATCTCGCCGGTGCGCAGGTTGACTTTGGGTTGGTAGTGCAGCACCAGCTCGCCGGCGTGCAGTGCGCGCGCCACGCCCGTCTGGCGGGTGTGCTGGGTTTGTACGGCGTGGTCGTGCTGCACATCGAACACGTGCAGCTGGTTGCGGCCAAAGCTCTTGGCCTGGCACATGGCCTGGTCGGCGTGGCGCAGCAGGGTGTCGGGGTTGGCGTCGTCCTGCGGAAACACGGCAATGCCCACGCTCACCGTGGTGTGCAGAAGTCGGTCGTCGATGGCATAGGGGGCGGCGAGCTGTTCCATCAGCATGGCCACGCGCGCCTCGACGGCGGCCACGTCGGGCAGTGCGCCGAGCAGCAGCACGAATTCGTCGCCCCCCATCCGGGCGGTCACATCCGGCGGCGAGAGGAAGGCCTCCAGTCGTCGCGCGGTTTCCTTGAGCAGGCGGTCTCCCACGCGGTTGCCGTGGGTGTCATTGACCACCTGGAAGTGGTCGATGTCCAGCATGCAAACCGCCAGCAGCGAACCCTGTTGACGCGCCACGAAAATGGCATGGGTCAGGCGCTCGGCCAGTGCGGCCCGGTTATAGAGGCCTGTGAGCGCGTCATGCCGGGCGTGCCACGAGATCTGGTGGCGCAGGTTGCGGGTTTCGGTGACGTCGCGGAAAACCAGCACACAGCCCACGGCTTCGCTGGTGCCCTTGCGGATCGCTGATGCCGTGTATTCGATCGCATAGCGCTCGCCGGACCGGTGGATCAGCACTTCGTGGGTGGTCGGCTGCAGGGCGCCGGTCACGGTGTCGCGCCCCGCCATGGCGCTGGCGCTCAGGCTGCCCTGGTCTTCGTGGAGGCGAAAGACATCGTCGAGCTGCCGTCCCAGGGCCTGGTCGGCGGTGAAACCGGTCATGAGCTGGGCGGCCTCGTTGATGGTTTCGATACGCCCATGGAGGTCGGTGGTGATGACGCCGTCGCCGATGGAAGCCAGGGTGACTTCAGCCCGTTCCTTTTCGGCGCGCAGGGCCTCCTGGGCCCGCTTGCGGTCGGTCACGTCGACCAGGGTGCTGATCGTGCCGCCCAGCTTGCCCCGCGTGGTGGTAAACGGCGCCTCGAAATACGCCATGTCCCTGGGGGCCTGCTGGTGCGGCGGGTAGATGCGGATTTCGTTGTCCTGCGCCTGGGCGATCTGCGAAGAGCGTTCAGGCGAGAGCTCCGGCGGATAGGCCATGCTGGACGATTGCGCATTGCCCGGACCCGCGGGCACATGGAACAGCTGCTTCCAGGCGCGGTTGACGTCCAGGTAGGCGCCATCGGCATCGCGCACAAATACCGGCAGCGGCAGGGCATCAATCAGTTGGCGGGTGAAGTGCAGTTGCTCGCTTTGCTGCTGCTGGGTTTCACGCAGCGACAGGACCAGAGACTGGATTTTGCCCGCCATGTCGTTGAACGCGGCGGCCATCGCCCGCGACTCCAGCGTGCCGGTCATTTGCATACGCGTGTCCAGGCGGCCCTGGCGGAAAGCGTCGGTCGCCTCGGTCAGGCGGCGCAATGTGCGCGCATTGGCGCGCAGCAGCAGCGTGAGCAGAAACAGGATGGTGAAGATATTGATCGCGGAGATGCGCCCCTGGACCACCACGGTTTTCCACACCTGGTTGATCAGTGGCGCGGCCTGCAACGTCACGGTGAGGCGCGCCGATTGACCGCCGGGCAGGCCGTGCCCGAACTGCTGGGTGGGCGGATCGATGTCTACCCAGCCGGTGAACCAGTCGGGTGCTGCCGGGAGTGATCGCGGCACCGTAGCCACGCTGGCGGGTGCGCCCGGCAGCTGCCAGGACAGCGATTCAACAACCGGGCCAAACCGCACCAGTGCGTCGTTCAGAAGCCGATCTCGTGCTGCGTTGTCTGAAGGTGGAAGGTCTGCCAGCGATGGCATTAGGGCATCGCCCACACGGCGCAGTTCGCTGCTGGCGTGGCGACGGACTTCGTCGGTCTCCGTGGCGACCAGGTAGTGATAGCGCACAGCACTGACCAAAAGGATGATGAGCACGATGGCGCCATAGAGCCGGGGATAGGTACCCCGCAGGAGCCACGTGCTGAGTTTTCCGATGCGCATGAACGGCCGCCCTTCCCCCCCACCCCAGGGTAAGAATTTGTTTAATTAATTAATTATTGTGTGGCGGAGTCTAGCGCGTTGCGCGCCACGGCCTTGAGCCGGGTGGGGGTTTTTTGCGGCCCGGTCGGCCACCGACGGTATGGGCGGCAATGGAATGCGCGCCAGGTTTGCGCGCAGCCGCCGCCAACCACACGCAGGGTCGTTGGCGGCGGCTACGAGTGGGGGTACTACAGCGACTGGCTGAGGATGTCCCGGTATTCCTGCGGCGTGGCGACGCGGGGATTGGTCTTGTGGCAATGATCGGCCATGGCGCCCCTGATGATGTCGTCGAACATCGCTTCAGTCACGCCCATGGCGGCCAGACCGGTGGGCAGGCCCAGGCGCGCATTCATGTCCCGGATGGCTTCGGGGATGTCGCCCGCACTGCCCAGCCCCATGGCGTGCGCCATGCGCTCCAGGCGCTTTTCTTTTTGTACGGATTCGGCCGCTGCATTGAAGCGGATGACAGCGGGCAGGAACATCGCGTTGAGAGTGCCATGGTGCAGGCGCGGGTTCACGCCGCCCAGGCTGTGGCTCAGCGAATGCACCGCGCCCAGGCCCTTCTGGAAGGCCATCGCGCCCTGCATGCTGGCGCTCATCATGTGCAGGCGTGCGTCGCGGTCGCTGCCATTTTGGGTGGCTTGTGCGATGTGGGCCCAGCCGCGCGTGAGGCCGTCCAGTGCAATGCCGTCGGCTGGCGGGTTGAACGCGGCCGACATGAAGGTTTCCATGCAGTGCGCAATTGCATCCATGCCGGTGGCTGCCGTCAGCATGGGCGGCAGGCCCAGCGTGAGTTCCGGGTCGCAGATGGCCGTCTTGGGCACCAGGTTCCACGAATGAAAGCCGAGCTTGCGGTGGTCATCCACGATGATGATGGCGCCGCGTGCCACCTCGCTGCCCGTGCCGCTGGTGGTGGGCACGGCGATCAGCGGTGCGGCGCGCTCGGTGATGCGCGGCGAGCCGCCTTCAATGGTGGCGTAGTGGGTGAGCGGGCCCTCGTGCGTTGCGGCAATGGCAATGCCCTTTGCGCAGTCGATGGCCGAGCCGCCGCCCACGGCGATCAGTCCGTCGCAGCCCTGGGTTTTGTACATCTCTACTGCTGCGCGCACGGCAGCTTCGGTGGGGTTGGACGGCGTCTGGTCGAACACCGCTACGGTCAGGCCGGGCAGTGCATCCAGCGCCTTCTGTAACACGCCAGCGGCTTTCACGCCAGGGTCCGTCACCACCAGCGGGCGCGTGATGCCTACGCGTTCGCATTCCTGCTTGAGCAGCTTGACCGCGCCGAATTCAAACTGGATCTGGGTGACGTAGTAGATGAAAGCCATGGTGCAACAGGATGTGTGAATGAAAGTGCCAGCGTTTACGATAGCCCGCGGGCGTACAGAAGAGAACATGTCGACAGCCCACTTTATAAGCAGGAGACACGGGTGAAAACGAAGCAAACCCTGACGGCGGCCCTGTTAGTCGTCGCATTTGCGACAAAGGCGCAGGCGCATTGCCTGAAAGATGCGACGGCCGCAGGCCTTGTGGAGACCTTCTCGCCGCTCCTGCGGGGCAAGGCGACCGAGCCCCTTTCTTTCACGTAGCGCTGTGCGTGCCGGCCCGCGCCCTGCGGGCCAAAGCCTTTCAATTGCCGAGACTTTGACCCTTGACCGACCTGCACATCCACCACACCCGTCTCACCCCCCAGATGCGCAGCGTGCTCGAACGCATGGCGCGTGCGGGGCATCCCCCGCTGCACACCCGCAGCCCGCACGATGCGCGTATCGCTTACCAGGCGGGCGCCGACGTGCTCGAAGTGCCCAAGGCGCCTCTGGCGCGCGTGCAAGACTTCCACATTCCTGCCCGCGACGGCCACGCGCTGCCTGCGAGGTTGTATGCCCCCACCACCGACACGGGGCTGCCGTTACTGCTCTACACCCACGGCGGGGGATTCACCATTGGCAGCATTGCCACACATGACATCCTGTGCCGTGAACTGGCGCGATTGGGCCACTGCATGGTGGTGTCGCTGGACTACCGGCTGGCGCCGGAGCACCGCTTTCCCACGGCCAGCAACGATGCGTGGGATGCGCTGCTATGGCTTGCCGCCAACGCCGCAAGCCTGGGTGCAGACCCGCAGTGCCTTGCCGTAGGGGGCGACAGCGCGGGCGGCACGCTGGCGGCGGTCAATGCCATCCTGGCACGCGATGCGAACCTGCCCCTGGCACTGCAGCTGCTGATTTACCCCGGGTGCGCAGCGCACCAGGACACGCCTTCCCACGCGACCTTCGCGCGGGGACTGGTGCTAGAGGAGCCCGCCATCAGCTGGTTCTTCGGGAACTATGTGACCACGCGAGAGGAACGCGAAGACTGGCGTTTTGCGCCTCTACTGGCGCCGGACGTGGAGGGCGTTGCGCCGGCCTGGATCGGCCTGGCCGAATGCGACCCCCTGGTGGATGAGGGCATCGATTACGCCGACAAGCTGCGGCTGGCGGGTGTGCCCGTTGATCTCGATATTTACCGCGGTGTCACCCACGAGTTCATCAAGATGGGGCGCGCCATTCCCGAAGCGCGCAAGGCCCACGCAGACGCCGCCCGTGCGCTGCGCCAGGCATTTCAAATGGAGTGAGAAAGAAAACCATGCAACGCACTGATTTCCGCTGTTTCCACCGCCTGCGCGTGCGCTGGGCCGAAGTGGACATGCAAAAGATCGTCTTCAATGCCCACTACCTCATGTACATCGACACGGCCATGAGCGATTACTGGCGTGCGCTGGCATTGCCCTACGAAGCGGGGATGCAGACCCTGGGCGGCGAGATGTACGTCAAGAAAGCCACCGTGGAATACCACGCCTCGGCGCGGCTGGACGATACCCTGGACGTAGGGCTGCGCTGCGCCCGGGTGGGCACTTCGTCCAGCCTGTTCCAGGCGGGTATCTTCGCGGGCGATCAGTTGCTGGTGTCCGGCGAGCTGATTTACGTTTTTGCCGACCCGGCCACGCAAACCTCGCGCCCCGTGCCCCCCGCGCTGCGGGCCATTTTTGAGAGCTTCGAAGCGGGCGCCGAGATGGCTGAAGTCAAGACGGGCGACTGGAACGCCCTGGGCCGGGATGCGAGCCGGTTGCGCACAGAGGTGTTCGTGCGTGAACAGGGCATTGCGCCCGACATCGAGGCCGATGCGCTGGATGCGACCGCCAGACACGCGGTCGTCTACAACCGCCTGGGCATGCCCGTGGCCACAGGGCGTCTGCTGCAGCAGGCGCCCGGTGTGGCGCGCATCGGACGGATGGCTGTAGACCGTTCAGTGCGCGGTGCCCAGTGGGGGCGGGAACTGCTGGAGGCCCTGGTCGCCGCCGCGCGTGCCCGGGGCGATACCGAGGTGCAGCTGCACGCCCAGCGCAGCGCCGAGGGCTTCTACCGCCGCGCCGGGTTTGCCGCAGCGGGCGACCCGTGGGAAGAGGCTGGTATTGCGCACATCGCGATGTCGCGACAGCTGTAGTATTGCTCCTGAAAACATAGCTGCTAGCGCTTTACCAGTAAGCGCTGAAGACCATTTTGGCTTAAATATCTTCCAGCAACGGATAGGGCAGGGGTAGCAGGGCAAGGGGGACACCGGCGGGGGCGCCCACTTGCAGGCTCTGCTCCTGGGCCGCAGCGATCTGGAGCGAGACAATGGCATCAAAGCCGCCGTCCGGTGCAGGTGCCGCCTGCACCACGGTGCCGCAGGGCTGGTCAGGGTCTGAGGTGCTGAACACCTCGGCCCCCACCTCCACGGCCGCCGCAGCGTGGGCCACGTAGGCGCGGCGCTTGAGCGTGCCCCGGAACTGGCTGCGCGCCACCACCTCCTGGCCGGGGTAGCAGCCCTTCTTGAAATTCACACCGCCCACCGATTCGTAGTTGAGCATCTGCGGGACAAATGCTTCGACCACCGGCGTCGTCAGGGTGGCCACGCCGCTTCGCACTTCGCTCCAGAGCCACAACGATGCATCCAGCGCTGGGCCCGCGGGCGCTGGTTCGGACGTGGGTGCCACCCAGAGCGCGCGCGGTTGGCCATCTGCGGGGTACAGGTGCACCACACTCGCAGGGCCTGCATCGGCCTTGTGCCAGGCAGCGTGTGCGCCGCCCGCCACGGCGTTGATGGCATCTCCGGCAACGCCGTACAGCGAATAGTCCGCCGTGGCATCGGTTAGCCTGGCCTTGGCACGCAGCACAAACATGGACAGCCGTTTGAGCACAGCGGGCAGAAGGTCGCGGCTGCAGACCAGCAGTACCTCGGTGGCGCTGCGCTTGAAGCCGATGAAGCTGGCCTGCATGCGGCCTTTGGCCGACAGAAAGGCCGCCAGGCGGGCCTCGTCCATGCCCAGCAGGGCGAAATCCTGCGTGAGCTGGCCGTGCAGAAATTTGGCAGCGTCTTCGCCTTCCACGCGAATGACGCCCAGGTGGGAGAGGGGGGCAATGCCGTTCAGGGAGTAGGTCATCGCTGAATTATGATGCCCGGTCCCATTCATACAGGCAGCAGGGTTGTGAGACGTTTTCTGGTTCTGATCGCATTGTTGGTCATCGGCTCCGGCGGCGCTGCCTTCTGGTGGCTGCACCAGCCCATCGTTGCAGCGGGCGAGCCGCTGGAGCTCGCCATTGAGCCCGGCACGACGCCGCGCGGTGTTGCGCGCGACGTGGTGGCGTCCGGCGCGCGGGTGGATGCGCGCATGCTTTATGCGTGGTTCCGCTTCTCGGGCCAGGACCGCGCCATCAAGGCCGGCAACTACGAAATCCCCCCCGGCACCACCCCCCGCAGCCTGCTGCAAAAGCTGGTGCGCGGCGAAGAGAGCCTGCGCGCCATCACGCTGGTAGAGGGCTGGAACTGGCGCCAGGTGCGCCAGGCGCTGGCCCGCGAAGATCAGCTCAAGCGCGAACTGGCCAACCTGAGCGATGAAGCCCTGATGGCGCAGCTCGGCCGCCCCGGTGTGCACCCGGAAGGGCGGTTTTTTCCCGATACCTACACCTTCGCGAAGGGTTCCAGCGACATCGCCCTGTTGCGCCGTGCCATGCATGCCATGGACCGGCGTCTCGAAGCCGCCTGGGCACAGCGCGCTGCGGACTCCCCCCTGAAGTCGGCCGACGACGCGCTGATTCTGGCCAGCATCGTCGAAAAGGAAACGGGCAAGGCCAGCGACCGGGGCCAGATCGCGGGCGTGTTTGCCAACCGCCTGCGCATTGGCATGCTGCTGCAGACCGACCCCACGGTGATCTACGGCCTGGGCGAGAAGTTTGACGGCAACCTGCGCCGCCGCGACCTGCAGACCGACACGCCGTGGAACACCTACACCCGTGCTGGCCTGCCCCCCACCCCGATATCCATGCCTGGCAAGGCTTCGCTGCTGGCTGCGGTGCAGCCGCAAGCCACCCGCGCTCTCTATTTTGTGGCCAGGGGCGACGGCACCAGCCATTTCAGCGAGTCACTGGACGAGCACAACCGTGCGGTGAACCGCTACCAGCGCGGGCAGCAGTAGATTCAAGCAGGACATCCATGTCACGACCCGGTTTGTTCATCACCTTTGAAGGTATCGACGGCGCAGGCAAGTCCTCGCACATCGAGGGGCTGGCTGCAGCTTTTCGGACGCAGGGTCGATCTGTCACCGTCAGCCGTGAGCCGGGCGGTACGCCGCTGGCGGAAAAGCTGCGCGAGATGGTCCTCAACGACCCGATGGATGCGCTCACCGAGTCCTTGCTGATCTTCGCCGCCCGACGTGACCACCTGCGCAACGTGATCGAGCCCGCTCTGGCGCGGGGCGATGTCGTGCTGTGCGACCGCTTCACCGATGCCACGTTTGCCTACCAGGGTGCGGGGCGTGGTTTTGATCTTGAAGTGCTATCAATACTGGAGCGTCTTGCGCAGACTGGGCTTGCGCCAGAGGCCAATATGATGCGTGAACCGGATTTGACGGTGTGGTTTGACCTGGCCCCCGAGGTGGCGGCCGGGCGCCTGGCCGGCGCGCGCGTGCCTGACCGTTTCGAAGCCCAGCCGGTGGAGTTCTTTCGCCGCGTGGCCCAAGGCTATGCCGACCGGGCCGCTGCTGCGCCGCAGCGGTTTGCGCGGCTTGATGCTGCACAAGACCGCCACCGCGTGTGGCAGCAGCTCACCAGCGTGTTCGTACGCAAAGGCTGGCTGGCGATCATGGTGGCTGCACAAGGAGGCCCGCGATGAGCGAGCCGGCCGTTGCATTGGCCCCCTGGATTGCCGCGCAGCGCACCAGCCTGCTCGCCCAGCGGGGCCATGCCTGGCTGCTGCAGGGCCCGTCGGGCCTGGGGCAGTACGCCCTGGGGCTGGAGCTGGTGCGCGCCTGGTTGTGCGATGCACCCACAGCGCAGGGCGCGTGCGGCAAGTGCACAAGTTGTCACGCCATTGATGTGCGCACCCACGCCGACCTGTGTGTACTGATGCCGGAGGTGCAGATGATGGCCCTGGGCTGGCCCCTGTCAGAAAAAGCCCAGGCGGACATCGACGACAAGAAGCGCAAGCCCAGCCGCGAGATCCGGGTGGAGGCGATGCGCGATGCGGTGGAGTTCTCGCAGCGCACCTCAGCGCGTGGCAAGGGCAAGGCAGTGCTGGTGTACCCGGCCGAGCAGATGAACCATGTCACGGCGAACGCGCTGCTCAAGACCCTGGAAGAGCCGCCGGGCGACGTGCGCTTTGTGCTGGCGAGCGAGGCGGCGCACCAGCTGCTGCCCACCATCCGCAGCCGCTGTCTGGGCCATACCATGGTCTGGCCCGCCACCGACCAGATGCTGCAGTGGCTGCAAGGGCAGGGCATTGAAGCGGAGCCTGCGGCGGCCTTCCTGCGTGCCGCAGGCGGGCGGCCTGAAGATGCACTGGCCCTGGCGCGCTCAGGTCGCAGCCCGCAAGCCTGGTCGTCCCTGCCGCAGGCGGTAGCCAGGGGTGACGTGACGGCGCTGGGAGACTGGTCGCCCGCGCAGGTGATCGATGCGCTGCAGAAACTTTGCCATGACCTTCTGGCTGCCAGCGTGGGCGCAGCGCCGCGCTACTTCGCGGCTGCAGATCTGCCCAAGGTTCTGCCGTCGTTGGGTGCCTTGACACGCTGGTCGCGCGCGTTGGCCAGGGAAGCACGTACCGCAGACCATCCTTTCAATGCGGGTCTCATGCTGGAAGCCCTTGTCGCCCAGGCGCGAAACACCCTACACTCAAGGCACTGAGCCGTACCATTTATTCATGAGCAGTCCATCCACCGCCCCCCGCCCCAGCGTCATGCAGCTGGCCATCAAGGAAAAGGGGGCCTTGTACGCAGCCTACATTCCCTTTTTCTCTGAAGGGGGCATTTTTGTGCCTACCCAGCGGGACTACAAGCTGGGCGATGATGTTTATGTATTGCTGACTCTGCCGGACGACACGCAACGCTATCCGGTCGCCGGCCGTGTGGCCTGGGTGACTCCGGCGCGCGCTGCGGGCAATCGCACGCAGGGTGTGGGCATCCAGTTTCCCAAGGACGAAAAGTCGCGCCAGCTCAAGGCCAAGATTGAGGAGCTGCTCGGGACATCGCTCGGGTCTGACCGGCCAACCCAGACCATCTGAGCCCGGCTCCGCATCGGTGCCGACCCGCGCAGGCGGGTCGGCATTTTTCATGGGTGGCCCGGACGATCGGGCGAATGGCGTATCTTCACCCGGGCCTTGCGCCGGAACTGACGATACGCCGCAGCACTCACAATCGATTAACTTGAAACTGCATGTTCACTGATTCGCACTGCCATCTGAATTTTCCGGAGCTGGTGAGCCAGTTGCCCGCCATCCGCCGGGCCATGGCCGAAGCGCTCGTCGACCGTGCCCTGTGCATCTGCACCACGCTGGAAGAGTTCGAGGGCGTGCATGCGCTGGCAATGGCGCACGACAATTTCTGGAGCACGGTGGGTGTGCACCCCGACAACGAAGGCATCGCCGAACCCTCGGTGCAGGACCTGCTGGACCGTGCTGCCCTGCCGCGCGTGGTGGCCATTGGCGAAACGGGCCTCGATTACTACGGCATGGAAGACCGCAAAGGCGGGCGGAGCATTGCCGATCTGGAGTGGCAGCGGGAACGTTTCCGCAACCACATCCGTGCAGCGCGAATATGCGAAAAACCTTTGGTCATCCACACCCGCAGTGCATCGGACGATACGCTCGCCATCCTGCGCGAGGAGGGTGAGGACGGCCCCGGTAACCGGGCGGGTGGCGTCTTTCACTGCTTTACGGAATCCATGCAAGTCGCGCGCGCGGCGCTGGATCTGGGGTACTACATTTCGTTTTCGGGCATCGTCACCTTCAAAAGCGCGCAGGAGCTGCGCGACGTGGTGGCCTTTGTGCCGCTCGATCGCACACTGATCGAAACCGACAGCCCCTATCTGGCGCCTGTGCCATATCGTGGCAAGACAAACAACCCTTCCTATGTGCCCCATGTAGCCCGGCAAGTGGCGCAGACCAAGGGCCTTTCACTGGAGGCTGTGGCCGAGGCTACCAGTCACAATTTCAACACCTTGTTCAAGGGGGTGATGTCATGACTTTGCACCGACGTTCTGCCCTGGCGGCCGTGGCGGTGGGCGTGCTGGCAACGCGTGCGTTGGCAGGTGCCTATGAGGATTTTTTTGTGGCGATCCTGCGTGATGACGCGAGCACGATCAACGCACTGCTGCGCCGGGGCTTCGACCCCAACACGCGCGACCCCAAAGGACAGGTGGGTCTTGTGATTGCACTGCAGCAAGGTTCGACCAAGGCCTTCGCAGCTTTGATGGCATCCCGAACGATCAATGTGGAAGCCCGCAATGCCCAGGATGAGAGCCCGCTGATGATGGCTGCGATCAAGGGGAATGTGGAAGCAGTGAAGGCCCTCATCGCTCGCGGTGCAGATGTCAACAAGACCGGCTGGGCGCCGCTGCACTACGCCGCCTCAGCGGGCACGCCGCAGCACACCACCATCATCGCGTTGCTGCTGGAAAACCATGCCTACATTGACGCCGCCTCTCCCAATGGCACCACACCGCTGATGATGGCAGCGCACTACGGCTCCAACGAGGCAGTGCAGTTTCTGCTGGACGAAGGGGCGGATCCCACGCTCAAAAACCAGCTGGGGCTGACCGCAGTGGACTTTGCCACGCGCGTGAGCCGGACCGAATCAGCCGAAAAAATTGCTGCGGCCATCCGGCGACGCCAGCCCAACCGGGGCAGGTGGTAGGCGAGGCGCCAACGCAGGGGCCTGCCGTCATGCGATTCAGTCGGTAGCGGTGGATGGTGCCGAGGACGTACGCGTCTGCAGGCGCGCATACAGCCCACTTTGCGCCATCAGCTCGCCATGCGTCCCTTGCTCGACAATGCGACCTCTCTCCATTACAACCACGCGGTTCGCGTGCTCTATGGTGGACAGGCGGTGCGCAATGACCAGGGTCGTGCGCCCTTGCATGAGTCGCTGCAGGGCTTCCTGCACCAGGCGTTCAGATTCGGTGTCGAGCGCAGAGGTCGCTTCATCCAGGATGAGGATGGGCGCGTCTTTATAGAGCGCCCGTGCTATCGCCAAACGCTGGCGCTGCCCCCCTGAAAGCTGGGTGGCGTTGTGCCCGACAACGGTATGGATGCCCCGAGGCAGAGCCGCCACATGCTCTGCCAGATTGGCCGCAGCAAGGCATTCAAGAACGCGACACTCGTCAACCGCATTTCCAAGTGCAACATTGATTGCGATTGTGTCGTTAAACATTACAACGTCCTGGCTCACCATCGCGAACTGTGACCGCAGCGATCCGAGGTCCCAGTCGGTCAGGACACGACCGTCCACCTCCACCGTGCCGGACGCGGGCATGACGAAGCGAGGAAGCAGGTTGACCAGCGTGGTTTTGCCTGCTCCAGACGGGCCGACCAGTGCCACGACTTCACCCGGGGCTACCCGAAGGCTCACCCCGTCCAGGGCAGGCGCGTGATCCGGGCCAAACGACACGGACACGTTGCGAAGGGTAAGTTCTCCCTGCACCCTGGGTGTGCGGTAGGTACCGCCAGTTTCTGCCCCGGTACTGCCCAGCAGGCCCAGTCCCCGTTCCAGTGCAGCCACGCCCCGGGTCACGGGGCTTGCCACATCCGCCAGCCGCCGTATTGGCGCGATGAGCATGAGCATGGCAGTAATGAACGAGACGAACCCACCCACCGTCACGTCTTTGGTGTCCACCGCTCCACGGCTTTGCCACAGTGCAATGCAGATCACCACAGAGAGCGCAGCCGCGGCAAGCAACTGGGTCAAAGGGGTCATGGCCGCCGAGGCAATGGTGGATTTGATCGCCAGGCGCCGCAGGCTGCGGCTCAGATGGGCAAATCGCTGAGCCTGGCCCGCCTGTGCACCATGCAGCCGCACCATCCGGTGCGCGAGCACGTTTTCTTCCACGACATAGGCCAGTTCGTCCGTGGCCTGCTGGCTGCTTTTGGTCAGGTGATACAGCCGGCGTGACAGGGTTTTCATGATCCAGGCCACCCCGGGTACGACGACCGCTACGATCAACGTGAGCTGCCAGTTGAGGTAAAGCAGATAAGCGAGCAGGGCGATCAGGGTGAATCCGTCGCGCGAGAGCCCCAGGAGGGCTTGAACCAGCAGCGTGGCGCCGGTCTGAACCTCATAGACCACCGTGTTGGACAGCGCACTGGCCGACTGGCGTGCAAACAACCCCATTTCCGCAGCCAAAACCCGATCAAACAGTGCCTGGCGCAGCGTCAGCATGCCCTCATTGGCAATGCGCGCCAGCGCATACTGCCCGACAAACTGGGCGATCCCCCTCACCAGAAAAACCCCCAGTATGGCGACCGGCACCACCCAGAGTTGCAGCGTGCCCTGGGTAAAGCCCTTGTCCAGCAGAGGTTGCAGCAACGCGGGTATCAAAGGCTCGGTAATAGCGCCCACCAGTGTCGCGACGATGGCCACGGTCCATGCAAGTCGCTGGTTGCCAAAGTAGATGGACAGCCGCTTTAACCGTGCTGTCAGGCTGAGATTGGGAGGGGGGGCAGGTGGGGCGCTGGCGCCTTGATCGGTGGCTTGCATGTGGCCCGGATTGTAGGGTTGGTGCAGCAAGAAGTGGCCACCGGCCACCAGCTCTTGAATCCATTTGGGTCGGCACAGTTTGTCACAGGGACACTGCGCGTGTGTGTAACATTCGGGTTTGCCCTTCGGCACTTGTTCGGCCACTGCTGGATGCCAATGACCATAGATCGAAACCCTTCAAAAACTTTCCCTGCCGCTGGGCTTTTGCCTTCGCGCCGCCAGTTGATAGCAGCGATCATCGCTTCCCCTGCCATACCAGCCTTCGCACAATTCCGGGTGGAAGTGACTGGGGTCGGCTTGACCCAGTTGCCCATTGCTATCGCGCCATTCCGAGGGGAGGCTCAATCTCCTCAAAAAATCGGTTCCATCGTTCAGGCCGACCTTGAGCGCAGCGGGCAGTTTCGCGCCATTGATGCGGCAGGTGCGGTGCTGGACGAAACGTCCAGACCGGATGTGGCGTTGTGGAGGCAAAGGAATGCTGATTCGCTGGCAACCGGAAGTGTTACCCGCCTGGCCGACGGACGTTTTGATGTGCGGTTCCGGCTGTGGGATGTCGTCAAGGGCCAGGACCTGGGCGGACAAAGCTTCGTCGTGACACAGGGCGACTTGCGTCTGGTGTCGCATCGAATCGCCGACTTCATCTACGAAAAACTCACCGGTGAGCGGGGAATATTTTCCACCCGCATTGCCTACGTGACGAAGACTGGCCCTCGCTACAGCCTGTGGGTGGCAGATGCCGATGGAGAAAATGCACAGTCGGCCCTGTCGAGCCCCGAACCCATCATCTCACCGGCGTGGTCGCCTACCGGGGGACAGTTGGCATACGTGTCGTTCGAGTCCCGCAAGCCCGTGGTGTACGTGCATGACGTCGCAACTGGGCGCCGTCGCCTCATAGCGAACTTCCGCGGATCCAACAGTGCTCCATCGTGGGCTCCAGATGGCCGGTCCCTTGCAGTCACCCTGAGCCGGGACGGCGGCTCGCAGTTGTACACGATCGATGCCAACGGCGGGGAACCCCGCAGGCTCATGCAGAGCCCCGGTATCGACACCGAGCCTGTGTTCTCGAGTGATGGTCGAAGCATCTTTTTTGTCAGCGACCGTGGCGGTGCTCCCCAAATCTACCGGGTGGGGGCATCCGGTGGCAATGCAGAACGTGTCACGTTCACTGGCACCTACAACATTTCGCCCAGCATCAGCCCGGATGGACGGTGGCTGGCGTATATCTCCCGCGTGGGTGGAGCCTTCAAGCTGCATGTGATGGAGCTGTCCTCCGGAAACGTGACGGCTTTGACAGACACGACGGCCGACGAGAACCCCAGCTTTGCACCCAACAGCCGCCTCATTGTTTATGCCACTCAGCAGCAGGGGCGCGAAGCACTCATGACGACCACGCTGGACGGCAAGATCAAGGCCCGCCTTGCAGGCCAGGCAGGCGATATCCGTGAACCGGATTGGGGCCCGTTTCAGAAGCAATGAACTTTTCGGCAATTTCAGTTATCAAGCTTTCAGGAGAATTTTGGATGATCAAACGCATTACCCTTGCCCTTACCGTTGCGGCCTTTTTGGCGGGCTGCAGCTCCGGCGTGAAGCTGGACGATGTGCCGGTGGAAGACAAGAACGCAACGTCCACGATGGGCGGTGCCAGTGGCGGAGCCAATTCCGGCAATACGGCGCAAAGCGGTGTGGCAGGTGTGGACCTGGGGCAATCCGGTCGTGATGGCGCTGGCCCCGTGGGTGTGGCTCGCATCGTGTACTTCGACTACGACAGCTACGTCATCAAGCCCGAGTTTCAGTCGCTGATCGAGGCCCACTCCCGGTTCATCAAGGCGGCACCCAACCGCAAGGTGATGATCGAGGGCCATACCGATGACCGCGGGGGACGCGAGTACAACCTTGCCTTGGGCCAAAAACGCGCTGAGGCCGTGCGCCGCTCTTTGGCGCTGCTTGGGGTGCCGGATGGTCAGGTCGAAGCGGTGAGCTTTGGCAAAGAAAAACCTGCAGCACAGGGCACAGGGGAAGATGTGCACGCCCAGAACCGTCGCGCTGAACTGTCGTACCGTTGATGCGCTCCGCAGTGGTCGGCTTTCCCGTGAAGACGCTGGCGATGGCGGCATTGCTGGCGGCGACATTGTCGTCGGCGCATGCCGCCATATTTGAAGATGGCGAGGCCCGGCGGGCCATCCTGGAGATGCGGCAACGCGTGGATGGGTTGCAGGCTTCTCAGCAGCGTTCTTCTGATGAGCTTCGCAAGCTTGCTGAAGAAAACGCACAGCTGCGGCGCGGTCTGCTCGATCTGCAGACGCAGATTGAATCCCTGCGCGCGGACAAGGCCAGGCTCCATGGGCAAAACGAGCAGCTGTTGCGCGACGTAGGTGAGTTACAGCGGCGACAAAAGGACATAGCGCAGGGCGTCGATGAGCGGCTGCGGCAATTTGAGCCTGTGACCGTGACGGTGGATGGGCGCGAGTTCCAGGCCGACCCGTCCGAAAAACGTGATTTCGATTCCGCTCTGGCGGTTTTTCGCTCCGGCAAGTTCGCGGAATCGGGAAATGCGTTTTCCGCCTTTCTGAGACAGTATCCACGCAGTGGCTATGCGCCTTCCGCCCGCTTCTGGCTTGGGAATGCGCAGTACGCCACCAGGGATTACAAGGGCGCCATCGGTAACTTCCGGCAAATGCTGAGCGACGCGCCCGATCACGCCCGTGCGCCAGAGGCTGCGTTGTCTATTGCCAATTGCCAGATTGAACTCAAAGAGACACGAACTGCGCGAAAGACCCTCGAAGACCTTGTGCGTGCCTATCCCCAATCCGAAGCTGCAGTGGCTGCCAAAGAGCGCCTTTCTCGCCTCAAGTAAACACGGTATGTCTCTTGTGGCTGGCGATGCGCCTGGGGTGCATGAGGTACTGGAACGGCGATTCGGCGGGCTTCAGCGGTTGTATGGTGTCAACGGTGCGGCTCGTATTCGCGCCGCGCATGTGGCGGTGGTGGGCATCGGCGGCGTGGGCTCCTGGGCTGCCGAGGCTTTGGCGCGCAGCGGCGTGGCCCAGATCACGCTGATCGATCTCGACCACGTCGCCGAATCCAACATCAATCGCCAGATCCACGCAGTATCTGAAACCGTGGGCCAGGCGAAGGTCCACGCCATGCGCGAGCGCATTGCGCAAATTCATCCGGGTTGCATCGTTCACTGCATTGAAGAATTTGTGGAGCCTGATAACTGGCCTGCATTGATGTCAGCGCCGGTGGATGCACTCATTGATGCATGCGATCAGGTCAAGGCCAAAGTCGCCATGGCGGCATGGTCGAAATCGGAAGGCGTGGTTCACATCGCGGTGGGGGCAGCGGGCGGAAAGCGGCATGCGCACAAGGTGGACATAGATGATCTTGCCAACGCCACCCATGACCCGCTGCTGGCGCAAGTGCGCTACCAGCTTCGCAAGCACCACAGGGCGCCGCGTGACGGCAAGCGAATGGGTATTCCCTGCGTTTTCAGCCGGGAACCCGTTGCCCCACCCGACGCCTCCTGCAACATTGACGGCGACGGTTCTCTGAACTGTCATGGGTACGGCTCAGTAGTGTCTGTGACCGCAACGTTTGGGCAGTGTGCAGCCGGCTGGGTCCTCGACAAACTTGCATCGGTTTCAAAAACGGTCTGAAAACGACGCTATAATTCAAGGCTTTGCAGCGATCGATACGATGGCTCGCAACAGGTTGGGACGTTAGCTCAGTTGGTAGAGCAGCGGACTTTTAATCCGTTGGTCACAAGTTCGAATCTTGTACGTCCTACCAAGCCCTATAAAGAAACCCCGCTATCGATAAGGTAGCGGGGTTTTTCTTTTGGTGTTGCTTGTAGGCAATCTGTAGGCAATTGCTTGAAATTGGCGGCGCGCTGCCGGTCCGAGCGACTGCCTTTTTAACGATGGCGACTCGCGTAGCTGCCGTCTGAATTTTTCTTCAAACAGGCCCACGAAAACGCCTGTCCAGGGTTCCGAGCATTGATGCTGTTGTATTCAGAGATAGCGGCTGTGCGGCATTCATCGAGGGACGAGAAGTCCCCGGAGATGTTCCACCGCTCCTTGCCACCCTCACGCCAGCCGACCTCGCTCGCGTAATTCCCCCCTAAGCCGCAGGCGGTCAGCGAGCACATTGCCGCAAGAAGAAGCGCAGCCTTTTTCATCATGTCAAATACCTTTCGAGGGTCGCTCTATGCAGGGCGATGGTCTTTGCCGCGCGGGATGCCCAGAAAGCCACGGGCAATCCAGCCTATGAGAGCGGTGAGAGCCCAACCAACTGCGAGGCCGCCGAAGAGTATTTGAAGGGCTTGCATCCATTGGTCTAGGAGCTTTTGACGCTTAACCTGCTGTACCCGTTCAAGGTCGCTTTGCTGAAGGCGAAAGGCGCCCGCTATGCCATCCATGTATGCGCGCACATCTTTGTCATACTCGTTTGCCATCCACACCGTTTGAGGCTCCCATGGGGATATTGGCATGCTCAGGAGATATTGCGTCAGTCGCGCTGCATCATCGTGCGCGCCACGCCGTAGAGCTTCCTTTCGAGCTTCGTACACGCGTGCCGCTTCAGGATTTGAGCTTGATACAACTTGCCGGAAGGGTATGAGGGGGCTGCCATCATCTGCAGGGCTGGAAACGAAGCAAAACGTGACATCAACGCGCGCATCGTTGGGCGCATCCACAGTTGTGAACTTGCGAGCGTCCTTGGAATTACATGATTCAGCGGGGGTCGGCGTTGCTCCGTAAGTCTCAACGGAGTACTTGAGGGAAACGTAGGGCTCGGAGAAGATTGCATAGGCTACGCAGCCCAGCACCCATAGCCCGGCGAATGCGAGTGCAATACGCCGCGCTCCTGCGAACATGTTGATAGCCACTTTCCCTCCGGTTTTCTGGTTCGACTTTTTCATGTTACGCGCCCATCTCTCGGCTGCAAAGTGTAGAAACTCCGCCATACACGGCTGCTCCGCCCACCTCACCAGCTTTGCCCGATAACTCCCCCGTTTTTCCCGGTAACACCCCCGTTTTTCCGGTGAAAGACCCCCAAATTTCCCATGAAACACCCCCAAAAACGGGGGGTTAGCGGGCGGACGATGGTTCGATGGTGTAGATACCGCCGATGATTGAGCCCTGCACCTTTACCACCTTGCCCGGTCCGCTCACTCCATCGGCGATTCCCCGGATGGTCACCATGCCACCCTTTGCCACATGGACCCAGCCTGAATTGCCGGAGAGCTCTGCAACGCCTTCCACGCGTACGCTGCCACTGTTGCCTGTCAAGTAGAGAGTCGCTCCAGCACGAACAATCACGTCGTCAGTGTTGCCGGAAATGGAGGCATTCACACCTGGCCGAATAGTGACTCGGCCAAAGTTGCCTGAGAACGACCCACCCTTCTTGACATCCAGCGGCGGAGGGGGTCCAACGTGCACGTTCGCACAGTCGCCAATCTTCTTGCCGTCTAGAACCACGCAGTTCCCTGCGAGGGCATTTGCTGCAAAAGCGCAGGCAGCGAGGGAAAGTGCAAATCGGGAGCCCAGTGCTGAACTCAATTGTGAAGCTGTCATCTTCATGGCCGGACGCGCCTATTTCGGTGCCAGCTTGGACCAGTCCAGGGAGGGCCCCGGCGAGAACGAATACTCGGTGGAGCCCGTGAAGACGCGGTGCGCACGCTTCAAACTGCGAGCCAGCCAGTACCTTAGGCCACGCCAGCCCCCGGGATGTGCCAGCTTCATGTGAGTCATCCAAAGCGCGCGGGTGTACTCAAGACGCTCGCTGAGGATTTGCCGCTGCGCATCGTTCAAGGCCATTTGCAGGGAGTAAGCCTCAATATTTTCCACCGCCATGCTGATGTACTGCACCGGGTCGTCCACCAGCACGGCGCCGCCAATGATGCGCTGCGCAGCTACTTCGGCCTGCAGGGCGAGAACTTCGTTTACCAGGGTTGCCGTCACGTTGTCCATCTTTGTTTCCATGTTGTTCAGCAGTAGAACTCTTGGGGCTGCTCAAAGGCTCTTTTAAGCTTGTTCAGTTCACGGCGCAACTCGACAGCCTCAGCCGAGCGCGCGCCGTGCTTAAAGCTGTTTTGCGCTGCTCTGGAGCGCCCTTCGACCGACCTTGGCCCTGTTGACTGTGCCCATGGTTGCCAGCCTCGGATTAGCAAGGCCTGCCGCTCTCTGCGCTCCTGCGTCCAGCCGTTTGCCATCTTCTATCTCCAAAAGTTCGTTTGACGTAGTTCCCGTTTGCTCGTGTGCGTGTGCTTGGGCACCGTGAGTCCGCCCGGGGGCTACTCCGTTGTTCACCTGCTGCGGCCCGTGGGCGATGTTGGCTTGGCGGGCAAAAACCACGGGCGGGTTTTTGATTGCGGCCAGCGTCTCCACCGTCGCCCGGCACTGCCCCTGGGCTTTGAGGGCGAGGCGCATGTAACGCTCGCTGGCATCAAGGTACTCGCCCAAGTTCAATGCCGACCGCCGAGCCATCTCCGCAAAAATGGCATTCAGTGCAATGGACTGCGCGGTAAGCATCTGCTCCGCTGCCGCCAAGTCGTTGGCATTGACCCGCTGGCCATGGTCCTTGATGCTGGCCACCATGTCCGTGATAGACAGGTCTGGTTGCGCCGGACCCAGAAAGACTCGGGCAGTCATTGCGTTTGTGGCAATGCCGTCCGTGGCCAAGTCCGCAAGCTGGCGCTCTTGGGATACCCCCAGCTTTGCAGCAATCTGCAGGACGTCCTTTTTGTTCTCCACCTGAGTCTGGCCCTGGGCCCCATCTTTCGGCGGTCTTACCTTCTTGGCTGCGATTGCGTTTGTCATGGGAGCTCGTATATTCGGACCATGAAAGACCCCATCCTCTTGGGCTGGGTGGGCGCTGTGTGCGTTCTCTGGCTCATCGACTGGTTACGGTCCCGCAAGTAGGCCGGCCGCGTTCCCGCCAATGGCTATCCCGGGTAGCAGCAATCCAGCCCCCAGGGGTGGCTGAGGACGGGGGCCCAGAAGGCCGCCCGTGATGTTCTGGGCGGGACGCTGGGCAAGCCACACCGCCGTGGAGTCCATTGGGTTGGAGATGGCCAGCTGACCGAACGGCAACTTGTTGGCGAGGGGGCGCACCCTGTCCGCCACACCAGACACCAGCGCGGCAACCCCTGCAGCGGAGTTGCTGTTGTTCACTGCAGAGCCCCGCGGCTGGAAAGTCTCGAAGCTTCCGGTCCGAGCCATGGCTTTCAGGGTCTCGATTTCGGCGGGCTCGAAGAACAGCCCCAGCTTCCGGTCGCCAATGTCCTTGAGAGCCGCCTCCATGCCCTTGCCGGAGAAGTTGCCGGTCTGCGAGGTCCCCCCCTTGCCGATGGCAGCGTCCTTCAATCGGTGAACGATGGAGACCCGCACAGCGTCGCGGGCAGCGGGGTTTTGGTTGATGGTGTCGGCCACCCGCGCCACGCCGTCATATCCAGCGGCCTTGCTCAGAATGTTCTGCTGAATGAAGGTGTCGGCGTTCGCGCCTTCAAGCGCGCGGGCGATGACCGGGGAGCTTTCCTGCCATGCAAAGCGGTCACGGGCAGCCTGGCGGGCCTGATTGAATGCGTTGATTGACTGCTGGCCAATGGCGGCAGGCGACGGCGGCACCGTTCCCGGGACTGCGGGTAGGGCCCCAGGGTTCACCTGTGGTGCAGAGACCAGCGGAGCGTCATCCAGAGCCCGGCGCACGACACCGAGCGCCATGCGGGTCTGTCCGTCACTCGCCCCGCGCTGCAGATTGCCAATGGCGGTCTTGAGCTGCTCGGCGTAATCCACCGTGAACGGCACTTCGCCTTTCGCAATCCGGTTCATGTGCTGCGCAACGGATGGTGGCAGCGCGCCACCTAGCAGCGCCTCGTCCAGAGCCTGATTCGCGCGGGCAGTGAACGCCTGGCCATTGAGCGAGGCGCTTCGCCCTTGTGTGTCCCGGGCCTGGCCATACAGAGCGCCAACGTTGCGTTGCAGTGCGTCATCCTGTGCGCGGATGGTGTTGGCCACTGTGCTGCCGTAACCGTATCCGTCCATCGGGCGGGCTCCGCCCATGTCGTCCAGGGCTCCGACCAGTCGGGCATTGTTGTCCCGGGCAATCTGGGGCAGCCGTGCGTCCCTGTTGCCGGTAGCCGCGGCCAGCTTGGATGCATTGGCCTCCTGCGTCACGTCGAACGGGTCGAGCGACAGACGCGCACGAGTTGGGGTCATGTTGAGCCGGGTGTAGTCTGCCAGGCGCGCGATTGCGTCCGGATTCAGTTCTCCTCCCATATCCATCGCTCGGCCCACTTGCTCACGAAGCATGGTGCGCATGGCAGGCGTTACCGTCGCAGGGTCGACGCCCTGGTTCTGGAGAGTAACGTTGATGGTTTGGTCAACGCGCTGCTCGAAGGCCCGTTGCTTGGCTGGTTGTACCCTACGCGCCAAGGTAGCACCGCGCTGGACTGCTGAGCTCGCAGCTTGCACAGCGAGGCCGCCGCCAATTCCGCCTACAACCGATGCCACGCCTTGCACAACCGAGTTGCCGCCCATCTCCCGGGCAGCGCCTCCCGCAAGGCCAGCACCAGCCGCTGCCCCGAACTGTTGGGGCAGATTCGCGGCGAGGAATTCCGCCGTCTTGCCTGCTAAACCTGGAGCAGCTGCTGCACTGCGAGCCGCAGCGCCCAGGCCTCCAGCGCCAGCGACCAGCCTCGTAGCGTCAGCAACAATCCGCTCGGTAGCCCCCTCAGGCGCAGGAAGTCCTAGACGGTCTGCAAGGAGAGTCGCCTCCTGACCTATTGGGCGCCCACCCATACCACCAAAGGCGCGGGCCAGCGGGTCGGTGATGAATTGCCGAATAGGCTCAGTGACAATCTGCGCAGTGTTGGCGACACCCTCAAGCCCGTAGCGCGCGGTCAGTCCGAGCTGGCGCGGTATGGCACTAATTCCCTTGCCTGCCTGTGCTGGGGCAGGGGAGTCCTCAAGGACGTAGCGCCCTTGGTTTTCGTCTTCGAGTATGTAGCGGCTCATTTCACCTCCACCCACTGCATGCCGTTGGATTGAAAGCGCTTGCCACCGACGGTGTCAGTTAAGAACTTGCCCCGGTTTGATGCATTGGCTACAGGCATTTGCGGAAACGCCTGCCCTTTGTTGGACACGCTTTCGGACTTGCCAAACAAGGGGTTCGCCTCGGAGTACTTGGCCAGCTCGTTGTAAAAGCCTTCGTTGATGGTCCCGTTCTTGGCTCGATATTCGCGTGCCATTCGCGCGACGTCCATGTCCCGCTTGGCGAGCTTCTTCGCCGTTTCGATGATTTGTTTTCGGCCTTCGGGCGTCTTCTCGATGCCTGGCACCATCCCGGCCAGAAAGTTGCGGTCAGCGTCGGACATTGCCCCCGGCATGCCTGCACCCCCGGATGGGTTGCGCAGCTGTAGAGCAATCTCGCTGCTCAGTGCGACTGCGGCTTCCTTGTTGGCAAGGTTCGGGTCGACGCTGATGCCCAGGGATTGCGCCGCCTTTGCGGCCTCCAGGCCCATAGGGGCGAATTTACCTGTATCCACACCGTCAAGAAGCTGACCGAGGCGGTCATAGCGGTTGATGGTGTTCTGGGCATTGAAGCCAGCCTTTTGAATGTCTGCGAAGTTGTCACCGAAGAATTTGCCAACTGCCTTGGCCTCTTCGCCTTCCTGCTTCGTCGTGACGCTGACATTCGACGCCCCGGCGCGGGCAATGGCCGCCTTCGCACCGATGAGGGGAGAGTTGGGGCGCATCCCGCCCTGGCCATCGCTCAGGAGGAGGTCGTTGAATGGGTTGCCGGTCTTGGGAACGGTGTTAACCGGTTGCCCGGTGAATTGATTCAGCCCGGCGATGCTGCCGCCTGTGTCCGCGAAATGCAGTTTGTCCAAGCGCTCCAGAACCGAGTAGTCCCCGGTCTGGTGGAACTTTGCGACAGAGGCGGGCGTGAAGTCTTTGACGTCCAGCTTGTTAATCTGGCTTTCCTTCTGGAGCCCTTGAAGAAGTTCCATGCCGCGCTTGGGGTTCACCGTCATCATTGCCTGCGCAAAGCCCCGCGTGTCGAAGCTCGCAGGTGCGCCCGGTCTGCCTGCGCTGGGCAAGATGCCCGATTCGGCGTCTCCAGCCAATGGCGCCAGCGCCTGCTGGCCAGGTCGGAAGAATTGGCCAGCAAGAGCGTTCTCCTGGTCCTGAAGGCCCCATTCCTTTTGCTGGCGCTCGCGCTGCATCCGCGTCCACGCGGTTTCCTCCTTGCGCTGTTCAGCTTGGTCCATCGAGCCCAGCAGGCCCATGAGGCCCTGCATGCCTTGTGCACGCGGCATCTGGCCGATGGCGAGCAGGCCCAGGCCCATGCGCGTCTGAGGGTCGTTGAAATCGAGTAGTCCTGCCATGTTTGTTCCTTTATTTCTGCTTGGTGGTACGGGCGCTGGCTATAGGCATCACGCGCGTTCAAGGTTGGGCTGGTTCCGCTCGCGCTGGATGAGGTCGCTCAGGTAGTCGTCTACTTCGCGCTCAACAAAGCCCACCGTTCGGCGGCCCAGCGGAACCTTGCCCGGGAACTCGCCGGAGCGCACCCGGCTATAAAGCTCAGAGCGACTCAGCCCGGTCTTCCGGATGACCTCGGGAAAGCGGAGAATTCGAATGTCTTTCCGGGGGGTATTTGCCATCTTCATATGCAACTCCTTGCGCATAACTGCGCGTCTATGGATGTGAGTTTGAGCGGTATCGCATCCCACTAAAACGCCATTTATTGGGATGTTTCAATGGCGGCTCTCTGCCACTTTCTCGCCCGGGAAATTTCGTTTCTGAGCGTCTTGAGTCGCCCCGCAAATTCGGCCCCCGTGGCTCTGCATCTGCGTTTGCCTTCTCGGGCAAAGGACTCACCCAAATAGGCTGTGAGCAATTCCACGTCCGACCGATGCGCCCGCTGGTGCGCCTGGTGGAACCATGCGGCCATGCTCTGCAGTTCAGCCAGCAGTGACGCGTAATGCGCATCTGTCCTGGTTTGCGGCCTTCCCCTTCTGCGCTGTGGCTTTTCTTGTTGCGGAGCGGTGTAGCGAGCCACTACGGCGCAACTTGGCAGCGCTTCGGCGTTTGTGTCACGCATGGGAGCCCCCTCACAAAAGAGCGCGCTGAACAGCGCCCCCGGCAGCGACCTCCTGGGTCGGTCCGCCTTCTGTCCGCAGGTTGTCCGCAAAGTCTCCGCACCATTCGCTGGCGAGGTCTTGGAGCGCCAGCAACTGCGTTATCTCGTAGGTGAGGTCCGCATGTCGCTGGTCGCTGTGGTTCGTCATCCACCCGGCAAGGTGCTCAATACGGCCTAGGAGGCTCGTCATGCGCCGCTGCAGGGTGCGGATAGTCTTTGCGGCCTGCTCATCGCTGGCGACGATTCCGAACTCTTCGCAGACCGCCCGCAGTTGCCAGGGGTGCACCAGTACGGAGTGCGGCTCTTCGATTCCGTCCTGCTGCGTTAACAAGATGGCTTGGCCGTGCTCGTCGTTCACCTCTTCGGCGGTCAGGTGGTGGTGGGTCAATTTGGGTTGCATGCTTGTTCCTTTGCTGCCTAACTTGCAACTGCAGATGGCATATCTAGATGGTGTCCGTGTGGCGGTACAGAGAGGGCATCAAAACTGGCCCTCATAGGTCCGTGGGGCGGTACAGAGAGGGGCTCTCCTGTACCGTAGGGCGGTACTATGGAAAGCCTCCCTGTACCGTGGGGCGGACTAAGGCTTGTGTTTTTGGGTGCGCTCGATATCCGATAAGCACCGCGCACATAACCTTCAATCGCACCGGTGTCGTAGCCCGGGTGCCTGTCCAGCGTTCGCCAGGTGACGGCGTACCAACTGGCCTTGTTGGGCCGCTGGCCTTTCACCGTCTCATAGATGAAGCCAGCCTCCAGCAGCTCGCGCTTTGCCTTGCTCAGCATGTCCGCCGACTTCCAGCCCCTGGTTTGCATGTGGGCCCGTGAGAGCAACAACCGCCCGTTGTTGTCGCGGACGAATTGCCTGGCCACCTCCAGGAGTAAGGCGCGTGCGTGCATGGATAGACGGTTGTAGGCGGGGCAATCCAGGACAGACCACGGCAGAGCGATGAAGCCCCCGGAATCTCGCCCTGAATCGCCCTTGCCGCTCTTAGAGCGTCCGTTTGCCATGCCCGCCAGCTCCACGGATGCGGCGCGCCATCCACTGGTAGATTTTTCGACGGTCGGCTTTGGTCAGGCTGTAAACGCCAGGGCGGCACTCCTTGCCGTCGCGGTCGGTGAAGCTGATGCGCTCGCACGGAATCTCCAGACCACGGCGCCGCAGCTCTGCAACAAGCTCTGGCGAGTTGCTGGCCCCTGCAATGCGGTCGAGTGCCTCCCGGGGGATTGGGCGGCGCAGGAGTGCGTCTATTGCGCGCAGGTGACGCGGGTTGTCAGTGCCTGTAAACTTCGCGCTGTTCGGGGCGCTCGATTCTGCTTTGGTGGGGTCGGGCGTTTTCATTTACGCAACTCCCAGCGCGGCACGGATGCCAGCTACAGGCCAGCACAGGCGGCCATTGATGCGAACGGGTCGCAGGCCATCGGGGAAGGTTTCAGCGCAGGCCCAGCCCCTGAGGGTCTGAGGGCGGCGCAGCAAATAATGCGCGGCTTGCTCGGTCGGCACTGTGGGACGGTTGACCAGTTCCAGCGGGGGGAACTGTTGGGGCTCAGTTGCAGCGCGGCGGGTGTCTGCGCTGTGATTGTGTACGGCCAGCACTTGCGGCTGTACCGTGGTCGTAGATTGCATTGCAAACTCCTGCGCCTCTCGGCGTTAAGGTTGCCCCGACTGACTTAGCAGGGGCACAGATGGCGCATCGCTGCGTTGACCTGTTGCTTGCAGTGTCCATTAGGTGCTATTGATTCGCATAGGCAGAAAGTAGCTACTTAGTGCCCGGACTTGCGGGCAACGGCTTTCCAAGAAGTGCGAAATATTCAATAAGCGCGTTTGTGTCCGGGTTCATCCATTCCAGAGCGCCGGTCTTGCGAATCAGCTTGCCAACGTTGCTCTCGTCCATATGGAAAACCTCGGCGGCTTCTCGTTTCGCGTCTGGGCGTGAGAGACCTAGCCGTTCTGCGCAGGCTACCCACATTGCAACATTTATTCCTTTGCTTGAGTCCGGGGGACGTTTGTTTGGGCGCCGCATCAGGCCGAATGCGAGCAGCGGGTCCTTATGGTCAAGGATTTCCGAAAAGGCATCAGCTAACCAGTTTGTAACAACACGACTTTGCTCAACCCCTAGGAAATTGCGCAAGTAGAAGTCCCTGAGGATGGTCCTCGCGATACCGTCTATCTCCGGCCTTCGTTCCCCGCTACGAATACGCGCTATCCATTCATTCAGCAGAGCGTCGCTGGGGTGAGAAATTGGCTCTTCGCCCATATAGAAATTGCGCGCCTCTTCATCATCTTGAATCATCCGCACCCCCTCAGTGCAACCCTGAACAGGAGCCCCAGCAGGCGGGCAGGGAGTCCCGCTTTTCGGTTCGCGGGCCTAGCTGGGGCGAAACGGTCAATCTTTTTGCGTCAAGCAGTCAAATGCTTTTTTGCAGGCTTGGGCCTCTGGCCTAGATTCGGTGTATTCCTCACGGTAGGCATGTTCCACGCCCTGCCCAAGCGTACTAACTGCGCGCTCAATTTCACCTGCATGTATTTGCGTCAGTGCCTCGTATAGCCTGTCGCGCTGAAAATTCATTGTCCATTCCGGCAAATCGTTTACTTCCAGCAAACAGGCCAAGATGGTGCCTTTTGCCTTCTGTTCCTTGGTTTGAATCATCAATACACCTCTTGCATGGTTTCGTCTGGTAGGGGTAGCTGGGGCGAAACAGTGGCTAAGCGGCCCGCAACTCTTTCAGCTCTTGTTCATAGAGGCTTGAATCTGCGGTTCTACGCAATAGCAAATCCTTTTGAATCTCCACCAGTCTGTTTAGCTTGCGATGCATATCACGGCGTACAGCTCGGGAGGGCGGATGGTCTGGGCGCATCTGTGCCAAGAACGAAGTCACCTGCTCTGCGATATCCATACACATCAGCAGGCGGTCCTGGGTGAAGTGACTCGCAAAGGTCCGGCGCAGCATACGCTGCCGCTCGCTTTCAATCTCGGACTCGGTTTGCGGTCTAGACGCTACAGCGAAGCCTCCGCCGCCCTCCCACGGGGTGATAGTCCAAGTGTGACCATCTTTACGCACAACCGCTTCGCCGCTGCCATCCATAACCTGTGGAAAATTTCGGATATCAATACCTGTAGCGCCCAAGATGGTAGTTCGGCCTCCGCTAATCGAGCTACCGCAAAAAAATTCTTGCGCCGATTGATTTACATTTTCGCTAGCCATTTTCAAACTCCAGTTTTGATGATGGTTAGGGGCTGCGCTGGTGTTACCGCACCTCGTAGCCCCGCCTTTGCCCTGGGTGAAACGCGCCAGGGCTTCGCGTTTATCAGTTCACAGCACGCAGCTTGCCCGGCTCTGCCTTGGCATCAAACACAATCCCGGCCTGTTCAAGAATCCACGCTTCGATGCGCTCATGGTGCAGGCGCAACAGGTCTAACGGGCGCACGGTGTAATGCTTCTCCGCTGTGGCGCTGGGCTTGTGGCCTTGAATCTGTGCCACCACCCCGGCGGGGATTTCTAGCCACTCCGTCAGACTCCTGAAGCTGCGGCGCAGGCCGTGGAACGTCAGTCCCTCGATTGCGGCCACCTTGCAGGCTGCAGCGTGGGCGTGGTGGGGCTTGGCAATGGGCCGCGCAGCCTTACCCGGCTCGCGGGTTGCACCGGCAAACACCCATTCGCTGCGGCGGGGCAGGGCGGCTAGCAGGTGCCAGACATAGGGCGTCAAAGGGATGACGCGCTCGCCTTCCACCTTGTCCCGGATGGTCAGCCCTCGCCATTGGTTGTTGATGTCGTCCCAGCGCAGCGCCAGCACTTCGCCAGGGCGTGCGCCCGTCAGAAGTAGCGTTTGCAGGTAGGCCGATATGGCGGGGTTGCCAATGTTGCGCACGGCGGCAAACCATGCGGGCAATTGTTCGCGCAAAAGTGCATCCTGCTTTACTCCAGCCTTGCCCAATGCCTCGCGTGCGCGGCGAGTCTTTGCCGGGTTTTGTGCTGGCACCACGGCGGCATACTGCGGATGCTCCACACACCACGCCAGGAAGGCACGCAGCAAGCGCCAGGACAGCCGCGCAGGGGTCGGGCGGGTCTTGGCCTGCTCTACGGCCCACGCCTCGATGACGGGGGCTGTCAGGTCTTGCAGGCGCATCGCCATCAAGGGATGCAGCGGCCCGGCGATGGTCACACCACGGCCACGGGTGCCACGCTTGGCAACCTCGCCACCAGCACAGGCTAGTTTTTCGTGGTCTTGATAGTGGCGCTCGCCCCAATACTGGCGGCGGTCGGCAAGGTAAACGGCCCACGCCTCGCCCACAGTAACGGCCTTCACGGCGGCTGCGGCCTTTTGTGCAGCCTTGGCGGCCAGCTGCTGGCGCTCCACCTCGCGGGGGTCGGTACCGCTGTCCACCATCATCTTTAACGCCTGGGCCTTGGTGCGTGCGGCCTCTAGGCTCCACTCGGCGGCGGTGCCGATGGTCACGCGGATGGTGTCGCCATTCAAGCGCGATTCAAAGGCGTAGGTTTTGCGGCCCGTGGGCGTGGTACGCAGCATCAGCGCCGGGGTGTCCGTGTCCCACAGGAAGGCTTGCGACTTGCCGGGCGGGCAAGCGAAATCAGCTACCCGGCCAGCAGTCAAACGTACCCGGCTTTTCTGTCCACTCATGGCACCACCTGAAATCTGTAGGCAATCTGTAGGCAACTTCGTGAAATATGCCCATGTGTAAATCAACAGTGTTGAGCCTTTTTTAACTCATAAGTTGTTGATTTGTATTGATTGTATCTACAGCATTCAACGCTGGCAAATGTTGGATTTCGTGGACTTTTAATCCGTTGGTCACAAGTTCGAATCTTGTACGTCCTACCACCCCATGAAATGAGTAAAGCACCTATGGCAGAGCTGCCATAGGTGCTTTTTCTTTTGCCCCTATTTTTGTACGCAAAGCCCCAGCGCGTGTGTGGCGATGAGGCGTCAGAGGTTACCGTTTGTGGTGGGGCGACGCAGCGGCGCAATGAGTGCGCCCGCGTGCCGTCTAGAACCTGATGCCTGCAGGGTTGCTGGGCGATGGTCCATCGTTGATGGGTGCAGGGGGGCGGGCCCGCGATGGTGCTGGGGGCGCTGGGGGTGCCGACGAAGCCGTGGCTGCGGGCTCCGCCGCCTTGACGGCCACGAGTGGTGTGGGCGCTGGCTGGCGGTAATTTCTCGGCAATGCAGATTGCTTGGGGTAGCCGGCAGCGTCCAGATACTGCACCCACTCTGCCTCGGAAAAACCTGCAAGCTGTTGCCCGCCAATGGTGCCAAACGGCAGGCCCGTGCCGCCGCTCAGCCTTTGCAACGCTGCAATGTCTTCATTGCTCGACACCGTACGTTCGGTGAACGGAACTCCCCGCGACGTGAGCAGGTTGCGCGCAGAGGTGCAGGGCGGGCAGTCGTTGCCGGTGTAGAGGGTGACCGGAAAGCGGTTGGCGATCTGGCGCAGCTCGTAAGGTAGCGCGCCGTTGGCGGCTGCAGGAGCCTCATTGGCAATACGGGCGGGCTGCGCATTGGCGTCTGGGGGAGGCCGGTCGGAAAATGTCACTTTGCCATCCGGGCCGACAATGCGGTAGACGCCTTGCGCCTGCACGCTGGCGCAGGCCAGTGTCATCAGCAAAGTCGCCAACAGGGGGGCGCTTAGTGGCTTGTGCATGTTCATTCTCCTTGCTCCTTCTTTGTCGTCAGGCCTGGGTGCAACGTGTGCATTTCAGGCCGTGGGTTGGGTTCGCTCAGGCAGTCGATTCTTCCGCCATGCCTTGGTGGCGCAGCAGGGCATCCAGGCTGGGCTCACGGCCCCGGAAGGCCTTGAACGATTCCATCGCAGGGCGGCTGCCACCGGCTTCCAGAATGGCCTGGCGGTAGCGGCGACCCGTTTCAATACTCGGCAGACCATCGCTTCCAGCGGTTTCCTCGAAGGCTGCATAGGCGTCTGCACTCAGTACCTCGGCCCATTTGTAGCTGTAGTAGCCAGCGGCATACCCGCCCGCAAAGATATGGCTGAAGGTGTGTGCCGTGCGGCTGAATGCCGGGGGCTGCAGCACGGCCACTTCGCGGCGCACCTGATCCAGCAGAGGCATGATGTCCTGGGCCGGGTCGTGCTCGGTGTGCAGCAGCATGTCGAACAGCGAGAACTCGATCTGTCGCAGCGTCTGCATGCCACTTTGGTAGTTCTTGGCGGCAATCATCTTGTCGAACAGCGCGCGGGGCAGGGGCTCGCCCGTGTCCACATGGGCCGTCATGTGCTTGAGCACATCCCATTCCCAGCAGAAGTTCTCCATGAACTGGCTGGGCAGCTCCACCGCGTCCCACTCCACGCCTCCAATGCCCGAGACGTCACGCTCGTTCACCTGGGTGAGCATGTGGTGCAAGCCGTGGCCGAATTCGTGGAAGAGTGTGATCACGTCGTCGTGAGTGAGCAGCGGTGGCTTGCCGTCCACGCCGCTGGCGAAGTTGCACACCAGGTGCGCCACCGGGGTTTGCAGCACGCCCGTGTCGGGGCGCAGCCAGCGTGTGCGCACATCGTCCATCCATGCGCCTCCGCGTTTGCCGGTGCGAGCGGGCTGGTCGAGGTAGAACTGGCCCACCAGCTGGGTGCCCTTATGGGCGCCCTCCGGGTGCGTGCGCTCAATCCGGTAGAACTCGACGGCTGGGTGCCAGATGGCGGCCGTGTCGCGCCGGATGCTCACTTCGAACAGGGTTTCGATGATCTTGAACAGGCCCGCCAGCACCTTGGGCGCCGTGAAGTACTTCTTGACCTCCTGCTCGCTGAAGGCGTAGCGCGCTTCCTTGAGCTTTTCGGAAATGTAGGGCCAGTCCCAGGCCTGCGGATTGGCCAGGCCCAGGTGTTCTGCTGCAAACGCGCGCAGGTCGGCGATGTCCTTCTCGGCGTATGGGCGGGCGCGTCGGGCCAGATCCCGCAGGAAGGTGATCACCTGCGCCGGAGATTGGGCCATCTTGGGCACCACGGACACTTCGCCAAAATTGGCGTAGCCCAGCAGTTGGGCCTCTTCGCGGCGCAGGGCCAGGATTTGGCTGATCAGCGCAGTGTTGTCGAACTTGCGTGCATCGCCCTCAGCCTGGTCGGAGGCACGGGTCACATAGGCACGGTAGAGCTTCTCGCGCAGGTCGCTGCGCGCGGCAAACTGCATGACCGGCAGGTAGCAGGGCATCTTCAGGGTGAGCTTGTAGCCTTCCTTATCGTCTGCCTGCGCTGCGGCCAGCGCGGCCTGTTGGACATCGTCTGGAATGCCTTCCAGTTCTTCAGCCGTGGCGTAGTAAGCGTAGGCGTCGGTGGCATCGAGGGCGTTTTCGCTGAACTTCTGGCTCAGCTCGGCCTGGCGTTCCTGGATCTGCGCAAAACGCTCCTTGGCGGCACCGGTCAGCTCCGCGCCACTCAACACAAAGTTGCGCACCGCGTTCAGGTGGGCCTGCCGCTGCTCTGCAGTCAGGGTGGCGGGGTCGATGGCCTTGTATTTGGCGTACAGGCGTTCATCGGCACCCAGGCGCGTCCAGAACTCGGTGACCTTGGGCAAGGCGGCGTTGTAGGCTGCGCGCAATTCAGGGGTATCCGCCACGCTGTTGAGGTGGCTGATGCTGCCCCAGGCGGTGCCCAGTCGCTCGGTGGCCACATCCAGCACCTTGGCGATGGCATCCCAGCGGGCTGGAAAGTCAGGGGCGGTGACGGTTTCCAGCGCTGCATTGGCGCGCTCCAGCAGCACATCCATGGCAGGCGCCACGTCCTGCGGCGTGATGCGGTCGAAATGGGGGAGGTCCGAGATGTCGAGAAGGGCGTTGCTCATGCGAGTCAGATGGCGCCAGATGGCGCAGGTTCAAGTTGCAAAGCCGCCGACATCGACAGCACTGACCCAGGTCAGTGCTCTGCAGTGCGCTCGGCGGCTTCGATGGTGTTCACCAGCAGCATGGTAATGGTCATGGGCCCAACCCCGCCAGGCACGGGGGTGATCCAGCCGGCCACTTCCTTGACGCCGTCAAAGTCGACGTCACCGCACAGCTTGCCTTCGTCGTTGCGGTTCATGCCCACGTCGATCACCACGGCGCCGGGCTTGACCATGTCGGCCGTCAGCACATTGCGTTTGCCGACTGCCGCCACGATCACGTCGGCCTGCAGGGTTTGTGCCTTCAAATCCTGCGTGGCGCTGTGGCAGATGGTGACAGTGGCGTTCTGGCCCAGCAGCATCAGCGCCATGGGCTTGCCCACGATGTTGCTGCGGCCGATGACCACGGCGTGTTTGCCCTTGAGGTCGTAGCCGATGCTCTCCAGCATCTTCATACAGCCATAGGGCGTGCAGGGCCAGAAGCCGGGCATGCCGGTCATCAGGGCTCCGGTGCTGGCGATGTGAAAGCCATCCACGTCCTTGGCGGGCGAGATGGCTTCGATCACCTTCTGCGCGTCGATGTGTTTGGGCAGCGGCAGCTGCACCAGGATGCCGTGGATGGCCGGGTCGTTGTTGAGGGCCTCCACGCGGGCGAGCAATGCGGCTTCGGTCATGTCGGCCTCGTACTTTTCAAGCACGGAGTACAGGCCGCTGTCTTCGCAGGCCTTGACCTTGTTGCGCACATACACCTGGCTCGCCGGGTTGTCGCCCACCAGGACGACGGCCAAGCCGGGCTTGACGCCCCGTGCTGCCAGGGCGGCGGCGCGTTGCGCCACATCGGCGCGCAGTTGGCGGGAAAGGGCGTTGCCGTCGATGAGTTGGGCTGTCATAGCAGAAAATATCAGTCAAATTAGGCTCTAGCGCTTTATCAGCAAGCGCGAGCAGCTATCAAAATATGAGTATCAGCCCTTGGGCGCATTCTGGCCGAGGGCGATCTTGAGCAGGTCGGCCACGGTGTTGGCGTTGAGTTTTTCCATGATGTTGGCGCGGTGCGCCTCCACCGTCTTGATGCTGATGCCCAGGTCGTCCGCAATCTGCTTGTTCAGGCGGCCGGCGACGATGCGTTCGAGCACCTGGGCTTCGCGGCTGGTGAGCTTGGACAGCAGGGCATCGCGGCTCGCGGCCTGCTGGTAGCCGGCGAAGGCTTCGCGGGCGTGGTCGAGCATGCGCTCGACGAGGCCCACCAGTTCTTCTTCGTCAAAGGGCTTCTGGATGAAATCGAGCGCGCCCTTTTTCATGGTGTTCACAGCCATGGGCACGTCGCCGTGACCGGTGATGAACACGATGGGCAGGGGGGACTTGCGCTCGATCAGGCGGTCTTGCAGCTCCAGGCCCGTCATGCCACCCATGCGGATGTCCACGATCAGGCAGGCGACTTCGCGCGGGTCATAGCGTGAGAGAAACGTCTCGGCCGAATCAAAGCAACGCACCCGGTAGTCCTTGCCTTCCAGCAGCCACTGCAGGGAATCGCGAACTGCCTCGTCATCATCCACAACGTAGACAGTGCCTTTTTTCGGAATCAAGCTCATGCAATTGTCCTTGGTTTTTGAGTATTTGCTACAGAATTTGTAGTGGCATCAGCAGGCTTGGCAAGCGGCAGCCAGAAGGAGAACCTGCAGCCCGTGACCTCGGTTCCATTGTAGAGGTTCTCCGCCTGCATCCTGCCCTGGTGCGACTCGACGATGCTGCGGCAAAGATTGAGGCCCATGCCCATGCCTTCTTCCTTGGTCGAGAAGAAGGCTTCAAAAAGGCGCTCCAGTACCTCGGGGGCCAGGCCTTTGCCGGTGTCCTGCACCGAAAATTCCACCACTTCGCGGTCGTCAATGTGTTTGGGCACCACCCGAAGTTCCACGCTGCGGCCCGACGGCGGACGGTCAGCATGCTGGATGGCTTCGGCGCCGTTCTTCATCAGGTTGACCAGCACCTGCTCGATCAGGATGGTGTCGGCCATCACGGGTGGCAGGCGCGCCGCCACGTAATGTGTGAGCCGCACGTTGTGGCGGCGCAGTTCGATGTCGGCCAGCTCCACGGCTTCATTGACCATCGAATGCACGTCGGCCAAGGTGCGGTTGGGCTCGCTCTTTTTCACAAAGGCCCGGATGCGCTGGATGATCTGGCCCGCGCGCTGGGCCTGGTGGGCGGTCTTTTGCAGTGCCGTGAGCAGTGCTTCCTCGGTCAGCTGGCCACTCTGGATGCGCGAGACCATGCCGCTGCAGTAATTGTTGATGGCCGTGAGCGGCTGGTTGAGTTCGTGCGCCACGCTCGAGGCCATCTCGCCCATGGTGATCAGGCGGCTGACCGACTGGGCACGCTCGGCCTGGCGCGCCGCCTGTTCCTCGGCCTGGCGGCGGGGGGTGATGTCGGTGGCAATCACCATCTGGGCCAGGCGCCCGTCCACCCAGTTGAGGTAGCGGGAGCGTACTTCGAGCCATTTGCCCAGGTCGGGCAGGTAGATCTCGGCGTTTTCGGTGCGGGCGCTGGTGAGGGGGTCGGTGGGTAAGCCCATCAGGCCGTCTTCGTCGTCCATGCCAGTGTGGTCAGACCCCGCCACAGGCACCACGCCGGCCTGCGCTACCAGTTGCAGATGGCCGTCGGTCTGCGAGCCGAACCACTGGCGGTAAAGCTTGTTGGCAAACAGCAGCTCCTGGCTGCCCAGGGGCGCCACTGACACCGACGCGTCCAGCGACTCCAGCACCACCGTGAACCGCTCGTGCGAGGCTGTGAGCTGTTCACGGATCCGGTTGGGCTCGGTGATGTCGGTCATCGAGGTCATCCACCCGGTCTGCTGCCCATGCGCATCGATCAGGGGCGAGACATACAGCCGCGCATCAAAAAGCGTGCCGCTTTTGCGTCGCACCCGCACCTGAAAGCCGCCCACGATGGTTTTACCGCTGATCTCGTCGCGTAACTTGGCGTGCAGCGCTTCATGGTCAGACTCCGGCCAGTAGGGGAAAGGCGCCTTGAGGCCCACCAGTTCAGATTCGCTCCAGCCGGTCATCTGGCAGAACGCGGCATTCACATAGGTGATGCGGCCTTCCAGGTCCAGCGCCCGCATGCCAGTCAGGATGGAGTTTTCCATCGCACGGCGGAAATTGGTCTCGGCGACCAGCGCCTGCTGCGCCTGCATGCGCCTGCGCGTGTGGCGCCAGGTGGCGATCAGCATCCAGGCCGTCATGGCGCTCAGCGTGCCCACCAGCCAGAACAGCCCGCTGCCCACCACACCCAGCGACGTGCGGTAAGCCTGCGCCTTGAGCACCAGCCCGTTGCCCACCGGGGATACAGGCACTTCGTATTCGTTGGCGTGACGCGTCCACGGCAGCAGCTCGGTGGCCGCGTTGCGCGGGCCCAGCGGTGTACCAGCCAGCACCTGGTTCTTTCCGTCGAGCAATGTGACGGCATAGCGGGCCAGTACTTCGGTGGGCGTACCGTAACGCAGCAGGCTGTCGATGGAGTATTCGCCCAGCACCACGCCGCTGAACTTGCCCTGGTGCGTCAGGGGCACCTGCAGCTGGAGCAGTGGCGCCGCATCTCCCGAGGTGGCCGCAGGCTGGGCGTACACGGGCTGCTGCAGATCGCGTGCCAACCCGAAGGTATCGGCTGTGTCCCCGGGTTTGAGCACTTCTCCTGCAATGCGCAGCTCGTTGCTGGCCAGGGTGGGCGCAGCGTGGCTGGCGCGGATTCGGCGGCGTTCGTCGATCCAGGTCACCGCCTGCAGTTCAGGGTACTGGCTGATCAGGGTTTCGGCCCGGCTCACGAACTCGGCACGTTCCAGTTCCTGGTTGGACAGGTCGCGCGCAATGCGCATCAGCTGTTCCTGCCGCTCCAGCAGGCGCAAGCGCACCCGTTGCTGTGCGTATTCCACGTCGCGGCGTAGGGCTTCTTGCTCGCGTTCGGCCTCTTCGGCTCGCAGATACCAGAAGGCCGCCACGATGGCGGCCAGAAACATCAGCACGGCGGCAAGGGGGGCCAGCGCGGCAAAGCGGTCTTGCCGGGTGGGCGACAACCCGCGCCACCACTTGCGCCACCAACGGGCGGGCGCAGCCACCACAGTGGCTGCGGGCGAGGGCTCAAGAGGCTGGGGATCCATCCGCCAAGTGTAGGTGAGGCTCGACAGGCAGCCCAGTGGCTCCCCATGACCAAATGTGCAACTGCAGCAAAATATTACATTATGAAATGAAAAAGCACCATTCGAAATCGCATGAAAATTATGCGAAACTAGAGCCAACGTACTAAATTGCTGCCACACCTACAGGAGACAAAGCATGTCAGCTCAGCCCGACCCACAGGCCGGTTTCGGCATCGGTTCCGACACCGACCAGCAAGAAACCCGTGAATGGATGGACGCGCTGTCCGCCGTGATTGACAAGGAAGGCCCTGAGCGCGCCCATTTCCTGCTGGAACAGCTGCTGGAGCACGCGCGCCAGAACAGCATTGACATGCCGTTCTCTGCCAACACCGGCTACGTGAATACCATCGAGCCCGACCAGGAGGCCCACTGTCCGGGCAACATCCAGATCGAAAAACGCCTGCGCGCATACATGCGCTGGAACGCCATGGCCATGGTGGTGCGCGCCAATCGGCTGGACCCCGCCGACGGTGGTGACCTCGGTGGCCACATTGGCTCCTTTGCTTCAGTGGCCAGCATGTTTGGCGCCGGTTTCAACCACTTCTGGCACGCCGAAAGCGAGAACCACGGTGGCGACCTGTTGTACATCCAGGGCCACAGCTCGCCCGGCATCTACGCCCGCGCTTACCTCGAAGGCCGCCTGACGGAAGAGCAGCTCGACAGCTTCCGCCAGGAAGTCGATGGCAAGGGTCTGTCGAGCTACCCGCACCCCAAGCTGATGCCCGAGTTCTGGCAGTTCCCCACGGTGTCGATGGGCCTGGGCCCTCTGATGGCGATTTATCAGGCGCGCTTCCTCAAATATCTGCATGCCCGCGGCATTGCCAACACCGAAAACCGCAAGGTCTGGGTATTCTGTGGCGATGGTGAGATGGACGAACCCGAGTCGCTGGGTGCCATCGGTCTGGCCGCCCGTGAGAACCTCGACAACCTGGTCTTTGTCGTCAACTGCAACCTGCAGCGCCTGGACGGCCCGGTGCGCGGCAACGGCAAGATCGTGCAGGAGCTGGAAAGCGAATTCCGCGGCAGCGGCTGGAACGTGATCAAGCTGCTGTGGGGTGCTGGCTGGGATGCACTGCTGGCCCGCGACAAGACAGGCAAGCTCAGGCAGCTGATGATGGAGACGCTGGACGGCGATTACCAGGCCATGAAGGCCAACGACGGCGCATTTGTTCGCAAGAACTTCTTTGGCAAGTACCCCGAGACGCTCAAGCTGGTCGAGCACATGACCGACGAAGAGGTGTTCGAGTTGCGCCGTGGTGGCCATGAGCCCACCAAGGTATACGCCGCGTTCCACGCCGCCAATTCGCACAAGGGCCAGCCCACCGTGCTGCTGGTCAAGACCGTCAAAGGCTATGGCATGGGCAAAGCGGGTGAAGGCAAAAACACCGTGCACCAGACCAAGAAGCTGTCGGACGAAGACATCAAGTACATCCGCGACCGCTTCAACATCCCCATCCCGGACAGCGAGCTGCACAAGCTCCCGTACTACAAGCCCGCGGATGACACGCCAGAAATCAGGTACCTGCACGAGCGGCGCAAGGCCCTGGGCGGCTACCTGCCCAAGCGCCGTCCCAAGGCGGACGAGCACTTCACCGTGCCTGCCATTGACACCTTCAAGGCCATCCTGGAGCCCACGGCCGAAGGCCGCGAGATCAGCACCACCCAGGCCTACGTACGCTTCATCACACAGTTGCTGCGCGACCAGGCCCTGGGCCCGCGCGTAGTACCCATCCTGGTGGACGAGGCCCGTACCTTCGGCATGGAAGGCCTGTTCCGCCAGATCGGTATCTACAACCCCAAGGGCCAGCTCTACACCCCGGTCGATCGCGACCAGGTGATGTATTACCGCGAGGACAAGGCCGGTCAGATCCTGCAGGAAGGCATCAACGAAGCTGGCGGCATGGCTAGCTGGATTGCAGCGGCCACCAGCTACAGCACCAACAACCGCATCATGGTGCCGTTCTACGTGTACTACTCGATGTTCGGCTTTCAGCGCATTGGCGATCTGGCCTGGGCTGCCGGCGACATGCAGGCGCGTGGCTTCCTGCTGGGCGGCACCTCGGGCCGCACCACGCTGAACGGCGAAGGCCTGCAGCACGAAGATGGCCACAGCCACATCCTGGCGGGCACCATTCCGAACTGCATCAGCTACGACCCCACCTTTGCCCACGAAGTGGCGGTGATCATGCACCGTGGTCTCAAGCGCATGGTCGAGCAGCAAGAAAACGTCTTCTACTACATCACGCTGCTCAACGAGAACTACGCCATGCCCGGCCTCACGGCAGGCACGGAAGAGCAGATCATCAAAGGCATGTATCTGTGCAAGCCTGGTGCCGTGCCACCGCAGGGCACCTCCGATGCCAGTGACAAGCGCGTGCAGCTGCTGGGGTCGGGCACCATCCTGCGTGAGTCGCTGGCCGCACAGACCCTGCTGGCCGCCGACTGGGGTGTACAGGCCGATGTGTGGAGCTGCCCCAGCTTCAACGAACTCACCCGCGAAGGCCAGGACGCCGACCGCTGGAACCTGCTGCACCCGCTGGAGACACCGCGCGTGCCGTTCGTGGCGCAGCAACTGGGCAGCAGCACCGGCCCCGTGGTCGCATCCACCGACTACATGAAGGCCTATGCCGAGCAGATCCGCCCCTTCATCCCCAAGGGCCGCAACTACAAGGTGCTGGGCACCGACGGCTTTGGCCGCAGCGACTTCCGCAGCAAGCTGCGCGAGCACTTCGAGATCAACCGCCACTACATCGTTGTGGCCGCCCTCAAGGCGTTGAGCGAAGACGGCGTGTTGCCTGCCACCAAGGTGGCGGAGGCCATTGCCAGGTACAACATCCAGGCTGACAAGATCAACCCGCTCTACGCTTAAACCGAACGGAGACAGAACAATGGCATTGGTCAACATTCAAGTCCCGGACATCGGGGACTTTGACGAAGTGGGCGTGATCGAGTTGCTGGTCAAGGTGGGCGACACCGTGAAGGCAGAGCAGTCGCTCATCACGGTCGAATCCGACAAGGCATCGATGGAAATCCCGTCCAGCCACGCTGGCGTGGTCAAGGAACTCAAGATTGCGCTGGGTGACAAGGTCAAGCAGGGCTCGGTGATTGCCGTGGTGGAGTCTGCTGACGCGGGCGCTGTGGCAGCCCCCGCAGCAGCTCCTGCCCCTGTGTCGGCGGCCGCTCCGGTCGCTGCAACGGCACCGGCCGCACCTGTTGCTGCCCCTGCGGCCGCAGGCCCGGTCGAAGTGCGCGTGCCCGACATCGGTGACTTCAAGGACGTGGCCGTCATCGAGATGCTGGTCAAGGTCGGCGACACCATCAAGCTCGAACAGTCGCTGTTCACGGTGGAATCCGACAAGGCCTCCATGGAGATCCCGTCGCCCGCTGCTGGTGTGCTCAAGGAACTCAAGGTCAAGATTGGCGACACGGTCAACATCGGTGATCTGGTGGCTGTACTGGAAGGCTCCGCCGCAGCGGCAGCACCTGCTCCTGTGGCAGCGCCTGCACCCGCTGCAGCACCTGTGGCTTCCGCGGCACCAGCGGTTGCCGCAGCAGCGCCCGCTGGTGCCGTGACGTCCGTGCCTGTCCCCGCCCACCAGCCCGGTACCCCCAGCGCAGGCCTGCCCCACGCATCGCCTTCGGTGCGCAAGTTCGCCCGCGAACTCGGCGTGCCCATCGACGAAGTCAAGGGCACTGGCCCCAAGGGCCGCATCACGCAAGACGACGTGGCCGCCTTCACCAGGCAGGTGATGGCAGGCGCATTGCAGACCAAGGCCCAGGTGGCCAAGGCGCCCGCAGGTGGTGGCGGCTCCGGCGTGGGCCTGGACCTGCTGCCCTGGCCCAAGGTGGACTTCACCAAGTTCGGCCCGGTGGAGCGCAAGGACCTCTCGCGCATCAAGAAGATCAGCGGCGCCAACCTGCACCGCAACTGGGTCGTCATCCCGCACGTCACCAACCACGACGACGCGGACATCACCGATCTCGAAGCCTTCCGCGTGCAGTTCAACAAGGAAAACGAGAAGAGTGGCGTCAAGGTCACCATGCTCGCCTTCATGATCAAGGCTGCCGTGGCCGCGCTCAAGAAGTTCCCCGAGTTCAACAGCTCGCTCGACGGCGACCAGCTGGTGATGAAGAACTACTTCCACATCGGCTTTGCGGCCGACACGCCCAACGGTCTGGTGGTGCCCGTTATCAAGGATGCCGATCAGAAGGGCATCGTGCAGATCAGCAAGGAAATGGGTGAACTCGCCGCCAAGGCGCGCGAAGGCAAGCTGGCCCCGGCGGACATGCAGGGCGGGTGCTTTTCCATCAGCTCGCTGGGCGGTATTGGTGGCCGGTACTTCACGCCCATCATCAACGCCCCCGAAGTCGCCATCATGGGCGTGTGCAAGAGCAGCCTGGAGCCCAAGTGGGACGGCCAACAGTTCGCGCCGCGCCTCATGCTGCCGCTGTCGCTCAGCTGGGACCACCGCGTGATCGACGGCGCCAGCGCAGCGCGCTTCAACGTGTACTTTGCCTCGCTGCTGGCGGACTTCCGCCGCATCGTGATGTAACGACGAAAGGGCAAGACACACCATGGCAATCATCGACATCAAGGTGCCCGACATCGGCGACTTCGCCGAAGTGGCCATCATCGAAGTGCTGGTCCAACCCGGCGACACCATCAAGGCCGAGCAAAGCCTGATCACCGTGGAGTCCGACAAGGCCTCCATGGAGATCCCGTCCAGCCACGCTGGTGTGGTCAAGGAGCTCAAGGTCAAGCTGGGCGACAAGATCGCTGAAGGCTCGGTGGTGCTGACCCTGGAAGTGCAGGGCGCAGCCGCAGCCGCAGCCGCTCCAGCACCTGCCGCCACCCCAGCGCCCGCAGTTTCTGAACAAAAACAGGCTCTGGCGCCCGCTGTACAAGCACGAACAGCTATCAATTCAGTAGCATCCAGCTTTGCCGGCACTGCCGATATGGACTGCGACGTGCTCGTGCTCGGCGGCGGCCCTGGCGGCTACAGTGCCGCCTTCCGCGCGGCCGACCTGGGCCTGAAGGTGGTGCTGGTCGAGCGTTATGCCCAATTGGGCGGCGTGTGCCTGAACGTGGGCTGCATCCCGTCCAAGGCCCTGCTGCACGTGGCGGCCGTGATGGACGAGGTCAGCCACATGGCCGACCTGGGCGTGGACTTTGGTGCGCCCGTGCTGAACATCGACAAGCTGCGCGGCCACAAAGAGAAAGTCATCGGCAAGCTCACTGGTGGTCTCGCCGCCATGGCCAAGATGCGCAAGGTGACCACCGTGCGCGGCTACGGCGCCTTTGTCGGCCCCAACCACCTCGAAGTGGAAGAAACCACCGGCACCGGCCAGGAGAAGACGGGCACCAAGAAGGTGGTGGCCTTCAAGAAAGCCATCATCGCCGCCGGCAGCCAGGCCGTGCGCCTTCCCTTCATGCCCGACGACCCGCGCGTGGTCGACTCCACCGGCGCCCTGGCGCTCAAGGAAGTCCCCAAGCGCATGCTGATTTTGGGCGGCGGCATCATCGGCCTGGAAATGGGCACGGTGTATAGCACGCTGGGCGCCCGCCTCGATGTGGTCGAGATGATGGACGGCCTGATGCAGGGCGCTGACCGAGACCTCGTCAAGATCTGGCAAAAGATGAACGCCAAGCGCTTCGACAACATCATGTTGAAGACGAAAACCGTGGGCGCCGAGGCTACGCCCGAAGGCATCAAGGTTACGTTTGCGCCAGCGGAAGAGGGCGGTACCGCCCCCGAGCCGCAGGTGTACGACCTGGTGCTGCAGGCCGTCGGCCGCACCCCCAATGGCAAGAAGATCACCGCTGAAAATGCAGGCGTGGCCGTCACCGACCGTGGCTTCATCAACGTCGACATCCAGATGCGCACCAACGTGCCGCACATCTTCGCCATCGGCGACATCGTCGGCCAGCCCATGCTGGCGCACAAGGCGGTGCATGAGGCACACGTGGCGGCCGAAGTCATCGCTGGCGAACTGCAAGGCAACAAGGAGCTGGCAGCCGCCGCGTTCAACGCCCGTGTGATCCCAAGCGTGGCCTACACCGACCCCGAAGTGGCCTGGGTGGGCCTCACCGAAGACCAGGCCAAGGCCCAGGGCATCAAGGTCAAGAAGGGCCTGTTCCCCTGGACGGCCTCCGGCCGCGCTATTGCCAATGGCCGCGACGAAGGCGTGACCAAGCTGCTGTTCGACGACTCGCCAGAGGCCCACGGCCACGGCCGTATCCTGGGCGGCGGCATGGTGGGCACGCACGCGGGCGACATGATCGGCGAGATTGCCCTGGCCATCGAGATGGGCGCCGATGCGGTGGACATCGGCAAGACCATCCACCCGCACCCCACGCTGGGCGAAAGCATTGGCATGGCGGCGGAGATTGCGCACGGCAGTTGCACCGACGTGCCGCCGCAGCGCAAATAACGCGCCCATCGACCGGAGCCCGGCCGCACCGTCTGGAGAAGCGCCATGGCAGCCGTCAAGAAGTTTCCCAAAACACCCGCCCACCCCGAGCGGGTGTGCTGGGGTTGCAACCTCTACTGCCCCGCCAAAGACATGCGCTGTGGCAATGGCTCCGACCGCACCCAGCATCCCGCGGAGCTGTTTGGCGAGGATTGGGACCAGTGGGGGCTGGATGCTGAGACGCAGGCCGAATCGCCAATGCCTGGGAGCGCAGACGGCGCCAGACCACGGGGCTGACCAGGTATGCGCTGGGTGCACGTCGAGCGTGCGGAACCTTCGGTGCCGGAAGACTGAAGGTTTTTTGAAATTGCCACGTCTGCTCAACGGTTGGGATCGGCACTGCATGCGATCCCCGTCAAGCTCGTGCACGCCGCACTGGAGCCTTCAGGCCCGGTCAGGGAGCCCACACAAAAGTGATGGAAAATACCGGGTTGGCTGCTGCGCAAACTGTGGCAGCAATTTCGCCCCCGCAAATCCCATTTGTTTGCTCTCTTGAGCCTGTCCATGCAAGACGTTCAAAACTCCAAGATCTCGGTCGAGAAAATCGGCGGCACTTCCATGACCGCCTTTGGCGATGTGCTGCGCCATATCGTGCTGCACGACCCCCAGCGCATCAATGGCCGCATCTACGTGGTGTCGGCGTACTCGGGCGTGACGAACCAGTTGCTGGAGCACAAGAAGACGGGTGAGCGCGGCATCTATGCCTTGTTTGCCGAGAGCAAGGGTTACCAGGATGCGCTGAACCAGCTGGCCACCAGCCTGAAAAAGATCAACGCCGGTTACGCCGACCTGGGCCTGCCGCTTTCCGTGGCCGATGCCTTCATCGACCACCGCATTGGCCAGGCGCGTGAGTACCTGGGCGCCATGCAACATGTGCTGGCCAGCGGCTACCTGAGCCGCAAAGATGTGCTGCTGGCGGCGCGCGAGGTGCTGGCCTCGATCGGCGAATCGCACAGCGCGTTCAACTCGGTTGAAATCCTCAAGGCCAATGGTGTGAACGCCGTGCTGATGGACCTGGCCGGGTTTGATGACAACGAGGCCTGGACCATTGACGAGCGCATTGCGCAGAGCTTCAAGGGCCTGGACCTGGCCGACAAGGTGGTGGTGGCCACCGGCTACACCAAGGGCACCGAAGGCATCATGCGCGAGTTTGACCGCGGTTATTCCGAAGTCACCTTCAGCAAGATCGCCGTCGAGGTGCGCCCCGCCGAGGCCGTGATCCACAAGGAATTCCACCTGTCTTCTGCCGACCCCAACCTGGTGGGCCTGGAAAACGCCATCGTGGTGGGAGCCACCAACTACGACGTGGCCGACCAGCTGGCCGACGTGGGCATGGAAGCCATCCACCCCAAGGCCGCCAAGCCGATGGAGCTGGCGGGCATTCCGATCCGCCTGAAGAACACGTTCGAGCCCGACCACCCCGGCACGCTGATCACCAAGGACTTTGTGGGCGAGCGCGCGCGTGTGGAGATCGTCACCGGAACCGACAAGGTCACGCTGATCGAGATTCACGACCCGAGCATGGTGGGCACCGTGGGCTTCGATGCGGGCCTCATGGAGGTGTTCTGCCGCCACGGCGTGAGCTACATCCTCAAGGCCACCAACGCCAACTCCATCGCCCATCTGGTGTGGGACAACCAGGCCACGCAGGCCCTGGTGGCCGAGCTGGAGGAGGCCTACCAGGTGGTCACGATCAAGCCCAGCGCCATCGTGTGCGCCATCGGATCCAACATCAGCATCCCTGGCGTGCTGGCCAAGGCGGCGCAGGCGCTGGCCGATGCCCAGGTCAACGTGAACTGCGTGTCGCAAACGCTGCGTCAGGTGAACATGCAGTTCGTGATCGAACGTGAGGACTACAAGACTGCCGTCAAGGCGCTGAACATGGCGCTGTGCGTGAACTCGGTCGCGCCGGTTCCGAAGGTGTAATGCCCGGGATGGCGGCCGCTTTGCAGGTGTGAGGCCTTCTCTCAAGCCCGCCCTGTGCGGGCTTTTTCTTGCGTGGTTCCCACAGGTGGGGCATGCATTTTTTACTTCCCGTGGCTGCGAGTTCGTGCTCAGACTTCGGGACGGTACTGTTGAAAGGTTGACGTTTTGAAACCACCAGCGTGCATGAATCAGCGGCAGGCCGCAGTTTGTAGGGAAGGCGCAGCATGCTGAGCATCCTCGCTGTGGTCGTCTCTCTGGCCCTTCTGATGTTCTTCGCCTACCGCGGCGTCACGGTGCTGCTGCTTGCGCCGCTGATGGGGGCCCTGGCGGTGCTGATGTCCGGCGACGGGCGCTGGCTGCTGCCGCTGTACACCGACACTTTCATGAGCGCGCTGGGCGGCTATGTGCTGCAGTATCTGCCGCTGTTTTTGCTGGGGGCGCTGTTCGGGCGGCTGATGGCCGATTCGGGCGCGGCGAGCACGCTGGCCCGCTGGATCGTGCGCACACTGGGCGAGCGGCGTGCCATCCTCACGGTAGTGCTGGCCTGCGCGCTGCTGACCTATGGCGGGGTGTCGCTGTTTGTGGTGGCGTTTGCCATCTACCCCATTGCGCGCAACCTGTTCGAGGCGGCCAACATCCCCAAGCGGCTGGTGCCCGCCACCATCGCGCTGGGCGCCTTTACCTTCACCATGACGGCGCTGCCGGGCTCGCCTGCCATTCAAAACGCCATTCCGATCCCGTATTTCGGCACCAACGGCTTTGCTGCGCCCGGCCTGGGCGTGCTGGCGGCCGCCATCATGCTTGGCGGCGGCCTGACCTGGCTGCTGCACCGCGCAGCGGCAGCGCGTGCGCGCGGTGAAGGCTACGGCCAGCACGAAGAAGACGAAGGCGCCACGGGCGCGGCGCTCACGCCAGCCCAGGCCGCCGCCGAGGCCGCGCGCCATGCCGAGGTGCCGTTACCACTCGCATTTCTCCCGCTGGTGCTGGTGGTGGGCGTCAACGCGCTGTTCACCTACCTGGTGTTCCCGGCGCTCGACCTGGCGTTCATGGCCGAGCGCTTCCCATCGCTCGACCCGGCCCGACTGACCGGCCTGTGGGCCCTGCTGATTGCGCTGGTGGTGGCCTGCACCACGCTGGTACTGACGCGTCTGGGCCACTGGCACGACCTCAAGCACACCATCAACCAGGGCGTGTTCGGCTTCATGCTGCCGCTGTTCAACACGGCATCCGAGGTGGGTTATGGCGCGGTGATTGCCTCGTTGGCGGGTTTTGCGCTGATCCGCGACGCGGTGCTGCGTGTGTCGGACAACCCGCTGGTTTCGGAGGCCATTGCCATGAACGTGCTGGCCGGCATCACCGGCTCGTCCTCTGGCGGACTGAGCATTGCGCTGCAGACGCTGGGCGAAGACTACCTGCGCATGGCGGAGGCGGCGTCCATCAGCCCCGAGCTGCTGCACCGCGTGGCGGTGATGGCCGCTGGCGGCATGGACACGCTGCCGCATTGCGGCGCCATCATCACCCTGCTGGCCATCTGCAAGCTCAACCACCGCCAGTCGTATGCCGACATTGCCGCCGTGACCATCCTGTTCCCGCTGCCCGCGCTGGTGCTGGTCATCACATTGGGCACGGTGTTCGGGAGCTTTTGACGGCAGCCTGCCCGCTGGCAGCGCCCGGGCGCACGGCACGGGTGCCGATGTGGCACTTTAATTTTGATAGCTGCTCGCGCTTTATGGATAAGCGCTAGAGGCCAAAAACACTAAAAAATCAAATCGATGCAAGCCCTGCTCGACACCATTGCCAGCATGCCCCTGCCCACTGATGCCACGCGCATCTTTCACGGCCGGGGTGGTAAACACCCGGGCGATGAACAGTGGGTGCTGGATACCTACCCGCCCGTCTTCGTCGTCACCAGCTTTGCCCCGGCCACCGACGAGCAACTGGCCACCATCGGCGCCGCGCTGGAGGCGCGATGGGCGCAGATTGCTCCGGCGGGCGAGCCGCTGAACTGGGTGTTCCAGCACCGCGGCGAAGCATTGCGCATCGAGGGCCGCAGCGAAACGCGCCTGATGGCCGGCGCCGTGCCCGACCCGCACGTGGTCACCGAGGCGGGTGCGCGCTACCGCGTGCATGTGCTGCGCGGCCAGAACCACGGCCTGTTTCTGGACATGGCCGAGGGGCGCCGCTGGGTGCGGGATTTTGCAGAGGCACGCCGTGGTGATCGCTACGGCCTCAAAGTGCTCAACCTGTTTGCCTACACCTGCGCGTTTTCGGTGGTGGCGCTGCAGGCGGGGGCCCGGCAGGTGGTCAACGTGGACATGAGCCACGGCGCCATCGGCGTGGGGCAGCAAAACCACCAGCTCAACGGCATCACCTCGGGCGCCACCTTCTTGCCGCACGACATCTTCAACAGCTGGGGAAAGATCAACCGCAGCGGCCCCTATGGCCTGGTCATCGTCGACCCGCCCAGCTACCAGAAGGGCAGCTTTGTAGCCACCAAGGACTACGCCCGCCTGATGCGCCGCCTGCCCGACCTGCTGGCACCCGGCGGCCACGCACTGCTGTGCCTGAACGCGCCCGAGCTGGGCCTGGCGTTTTTGCAGGACCAGATGCGCGAACTGGCGCCGGAGCTGCAGTTTGTAGAGCGCGTGGCCAACCCGGCTGCGTTTGCCGATGTGGACGAAGAGCGGGCACTGAAGGTGCTGGTGTACCGCGCGCCTTTGCTCGACGAGCCCACGGTACTCATCGGATGAAGATCAGCGGGTAAAGAAAGCCAGCGGCGCCAGCACGAGCTGCGGGAACAGGATGAGCAGCAACAACACGGTCATCTGCGCTGCCAGGTAGGGCAGCACGGCGCGGATCACCGGCTCCATCCGCTCTTTGGCCACGCCGCACACCACGTTGAGCACCGTGCCCACGGGCGGGGTGATGAGGCCGATGGCGTTGTTCATGATGAACAGCACGCCAAAGTACACCGGGTCTATGCCCGCCATGCGCACCACGGGCATCAGCACGGGCACCAGGATGAGGATGGTGGGCGCAAAGTCCAGCGCAGTGCCCACCACAAACACGATGGCCATGATGGCCGCCATCAGCAACACAGGGTTGCTGGCCAGGGGCTGCAGCATGTCGGCCACCACCATGGGGATGTTGGCCGCGGCAATCAGCCAGGCCGACACCTGCGCGGCGGCGACGAGGAACATGACCACCGCCGACGTTTTGGCCGCAGCCAGCAGCAGGCCGTACAGCATGGACACGCGCAGCTCGCGGTACACCACAAACCCGATGAACAGCGCGTAGAACACGGCCACCACGGCGGCCTCGGTGGGCGTGAAGTACCCGGCCTTGAGCCCGCCCACGATGAGCAGCGGCAGCATCAGCGCCCAAAACCCCGCCACGGTGGCCGACAGCCGTGCCCGCATGGGCATCCTGTCGCCGCGGGGCATGTCGTCGCGCTTGGCCTGGTACACCCAGGTGGCCACCAGCGCCACCGCCATCATCAGCCCGGGCACGATGCCCGCCATGAATAGCTTGGTGATGGAGATGTTGCCCACTACGCCCAGCATCACAAACCCGATGGACGGCGGAATGATGGGCGCGATGATGCCGCCCGACGCAATGAGGCCCGACGCACGCGGGATGTTGTAGCCCGCCTTGCGCATCATGGGGATCAGCAGGGCGGCCACGGCGGCGGTGTCGGCAATGGCTGAGCCCGACAGCGACGCCATGATCACGCACGCAAAGATGGCGACATACCCCAGGCCACCCTTGAAGTGGCCCACCCAGGCGCCCGCCACATTGACGATGCGCCGTGATATGCCGCCTGCGTTCATCAACTCGCCCGCCAGCACAAAAAACGGGATGGCCATGAGCGGAAAGCTGTCCGCCCCAGAGAGCAGGTTCTGCGCCATGATCTGCGCATCGAAAATGCCCATGTAGGCCATCATGGCCATGCTGCAGGTCAGCAGCGCAAACGCAATCGGCACACCCAGTGCCATGGCCGCCAGCAGCGACACCACAAAGATGGCAACGATCATGCGGCGCTTTCTTCGTGTGATGCCACCAGGGACGCGGCCGTGATGCGGCCCGCGAGCAGCCGCACGATGTTGACCACCGCCATCACCCCGATGGAGGCAGCGCACAGGTACGCCACCGAATACACCACGCCCAGCGATATGCCCGTGACCAACCCGATGTTGGCCACGTTCAGCGCATGCTGGCGCAGCATGCCCCACAAAAACACCGCACAGCAGGCCAGCACCAGGCACTGTGCCAGCAGCACGGTGACAAACAGCGCCTTGCCGCGCAGGCGGTGCACCAGCATGTCCATGCCCAGGTGCCCGCCCTCACGCATGGCCACGATGGCGCCCAGAAAGGTCAGCCAGATGAACATGAAGCGTGACAGCTCTTCGGAGATGTTGATGCCCGAATCAAACACGTGGCGCAGCACCACGTTGCCAAACACCATGACGCACATGGCGCCCAGGCACAGCACGAGGATGACCTCCAGCGCCTTGAAGTACCAGTGGATGAGTCGTTTCAAACCAGATGGGGGCATGTGCTTCATGGGTGCTTATGACTGCTTTTGATTGCTCATCAGTGGCCAACGGCCGAGGGCTGGCTGGCGGGGCTGCCAAACGTGAAGATCTTGCCCGGATTCAGCAGGTTGTGGGGGTCCATGGCCTGCTTGATCTGGCGCATCACCGCCACGGCGGCCGGGCCCAGTTCATCGACCAGGAAGCCTTGCTTGTGCAGGCCCACACCATGTTCGCCGGTGCAGGTGCCGTCCATAGCCAGGGCGCGCTGCACCAGGCGCGCGTTCAGCGCTTCGGCACCTTCCACCTCGGCAGGCACGCTGGCGTCCACCAGCATCTGCACATGAAAGTTGCCGTCGCCCACATGCCCCACCATGGGCGCGAGGATGCCCGACTGCGCCAGGTCTTGCGCGGTCTCGGTCACGCAGTCTGCCAGGCGGGACATGGGCACACACACATCGGTGACGACAGAGCGGCAACCCGGGCGCAATTGCAGCGCCGCAAAGTAGACGTTGTGGCGCGCCTCCCAGAGCCGCGTGCGCTCTTCGGGCGTGCCAGACCACTGGAACTGCGCGCCACCGCCGTCCTGCGCCAGGGCCTGCACCACGGCCACCTGCTCGCGCACGCCCGGCTCGCTGCCGTGGAACTCAAAGAACAGGTGGGGTTGCTCTGGCAGCCCGGTCTTGCTGTACAGGTTGAGTGCGCGGATGGCAACGGTATCTACGAACTCGCAACGGGCAATGGGCACGCCGAGTTGAATGGTCTGGGCCACCACCTCGACAGCCGAATGGATGTCTGGGAACGCGCACACCGCCGCCATCACGCTTTCGGGCAGCGGGTACAGGCGCACGGTGGCTTGCACGATCACGCCCAGCGTGCCCTCAGAGCCTACAAATAGCCGCGTCAGGTCGTAACCCGCTGCGGATTTCTTGGCGCGGCGTGCTGTGGTGATGACCTCGCCATCTGCCGTCACCACCGTGAGGTTGAGCACGTTTTCGCGCATGGTGCCGTAGCGCACGGCGTTGGTGCCGCTGGCACGGGTGGCGCACATGCCGCCAATGGTGGCGTCCGCACCGGGGTCGATGGGGAAGAATAGGCCTTCATCGCGCAGCGCCGCGTTCAAAGCCTTGCGCGTAACGCCCGGCTGCACGGTGGCGCACTGGTCGTCGGCGTGGATGGCAATGACCTGGTCCATCTGCTGCAGGTTCAGCGTGAGGCCGCCCTGGGTGGCCAGGGTGTGGCCTTCGAGTGACGAGCCTGCCCCGTAGGGCACCAGCGGCACGCGGTGCTGTTTGCACAGCCGCACGATGGCCACCACGTCGTCGGTGCTGCGGGCGTAGGCGACGGCGTCGGGTGGCATGGCGGCAAAGATGGACTCGTCGCGCCCGTGGTGTGCACACACCGACGCGCTGGTGGACAGGCGCTCGCCCAGCAGCTGGCCAAGCGATTCCAGAAGGGCGGGGGGCAAAGGCAGGGGCAGGCGGGCGTTCATGGCAGTCGTTGAATGTCGAAAAGGCAGACCGCGCTCGGGATCAGGGCGCCCCGAGCGCGGGCCATTGGCGAAGAGCGCGCCTTTGACCTACCTGGCGCGGGCCTTGGCGATTTCGGTGCGCACCAGGGTCATGAACTCGGGCCCGATCTTTTCGAGGTGGGGCGCAATCGCTGGGGGCACGCGGTCGCGGATGGCCTGCAGATCGGCTTCAGAGAACTGGGTGACCTGCACGCCCTTGTCCTTCATGCCCTGCAGGGCGGTGCCGGCCTCGGCGGCGGTGGATTTGCGCTGGAACTCCGTGGCCTTGCGGGCGGCGGTGTTCATCATCTTTTGTTCATCGGGGGTGAGGCTGTCCCAGAACTTTTTGGACACCGCAAAGATCAGCGGCGAATACACGTGACCCGACAGCGTCATGTACTTTTGCACTTCATAAAACCGCTGGGTGTACATCAGCACCACCGGGTTCTCCTGCCCGTCAAACGCCTTGGTCTCCAGCGCCACAAACAGCTCGGACCAGGGCAGGGGCGATGCGTTGGCGCCAATGGCCTTGAAGGCATCGAGCGTGAGCGGGTTGGGCTGGGTGCGCAGCTTCAGGCCCTTGAGGTCGTCGATCTTGTTGACCGGGCGGCGCGAGTTGGTGATGTGCCGGAACCCGTTCTCCCACCAGCCCAGCACGTGGATGCCCACGCCGTTGAGCTTGTTGTTGAGGTACTGGCCCACGGGGCCGTCGAACACGGCATGCGCCTCGGCCTCGGTGTTGAAGAGGAAGGGCACGTCCTGAAACCCCAGCTCCTTGACCTGGCCCAGCAGCGCCAGCGCGCTGCCGGTATAGAACTCTTGCACACCGCCTTGCAGCGCGCCCAGCATCTGCGGGTCGGGGCCCAGGGCCTGGTTGGCGATGACGGCGATCTTCATCTTGCCGCCGGTGGCCTGCTCCATGTCGGCCGCGAATTGCTTGGCTGCCTGGCCCGCGGGGTGGGCGTCTGCCAGGCCATGGCCGAAGCGGGCGGTGCGCACTTTCACATCCTGCGCGCGGGCGGTGCTGGTGACTGCCAGCGTGGCAGCGGCGCCCAGTACGGCGGCGCAAAGAAAGCGGTGCAGTCGCGTGGTCTTCGTCTTCATGATGCTGTCTCCTCAAGGGGTTGGGCGGGGGCAGGGGTTTGTGGGGTGGCGGCTACGCTGTGCACCCGGTTGCGCAGCAGGCCGATGCGTTCGATTTCTACCTCGCAGATGTCGCCAGGTTTCATGTACAGGCGCGGCTCGCGCGCATGGCCGATGCCTGCGGGGGTGCCCGCCACGATCAGGTCGCCGGCTTCGAGCGTGATGGCCTCGCTGATGGTCACGATGAGGGATTCAACGTCGAACACCATGTCGCTGGTGTTGGCGGACTGCACGGTCTGGCCGTTCAGGCGTGTTTCGAGCAGCAGGCCGCGGGCGCCGGGCGGCAGCTCGTCGGCAGTCACCATGCAGGGGCCAAAGGCGCCTGTGCCATCAAAGTTCTTGCCCATGGTCCACTGCGGGGTCTTGAACTGGTATTCGCGCACGCTGCCGTCGTTGAACACCGAGTAACCCAGCACGTGCGAGAGCGCGTCGGCGCGCTGGATGCGGTAGCCGCCGGTTCCGATCACCACGGCCAGCTCGCCCTCGAAGTCCAGCGTGTCTGACAGCTCAGAGTGCAGCAGCGGCGCGTTGTGTGCCGTCACGCTGGAATTGAAGCGCGCGAACAGCGTGGGGTAGGGCGGTTGCACAAATCCGCTTTCTGCCGTGTGGTCACGGTAGTTCAGCCCTACGCAGATGATCTTGCGCGGGTGCTCAACGGGGGGCAGGTACTGCACAGTGTCCATGTCGACAGCGGGGTGCTGCGCCATGACGAGTGCAGCCGCATCGAGTGCAGTGCGGCCACGCCGGATCAGGGTGTCCACATCTCCGGGGTAACCGGGCTGGCCCTCCGTGGCGCCATGCCACTTGCCAGTGGCGGGGCTCTGCACGGCCCAGCCGGGGACGCCGCGCGATTGAAAACGAACCAACTTCATTTGTTCTCCTGGTGGGAGCGCGTGTGGGGGTGTTGAATCGCGCTGATAGATATTTAATCAAATAATCTATTATTCGCGTGTTGGTACATTCCCGCATACAATCCGTCCGCCATGCAGACCACCTTGACCAAACCCACACAGGCCGAAACCGCCTGCGAGCTCATCCGCTCAGAAATACTGGACGGGCGGCTGCCTCCAGGAGCCAAGCTCAACATCAAGGCGCTGGAAGAACGGTTTGAGCTGAGCCTGGGCGCAGTGCGCGAGGCGCTCTCACGCCTGGCCGCCCAGGGCATGGTGATTGCGGAATCGCAGCGGGGCTACCGTGTGAGCCCGGTCAGCAAGGATGAGCTGCTGGACCTCACGCGCGCGCGGGTCGAAATGGAATGCCTGTGCCTGGGCCAGGCCATGCGGCACGGCGATGTGGAGTGGGAAACCCGGATCGTGGCCGCAGCGCACCGCATGGAGCGGCTGCAGTCGCAGACATCGGACATCGAAGCACGGTCCACCAAGCCCTGGAACGACGCCCATGGCGAGTTCCACGAAGCGCTGGTCAGCGCATGTCCCAACCAGTGGCTGCTGCGCATGCGCCACATGCTGTACGAGCAAAGCGAGCGTTACCGCCGCCTCTCGGTGCCGCTGAGTACCGACCAGCGCGATGTGCGCCATGAACACCGCCAGATCATGGAAGCGGCCCTCGCCCGCGACCCGCAAAAAGCCTTTCAGACCGTGGAGCAGCACCTGCTGGCCACAGCCCAGATCATTCTGCGATCGCCCTTGCTTCAGTCCCAGTGAGCAGGCGGCGGCAGCAGGGGCTGCCCCATGGTGCACATTCGCCAGACTCCGACGGCGCGCTCTACCGCACCTTGCTGGAATCCACCCGCGCGATTCCCTGGCAGAGCGGTGCCGCAAGGCGGTTTTCAAGGCGCAGATTCCGCGCGCGGCCTCGGGGGTGGGCACCATCATCCCGGGTGCGCACGACGACCCGGTGCGGTTTGTACGGGAGGTGGACCGGCGCCTGTACTGCGCCAAGCACCTGGGCCGCAACCGCGTGGTGGACAGCGGCACGTAGAGCAACGAAGGTGCGTTTGATGCAAGCTGTCGCACGACTGGATCCATGAAGATATGAATTTGATAGCGCGCTGCGCTTTCCCATAAAGCGCCGGCGGCCAAAAACACCTGAGATTTTTTGCAGCGACAGCGTGGGCGGTCAGGCCGGGCCGCTGCCGGAGAGGTCGTCCACGGCACGGTGCGCGCCCGCACCCATGGCCATGGCGCCCATGCCGCCACCGCCCGCACCACCGCCGCCTCCACCTGTGCGTCCCCCGGCGGCACCGGCGCTCCGGTCGCCGGGGCTGGCGCGACGGCCTGCCGTGCCCGCACCCCCGGGCCGCAACGGGCCCTGCTGCGGGATGGCAAGGGTGGAGGGGATGGGCTCCAGGTCCAGTGCGGCACGGATGAACTGGCGCAGCGAGACCACCAGTGGCGCCACCTCCACGCTGCGCCCGGCCACCATGTCCTGCGCGGCCTGCGTGGCCAGCCGCACCTGTTCTTCGGTGCCCAGCAGGATGACGTCGGACAGGGCCGCCTCCACGGCATCGCGGGTGCGGCGCTGGCGTTCGGTGCTGCCGGCAAGCAGGGCGTCAACGGGAGCGTGGTCGTTGTCCTTGTTGCTGCTGTTGTCCACCAGCGTGGCGGAGTCTCCGGACTCCGCGCCCGGGGCGGTGTGGGATGAACGTGGCATGCCCACGGGCGGGCGGTGCAGGTCGCGCAGATGGGTGGGGCTCACCTGCAATTGCCCGGTGAACGAGCCGCCCAGCGTTTTGTACGCCGCAATCAGCGTCTTGAGGCGCTCGTTGATCTGGCGGTTCTCGCGCTCGCGCCGGCGCTGCAGGGTCTGCATGAAAACCAGCCGGATACCCACCATCACCAGGGTGGCGAGCAGCAGCCCGAACAGCGTGGAGAGCGTGGCGGACCAGGAGCTGAAGTCAAAGAGATTGCGCATGGCAGAAAGGGCGGTGCAGCCGGGGCGTTGGGGTCAGCGGGCCATCATAGGTGCGGCCAGCGCGCCCGGCGGTAGGCGCACACCGCGTGCCCAAGGGGTGCAGCAGCTGCAGGGGGCGCTCGGTCAGCCGCCACCGTCCAGCAGTGCCACGATGCGATCCCAGTGCGCGGCATCCACCGGGGTGATGGAAAGGCGGCTGCCTTTTTGCAGCACGCGCATGTCGGCCAGCTCCGGGCGCTCGCGCAGCTCGGCCAGCGGCATCAGCCGGGTCTTGCGCACAGCCTGCACATCCAGCAACAGCCAGCGGGGCGCATCGGGCGGGGATTTGGGGTCGTAATAAGGCGAGGCGGGGTCGAACTGCGTGGGATCGGGCCGGGTGGTGCTGGCCACCCGCGCAAGGCCGGCAATGCCGGGTTCGGGGCAGCTGGAGTGGTAGAACAGCACGCCGTCGCCCACCTGCATCGCATCGCGCATGAAGTTGCGCGCCTGGTAGTTGCGCAAGCCCGTCCAGGGCACGGTGGCGCCGGGGGCGGCCAGGGCGTCGTCGATGGAGCACTCGTCGGGCTCGGATTTCATGAGCCAGTAGTGCGCAGGGCGCGGCGTGGAGGAGGCAGTCATGCGCGCCATTTTGGCAAAGGTGTGGTGGTGTGCATACACGGCAGGCCAGGGCACGCCACGGTAGGTTTGCTTCTGTTTTTATAGCTGCTCGCGCTTTATGGATAAGCGCCGGAGGCCATTTTGATTCATATTTCCGTGTGAATTCGCCCGCAGGGTGCACCCCGGTGGCAAAACGTGCTGGCCTGCGGCGGCGGCAGGCCGCAGAATCAGCGCCGCCCGGTTTCCGGAAGAACAAAGCCCCCGGCATGGGGGCACGCACAGGGAGGGAGGGTGAATGGCCAACCCGGCACGGCGGCGCAATGGCGGCGCGGCCCCGCAGGCATCTGCAGGCAAGAACCAAGGCAAGAACCCAGGCAACAAAAGCGGCACCTGGTTTCTGATGCTGTTCGCACTGCCGTTTACGGCCGTCGGCATTGGCACGCTGCTGCTGGGCGTGCTGCCCACGCTGTGTGACTGGTCGCGCATGCAGTTCTGGGAGCCGGTTTCTGCCGCCGTGGTGTCGGCTTCGCTGAACACGCACCGGGGGAGCAAGTCGGCCAGCACGTACAGCGTTTCGGTGCACTACCGCTACCAGGTGGGCGGTACGACCTACGACGGCCACCGAGCGGCCATCAACACCTCGGCAGACAACGTGGGCAGCTTTCAGCAAGACCTGGGGCGGCGTCTGGTGGCTGCGCAGCACAGCGCAGTGCCGTTACCCGTGTGGTTCAACCCGTCGGCGCCCGCGCAGTCCGTGGCCGACCGCAGTCTGCGCCTGGGTTTGCTGGGTTTTCGGATGATCTTTGTGGTGGTATTTGGCGGCTTTGGCCTTGGCATGCTGGTGTGGGCGTTGCACCTGCGGCGCAGTGGTGAACGCAAGGCGCAGCGGCTGCAGACCGTGGGCAACCCGCCGTGGCTCGCCCAACCGGCCTGGGCCGGCAACCGCATACGCTCCGGCAAGCGCTGGGAGGTGTGGGTGGCGTGGGGCTTTGCCGTGGTGTGGGGCGCCATTGCGTACCCGGCCGCGCTGTCGGCCATGCCCCGGGCCTGGCGCAACGACAACTTCCTGGTGCTGGGGGTTCTGGGCCTGCTGGTGGCCGTGGGGCTGGGCCTGCTGGTGTGGGCCGTGCGCGCCACGCTGGATGCGCGGCGCCATGGCGAGGTGGTCCTGGTGATGGACCCTTTCCCCGGCTCCATTGGCGGGCATGTGGGCGCCACGATGGATTTGCCCACGGTGCCTTACCGGCCTGAGCTGCGCTTTGCGGTCACGCTGCGCTGCGCCTACCACTACCAGACCCGCACGGGAGGCAGCGAGCACGGCAACGAGTCGCGTGAACAGGTGGTATGGCAGGGCGAGGGCGCGGCGCAGGTGCAGCCGCAGGGTCCGGGCAGCCGCGTCGCGTTCCGGCTGAATGTGCCCAAGGGCCTGCCCGAGTCCGAGCAGCCCGCGGGCGACAGCGAACACCACTGGACGGTGCTGCTGGAAAGCACCGATCCCGCGCTGAAGTTCTCGCGCCGGTTTGAAGTGCCCGTGTACGCCACGGGTACCGAATCCACCTGGCTTGCACACGACGCCGCCAAGCACCCGCAGGCGCAGGCCCGGCGCGACGCCGAGCTGGACGCGGTGAGCAATATCGAGCCCGTGGAAGGCGGCGTGCGGCTGTATCAGCCCTATGGCCGCCTGTGGCGGCAGAACCTGCTGTGGCTGGTGATGGGCGGCGCATTCTTTAGCATGGGCATGCTGGCGGGCTACGGCGGCGCGCCTGCTTTGTTTCCGGTGGTGTTTGGCGGCGTGGGCGGTGCCATGCTGGTGTGGGGCTTTTACGCGGTGTGCAACAGCCTGACCGTGCAGCTCGATCGCCAGGGCCTGCGCACCGAACGCCGCCTGCTGGGCCTGATGCTGGCCTGGCAGCGCGTGCCCGCCAAAGACATCGCCCGCCTGCGCATCAAGGAAAGCTACACCCAGCAAAGCGGCCACCAGCACACCACCTTCTTCCGCGTGCAGGTGAGCCTGCGCAATGGCAAGAGCGTGACCATTGCCGACAGCCTGCGCGGCCGCCCCGTGGCAGAGCAGATGCTGGCCAGGGTGGCCCAGGCCACCGGTTATCCCCTGTGAACGGGGTGCGGGTCAGCCCGCCTTGCGAAACGTGAGGTTGATGCGGTGGGCACCCGTCAGTGGGTGCGTGCCCTCCGGCAGCGGCAACACGCCATGAAAGCGCAGCCGCGCCGGGCCGCCCCACACCACCACGTCGCCATGCATCAGCGCAATGCGCCGCGCGTTGCCGGCCCGCTGGGCTCCGCCCCACAGAAACACGGCCGGGATGCCCAGTGACACCGACACGATGGGGTGCGCGTAGTTGCCTTCATCCCGGTCCTGGTGCAGCGACAGCCGGGTCCCTGGCGCGTAGCGGTTGATGAGGCAGGCATCGGGCGCAAAGCCGGGGAAGCCGGCAGTTGCAGCCGCTTCGAGCGCCAGCTGACGGAACAGCGGCGGCATCGCAGGCCAGGGTTTGCCGCCGTCGGGGTCGAGGGGGTCGTAGCGGTAGCCGTTTCGGTCGCTCACCCAGCCCAGCTTTCCACAGTTGGTCATCGCCACCGACATGCGCAGGCCGCCGGGGGTGATGAGGTGCCTGAAGGGCGCTTGGGCCGTGATCTGCTGCACCGCTTGCAGCAGGTCTGCCGCCTTTTCCAGCGCAAAGCCGCGCAGCACCATGGCGCCGGGCTCCAGCACCTCGGGCGGCTGGGCAGGCTGGGGCGGGTCGTCGAAAAGGCTGGGGGTCATCACGCGGTCAATCCCTGGGGGCAGTCATTCAGCATCATGAAAAATGATGCCCAGTGTGTGCCGCCGCCCGCTGCGCAAGCGGCTAACGCCATGTCGCATCTGCACCCGGTACGGCCCGCGCGTGCCCTGCACGGGGCGGTAGTGCACGGCAAACACCACGGCGTCGCCGCGCAAAAGCGGCACCACCTCGGCCCGCGACTGCATGCGCGGGCGCTGCTCGGTCAGCACGAATTCACCGCCCGTGAAGTCGCGCCCGGGCTCTGACAGCAGCACCGCGACCTGCAGCGGAAACACGTGCTCGCCATACAGGTCCTGGTGCAGGCAGTTGTAGTCGCCAGCGCCGTATTGCAGCAGCAGCGGGGTGGGGCGCACCTGGCCCGCGGCGTGGCAGCGGGCGATGAAGTCGGCATGCTGCGCGGGGTAGCGCACGGCCAGGCCCATGGCGGCGTTCCACTGGTTGGCAATGGGCGCCAGGTGCGGGTATAGCGCCTCGCGCAGCCCGGCCACCACATCGGGCAGCGGGTAGCTGAAGTACCGGTATTCGCCCTGGCCAAAGCCGTGGCGCTGCATCACCACGCGGCTGCGGAAGGTGCGCTCATCCGCGTTGCCATACAGGCGGGCCAGCGCGGCGCATTCGGTGGCACTGAGCAGTTGCGGCAGTACCGCGTTGCCTTGCTGGTGCAGGGCCTCGGTGGTTGTTGGCCAGTCGATGGAGGCCGCACGCTGCGCCCAGTCGTCGTTCTGCGGATCGGGGTGGTGAGGCAGCTGGACAGCGTTCATGCCACCTTCTCCGCCAGCGGTTGTGCGGGCTCTGGCGCGGCTTCACGCGCCAGCAGCGCACGTTTGCGTTCCACGCCCCACCGGTAGCCCGACAACGCGCCATCACTTTTCACCACCCGGTGGCAGGGTATGGCCACCGCCAGCGCATTGGCCGCGCAGGCCTGCGCCACGGCGCGCACGGCGGTGGGGGCACCTATGCGCTGGGCCACCTCGGCATAGCTTGCAGTCTGCCCGGCGGGGATGGCCTGCAGGGCCTGCCACACGCGTTGCTGAAACGCCGTGCCGCGCACGTCCAGCGGCAGGTTCAGCCTCAGGCCCGGGGCCTCGACAAATGCCACCACCTGCGCCACCAGGGCTTCAAACGCGGCATCCCCGCCGATCAGGTGGGCGTGCGCAAACCGGTCCTGCAGGTCGCGCGCCAGGGTGTCGGCATCGTCCCCCAGCAAGATCGCGCAGATGCCCCGGTCGCTTTGCGCCACCAAGATGGCACCCAGCGAGCACTGGCCGATCGCAAAGCGGATGTCTTGCGCCGCACCCCCCGCGCGGTAGTGGCTGGGCGTCATGCCCAGGACCTGGGCCGATTGTTCGTAAAAGCGGCTGCTGGACGGGTAACCCGCGCTGTAGATCGCGTCCGTCACCGAGGCCGTGTGTGCGTTGTCGAGCGCACTGCGCAGGCGCTGCGCACGCTGGGCGGCGGCATACGCCTTGGGCGTGAGGCCCGTGGACTGCTTGAAGATGCGGTGCAGGTGCGACGGGCTCAGGCCCATCTGGGCGGCCAACGCATCCAGCGTGGGCGCTTCACCGGCGGCAGCGCCTTCGATGATGCGGCAGGCCTCGGTGACCAGCGCGGCGTGGTGCGACAACGCCGTGGGCTGCCGGGGCTTGCAGCGTTGGCAGGGGCGAAAGCCTGCGGCTTCTGCATCCGCGCAGCTGTCGTGAAACCGCACGTTCTCCGGCCGGGGTGCACGCGCAGCACAACTGGGGCGGCAGTACACGCCCGTGGTCTGCACCGAATACCAGAAGCTGCCGTCCGCCGCTGCGCTGCGCGCCGCCACTGCCGCCCAGCGCGGGTCGGCCTGGGTGGCGGCGGCCTGTGCGGCCTTGGCGGATGGTGTGGCGCGGGTGGGCATGGCGACGAAGTGTCGTGTCAGTGCGTTGGCGTTGCTGTGGGTGCGGGTGGCGTTCGGGTTCATGGTGCATGGCTCACACGGTGGTTTGCGATGCCGTGCACTTTAGGTACGGGGTGCGTGATGCGCACTCCGAAGCTTGCTTTTGAATTCTGCGCCACGCCAGCAGGCTGCGTGCAATGCGGAAAAAACTCTCAGTTTGATAGCTGTTGGCGCTTTATCGATAAGCGATAGAGGTCAAAAACACCAAAAATAAAGCAGACAAGGCGCAGGAATTTTCGCGCTGCCGTTCTTTTAAACTGCACGCGTTTTGCCGCCAGCGCGAGGCCAGCGAATTAACTCAATACAAAACAGCAAAAGTTCGGAGGGAGATCTCATGCCACACACCCGTGAACCCCGCAGGGCGCCCATGCGCAACGCATTGCTGCTGGCCTTGTTTGCCGCCCTTTTTGGTCCGGTCCCCACGGCCCACGCGGCGGACACCACGGCCACGCACCCTCTGGTCGGTCGCTGGAAGGTCGCCAGCATCAACGGCACGCCGCCCCCAGGTTTTCTGACCGGGCAGGTGCTGGTCATACAGGCGGATGCGCAGATCATCAACATCGACCTGAAAACATCCAGCGGCGCAGCAGCCTCTGAAAGTGCTGTACAGAAAGCCCTGCGCGATACGCTGATGCGCGGCACCTGGCGCGCAGACAAGGCGCGGCTGTATGTGTCCAACAGCCCTCGGCGCGACACCGGCAGCGCCTATATCCTGACGCAGCAGGGCAAGTTGCTGAGCCTGGACCCGGACCCGTATTTCTCAAACGCGGACGTGCCCTCCAAATCCACCTACGATCACCTGCCGTGAGGCAGCGCCGGGCGTCCCCCGAAGGGACAAGCCGACAGAAGATGCCGGGCGGCGTGTGGGTGCTGGCGCTGTTTGCCCTGCCGTTTGCGGCAGCAGGTGTTGCCATCTTTGTGCTGATGGTGGCCCCTGCCATCTATGACTGGGCGCGCATGCAAAGCTGGCAGCCGGTATCCGCCCAGGTGGAGTCGGCCACGCTGCAAAGCCACCATGGCAGCAAAGGCGGCACCACGCACAGCGTGGCGGTGCGCTACCGCTATGAGGTGGCTGGCGTGACCTACACCGGGCAGCGCGCAGCCATTCACGAACGGGCAGACAACATCGGCAGCTTTCAGGAGCAACTGGGCCGACGGCTGAAAAGCGCGCAGCACACGGGGACGCCGGTGCAGGTGTGGGTGAACCCCGAGCGCCCCGCCGAGTCGATTGCCGACCGCAGCCTGCGGCCCGGTCTGCTGGGTTTGGCGCTGGGTATGTCGCTGCTTGCGGGCGGCTTTGGCCTGGTGGTGCTGACCAAAATTGTCCGCGCTGTCTGGCGCGGGACGCTGACCGAGCCGCCTGGGCAGGCGACCACACGCAGCGATGAAGGTCCTGCGCCCTGGCTACACCGTGCAGAGTGGGCCGACAACAGCATCCGGTCGGACCAGCGCGAAACGCTCAAAACCGCGTGGGTCATCGCACTGGTATGGAATGCGGTGGCGATGCCGCTGATGGTGCTCAAGCTGCCCGCAGCGTGGGCGCGCGGCAGTTGGGTGTCTTTGGGTGCGATGGCATTTTTTGGCGTGCTGGGCACATGTTTGCTGGTGTGGGCGGTGCGCGCCACGTTCGATGCGCGCCGTTTTGGCGACGCTCGCCTGGTGCTGGACCCGTTCCCTGGCGCGATAGGAGGCCACTTTGGCGCCACCCTGGCGCTGCCGGTGGCCTACGCGCCGGGCCTGGTTTTTGTCACGCGGCTGCTGTGCACCCGCTACGAAAAAGGCAGCGGCCGCGGCAATGACGAAGACAACGAGCACGAACTGTGGCGCGCGGAAGGCATGGCCCAGGTGCAACCCCACGGCAATGGCGTGGCCGTGAGCTTTCGGTTTGATGTGCCTGCGCACTTGCCTGCATCGCAAGACCCCGTGGCCCAAGAGCACCACGGTTGGCGCGTTGAGGTGCAAAGCACCACGCCGGGATTGAAGTTTGCCCGTGGCTTTGGCGTGCCGGTGTACGCCACCGGCGCCATATCCAGCCGCCTGAGCGCCGATGCAACGCAGCACCCGGGCTTGCATGCACTGATGTCCCAGGAGCTTTCTGACCTGGCGAGCGTGCAAGCCCTGCCTGGCGGCGTGGAGCTTTACTTTGCCGCCGGCAGGCGCTGGGCCGCTTCGCTGATGGTGCTGGTGTTCGGGGCCATTTTTGCCGGGGCGGGTTGGTTTGCAGGAAAACAAGGTGCACCGATGCTGTTCCCGATCGTGTTTTGCGGGGCGGGGGGCGCCATCCTGCTCGGCGGACTGTACGAGCTGGCCAACAGCCTGCGCGTGCACATCGACCGCCAGGGGCTGTGGACCGAAAGACGCGTGCTGGGCTTCGTCATGGCCCGCCATCAGGCCCGCGCTGAGCAGGTGGTGGGTCTGAGGCTCAAAGAGGGTGGCGGCACACGCTCCGGCGCATCCAGCGTGCCCAACTACCGCCTCGTGGCAGAACTTCAAGGGGGCGGTCGCGTCACCCTGGCCGAGGGCGTGCGTGGTCTGGCCGCTGCGCGGGAGTTGATGCAGATGGTGCAGTCGCGCAGCGGCTACACCGCGCTGGACGGGCCATAGTGGGTAAAGCCAGCGCGCGCAAACGGCTGCGCCGAAACAATGCCGCCCCTTCTTCTTTCGGATCGAAAGGCGCTTTCGGCGTGGGAATCTGGTCGCAGCTTGTATTGACCTTGGTGGCCTTGATGCTTGTGGCGACAAGCCTGGCCCTGCTCGTCTTCAGTGAGGGCCCCACGGTTTACGACTGGTCGCGCATGCGTCAATGGCAGCCCGTGCCCGCGCTGGTGGAGTCTGTGCGCTTGCACCAGGGAAGAATGGCACGCGGTGCCCCGTACTACGCGACCGTGGTGCGCTATCGCTATCAGGCAGACGGCACGCAGTACATCGGCACGCGCGCTGCGGTGGATGGCTCGGGGGACAGCTGGCGCAGCTTTCACCAGCAACTGGCGGACCGGCTGCACAATGCGCAGCGCTCGGGTACGTCGGTGCAGGTGTGGGTCAACCCCGCGAACCCGACGGAATCGGTGGTGGACCGCAGTCTGCGTGCTGGCCCGCTGGTGTTGAACCTGGTGATTGCAGGCTTCTCGGGCGGCGCTGGTGTGCTTATGTTGATGATGGCGGTGGGCGCGCGCCGGCAGGGACGGCGGGGCAGAAAAACGCGGCGCAGGGCAGATGGTTTGCTACACAATTCATAGCTTTTAGCGCTTACTGGATAAGCGATAGAGGCCAAAAACACTCAAACTTCTGGCGGCTGCAGCGGCCTGGGCCGGCGCTTGCCGGTGCCGCCCCAGCGCAGCGCGTCTTCGCCCGGAATGCCCAGCGGGTTGTTGACTGGCTCACTCAAAGGCGCCAGCAGGGCGTGCAGGTCGGCCTCGCTGAACTTGACCGCACCCTCGGCGTCGTGGCCCAGCACGCCCTGGGCCAGCGCGGCCTTGCGGGCCTGCAGTTCCAGCATGCGTTCTTCGATGCTGCCTTCCACCACCAGCTTGTAGACAAACACGGGCTGGTTCTGCCCGATGCGGTGGGCACGGGCGGTGGCCTGCTCTTCGACGGCGGGGTTCCACCACGGGTCGAGGTGGATCACGGTGTCGGCGGCCGTGAGGTTCAGGCCGAGGCCCCCGGCCTTGAGGCTCACCAGCAGGATGGGGGCGCTGGTTGCGTCCTGTGCCTGGAACTGCCGCACCACCGCGCCCCGTAGGCGCGGCGGCGTCTGGCCGGTGAGGGTGAGGTAGGGCAGGGCCAGGGTGTCGAGCAACTCGGCCGCCAGTGCCAGCATTTCGGTGAACTGCGAGAACACCAGCACGCGGCGGCCTTCGTCGACCAGGGCGGGCAGCATGTCGGCCAGCAGCTCCAGCTTGGCGCGCTCCATGGTGTGCGCCGTCTTCGTGGTGCCCTTCACCAACCTGGGGTCGCAGCAGACCTGGCGCAATTTCAGTAGCGCATCGAGGATGGTGATCTGCGCGCCATCAAAGCTCTGGCGCTCCAGCGCGCGGCGCACCTGTTTGTCGGCTGTGGTGCGCACGGCCTCGTACAGCTCGCGTTGTTTGCCCTGCAGCTGCACGCGCTGGATGACCTCGGTGCGCGGCGGCAGCTCGGTGGCTACATCCTGCTTGCGGCGGCGCAGGATGAAAGGGCGCACGCGTTGCGACAGCAGCTGTGCGCGCAGGGTTTCGCCGTTCTCCTCGATGGGCTTGCGCCAGCGGGCGTTGAAGCTGCGCACATCGCTCAGAAAGCCGGGCATCAAAAAGTCAAACTGTGCCCACAGCTCGCTCAGGTGGTTCTCCAGCGGCGTGCCCGTCAGGCACAGCAGGTGTGGAGCCTGCAGCTTGCGTAGGGCGCGGGCGCTGCGGCTGCCCGCGTTCTTCACCATCTGCGCTTCGTCAAGGATCAGCAGGTGGAATGGCTGTGCGGCCAGCGCTTCCACATCGCGCCAGAGCAGCGGGTAGGTGGTCAGCACCAGGTCGTGGTCGGCAATCTGCAGGTAGCGCTGGCCACGGCTCGCACCGTGCAGCGCCAGCACGCGCAGACCCGGGGCCATGCGGGTGGCCTCGGCCTGCCAGTTAAAGAGCAGCGAAGTGGGCAGCACGACGAGGGCGGGGCGGGTGAGACGGCCTGCCTCTTTCTCGGCCAGCACATGGGCCAGGGCCTGTGCGGTTTTGCCCAGGCCCATGTCGTCGGCCAATATGCCGCCCAGGCCCTGCGCGCGCAGGTACTGCAGCCAGGCCAGGCCCTCCAGTTGATAGGGGCGCAGTTGCACCTGAAGTCCCCGCGGCGCGGCCACCGGCTGCGGGGTGCCGATGGTGCGCAGGCGCTGGGCGAGCTGGGCCAGGCCCACGTCGCCCTGCAGCTGCCAGTCGTTGTTCCAGCCGTTGACCGTACCCACGCGGTGGGCCAGCACCAGCCCGGCGCGCAGGGCTTCGATGCGGCGGGCCTCCCACGCGCCCAGGTGCAGCGGATCGCCATCCTTGCGCTGGTTACGGGTCGGGTCGGTCAGCAGATCGACCATGGCGCCCACGATGGCCTTGAGCGGCCCGGCCGGCGCGTCGATGCGTTTGCCGCCCGGTGCGCGCAGCTTAATGATGGCCAGGTCGTCGATAGCGGCCATCTGCTGCGCGTTGAGCCAGCGCGCATCGCGGCGCAGCAGGTCGGCCAGCATGGGGGCTAGGTCCAGCGTTTCGCCGTCGATCTCGATCCCGAGGCTCAGCAGCCAGGCGCCTTCGCGCTCGGGCAGTTGCAGCTTTTGCACGGGGCGTTCGCGCAGGGCCAGCGGGCCGTCCACTTCCTTGCCCAGCAGTTCGCCCGTGTCGGGGGCGATCAGCAGCTTCCAGCGCAACACGGGCACGCTTTCGTGTGCAAAGCCGGGCTGCACCACCACGCTCCAGCCCTCGGCGCGCAGCAGCGGAACCACGTCGGCCCAGAAGTCGCCAAAGTGCGCCTCCTGCGCCAGCGTCCACACGGGGCCCAGCGTGGCAGCAGCGGCGCGGTGGCGCCATTGCAGCTTGCTCGCGTCCACGGGGATCAGGCCCAGGTCCCACACGCGGTCCATGGCGTCGGCCTCGGCGCCCAGGTTGCGCTGCATGCGCACCACCGGGCCGCCGGTGTCGAACAGGTCTTGCACGGGGGCGGGGCGGGCGTTGAGGATGGACGTGGGGGCAGGCGTCTGCCAGTGGGCTCCATCGTCAGTGCGGTAGGTCCAGTCAATCTGCACCAGCGTCACGCTGTCGCCGCGCGGCCCCAGCTTGCCCTGGGGCGCCATGCCCAGCAGGCCGTCGCCCCGGCCCAGGGTCATGAGGGTGATGCGCGGGCGGAAGTGGCCCTTAGCAACACCATCGGGTGGGGCTGACGCAGTTCGGTGGCTTCCCTCGCCCCGCAATTGCGCCATCACCTGTGCGGCTTCGGCATCGGTCAGCGGGGGCCGCGCTTGCAGGGCGGCGCTGTTGGCCCGGTTGCGCAGGGCCTGGGCCCATTGCGCGACCACATGGGCACGGCCTGCGGGGGGCGTGGGTGGAGCGGGCGACGGCGGCAGGCTGGGCATGGGCAGGCATTGTGCCCATGCGTGGTTGGCGGGGGCTAAGCGCCGCGTTGGGTGCCCAGCGCCAGCGCAAACAGCTCGTTGCGAAAGTGGATGCCCAGGCGGCTGAATGCGCGATTGCGGTAGGTTTTGACGGTGGGCAGGCTCAGGCCCAGGTCGCAGGCAATGCCCTCTTGCGTCATGCCTTGCAGCAGGCGGGCGCACACGTCCAGCTCGCGCCCGGTCAGCCCGGCGTGGGCGCGCAGCAGGCGTTCGCGCAGGGCGGGCAGGCTGTGGGACAGCGATGGCGGGGCCGAAGCAGCCGTCATTTCAACGCCTTGCGGCAGCGCGCCGGGGCGCTGGGCCAGGGCAATGTGTTTGCGGGTCAGCGCGAGCAGCACCGGGGCCATGCCCTCGAAGTCGCTGATCTCCCGGTCCTGAAAGGGCTTTTGGTGCTGGTGGCGGTAGAAGTTGACGGCGAACACCGAGCCGTCAGCTTCATGTTCGACGATGGACACGCGCTCAGCCATGCCATGGGCTTCGTACACGCGGGCCTGGTGTTCGCCACCCACTTCGCTGGCGGTGAGATGGCACAACCGGGTGCCGGGGGCGGTGACCGACGACTCACCCCAGGTACGGTCGGTCCGGTAGGGGCCCGACAGATACGCCCACCAGCAGTCCTGCGTGGTGTCCGGAATGCCGTGGCTGGCCGACATGAACAGCGTGGGCCGGCACTGGCGCCCCGTGCGGTACACCGACCACGAGGCGGCGGGCAGCACGGGCGCCAGCTCTTGCAGCATGCTGCGGGCAAACCCGTCATCACCGAGCCGGTGCACCATCGCGCCCAGCGCGGAGCCCGTGAGGTTGGGTGCAGGCGCCACGCGATTGTCGGCCGTGCTAGCTGGAAGCCAGTGCCTCATGGGTGGTGGGTGGGGTGCCAGGCAGGCGTTGTCATGCTGTCATCTTCAGGGATGACACGGGTCAAGCGCCACGGGACTTACGCTAAGCCCGCTGAACCTTTCTTGTCACCCGAAAGCTGGAGCCATGAGCGAAAACGTGCCTTTGATGGAACCCCGTCTGCGATTTTTTGCCGATCTGCGCGTGGAGGTCGGCACGCCGCAGGAAGTCGGCAGCACCGTGCATGGTTTGCGCCGGCTGATACCCATCACCGGCGGGCGGGCCGTGGGCGACGGCTGGCAGGCGAGGGTGCTGCAGGGTGGGGCGGATTTTCAGCTGATCGTGAGCAGCACCCTGGCCGAGCTGGACGCACGCTACACACTGCAGACGGACGCTGGCGACCTGGTCTACGTACACAACCGCGCGGTGCGATCCGGCCCGCCCGAACTCATGGCCCGGATTCTGCGCGGCGAAGAGGTGGACCCCGCGCAAATCTACTTTCGCTGCAGCCCGCGCTTTGAGACCGCTTCGCCCGCGCTGCGGTGGATCAGCGAGCGCATGTTCACAGGAACCGGGGCGCGTTTTCCAGACGCAGTGGTCATGCGGTTCTGGGAGCTGATGTAGCCGCGTCCATCGTATTTTGTTTTTTCCCCTTCGTTCACTGACTGCACACAACAACACCCTGGAGACTCTGTCATGACCTCTTTTTTCACGCCCACCCGCAGCCTGCCCCGCCCGTTCTCCCGCCGCCATGCACTGCGCAACGCGGGGGCCGCCGCGGCCGTGGTGGTGGCGGGCCTCGCGCCTGCCACGGGCGCCCTCGCGCAGGCGACGGACTACCCCAACAAGCCCGTGCGCATCATCGTAGGGTTTCCGGCGGGTACGGGGCCCGACATCGTGGCGCGGCTGCTGGCGCAAAAACTGTCGGAGGGCTGGGGCAACCAGGGGGTGATCGTGGACAACAAGCCCGGCGCGGGCGGGCTCATTGCCGCTGGCGAGGCAGCACGCGCTGCGCCGGACGGCTACACCCTGATGCTGGGTGAAACCGGGCAGCTCAGCATTGCCCCCAGCAGCTACAACAAACTGCCCTATGACCCTGCGAAGGACTTTGTGGCCGTGAGCCAGGTGGTGACGGCCGACTTTGTGCTGCTGGTCAACCCGCAAAAAGTGCCATCGCGCAACGTGAAGGATTTTGTGACCTGGACCCAGCAGCAAAAGGGCCTGTTTCTGGCTACTTTTGGCGCGGGCACGCCGGGGCATTTTGGTGCGTTCATGTTTGGCGATGCGGTCAAGCTCAAGCCCGAGCCGGTCCACTACAACAACACATCAGATGCGCTTGGCGGGCTCTTCAGTGGCGACGTGCAGGGCGTGTTCGCCACCGTGGGTTTGGGTGCACCCCAGGTAAAGGCTGGCAAGCTGGCCGCGCTGGGGACGACCGGAGCTACGCGCTCGCCCATGTTGCCCGATGTGCCAACCATCAAGGAGCAGGGCTACGCCAACCTGGAATTCTCATCGTGGTTTGGCATCGTGGCACCGACCCGCACGCCGCCCGAGATCGTCGCCAAGCTCCATGCAGACATCGTGAAAGCCGTTCAGTCGCCGGAAGGCAAGGCCAAGATGGAGGAAGCGGGGTTCCGCGTCACGGGCACCAGCCCGCAGGAGTTTGCGCGCACCATTGCAGCAGACACGGTGACCTGGGGCAAAGCTGTGGCGGCCACGGGTTTCAAGGCCGACTGAGCCTGCACCCGCGCTACCCGCGGCGGGCGTTCAGCACGTGAAGTCCGTGTGGAATCGCGGGGTTTACGTGCAGAGGATCGCTAGCGGGTCGGGGGCGCAGGCAACTGCAGCTGGGCCTGCTGGACCACGCGAACACAGTCCCGCACGTGCTGCTCTCCCAGATAGCGCAAGGTGGCGTAGCCCATGGCGGCTGCGACTGCCTGGCCTGCCAGCGGCACATATTTGGCGGCCTGTTTGGTCGTCAAGCGCAGGCCCACCGTCTGGGTAGCGCGTATGACGAGCTCCCGCGTGATCAGCTTGCCAATCAGCACCGAGCCCACCAGCGCCACGGCCTTTTGCACCTGCTCACGCTGGGTGGGATCCAACTGGTCGATCTGCGCTGGCGACAAGCCGAACTCGGTGTTGATACGGGGCAGCAGGCGCGACAGCAGCGCTGCATCCACCGCCCAGTCAAGGCCGGGCACCGGCACCGCGCTGGCGGCCGCGGCCACCAGGGCGCGCCGGTGCAGCAAACTGCGCGCGCGCCGTACTGCGGCCTCCAGGGCCGGGTTACCGGCCGCCATCTGTGATGCTGTAGGCATGGCCACCGTTTTCAGTGCTTGCCCTTGACCAGGGCGTAAATCACGAGCAGCACCATGGCGCCGACCACCGAGGCGATCCAGCCTGCGGCCTCGCCTTGCTGGTACCACCCCATGGCCACGCCCAGATACGTGGCCAGAAACGAGCCTGCCACACCCAGCAAGGCTGTCATGATCCATCCGAGCTTGTCGTTCCCCGGCTTGAGTGCACGGGCCAGAAAGCCCACGATCAGACCGATCAGCAGTGTTCCTATCAAAGACATCATGTTCTTTCCCCGTTGGGTAGTCAGTTGTGCGTGCGATGCCGGTACTGTAGGCAACGGCGGCTGTGGTGGGTGTCAGACAAGGCGCCCTGTGGCGGTACAAGGCTCAACCTTCAGGCGGCTGCCGCAATGGCCGCTCGAAAAGGCACTGCCCGAACCGGTGCGATGGCAGCACCAGGCCGGATATTTCATGCAGCTCGGCAGAGCAGGCGTAGCGCCCGGGCGGCAGGGCTGCATGCGCCGCCTGGGTGAGCAGGATCTGCCCGGCAGCTGCAATGTCTTCGCCCAGCTTGCATGCGCCGTTCATTTCGGGCCCGAAGAGATCTTCATCGGCAATCACGAGCGTGGGGCCGAAGCCGATGCCAGCGCTGACCAGCAGCGCCCGCTCCGGCGGGAGCACGGCGTTCATGGCGTCCAGTGCCCGCAGCGTGTCCAGCGCGGCCTCCAGCGCCTGTTCGGCCGTGGTGAACACCGCAAAGAGGTTGTCGGCCTCCTGCTTGATGACCTCGCCGCCGTTGCCGACGATGGCGGGCCGCGCCGCTTGCTCCATCTGGTGCACCATGGCCAGAAAGTGAATGATGCCGTGGCGCGCAGTGATGCGCGAGAAGCCGCACATGTCCAGCACCAGGATGGCCACATCCCGCACAAACGCCCGTTCGATGGCCGCGTCAATGGCGGCGGCCTGGGAGGGCTGCTGGATGCGGCGCGACAGCAGCCGGCGCAGGCTTTCCTTGTCATGCGGTGCGTCCAGCGGGGAGGTCGTGGGCTCCAAGGCGGTCATGAAAATCAAAGGGTGTGTGGGCGATGTCCGACATGGTAGTGCGCCAGATGCTGGCGGTGTCAACGCGCCGCGCGGCCTACAGTCAAACACGTTCCACTTTTTCCCGGCAAGGATCCCATGACACACGCTTTTACCCTGCGCGCTTTTCCTCTGGTGTTTGCGGCGGCGCTCACCGTGGGTATTTTGGCCGTGTATCCGGGACACGCTACTGCGCAGACGAACGACGAAGCGTCGCTGGCGCGGGGCGCGGTGCCGGACACAACGCCCCAGCAGCGTTACCAGACCGCCATCCGCGAGGCGGGAGGCGGCTTGAAAGTGAGTCTGGAGGAATGCCGCGCCATGGGCAGCCCGGAGCGCAAGGCATGCGAGGCGCAGGCCCGAAGCCGCTACCAGGCTGATATGGCCACCGCGAAGGCCATGCTGCGCGATCCGTCCGTGCGACCAGCGAATGTGGTGGGCGGGCCCATCCGGAGCACCGAAACCACCTACGAAATCAAATAAGCGCTGCTACCGGTGGGCGAGGCAGCCGCTCTTTAACGGCTCAAGGGGCTTTGGCGATGTCTTCGCCGGCGGACGCGGCCACACGGCGGGCGCCGTTGAAGCGGCGGGCCCAGTACGCCACGCCCATGTCTTCCACGCGGATCTGGGCGCCGCTGCGCGGAGAGTGGATGAACTTGTTGTCGCCCACATAGATGCCCACGTGGCTGAACTGGCGGCGCATGGTATTGAAGAACACCAGATCGCCCGGTTGCAGCTCTTTCTTGTCGATCACTTGCGTGGCGGCAGCCTGCTGGTCGGCCCGGCGGGGCAGCAGCAGGCCCACGGTCTGTTCATACACGGCGCGCACAAAACCACTGCAGTCAAAGCCCGTGTCGGCGCTGTTGCCGCCGCGCTTGTAGGGAATCCCCAGGAAGCCCATGGCGTTTCCGACCAGCGTAGACGCCTGGTCGGCCACGGTGTGGGCCTTGTCAGCCACCTTGTGGCCCGCGTCTTCCAGGCGGTTGAGCAGGCTTTTGTCGGTGATAAAGCGCTCCACCTCGTCAGGGGTGCCGGCCTGAGGGGCCGCATGCGCAAGGGGGGTACAAGCCAGGAGGAAGATGCAAAGCCATCGGAACATGGGGGCGAAGGGTACCACGGTATCCTTACATGCCAAACCGGCGCCCTTTTGCAAGTCCTTGATTTTGTTCAACTAAATCGAAGCTTCGGGTTTTTCCGGATGCCACCGGGGGGCCGGCGGACGCGCACGGGCGCTTGGGCGCCCTCACTGCTGGCAAGCCCCGGTTCCACGGATCAAAACGGAGTTCAAGTCCATGAAATTCATGCAAAAACTGCCACCGGCGCTTACTGGTAAAGCGCGAGTAGCTATTGTTTTGGTAGCGTTCGGCGCTTCCATCGCAACGGCCACATCCACGGCTGCACAAACTGCGTCGCCTGCGGTGGCGCTGGTGGCGGTGGCCCAGGGGCTGAAGAACCCGTGGGCGGTGGCCTTTTTGCCCCAGGGGCAGTTCCTTGTCACCGAGCGGTCGGGGCAGATGCGCGTGGTGAGCGCCACCGGGCAGGTGAGTGCACCGGTTGCGGGGCTTCCGGCCATCGCCACGGGCGGGCAGGGTGGCCTGCTGGATGTGGTGACCGACACGGCGTTTGAGGCCAACCGCCGCATCTTCTTCTGTTTTTCCGAGCCTGCAGCCCCTGGCGCACGGGGCAACAGCACGGCCCTTGGGCGGGCGACGCTGTCGCCGGATGCGCGCAGCCTGCAGGACGTGAAGGTGATCTTCAGCCAGCAGCCCAAGGTGGAAAGCAGCCTGCACTATGGCTGCCGCATCGTGCAGGCGGCGGACGGCAACCTGTTCCTGGCGCTGGGCGAGCGCTACCAGCGCAAGGACGATGCGCAAAAGCTCGACAACCACCACGGCAAGGTCATCCGCATCACGCCAGACGGCTCCGTGCCGCCTGGCAACCCGTTTGTCAGCCAGAGCGGCGCGTTGCCAGAGATCTGGAGCTATGGTCACCGCAACCCCCAGGGCGCCACGCTGGCGCCCGACGGAACGCTGTGGATGCACGAGCATGGGCCGCAGGGGGGCGACGAGATCAACCTGCCCCAACCGGGCCGCAACTACGGCTGGCCTGTGGTCACCTATGGCGAGAACTATGGCGGCGGCAAGATGGGCGAGGGCACGGCAAAGGCAGGCACTGAGCAGCCCCTGCACTACTGGGTGCCATCCATTGCGCCGTCAGGCATGGCGTTCTTGACCAGCTCACGGTATGGCGCAGCGTGGCAGGGTAGCCTGTTTGTTGGTTCACTCAAATTTGGCACCCTGCACCGGCTGGAAGTGGCCGGCGGCAAGGTGCGGCGCGAGGAAAAACTGCTGCAGGGCAATGGCGAGCGCATTCGCGACGTGCGCCAGGGGCCCGACGGCCTTCTTTATATGGTGACCGACAGCGCAGAGGGCCGGTTATTGCGCTTGCAACCCCAGTGAGAGAAGCGGCGGTGCTGAGAGGCCGAAGTGGCGCGGAAAATCTTGACTTAGGTCATGGCCACTGCAAGATCCACCGTGCAATTGCAGCAGGGCGGGGTGCTCCCGGGGGCTTGCCGGGCACTTTGCCGTTAGGCTGGTGCCATGCACGCCGAGACATCCTCCTCTTCGTCCCCCGCTTCATGGCCCCCAGCGCCAGCCACCATCGCCGATGACGCGGCGCCCCGCTCCCAGTTGGCCCTGCGCCGCGTGGCCATCGACACCTGGCGCGAAAACGTCGCCTACCTGCACCGCGACTGCGCCGTGTACCGGGCCGAAGGTTTTCAGGCCCTGTCCAAGATCGAGGTGCGCGCCAACGGCCGCCGCATTCTGGCCACGGTGAACGTGGTGGACGACCCTGCCATCGTGGGCTGCCACGAGCTCGGGCTGTCAGAAGATGCGTTTGCACAACTGGACGTGGACAACGGCCATACCGTGTCGGTGGCGCAGGCCGAGCCGCCCGAGTCCATGGGCGCGCTGTTCCGCAAGATCGCCAGTGAGCGTCTCACGCGCGAGGACTTTGGCGCCATCGTGCGCGACATTGCCAACCACCGCTATTCCAAGATCGAACTCACCGCCTTTGTGGTGGCCTGCCACCAGAGCGAGCTGGACCGCGAGGAAGTCTTTTTCCTGACCGACGCCATGGTGGCCAGCGGCAGGCGCCTGGACTGGCACGAACCGCTGGTGGTGGACAAGCACTGCATCGGCGGCATTCCCGGCAACCGTACCACCATGCTCGTGGTGCCCATCGTCGCGGCGCACGGCATGCTGTGCCCCAAGACTTCGTCACGCGCCATCACGTCGCCCGCCGGCACGGCCGACACCATGGAGGTACTGGCCAAGGTGGAGCTGCCGTTCGACCAGCTGGCCGACATCGTGCGCGACTACCGGGGCTGCCTGGCCTGGGGCGGCACGGCCAACCTGTCGCCCGCAGATGATGTGCTGATCTCGGTGGAGCGGCCGCTGTCCATCGACTCGGCCGGGCAGATGGTGGCATCCATCCTGTCGAAAAAGGTGGCGGCCGGTGCCACGCACCTGGTGCTGGACATCCCCATCGGCCCCACGGCCAAGGTGCGCTCCATGCCCGAGGCGCAGCGCCTGCGCCGCCTGTTTGAATACGTGGCGCGGCGCATGGGCCTGTCGCTGGACGTGGTCATCACCGACGGCCGCCAGCCCGTGGGCAACGGCGTGGGCCCGGTGCTGGAGGCGCGCGACGTGATGCGCGTGCTGCAAAACGACCCGCGTGCGCCCGACGACCTGCGCCAGAAGGCCCTGCGCCTGGCGGGCCGCCTGATCGAGTGCGACCCCGACGTGCGCGGCGGCGACGGCTACGGCATCGCGCGCGACATCCTCGACTCCGGCCGCGCACTGGCGCGCATGCGCGACATCATCGCCGCGCAGGGCGCCAAGGAGTTCGACCACAACAGCCCCAACCTTGGCGCGCTGCAATTCGAGATCTGCGCACCCGCCGCCGGCGTGGTGGCGGGCATAGACAACCAGCAGATCGCCCGCATCGCCCGCCTGGCCGGCGCACCCAAGGTGCAGGGCGCGGGCGTGGACCTGCTGTGCAAGCTCGGCGACGCCGTGACCCCAGGCCAGCCCATGTACCGCGTGCATGCGGGCTTCCCGGCCGACCTGGAGTTTGCCCGCCAGGCCAGCCATCGCGCCAGCGGCTACCGCATCGGCAGCGCCGACGAGGTGCCCCACGTGTTCGTGGAGTTCTGAGCATGGCCGCGCCCGACGCCCCCGCGGCCTGCCTGCTGCACTTCGGCGACGAACGCGCCGCCGCCGCCCGCCTGGCCGCCGCCTGCGGCCTTCCCGCGCTGGAGATCGCGCGCCACCGCTTCCCAGATGGCGAGCTCAAGCTCACCCTGCCCGTGGACGCCGCGGGCCAACTGCCCGCGCGCGCCGTGCTGCTGCGCAGCCTGGACCAGCCCAACGAAAAGCTCATCGAGCTGCTGCTGGCCGCGCGCAGCGCGCGCAGCCTGGGCGTGCGCCAGCTCACGCTGGTGGCGCCCTACCTGGCCTATATGCGCCAGGACATCGCCTTCCACCCCGGCGAGGCCGTGAGCCAGCGCATCGTCGGCCCCTTCCTGGCCAGCCTGTTCGACGCCGTGGTCACCGTGGACCCGCACCTGCACCGCGTCGCCACGCTTGACGATGCCGTGCCCGCCGCGCGCACCGTGGCCCTGAGCGGCGCGCCGCTGCTGGCCGACTGGATCGTGCAGCAGCGCCCCGGCGCGCTTCTGGTGGGCCCCGACGGCGAATCCGCCCAATGGGTGGCCCAGGCCGCCGCGCGCCACGGCCTGGAGCACGCCGTCTGCACCAAGGAGCGCCACGGCGACCGCAGCGTCACCATCCACCTGCCACCCGTGGCCGTGCAGGGCAGGGCGGTGGTGCTGCTCGACGACATGGCCAGCACCGGCCACACCCTGGCCCAGGCGGCGCGGCTGCTGCTGCAGGCGGGCGCTGCCTCGGTGGACGTGGCGGTGACGCACGCGCTGATCGACGCAGAGGCCCTGGCCGCGCTGCACGCGGCAGGGGTAGGAGAGTTCTGGAGCACGGATTGCGTGGCGCACCCTACGAACGCGGTGGCGATGGCGGTGGAGCTGGCGCGGGGGGTGGGGCAGTTGTGGGGCTTTGGGGCTGATATTCCCGGTTGAATGTGTTTGCCCGACTGGATATGTAGCACTGTCGGCCATGGTCCAGCAGCCGGTTTTCTGGTGGCTGGCTTGTGTGACACGACGGTTTGCAGCAGCCGACTCGTTCCAACTGCTGGTCAATTTTTGGCGAGCGACCGCTTGGGCAAGCATCGGGGGGTGCCAAAACTCCAAATTCATCGGCCCGATTTCACCCAACCCTTTGGGCAATTGCCTTGCCGGGCGGTCTGCGGCGTTACGGCGCTTGTGGATAGCCGAGCTGTACGCAGCGCCCCGTGCCTTGCATCCCAACCCAGCAAAGGACTCGTGCAACTCCAAAAAGACTTTGAACCAAGGCTCTTGGAAGATTTAGCGTGGCCCACAAGGGGCTCTCAGTCATGCAGATGCTCGGCTACAAACTGGCGAAAAATTCCCATGGCAGGCGCTTCAGTACGGTCGGCCAGGGTAACGAACGCAAAGTGTGCGCCCTCGTTCAACGCCGGAGTGATGGGCAACTCCACCAAGCTACCGTTGGCGATGGCTTCACGCGCAGGGCTGATTAGGCCGAGGAACACCGCGTCACTGCCGTGTACCGCGTGTAGCAAACTGTTGACATCGTTGCAGCGCAGGGTCACCGCGACCTGGGGATCCGCTGCGGGTCCATAGCGGGTGATCAGAAGACGTGCCAACTCCGGATTGAGTGAAGTCGACCCTAACGGATAGCGTTGGAGGTGTGCAAATGTAATGGGGGTGTTGAGCTTGGTAAGGGGGTGACCCGCGCGACAGATGAAACCACCGCGCATTTGGCCCAAATCTTCGATCAACAGGTCATCAGCTGGCGTGACGCTGCGTAGATCCACGACCAGTGCGTCGAATCCAAGTTCGCGCAAGCGCTTGGTCTGCAACTCGGGGGGCCTGATTCGAGGCTGACCTGCACTCTTGGATGCATGCAGGCCATGTAACGCAGAAAGGGCTGCATCAGCAGTGCAGTAGGCCCCGCGCCGAGCCCAATGCGGATGACCCCCAAGTAGCCCTCTTGCAATAGCTGTGCGCTGCGTTTTAGCTCAACGGCATCCAGCACCATGCGGCGCGCCCGGCTTGCAACGGTCTGGCCGAACGGCGTCAACTCGTTGCGCTTGCCCATTCGGTCTATCAGACGTGCTCCGAGGTCGTCTTCGAGGGTCTGGATGCTGCGACTCAGGGCGGACTGGGTGATGTGGCACCGCTCCGCGGCGCGGCTGAACGAACCGGTGTCCGCCACAGCCAGCAGGTACTCCAGATGGCGCAGGTTCATTTCGTTTGTCGCATGAGTTTTTTGAATGCATTCCGAATAAATTATGCATTAGACGCATTTGATCATGATTCATATGATTTCGCACGCTGTCGTCCAGGGCAGCAGCAATCATCCGGAGACAAATTCATGGGCGTTCAAAATTCCAGTATGGGCGACGTCGCGTTGCCGCCCACATCCCAGCGCGTATCGAACAATTCAACTGCCGCGAAGAGCAAGGTGCAGCCCCGCGTCGTGGCTGCAACAGTGGCGGGTAACGCGCTGGAGTTCTTTGATTTCACCACCTACGCGTTCTTCGCGGTGTATATCGGCCAGACCTTCTTTCCTGCTGACGAGCCGCTGGTCACAGTGATGCTGTCGGTAGCGGTCTTTGGCGTTGGCTTCATCACGCGCCCTTTGGGCGGGCTGCTGATCGGCTCTTTTGCTGATCGTGTCGGACGCAAGCCGGCCATGCTGTTGACCATTGCGCTCATCACGATCGGCACGATCGGCATGGCGCTCACCCCCTCGTACGCAAGCATCGGGTTGGCGGCACCCATCATCGTCATTGCCTGTCGGCTGGTGCAGGGGCTGGCCCTGGGCGGCGAGGTCGGGCCGTCTACGACGTATCTGATCGAGATCGCACCCCAGGGCCGGCGCGGCCTGTATGGCAGCTGGCAGCTTGCCAGCCAGGGCATAGCCTCGCTTGCGGCTGGCGTCGTCGGCATTGTGCTCACGCTGGCGCTAAGCAAGGAGCAGATGCTGGCGTGGGGTTGGCGTATCCCTTTTTTGCTCGGTCTGGCATTGATCCCCATTGCTTTCTTTCTGCGCCGCCACATGCCTGAGAGCCTCGAGCATCCCACGCATAGCGGACCCATCAAGAGCCCGCTGGCCGATATCCGGCACCATCTGCGACCGATCATGCTGGCGCTCATGGTAATCCTGGGTGTGACGATCTCGACCTATGCGGCGATCTACATGACCACTTATGCCGTGACCACGCTCAAGCTCTCCGCGACGATCGCCATGTCGGCGACCATCGTATTCGGCGTGGCGACCTGGGCGGGTGCGCTGCTGGGGGGCTGGCTGTCAGATCTGTATGGGCGCAAGCCGGTGATGCTCTGGGCTCGCGTGGCATTGTTTGTTCTGGTCTATCCGGCTTACATGCTGCTCATCGACCATACCAGCGTTGCCACTCTGGCACTGGCGACTGCGCTGCTGGCATTGCTCACGGGCATTGGTGGCGCGCCAACGCTGGTGGCCATCCCGGAGCTGTTCCCTGGCCATGTACGCGCGCTCGGGCTGTCGATTGCCTATGCCTTTGGTGTGGCGCTGTTTGGCGGCACCGCGCAACTGGTGATCACCTGGCTGATCAAGGTGACCAACAACCCGGCGGCGCCAGCGCTCTATGTACTTATCACCAGCTTGATCGCCATCGTCGGCATTCTGCTCATGCGCGAAACCGGCGGTGACAAGGAACTACAGAAATGATCACCAGGCGAATTTTTGCGGACTGTGAGTTCATAGCATGACTGTTCAAGACACCTTGCAGGCGGTACGCGCACACGAAGACGAATTCATCGCTTTGCGCCGTGATATCCATCAGCACCCCGAGCTGCCATTCGAAGAGCTGCGCACCAGTGATTTGGTGGCTGCGCGACTGCGGGACTGGGGTTACCACGTTGAGCGCGGCCTGGGCGGAACCGGTGTGGTCGGGCAACTCAAGCGTGGCGACGGCACGCGCACGCTGGGCCTGCGCGCGGACATGGATGCACTGCCGATCCAGGAGGCCACGGGGCTGCACTACGCAAGTCGCAACCAGGGCGTCATGCACGCCTGCGGCCACGACGGACATACGGCCATGCTGCTGGCGGCAGCCAAGGTGCTGGCAGAGCAGGGTGACTTCTCAGGGACACTCAACCTGATCTTCCAGCCCGCGGAGGAATACGGCACCAGCGACTGTGGCGCCGTGCGCATGATCAACGACGGCCTGTTCGACAAATACCCATGTGACGCTGTCTTCAGCATGCACAACATGCCCGGCTGGCCACAGGGGCACTTGATCTTTCGCGAAGGCCCAATGATGGCCTCCTCTGACAAGGTCTACATTACGCTGGTAGGCCACGGTGGTCACGGTGCTGTGCCGCACAAGGCAGCCGATCCGGTGGTGGCGGCGGCCAGCCTGGTGATGGCGTTGCAGACAGTGGTCTCGCGCAACGTCGATCCACTTCAAACAGCGGTGGTTACTGTGGGGGTGCTGCAATCCGGGCGCGCCAATAACGTCATCCCCGACAGTGCATATCTTGAGCTGAGCGTGCGCGCGCTCGATTCCGAGGTGCGCAGCCTGCTGCAGCAGCGCATTACCGAAATCGCCCACGCTCAGGCGCAGAGCTTTGGCGTTAAGGCTGAAATCGACTATCGGCGCGGCTACGCGGCACTGGTCAACAGCAAGGACGAAACCGACTTCGCCCGCCAGATTGGCAGCGAATTGGTTGGTGCCGAGCGCGTTGTGCTGCAGGCCCCGCCACTCACCGGCAGCGAAGATTTCGCTTTCATGCTGGAGAAGTGCCCCGGCAGCTACCTGTTGATTGGAAACGGGGATGGCGACAAGCTGGGCGCCTGCATGGTGCACAACCCGGGTTACGACTTCAACGACGCCAACCTGGCCATTGGCGCTGCATACTGGGCGCTGCTGGCGCGGCGTTATCTGGTTTGAACGATGGACCGCGCCGCTTTGGAAACGCTCCAGAGCTTTCTGGTAGGGCTCGACGCGCGCATGAAGCGCGCACACAAACGCGGCCGGGTGGCGCACTACATTCCGCAACTGGCCAGCGTTGATGTGCATCAGTTCGGGATCAGTGTGTGCCTGGCCAGTGGTGAGCAGCTGAGCGCGGGCGACGCTGCGACGCCGTTTTCGATCCAGAGCATCTCAAAGGTCTTCTCGCTGGCGATCGCATTGGGCCGTCACGGCGACCGGCTCTGGAAGCGGGTGGGCAAGGAACCATCTAACTACACCTTCAACTCGGTCATTGAGCTTGAGCAGGAAGGCGGCAAACCGCGCAATCCTTTCGTCAATGCGGGTGCACTGGTCACCACCGACGCCATGCTTGATGCGCCTGACGCGGGCGGCGGACTCGACGAACTGATGGATTTCGTTCGCACGGCGGCGGGAGATGACCGGATCTCGATTGATGAACAGGTTGCCGCCTCGGAATACCGCACGGCCTACCGCAACTTCTCCCTGGCGTACTTTCTACGCTCGTGCGGTAATCTGCACACCGAATGCGAACGGCTGCTGCAGATTTACTGTCGCCAATGCGCGATCGCGATGAACTGCCAGCAATTGGCCAGCGTCGGCCGGTTCCTGGCCGGCTTCGACTCCGCAGCCCACCTGCTGAACCCAGCTCAGGCACGCAGCATCAACGCCTTGATGCTGGTCGCGGGGCACTATGATGGTTCAGGCGACTTTGCCTATTCGGTCGGCTTCCCCGGCAAGAGTGGCGTCGGAGGCGGCATTCTTGCCGTCGTTCCGGGACATGCATCGATCGCGGTCTGGTCTCCTGGCCTGAATGCGTTTGGCAATTCACTGCTCGGCACGCGCGCGCTGCAAGAGTTGTCAGAGTTCACCGGCTGGTCGGTGTTCTGATGTGCAGACTTTATCGTTTGCCCCGACATGAACAGACCCGGATTTTGAGCAGGCTGGCTGGTTTGAATGGAGGTCGGTGAGACTGCCTCGCCGGCCGATTGCCGCCAGACTGCTTGGAGCGCCGGCATGGTCGGCCAGCCTGAGCGAGGCAATCCCAGCGACTCTGCGATGACTTTTCACTCCAGCTTGGCAAGACACTCCTGAATCAAGGGAGGCCCGGCAAGACCGGCCCATGTTGTTGTCCTTTGCGTCATCCCGGGTGGTCATGACGACCGCCGGCCCGGATTCCAGCGGGTAAAAGCATTGTTCAGAGCCAAGGGTTGCATGAAGCTACCTCCCATGCTCCTGCCAGCCAAGCGCGCTGGGGCCTGCCCGCAAAGTTCAAGATACGCCGGCAGGTGCAAAGCCCCCGGCGCTGCGCTACGGCTGCGACAATCCGGCCCTTGCACCCACACGAGAGAAAGACCCCCCCATGCTGCTTGACGCCACCGAATCCCAACTCGTCCTGGTTGATTACCAGGAACGCCTGATGCCCGCCATCTTTGAAGGCCCCGCCGTGCTGGCCAATGCCCGCCGCCTGGCCGAGATTGCCCGCATGCTGGACGTACCCGTGTGGGGCACCGAGCAAAACCCCTCGCGCCTGGGCGCTAACGACCCCGCTCTGCGCGCCCTGTGCCAGAACACCCTGGCCAAGATGCATTTCAGCGCCGCCGAGGAAGGCCTGGGCGAATGGCTGCGCCCCCCCGCCAAGCCGCAGCAGGGCGGCAACGCGCGCAGCCTGCCCAAGCACCTGCAAAAGCCCGCGCAGCAAGCGCCCGAACGCGGCACCATCGTCATTGCAGGGTGCGAAGCCCATGTCTGCCTGTTGCAGACCGCGCTGGACCTGATCGACGACGAGTTTGAAGTGTGGGTGGTGACCGACGCCTGCGGCTCGCGCACCGAGCGCAACCGTGATGCCGCCTTTGACCGCCTGGCTGGCGCAGGCGCCGAGCTGGTGACCACTGAAATGGTCGCATTTGAATGGCTGGGCAGTTGCGAGCACCCGGCGTTCAAGGATGTGCTGGCGCTGGTGAAGTAATTAAATCTTCAGTGTTTTTGACCTCCAGCGCTTATCCAGTAAGCGCTGGCAGCTATCAAAACTATAGTTTTCAAGCCGCGTCTTTGGGCTGCAGGGCGTGGCCCGATGCCGCCCAGCCCTCCAGTCCGCCCTGCAGAAAGCGCGCCTTGATGCCCGCAGCACGCAGGCGCAGCGCGGCGGCCCGGCTTACGTCGTGGCCATGGACACAGTACACGACCACTTGCGCACCCACAGGAATTTCCTGCAACCAGGTTCCAATGGCGGCCGGATCGCGCCAACGGGCGCCGGGAAGGGTGGTGGCGGCCCCGGCGTAGGCGCCCGCCCGGCGCACGTCGATGAGGTGCGCGGCCTGCTGCGCCTCCTGCGCCGACGCCTGCAGCCTGTCACTGGCAGCAGTCACCGCAAGCTGGTAGCGGCTATAGACAGCAGCCCAGTCGATGGTGGCGAGGAGGGTTTCGACAGCGGCCGCTGCCTCCAGTGGGTCATGCCCGGACTCATCCAGCGTGAGCAGCGGCGTGCCGCTGACCGAGGCACGCTCGTTCACCAGCATCCCGCTATCGTCCTGAAACGCCAATTGCAGCGCGCCAGTACCGCCATCGCGTGCTGCCGCCACGAGCTGCGCATGCCAGTGTTCCAGGCTGCCAAAGCTGGCGGCCAACGCCAGGGCCATGCCGGGTGGAAGGGAGGAGGTGCCAGAGAGTGCTTGCATGGGATGTCCTCGAAGCGTCATGGGGTTGGATTCAGGCGAGCCAGGGCCTGAACAACGTCACCGCCAGCCCGACCACCGCGCACGCCGCCAGCAGGCTCAGCACGCCGGTCTTGAAGCGGAACAGCGCCACACCGGCTGCGAGCGCGATCACGGCCGACACCGCATCCATTGCCGCGCCAAAGCCTTGCGGCCACAGCAGGTGCCAGGCAAAGAACAGCGCCAGGTTCAGGATCACGCCCACCACGGCGGCGGTGATGGCCGACAGCGGCGCGGTGAAGCCGAGCTTACCGTGCGTGGCCTCCACCACCGGACCGCCGGCCAGAATGAAGATGAACGAGGGCAGAAAAGTGACGAAGGTGACCACCACGGCGCCCGTGGCGGCACCGGCAAACAGCGCGTCCGGCCCCCACACCTGCTGCAGCCAGGCGCCGACAAAGCCCACAAAGGCCACCACCATGATCAACGGGCCGGGCGTGGTCTCGCCCAGGGCCAGACCGTCGATCATCTGCGGGCCGCTGAGCCACTGGTAGTGTTCCACCGCGCCCTGATACACGTAAGGCAGCACGGCGTAGGCGCCGCCAAAGGTCAGCAGCGCGGCTTTGGTGAAGAACCAGCCCATCTGCGTGAGCGTGCCTTGCCAGCCCTGCGTGGCCACCAGCACGCCCATGGCTGCCAGCCACAGCAGCAGGCCCGCCGCCAGCACCTTCGCCAAGTGGCTGCGCGAGAAGCGGGCGTGGGCAGGCGTGGGCGTGTCGTCGTCGATCAGCGCCGGGCCGTAGCCCTTGTGGGTATTGCCATGTCCGCCACCGAGTGCGAATACGGCGGGCCAGCGCTTTGCACCGAAGTAGCCGATGAGCCCGGCCGCCAGCACGATGGCCGGGAAGGGCGTGTGGAATGCAAAGATGGCCACGAAGGACGCGGCGGCGATGCCCCACATCCAGCCGTTCTTGAGCGCGCGCGTGCCGATGCGGTGCGCGGCGTGCAACACCAGCGCTGTGACGGCGGGCTTGATGCCGTAGAAGATGCCCGCCACCACCGGCACATCGCCAAAGCGCAGATACACCCAGGACAGCGCGATCAGGATGAACAGCGAGGGCAGTACAAACAAGGCGCCCGCCACGATGCCGCCCCAGGTGCGGTGCAGCAGCCAGCCGATGTAGGTGGCCAGTTGCTGCGCCTCGGGGCCGGGCAGCAGCATGCAGTAGTTGAGGGCGTGCAGAAAGCGCGTCTCGCTGATCCAGCGGCGCCGCTCGACCAGCTCGGTGTGCATGATGGCGATCTGCCCGGCCGGACCGCCGAAGCTGATGAAGCCGAGCTTGAGCCAGAAGCGCAGGGCCTCGCCAAAGCCGACGGCGGCGGGGCGCTCCAGGGTGGGGGCGTTGGCGGATGTTGTCATGCGGCGAGGGGGTTTGAGGGGAGGGGCGCGGCATACAGCGCGTCGAACACGGCGGCGGCGGCCTGGGTCAGCTGGTCGTCATCGGCATGTACCTCGCGCAGCCCGGCCAGCACGGCTTCCAGGCCCGCAGCCTCGGGCACGGGGATGCCGCCCACATCCAGGTAATGCACGACCCGGGCCAGGCGCTGCAGCCGGGCGTCGGCACGATCCAGGTCAAAGCTGGCGGCCAGCACCTCAAAGCTCACACGCGCGCCCACATGGGTGAAGCGGGCACCGTCAAAGTCAAAGCCCAGTGCGCCGCGCGGCGCCTGGGCCGGGTCCTGCAGCCAGACAAAGACCGCGCCCGGATCGATGAAGCGGCGGATCAGCCAGGCGCAGGCCAGGCGGTCCACCCAGGGCCGGGCGCGCGTGGTCCAGCGCCGGTTCTGGAACTTCGTGCGGTCCAGGCGCGCAATGCCATGCGCAGGCTGGGCCGCCGGTTCGCCTTTGGAGAAGCAGGCATCCACCGCCTGGCGCAGTGTGGCCAGGTCGGCATCGGCCTGGGTGGCTGCGCTGCCGGGGTAGTAGTCGGTGCGGTGCAGCGCCTGCAGCGCGTCGGCAATGCTGCGCAGGCGGCGGCGGGCATCGGTTTCGCTGAGCTGCGCCAGGTCGGCCTGCAGGGCGGTGGCGGTGTCGCGCCACTGGGTGAAGGCTTCGGTGCGGTCAAACAGCGCTTCAATGGCGGCGCGCTGGGCGTCATCGGTGGCCGCCATGCTCAACACCATGGCCGTGCCGCCGTGCTCGCGAACCTGCTCGGCCACGGGGGCCAGCAGGCCCGCGTGTTCCCGGGGCAGCAGATAGGCACCATCGCGCAGGGCCGCGCAGCCCAGCGTTTTGAGATGGCGCCAGATGCGCAGCCGCACCGCATTGGGCTGTGTGGGCAAGGTCATGATGAGGGTGGACCACATTGTGTGAAGTATATGCGTTGATTATAGAAATATATATTTCTTAAATCTACGCCACAAAACACTCTATTGAGTGAAGGCACCCCTCGTCAGCTTGCCGCAAGTCCGTTATGAATAATTATGAATTCAGAACCCGCCACCCCGACGGACCCGAAGAGATGCCGAGGAGACAAGCCGCCATGACCGCCTACGCCGACTTTTACCGCCAGTCCCTGGCGCAGCCTGACGCCTTCTGGGCCGAGCAGGCCCGCCTCATCGACTGGCAGACGCCGCCGCAGCAGGTCTGTGACTACAGCAAGCCGCCGTTTGCCAAATGGTTTGTGGGCGGCACCACCAACCTGTGCCACAACGCGGTAGACCGGCATCTGGCCACACGCGCCAGCCAGGCGGCGCTGGTGGCAATCTCCACCGAAACCAACACCGAGCGCAGCTACAGCTTTGCCGAGCTGCATGCCGAGGTGCAGCGCATGGCAGCCGTGCTGAAAAGCCTGGGCGTGCAGAAGGGCGACCGCGTGCTCATCTACATGCCGATGATTGCCGAGGCAGCGTTTGCCATGCTGGCCTGCGTGCGCATTGGCGCGCTGCATTCGGTGGTGTTTGGCGGCTTCGCTTCGGGCTCGCTCGCTTCACGCATTGAAGATGCGGAGCCGGTGGCCGTGGTCAGCGCCGATGCAGGCTCGCGCGGTGGCAAGGTGGTGCCCTACAAGCCGCTGCTGGACGAAGCCATTGCGCTGTCCAGACACAAGCCCGCCGCCGTGCTGATGGTGGACCGCGGCCTGGCCCCGGCCGCCATGCGTGCCGGCCGCGACCACGACTGGGCCGCCCTGCGCGAGCAGCATCTGAACACCGTGGTGCCCTGCGAATGGGTGGAATCCACCCACCCCAGCTACACGCTGTACACCAGCGGCACCACGGGCAAGCCCAAGGGCGTGCAGCGCGACACGGGTGGCTACACCGTGGCGCTGGCTGCGAGCATGAAGCACATCTTTGATGCCAAGGCGGGCGACGTGTACTTCGCCACGAGTGACATCGGCTGGGTGGTGGGGCACAGCTACATCGTCTACGGCCCGCTGATCGCGGGCATGACGACCATTATGTACGAGGGCCTGCCCACGCGGCCCGATGCCGGTGTGTGGTGGAGCATTGTGGAGAAGTACCAGGTCACCCACATGTTCTCGGCCCCCACGGCGGTGCGGGTGCTGAAGAAGCAGGACCCGGCCTATCTGGCCAAGTACAACGTGAAAAGTCTCAAGGCCCTGTGGCTGGCGGGCGAGCCGCTGGACGAACCCACGGCCCAGTGGATCAGCGGCGCACTGGCCGTGCCCATCATCGACAACTACTGGCAGACCGAAACCGGCTGGCCCATCCTGACCCTGGCCAACGGCGTGGAGCAGCAGACCACCCGCTTTGGCAGCCCGGGCAAGGCCATGTATGGCTACCACGTCAAGCTCATTGACGAGACCAATGGCGAAGAGCTGACCGGCGCCAACCAGAAGGGCGTGGTCGCCATCGAAGGGCCGCTGCCCCCCGGCTGCATGCAGACCGTGTGGCGCGACGATGATCGCTTTGTGAACACCTACTGGAAGAGCATCCCCGGCCGCCTGATCTACAGCACGTTTGACTGGGGCATCCGCGATGCCGACGGCTACCACTTCATCCTGGGCCGCACGGATGACGTGATCAACGTGGCTGGCCACCGCCTGGGCACGCGCGAGATCGAGGAATCCATCTCGTCGCACCCCAACATTGCCGAGGTGGCCGTGGTGGGCGTGGCCGACAGCCTCAAGGGCCAGGTGGCCATGGCGTTTGCAGTGCCACGTGATGCCTCGGGCCTGACGGACGACGCCGCCCGCCTCAAGCTCGAAGGCGAGGTGATGAAGCAGGTGGACAACCAGCTCGGCGCCGTGGCGCGTCCATCGCGCGTGTACTTTGTGACCGTGCTGCCCAAGACCCGCAGCGGCAAGCTGCTGCGACGCGCCCTGCAGGCCGTGGCCGAGCGGCGCGACCCGGGCGATTTGACGACGATGGAAGACCCTGCCGCGCTGCAGCAGGTCAAGGAGCTGGTGGGGTAAAGAATACCCCGGCGCGTGTACCAGGCAACTGACGGTTTGGGAGCCTCGACAGCGAAAAGCGGGGCCAGTGGCTCGCTTGGTACACTGGCCCCGATTTTTTTGTAGCAAGAAGTATCCGAAGTCTTTGGTGCCCTCGGCTGCAGCGCCTGCCATGCACCACCACACCATTTTTGATACGCCGGTCGTCAACACCCTGCTGCGCGGGCTGTCCGTCGCCATCCTCAAGGCCACGGGCTGGAAGGTGGAGGGCCAGCTACCGCAGCACGCCGCCAAGAGCGTGCTGATTGCCGCACCCCACACCAGCAACTGGGACCTGCCCTACACCCTGATGCTCGCCTTCGTGCTGCGCCTGCGCGTGTACTGGATGGGCAAGCAGAGCATCTTCCGCTGGCCCTTCGGTGGCCTGATGCGCTGGCTGGGCGGCATTCCGGTCAACCGGGGCCAGGCCAGCAACCTGGTGGCCCTGTCGGCCCAGGCCATGCGCGACGCCGACGGCCCCATGCAACTCATCGTGCCGCCCGAGGGCACGCGCGGCAAGACGCGGCACTGGAAGACGGGCTTCTACTTCATCGCCCAGCAGGCGGGCGTACCCATCGTGCTGGCGTTTGTGGACTACGAGCGCAAGGTCGGTGGCCTGGGCCCGCTGTTCCAGCCCACAGGCGACGTGGAGGCCGACATGGCCGACATCAAGGCGTTCTACGCGCCCATCAAGGGCAAGAACCCGGGGCAGTTCGAGGCCTGATGTATTCAGGAAAATTTGAATGAAATTGGCCTCTGGCGCTTATCCAGAAAGCGCAGGAAGCTATCAATAGTGAAGTACTTCAGGGCGCAGAAACGCAACACTGTAATAGTGCTTCCCAAGCGGGCGAACGGCTAGCAGCGGTCTAATCATCAGTCAAGCTGACCCGCCTCCGGCGGGTTGCCCCATTCATGCCTCACTTTCCGATAGCACGTTTCATTGCTTCCAGAACACAGTGGATCATTTGGCTGTGCACAATTTTCAGCCTGAGCGCACCCATTCTCCGAATCATCCCCCTCCATGAATTTGAAGATGTGCAATGGGCGCTGGAGCTGATCTCCCATTGGCAGTGGGTGTATCTGGTGGCGGGGATCACTTGTCTCGCGGTGCTGGTGGTTGCAAAGCGCGCCTGGTGGCCGCTCATACCTTCCCTTGTTCTGGCCGCTACGTTCTTTGTGCAATCCGGCACGCTGGACCGCAGCACCGAGCCTGTGGGGGCCAGGCCTGTGCTGCAGGTGGCCACCGCCAATCTGAACTTTGACACCACGGATTTCAGCGGCTTGGTGGGCTGGCTGGTGTCTGGCGAAGCGCCAGATGTGGTGTTTCTGCAGGAATTCACGGGGCAGGCACAGCAAGCCCTTCAATCGCCAGAAGTTGCCCAACGGTACCCGCATCGCGTGGAGGCACCGCAACCCGACCAGTTTGGGCTGGCCATTCTGTCGCGCTACCCGCTGTCAGAGGTGCAGAAGGTGGAGCCTGCAGACATGCAAGCCACCCTGCGGCTGCGGGCCACGGTGACTTGGGCAGGCGGCCCCGTTCGCCTCAGTGCGATTCACCCCATGCCGCCTCTGAGTGCAACCTACGCGCAACTCCGGGACCAGGCCTTGGTCGAGGAAACGCACCATTTGTCGCAATCGGGCGGGCTGGCCTTGATGGCGGGGGATTTCAACACCACGCCTTGGGCAAAGGGTCTGTTGGCCATTGATTCGCAGCTCAGGCGCGCCAGCGGTTTGGCAGGGAGCTGGCCCAACGCGTTTGGCTGGTTGTCAGTTCTGCCGCTCGACCATGTTCTGGCATCCAGGGGGTGGCAGCTTGTGGACTCTGGCCATGGGCCAGATTTGGGCTCTGACCATCGCCCTGTGGCCGTACGGTTGGTGGCGCGATAGCGCTCGCTTCACTTACTCCATCGATTTCAAGGCTTTTTGGCCTCTAGCGCTTATACAGCAAGCGCTGGCAGCTATCAAAAACAGAGTATCTTGAAGCTAAAGCCCCACGCTGCGGCGGTCGATCTTGCGGCTGAGCACGATGCTGGTTTGCGTTTGGTGTACCCAGTCTGATCTGACCGATCTGTCCGAGCAGGGCGTCGAGCCGCTCGTGGCTATTCGCCGATTGGCGCGCTACACGGCCTAAGCCGACAGCCTGGCCGCACCCGTGCTGCGACGGGCCCACAGCGATACGCACAGGTGGATGCCCACACCCACCGCCAGCAGCACTGCGCTGCCCAGCCCCCACAAGGTCCAAGTTACGGCCGTAACGCCGCTGGCTACCGAGGGCGCAGCCTGCAGGAATCCGGCCAGCAGGGTCCACGTTTCGGTCAGTGCCACGATCAGGCCCTGAATCGCCTCAACGGGCAAAAACTGCAGCAGCCACGCGGGCATGGGCACGGACGAGAGGTCGGCCGCCGGCCCGGTGAGCGAGGGCGCCACGGTTAGCGCCCAGACCACCACGCCATGAAAGGCCCAGGCCGCGAGCGACCACAGCGCAAACAGCAGCATGACAAGGGTCCAGTTGGCGATGTAAAGCATGTGTTGTTCCTCTTCTTCGAAATAGGTCAGATAGTTGGTGCGAGAACCCGTAGTCTGGCGAGGGAATGGCGCTGGATAAACCAACCCTGCCCGCAACTAAGATGCGGTTTTCCCGAAGCTGATTCGACATGTTGAACTACCGCCACCTCTATTATTTTTGGGTTGTCATCAAGGAAGGTGGTTTTGCGCGGGCCGCCGAACGCCTGGACATGGCGGTGCAGACCATCAGTGCCCAGGTGCGCGAGCTGGAAAAGCAGCTGGGGCACCAGTTGCTCAAGCCGGCGGGCAGGGGGGTTGCGCCCACGCCTGCCGGGCAGGCCGCATTTAAACGTGCCGAGGAAATTTTCACCCTTGGGCAGTCGCTCCCGGACGAGGTGCGCGAGGCCGCCACAGGCCGCGCGGCGCAGCTTTCGGTTGGGCTGTCAGACGGGATTTCGAAGCTGGCCGCGCATGCGCTACTTGCGCCAGTGCTCGAAACCCCCGATCTAAGGCTGGTGTGCCATGAAGGCGAAGTCGAGCAACTGCTGGCGGAACTGGCCCTGCACCAGCTCGATGTCGTGCTGGCCGGCCAGTCGGCACCGCGCAACCCCAACCTGCGGCTGACCAGTGAGCGGCTGGTGGATTCGGGCGTGCATTGGTATGGGCCAGCCAAGCTGGTGGGCAAGGCACAGCGCGAGGGGTTTCCCCTGTCACTGAACAACCTGCCCGTGCTGTTGCCCACAGGTCACTCTGCGCTGCGCATGGCGCTTGACCACTGGTTCGACACGAAGGGTATCCAACCGCGAATCGTCGGCGAATTTGAAGACAGCGCACTGCTGGCGGTGTTTGCCGCGCGGGGTATGGGAGTGTTTCCGGTAAGTCAGCTCGGTGCGGGCGATGTAGGGCAGATGCGCGGCCTCAGGTTGCTGGGACAGTGCGAGGATGTGCGCGAGGAAATCCACGCCATCCGCTCGCGCCGCGGGCTGCACCATCCGCTGGTCAAGCAGATCCTTGCTGCCAGCGCGCAGGCCTGACGCCCGGGCGGCCTTGTGCCCCATGTGCTGCATATGGCGCGTGCGCCGGATCACGGCACGGTCATCGGCTTGGGTGTCCACTGGCGGCTAGCCGACGCCATCACCCGAGCTTCGGCCTCGGCCAAATGGCGATCTGCCTGTGCGGCCGCTGCGGCGAGGCGCAAGACTTTGTGCTGCAAGGGCTTCGCACTGATCGCCGACATCATCGATGTCAGCATATTTTCATCCAGGTGAGCGGTCATGGAGCGGTTGCTGTGTGCGCCCATCAGCAGATCTTCGCAGAGGTCCCTGACCACGCGGGCGAACGCACCAGGCGCGATACCCAGTTCTTGTTCAACTTCCATATCCCTGAGCGTATCGATCTCCGAACGACAGACGTTGCCGTCTGATATCAGGACCAGGGCCACGATGCGGGCCGCGGCCTCAGGACTGTTGTGGGGGTAGTTGCGCATGAAATCCTCCTGTGCAGATTCGGGAGCAATGGCGTGTGGGGAGAGATGGCTAGTCGTAGTGGCGATAGCGGCCGGGCAGGTGGCCGGCCCGCAGGCGGCGTTCGGCCTTCGTCTGGATCCGTACTGGCTGCAGGGCAGACCTGGCCGGTGCAGCTAGAAGAGTCCGTACGGCTTCTAGGACGTGGTGGAATTTGCCCAGCAGCGCGGCGGCGAGCGTGTATCGGATTTTCATGATTGAGTTCTTTCGGGGTCGTGTTGCAGACACTGCAATCTAGGTGCTCCACGCTTGTGGAAAAACCTGTTTAAACCGTAGCTACACGTAGATAAAACCGATGCTTATTTGCTCAGTCCGGTGCGAGGTTAGGCTTCCGAAAAACCTGCTGTTTCCGGCGCTGCCCTCATCCTAGTCTTGAGGCTTCCTTCAACCAGGAGACATGTCATGCAAGTGCTTTTTCTTACACGCGACCCCGAAGGCTCCAACATGCGCGATCAGGCCGAGCGTCGGGTGCGATTTGTGTTCCGCCGCCTCGGCTGGCAAGTGCCCCGTACTGAAGTCCAGCTGTCGGACCTCAACGGTCCGCGCGGTGGGTGCGACAAGCGCTGCCAGCTTTCAGTGAAAACAGAAGGGCGTGGACTGGTGGTGGTTTCCTCGGTGGCCAGGGACTGGCGCACCGCGCTGGACGAGGCGCTCGCACGTGCTGTCCGCACGGTATTTCGCAAGATCAAGCGCACCTCGCCATCCAGGGTACCGCGCTCGGCCGGTTTGCAATAAGCATGACGCAGGCGCCGGGACCCGTTGCGATGTGTCGCGCGCCGCCCTTGGTGCATAAGGCGGTGCGCTCACGTTACGGCAAGGGCATTGGGCACTTGCCGCACGCCCCGGTCATCACGATCTGGTGTTGCCGCGGAAACGTTTTTTTGCCGGGGCAACGCAGTGCAGCGGCGAGAGAGGCGGCGTTGAGGCCGCGGACGTGGGTTATCGCAGGCAGGGGAGCTATGGAATCGATAGCTACGAGTTCACGCGGATAAAGCGATGAAGTCCTATTTGTCTAGAGAGGCCGCTGCCGCTGCCAGCCAGCCGGTGGCTGCCAGGACCGTGCCCAGCCGATGAAGTCGTGCAGGGGCATGGGCCGGGCGATGCAGTAGCCCTGCGCCTGCGCGCAGCCCAACTGCAGCAGCATCTGGCCTTGCTCCACGGTTTCCACACCCTCCGCGATCACCCGGTAGCCGAACGAGCGGGCCAGGCCGATCACGCCCTGCACGATGGCCAGATCGCCGGGGTCGCTCATCATGCCGTGCACAAAACTCTGGTCGATCTTGAGTGTGTCCATGGGCAGGCGGCGCAGGTAGGTCAGCGATGAATAGCCGGTGCCGAAGTCGTCCAGCGAAATGACAAGCCCTTGGGCACGCAGTGCGGTCAGGGTCTGGGCCACCGCGCCCAGGTCGTACAGGGCGGCGCTCTCGGTGATTTCAATTTCGAGCCGATGGGCGGGCACGCCGGGGTGGCGCGCGATGCAGCGGGCCATCCACTCTGAAAACTCGGGGTGCTGCAGGTGGGGCGCAGCAATGTTGATGCCCACGGGCAGATGCAGGCCCTGCGCAGAAAGCTGCTCCAGAGTGGTGAGTGCGGCCTCCACCACCCACTGACCAAAGCTGATTTCCAGTTCGGTACCTTCGAGCAGGGGCAGGAAATCGCCGGGTGGCACCACGCCGCGCTCGGGGTGGTTCCAGCGGGCCAGCGCCTCTGCGCCCACCACTGCGCCGCTGCGCATGTCCACCTTGGGCTGCAGGTACAGCGTGAACTGCGACGCCGTCAGCGCTTCACGCAGGTGGCGGCCCTGTTCGCGCAGCACCTGCAGGGCACGTTCCTGCGCGGCGTCGAACTGGTGAAACCGGTTGCGCCCGGCCTGCTTGGCGGCGTACATGGCCTGGTCGGCGTGGCGCAGCAGGGCGTCGGCGTCGGCGGCGTCTTGCGGAAACACCGTGTAGCCAATGCTGGCCGTGACCACGACGCGCTCGGTATCGAGCGTGTACGGCGCTGAAACGCTTTCCATCACCCGGTGGAGCAGGCGTTCGCAGTCGTCGGCTGTTTCCAGTTCGGGCATGAGGATCACGAATACGTCACCGCCCAGCCGGGCCACGGTATCCAGCGGGCGCAAGGCGCGCGTGAGGCGCCCGGCCACCACCACCAGCAGGCGGTCACCCGCGCCGTGACCCAGGCGGTCGTTCACGGGCTTGAAGCCGTCGAGGTCAAGATAGGCCACGCCCAGTTGCTTGCCGGTCTTGTGTGCCTTGTCCATGCACTCCTGCAGTTTGCGCGCCAGCAGCACCCGGTTGGGCAGGCCGGTGAGGGCATCAAACAGCGCCAGGCGCTGCAGCAACACCTCCTGCTCCCGCTGGGGGGTGACGTCGATGGCCACGCCCAGCATGCGTTCGGGGCGCCCCGCGGCGTCAAAGCCGACGATCTTGCCCAGGTTGCGCACCCAGCGCGCCGGGTCACCGGGCGGGTTGACGCGCCAGGTGGCATCAAACGGTGTGGCCGGGTGTTCGGTATGGCGCGCCAGTTCGGCGGTGATGCGGTCCATATCGTCCGGCGGTACGCCTGCGGTCCACTGCGTCGCGACGGGGCCGGTGGGCGCCTGTTCGTCATCGGCGGCAATCCCGCGCATCGCGCGCCATCGGGTGTCGCCGGTGATTTCGCCAGTTTGCAGGTTCCAGTCCCACAGGCCCAGGGAGGCGGCTGAAATGGTGAGCGACAGCAATTCCTCGCGTTCCCGCACCCGCTCTTCACTGCGCTTGCGGTCGGTGATGTCGTGCACCGAGAAAAGCCAGCAGGGTTCTCCGTCAAATTCGGTGGCCCGCATCGACTGCAGCACCGTGCGCGGCGGTCCGTTGCGCACGTTCAGGATGACTTCGTAGCTGGCAAGGTGGCCCGTGCGCTCCACCTCGGCCACCAGGCGCTCGCGCACGGGCGCGGGGAAGATGCCCAGCTCCACGGCCGTGCGGCCCAGAGCTTCCTCGCGGGGGATGCCCAGCATCTCCACCCAGGCGGCGTTGATGTCCACATAGCGCCCGTCACTGCGGCGGGACAGGCCCATGGGGTAGGGCATGAGGTGAAAGATGCGCGAGAAGCGCTCTTCGGACTGGCGCAGTCGCTGCTCGGCGCGTTTGGTTTCGTCGATGTCCTGCACAACGCCGCGCAACCGGGTTACGCGCCCGTTCTCGACCACCGGCTCGCCCCGGGCACGCACCCACACCAGGCGGCCATCGGTGCGTACGATCTCCATCTCCATGCTCCAGTCGGTGCACGTGAGGATGCTCTGGCGCACGCGCTCCCGCAGGGCGTCCCGGTACGCCGGGGCCACATGGTGGTTGATGTAGTCGTGCGGCACGGGAGAGCCCGGGGGCAGGCCGTGGATGTCCCGGCACACGTCGGACCAGTACACCAGGCCCTTGCCGCGTTCGTCCTCCCAGACACCCAGCCGGGCAAGGCGGCCGGCCTGCTGCAAGAGGCCGTTGAGGGCGCGCAACTCTTCACTCGCGCGGTGGGCTTCGGTCATGTCGTGGAAAACGAAAACAAAACAGTTTTCGCCATCCACAAGCACGGAGCGTGCCGACATCTGGCCGGGTATGCGGACACCGTCGCGCTGCGCCACCAGTGGCAGGCGGTCCACCTTGCCCTCGCGCAGGAAGGTCTCCACCAAGCGGGTGCGCTCGTGTTCGCTGGCCCAGATCCGTAGTTCGGTGGAGGTGCGCCCGATCACCTCCTCACGCGGTCGCCCCAGCAGTTCGCAGAATGCCGGATTCACGTCCAGATACCGGCCGTCAGCGATGCGCGAGATGCCCGCAGGGTCGGGCAGCGTCTGGTAGAACGTGGTGTATTTCAGCTCTGAGGTGCGCAGCGCGTCCTGCACCTCGCGGTGCGCGGTGATGTCCACGTCCATGCCGATCAGGCTGGTGGGCCGGTTGGCTGCATCGCGCGTGGCCACGGTGCCGCGCGACATGAGCCAGTGCCAGCGGCCCTCGTTGTCCATCACCCGGAACTCGGCTTCGTAGCTGTCTTCCAGCCCGTCCATCGCCCGCGCCAGCCTGGCGGCGTTGCGTTCGGCGTCCTGGGGGTGGCGCCGGGCATACCAGCGGTCCCACAGGTCGGGCGCATCGGCATCGGCCGGTGTGATGCCAAAGGTCTCGTAGAAACTGCCATGGCAGCGAAATCGCCGCTCTGCCACGTCCCATTCCCAGCGCCCGCCCGCCATCGAATCGAGCGCCAGCTGCAGTTGCTGCTCCTGCTGCCCGAGCGTGTGCTGGATGTCGGTGCGCGCAAGCTCGGCACGCGCCTTGGTGGCCAGCAGCAGGCGCCCCACGCCCAGCATCAACACACCGGCGCCGTGGTGCCAGGGCAAGGGCAGCAGCGCATCGGCCCCGCCGCTGCTGGCCCACAGGCCGATGGCCACTGCCAGCGGCAAGGTGAGGGTCAGGCCCACCACCGCAGCCCAAGGGGGTACGCCGCTGCGCGCGACCACCATGCGCCACAGCATTCCACTGGTGACCGCCATACCAAGCACCACGGTGGCTGGCAGTGCGCTCTGCGGGTCGGCCCAGACCACCGCGGCCAGGGCCATCAGTGCCGTGACGATGGCGGCCGGTGCGCCGAAAAAAAGTGCCAGAAAGCTGGCCGCAGTAGGGTAGGCCGCCACGCGCAGTTCCGGGGCATTCCAGCGCAAGGCCGCAAAGGCCAGCACCGAGACAATGCCACCGGCCACGCCCAGCAGCAGCAGGGTGCTGCGCGACGGGGTCAGCGCCTCTTTGGGGGGCAGCCATGCCAATACCAGCAGCAGCGACATGACCGCCGTGCCCGCCAAAAGGGTGTTGTTACCCATGAAAGAACGCCCGCACAAGACCTGCCGACAAAACACGCGCAGGCCACCAAGCGCGTGGGGCGCCGCCGTTGGTGTGGGTGGCAGGGCCCCACCCCCTGCCGCAGGCGGACTCGGTCAGATGGCAAACGCCCGGTGAGAAACCCATGCGCCAAGTTTAGGGCCGTTCAGGGGCGGGTCGCAGCAGGGGAAGCGTCCTGATAAGTCCGGTTGACAACAGGGTGCCGCACACGATCACCAGGGCGCAGCCCATCATCCAGGGGGTAATCCGCTCGCCCAGGAAGAGCGCGCCGTACAGCACCGCAAACACCGGGGTGATGAAGGTCACGGCCAGAGCCCGGCTGGGCCCGGCGCTGGCGATCAGGCGGAAGTACAGGATGTACGCAATGCCGGTGCACAGCACGGCTATGGCCAGAATGGCGCCCCAGGCGCGCAAACCGGGCATCTGCGCGGGCCAGAACCACAGCGTGGGCAGGGCCAGGCCCAGCGCCGCACCCAGCTGGCTGCCGGTGGCAGTGGCCAGCGGTGGAATGCCGGTGAGATAGCGCCGCGCAAAGCTGGCCGACAGCCCATAGAACGCCGAGGCCAGCAGGCAGGCGGCGATGGCCCAGTGGGCGCTGTCGGTCTTGAAACCCGTGCCCGATGGCGCCCGCCACGCCAGCAGGGCTACGCCCACAAAACCCAGCGCCAGCCCCAGCCAGCGCAGGCGGTTGATGCGGTCGCCCAGCCACGCCCAGGCCACCAGCGCGCCAAACAGCGGCACCGTGGCGTTGAGGATGGAGGTCAACCCCGTGGCAATGTGCAGCACCGCCCACGAGAACAATGCAAACGGAATGGCCGAGTTGATGACCCCCGCGAACAGAATGGGGCGCCAGTGCTGGCGCAGCGCGCCGCCGTGGCCCTGGCGCAGCATGATCGGCCAGAGGAACACCGTAGCCAGGGCCACGCGCAACCCGGCCGTGGGCAGGGGCCCGAACTCTGAAGCGCCCAGCCGCATGAACAGAAACGATGCGCCCCAGAGCGCCGCCAGCGCAATGAATTCGCCGATCCAGGTGGATACGGGCTGGTTGCCGGGGCTGTTCATGCGAATCCTTGCGGTGGAAAGTTGTAGGCGGTGGCAGGCCCCGCATTCTCCAGCCTCAGCAAGGCCGTCTTCCGGTCGAGGCCACCGGCATAGCCCGTCAGGCTGCCGTCCGAGCCCACCACGCGGTGGCAGGGCACGACCACGCTGAGGGGGTTGCGCCCCACGGCGGCGCCCACGGCGCGCACGGCCAGGGGGCGGCCCAGTTGGCGGCCCAAGGCGCCATAGCTGGTGGTGGCGCCCCGGCCGATCGCCAGCAGGGCCTGCCACACGGCCTGCTGGAAGGGCGTGCCGCCCGAAAAGTCCAGTGGCAGGTCAAACCCCGCCCGTTGACCGGCAAGGTATTGCTCCAGCTGCTGGGCCGCCTCCTTCAGCAGCGCGTGGCCGGGCACGCACGGCCAGGCGGCGGGGCCGTAAAGCTGCATACCGGGTTCGTGCCGCTGGCCCTCAAACCAGACGCCCGCCAGGCCGGTAGGTGATGCCGCCAGGCGCACGGGCCCGAGCAGGGTGGAAGTGCGCAACTGCACGGTGTGGGGATGAAATTGCATGGTTGAAATCTGGATTTTTAGATGAAATTGGCCTCCAGCGCTTGCTGGATATGCGCTGGCAGCTATGTTTTTGATAGTTGTGAAGGCGCTGGCGCAGCTGCACCTGCCGCCCAGGCGCGCAGCACCGCATAGCTGCGCCACGGCCGCCAGGCCTGCGAGGCCTCGGCGGCGGCGCGGGCCGGGTTCTTGTGCCCCTGCACGCCCAGGGCCTTGTGCAGCGCCACATCCCCGGCCGGAAACGCATCCGGCCAGCGCAGCACGCGCATGGCGATGTACTGGGCCGTCCAGTCGCCAATGCCCGGGAGCTGGCACAGCGCGGCCGTGGTGCTGGCCACGTCGGCACCCGCGTGCAAGGCCAGTGTGCCGCCCTCCACAGCGCGGGCCAGGGCCACGATGGCCGCCTGGCGCTGGCGCACGATGCCCAGCTGGCCCAAGGTATCTCCGTCGGCCGCTGCCAGCGTGGCAGCGGTGGGGAACAGGCGGTTCAGGCCGGGCCAGGGCGTTTCGATGGGCTCACCCAGCCGCTCCACCAGCCGCTGGCCCAGGGTGCGAGCAGCGGCCACGGTGATCTGCTGGCCCAGCACGGCGCGCACGGCCAGCTCGAAGCCATCGAACGCACCGGGCACGCGCAAGCCGTCGCCCTGCGGAAAGTGCGCGTGCAGCACGGCGTTGATGGCCGCGGGGTCGGCGTCCAGGTCGAGCATGGCGCGCACGCGGCGGATCACGAGCGGCAGCACGGGGTACAGGCTGTCGCTGGTCTGCAGCAGCACCTGGTGGCGGGCCGTGTCAAAGCGTGCGCTGAACCAGCCCGTGGTTTCGCCCGTCAGGCCGGTGCAGGAGGCGGGCAGACGTACCGTGCGCCGCAGCGTGGCCTCCTGCGGCACCACCCATTCCACGCCGTGGAACTGCCGCCGTTCAAAAAATGCCAGCAGCGCAGGCACATCCAGCGGCGGGCGCCAGGCCAGGCGCAGCGTGCTGGTGGATTGCGCCCCTGCGGTGGTGCCGCTGCGCCGCAGCTGTGTGGGGTTCAGGCCATAGTGGCCCGAAAACGCTGCATTGAAGCGCCGCACACTCGCAAAGCCGCTGGCCAAAGCGACCTGGGTAACGGGCATGGGGGTGTCGGTGAGCAGCTGTTTGGCCGTGAGCAGCCGGCGTGTCTGCAGGTATTGCAAGGGCGACACGCCCAGGGCCGCCTCAAAAATACGGCGCAGGTGCCGGTCGCTCACACCCAGGCGTGCGGCCAGCCGGGCCACGGTGGCGCTGCCTTCGCCCGGCGCGGTCGGCGCGGGCCACAGGTCGGGGGCATCCAGCAGGCGCACGGCCTGCTGCACCAGGATGTTGCTCGCGTCCTGCACCGACCACACCAGCGCCTGCGGGGCGACTTCGGGCCGGCAGCGCAGACAGGGGCGAAACCCGGCGCTTTCCGCCTGCGCGGCCAGCACAAAAAACGGCAGTTCTCGCGCCGGGGCGCACGCACGGCGCACACCGGGCGGCAGTAGATGCCGGTGGAGGTCACGGCCGTGAAGAAATGCCCGTCAAACCGTGCATCACGCGCCAGCACGGCCAGGTAGCGGCCTTCGTCCCGGGCGGTATCGGCGGCAAGGGGCAGGGCAGGCGAGGTCATGCGCCCAATGATAGGAGGCCGGCGGCCGTGCACTGGCCGTTTTCGGACATGTGCCCAGCGGCGGCCAAAGTGCCACGCCTACAATGCTGCGGACTTCAAGACCGTGTCAACCCATCGCGAAAGGCCCCTGCGTGCAGCCCACACCCGCCATTTTCAAAGCCTACGATATCCGCGGCATTGTGCCGTCCACGCTCAACGAAGAAGTTGCTCTCGGCCTGGGCCGGGCCTTTGGCACGGCAGCCCGCGCCGAAGGCCAGACCACCGTGGCAGTGGGGCGCGATGGGCGCCTGTCAGGCCCGGCCATCTCGGGTGCGCTGATCCAGGGGCTGGTGGAGGCGGGCATGGAGGTGATCGATGTGGGCCTGGTGACCACGCCGCTGCTGTACTTTGCAGCCAGCACGCTGTGTGCCAGCGGTATTCAGGTCACGGGCAGCCACAACCCCAGGGACTACAACGGCTTCAAGATGGTGCTGAACGGCCGCGCCATTTATGGCGAAGAAATCCAGCAGCTTCGCCGCACCATGGAGCAGGAAACCTGGCAGCTGCTGCCCGGCGGCTCGGTGCGCCCTGTGGACGTGCTGCCCGCGTACCGCGAACGCATCGTGGGCGATGTGAAACTGGCCCGCCCGATCAAGATCGTGGTGGACTGCGGCAACGGCATTGCCGGTGCCTCGGCGCCGGACATCTTCCGCGCCCTGGGCTGCGAGGTGATCGAGCTGTTCTCCGAGGTGGACGGCAACTTCCCCAACCACCATCCCGACCCGAGCAAGCCCGAGAACCTGCGTGACCTCATCGAGGCCCTGAAGGCCAGCGACGCCGAGCTGGGCCTGGCGTTTGACGGCGACGGCGACCGCCTGGGCATCGTGACCAAGGAAGGCACCAACATCTTCCCCGACCGCCAGATGATGCTGTTTGCGCAAGACGTGCTCTCGCGCGTGCCCGGCGGCGAAATCATCTTCGACGTGAAGTGCACCCAGCGCCTGGCGCCTGCCATTGCGGCCGCGGGCGGCGTGCCGGTGATGTTCAAGACCGGCCACTCGCTCATCAAGGCGCGCATGAAGGAGACAAACTCCCCGCTGGGCGGCGAGATGAGCGGCCACATCTTTTTCAAGGAACGGTGGTACGGCTTTGACGACGGTACGTATGCCGGCTGCCGCCTGCTGGAGATCTTGAGCAAAAGCGCCGACCCGAGCGCGGTGCTCAATGCGCTGCCCACCAGCCACTCCACCCCCGAGCTGAACGTGGCCTGCGCCGAGGGCGAACCACATCGCCTCACGGCTGAATTGCAGGCCCTGGCCGCGGAGACCTTTGCCGCGCCTGCCGCCATCAGCACCATCGACGGTCTGCGCGTGGACTGGCCCGATGGCTTTGGCCTGATCCGCGCCAGCAACACCACGCCGGTGCTGGTGCTGCGTTTTGAAGGCCACACCCCCGAGGCCCTGGCCCGTATCGAAGCGGCCATGCTGGCCCTGCTGCACCGGGTCAAGCCCGATGCGCACGTGGGCGCCGCCAGCCACTGACGCCAAATCGTCGAACCCGTCGCGCCCCTCTTTCTGTATTTGTTGTTGAACCGCCCCGCATGAAACCGTCACTGTCCACCCCCTTGCGTGTTGCCGCTGCCCAGTCGCCCTCGGCGCCGGGTGATGTGGCGCGCAACGTGCAAACGCACCTGGCCTTTGTGCGGGCGGCGGTGCACGAGCGTGTGCTGGTGCTGGTGTTTCCCGAGCTGTCGCTCACAGGGTATGAACCGAACCTGCTGGCGGCCAACGTGCTGTCGGCCGACCATGCCGCTCTGGCTCCCTTGCGGCAGTCTGCCCAGCAACATGGCATCACCCTGGTGGTGGGCGCCCCGGCTGCGCCGGTGGTGGCGGGCGCCTTGCCCGCCATTGGCGCCTGGGTGCTCGGGGCCGACGGCAGTGTGGCGCTGTACCGCAAGCGCCACCTGCACCCCAGCGAGGAGCAGTTCGCCAGTGCTGGCACCGACGACGCCCAGGTGCTGCTGCTGGCCAGTGAACCCACGGCGCTGGCCGTGTGTGCCGACATCACCCACCCCGAACACGCCCTGGCCGCCAGCAATGCGGGCGCTGCGCTCTACGCGGCGGGCGTGCTGATTTCCGAGAAGGCCTATGGGACCGAATCGGCCCTGCTGCAAGGCTATGCCCACGACCACGACATGGCGGTGCTGGTGGCCAACTACAGCGGGCCCTCTGGCGGCTACGTGAGCGCGGGACGCAGTGCCTTCTGGTCACCCGGTGGCCACTGCGTGGCAGCCGCGCCCGATGACAGCCCCAGCCTGGTGTGGGCGGCACGGGGCGACAGCGGCTGGATGGGCGGGGTGGTGGAGCTGGTCGGCTGATCTGCTGGTCGATCCCCCGCATGAACGCTGCCCGCGCCCTGTATTCACTGGTGACCTGGTGCGCGCAGCCCTTGCTGCGCCGCAAGCTGCGCCGCCGCGCCGTGGCCGAACCTGGCTACGCCCATGCGGTGGACGAGCGTTTTGGCCGCTATCCAGTGCCCATGGACAGCATGGTGTCGCACCACAGCGTCGATCCGATAGGCCAGTTTGTCTGGGTCCACGCCGTATCGCTGGGCGAAACCCGTGCCGCCGCCATCTTGCTGGCCCAGCTGCGCGAGCAGCTTCCGGGCATGCGCCTGCTGCTCACCCATGGCACGGCCACCGGGCGGGCCGAGGGCGAAAAGCTTCTGCTGCCCGGCGACGTGCAAGTGTGGCAGCCCTGGGATACACCGGGCGCCGTGGCGCGCTTTCTGCGCACCTTTCGCCCGGCCATCGGCATCCTCATGGAAACCGAGGTCTGGCCCAACCTGGTGGCGGGCTGCCAGCAGCGTGGCGTGCCGCTGGTGCTGGCCAATGCGCGTTTCAACGCCCAATCGCTGCACAAGGCCCAGCGCCTGGCAGCGCTGGCCCGGCCCGCCTATGGGGGGTTGACCGCTGCCTGGGCCCAGACCGAAGACGACGCCACCCGCCTGCGGGCCATCGGCGCCCCGGTGCGCGGCGTGTTTGGCAACCTCAAGTTTGACGTGGTGCCCGACACCCGCCAGATCGCCCAGGGTCGGGCCTGGCACGCCCACACCGGGCGCCCCGTGGTGCTGCTGGCCAGCAGCCGGGAGGGCGAGGAGGCGATGTGGCTCGAAAACTTCAAGCCAAAACAGGCGTCAGCGCTTGATGGACAAGCGCAAATAGCTATTAATAATATAGCGAACGGCGTGCAGTGGCTCATCGTGCCGCGCCACCCCCAGCGGTTTGACGAGGTGCAACAGCTGCTCCAGCGCGCTGGGCTCACCGTATCGCGCCGCAGCCACTGGGCGGCAGAACCCGAGGCGGCCGATGTGTGGCTGGGGGATTCACTGGGCGAAATGGCGCTGTACTACGGTCTGGCCGATGTGGCCTTGCTGGGTGGCAGTTTTGCGCCCCTGGGCGGCCAGAACCTGATCGAGGCCGCCGCCTGCGGCCGCCCCGTGGTGCTGGGGCCGCATACCTTCAACTTTGCCGAGGCGGCCGAGCTGGCCTGCGCGGCAGGTGCCGCGCAGCGTGTGCCCGACATGGCCGCAGGCATGGCGCTCGCGGCCCATTTGGCGACGGATGCCCCGGAGCAGGCCGCGGCCAGCGAACGTGCCAGCCGTTTTGCCACGGCGCACCGGGGAGCGGCCCGGGCTACGGCGCAGGCGGTGCAGGCCGTGCTGCAAGCCGCCGGGTAGCTCCGCGCGGCCCGTCCGCCAACCCCGTCAGGGCTTGATGAGCAAGGCGTTGATCGCCTCAATGTCCTGCTGCGTCAGCGTGCCCGCCGCCTGGCGCAATTTCAGCGTGCCGAGCAGCACGTTGTAGCGGGCCTGGGCCAGATCGCGCTTGGTCTGAAAGAGCTGGCTTTGCGCGTTGAGCACGTCAATGTTGATGCGCACACCCACCTGGTAGCCGAGCTTGTTGGCATCCAGCGCACTCTGGCTGGAGGCCTCGGCGGCTTCCAGGGCCTTCACCTGGCCCAGCCCCGACTGCACACCAAAGAACGCGGCGCGGGTGGCCTGGGCCACGTTGCGGCGGGTGGTTTCGAGGTCGGCGGCGGCTTTTTCTTCGAGCGCCAGCGTTTCCTTGACGCGGTTTTGCACCGCAAAGCCCGCAAACAGGGGAAGGTTGAGCGCCACGCCCACGCTCGCGCTGTTGGTGCGGCTGTTCAGCCCTGGCGACTGCACCGTGCCGTTGGGATTGCGCGTGACGTTGTAGCCCACCTGCAGATCCACCGTGGGCAGGTGGCCGGTTTCGGCCTTCTTCGTTTCGAGCCGGGCAATGTCGAGCGCGATTGCGGCCTGGCGCACGCCGGGTTGCTGGTCGCGCGCAGTGTCCACCCAGGTGGTGACGTTGTCGGGCTGTACCGTGGGCAATGGCACGGGCAGCGCAAGGGGGCGGGGGTCGGCGCCGCTGATGCCCACCAGCTGATCGAGCGCCAGGCGCTTGACGCGCAGGTCGTTCTCGGCGGCGATCTCCTGGGCAATCACCAGGTCGTAGCGGGCCTGGGCTTCACGCGAATCGGTGACGGTGGTGGTACCCACCTCGAAGTTGCGCTTGGCGAACGACAGCTGCTCGGACACCGCCACCTTCTGTGCGCGCACGAAGGCCAGGGTGTCCTGCGCCGCCAGCACGTCAAAGTAGGCCTGGCTCACGCGCACCAGCAGGTCTTGTGTGGCGGCGTCCAGCTGGGCCTGGGCCACATCGATGCCGCGCTGGCCCTGCTCGAAGCCGATACGGTTGGCCGGGCGGAACAGGGGCTGCGATGCCTGCACGCCCAGGGTCTGCTGGGTACCGGTGTTCTCCACCGGTGGGCGGCTCAGCTCCACATTGGCGCGGCTGAGCCCGGCCGTGAGCCCGGCACTGGGCAAGAGGCCCGCGCGGGCCTGGTCGGCACGGCGCGCTGCGGCATCGAGCTGGGCGCGGGCGGACTGCCAGGTGGTGTCATAGGTGCGGGCCGATTCCACCAGCTCCAGCAGGCTCTGGGCATGCGCCGGAGCGCACAGCGCGGCGCCAAGCGCCAGCGACAGAAGGGACAGGAAAAGGGGCCGATGCGGGGTCATGGAGGTCCTTCGGAAGAGTCTGCGGATCGAATGGGGGCCAAACGGGTGGTGAGCGCGTGGTGAGCGGCGTGGTCAGAGGCGGCGAATGGCTGCGCTTCAATAGCGCGGCACAGCGGGGTCGCTTTCCTGCGACCAGGCATCGATGCCGCCCGAGATATTGGCCACTGTCTCAAACCCGTGGTGCTGCAGGAACCCGGCCACCCGCAGGCTGCGGGCGCCGTGGTGGCACAGGCAGGCGATGGGGCGCTGGGCCTGGCGGGCGGGCTCCAGCTCGGCCAGCCGCGCAGTGAGCTCGCCCATGGGGATGGCCACCAGCTCAAAGCCGTCGGGGCGCACGCTGGCGGTCTGCAGCTCCCAGGGTTCGCGCACGTCCAGCACCAGGGGCTGGCTGCCGTCGGATGCGGCGGCAAACCAGGCCAACAACTGTGCGGGGCGGACGTGATCGATCATGCAAAACTCCGAAGGGGCGGAACCAGACTCAGAATGTGAAGCCGGAAGGCTCGGGGAAGTTCACCAGACGCGGCGCGATGGTGTCCCACGGGGAAGTGGTCTCAAAGCGGTCGCCGGTGCGGCGGGTCAGGGTGAAGCGCATCACGGGCTCGCCGCCCACGATGGCACCCAGGCGGCCACCGTCGCGCAGCAGCGCAAGCAGGGCGGTCGGCACTTCGGCCACCGAGCCGCTCAGCACGATCACATCGAACGGGCCGTCGGGAATGGCATCACGGGCGCCGTCGTTCAGGCGCACATCGGCGTTGTGCACGCCCGCGTCGCGCAGGTTCTCGCGGGCCATTTCGGCCAGGACGGGGTGGATTTCGAGCGACACCACACGCTCGGCGCGGGCGGCCAGCAGGGCTGCCATGTAGCCCGAACCTGCGCCAATCTCCAGGACACGGTCTGTCGGCTGGATCTGCAGGTCTTGCAGGATGCGCGCTTCGACGCGCGGCTGCAGCATGCTCAGGCCCAGCCGCACGGCCTCTTCGGCGTCGTTGCCGAGCAGGGGGATTTCAATGTCCATGAACGCCATGCTGCGGTAGGCCGGAGGGACAAAATCCTCGCGGCGCACCACCGCCAGCAGGTCCAGCACATCCGCGTCCAGAACGTTCCAGGGACGGATCTGCTGCTCGATCATGTTGTAGCGCGCCTGGGCAACCGGATCGTTGATGTTGGCAAGCGAGTTCAGGGGCAGGTTCATGGTTTCTCCGTGGGGCAGGTGCAGGGCCGATCGGGGCGATCAGGACAAACCTTCGATTTTAGGCGCTGCCGGGGCGCGTCCCATCTTGCGTAGCGCCCACTGGGCCAGGTCGTCCATGTAGCAGTACACCACCGGCACCACCACCAGGGTCAGCAGCGACGAGGTGATCACCCCGCCGATCACCGCCTGGCCCATGGGCGCGCGCTGCTCGGACCCTTCCGACAACGCGAATGCCAGCGGCACCATGCCGAAAATCATGGCCAGCGTGGTCATGAGAATGGGGCGCAGCCGCACCCGGGCGGCCAGCAGCAGGGCGTCGGCACGGGGCAGGCCAGGCACGAGGCGGCCCTGGTCATCCGGGTGCTCTTCGCGGGCGCGGATGGCAAAGTCCACCAGCAAGATGGCGTTCTTGGTGACCAGGCCCATCAGCATCACCACGCCGATGATCGAGAACATGGACAGCGTGGAGCGGAACATCAGAAGCGCCAGCACCACGCCAATCAGCGTGAGCGGAAGCGATGTCATGAGCGCCAGCGGCTGCAAGAAGCTCTTGAACTGGCTGGCCAGGATCATGTAGATGAAGATGATGGCCATGACCAGCGCCGAAATGGCATAGCCAAACGATTCGGCCATGTTCTTGGTGGAGCCGCCAAACTGGTAGCGGTAGCCGGGCGGGAAAGCCACGGTATCCAGCGCCGTCTTGATGTCTGCCGATACCTCGCCCGCAGAGCGCTGCGCGACATTGGCGTTCACCGCCACTTCGCGCGTCAGGTCGCGCCGGTTGATCTGGTTGGCACCGGTGGACTCGGTCACGCTGGCGACCTGGTTCAGGCGCACGATGCGTGTGCTGCCGTCGGCAGCGGTCAGCGCAAAGGGCAGGCGCTCCAGGTCGGCCGGCTGGGTGCGCGCCTCGGGCGCCAGACGCACATTCACGTCGTAGGTCTGGTCGTCGGGCGCACGCCAGTTGCCCACGGTGGTGCCCGCCACCAGGGTGCGCAGCGATGCGGCCATGGGCGCCACCGACAGCCCCAGATCGAAGGCCGCATCGCGTTTGATTTCCAGCGCGATCACGGGCTTGTCAGGCTTGGCGCTGGTGTCCAGGTCCACCAGGCCGGGGATGTCGCGGATCTTCTCGGTGACGATCTTTGTAAGGCGCTCGAGCTCCTGCAGGTCGGGGCCCTGCAGCGAAAACTCCACCTGCTTCTGGCCGCCCACTGCATCCAGCAGCCCCACGTGGGTGACGGTGATGCCGGGCACGGTCTTGAGGCGTTCGCGCAGCACGTCGGACATCTGGTCCACGCTGCGGCTGCGGTCCTTGCGGTCCACCAGGCGCACGTAGATATTGGCGTAGATCTTGCCCTGGGCGCTGCCGGTGTTGATGGTGGCGAGCGTGTAGCGCACCTCGGGCATCTCGCGCAGGATGCCTTCGACCTGTTTGGCCTTGGCCTCGGTGGCTTCGAGCGACGAGCCCACAGGGGTGTAGAAGTTGAGCGAGGTTTCCGAAAAGTCCGCCTTGGGCACGAACTCGGTCCCCAGCAGCGGCACCATGAAGATGCTCAGCACAAAAATGGCCAGCGCAATGGCCATGGTGCTCAGCTTGTGCACCAGAGACCAGCGCAGGATGTGCTGGTAGCCCTCGGCCAGCGCATCCGTAGCGCGGTCGAACCAGCCCGTGACGCGGCCAATGGTCTTGTCGTAGAAGGTGACGGGCACCGCCCTCTGGCCGTGGGCGTGGATGCTCGGGTCGTGCCAGATGCTCGACAGCATGGGGTCGAGCGTGAAGCTCACAAACATCGAGATCATCACCGCCGCGACGATGGTGATGCCAAACTCGTGGAAAAACTTGCCGATGATGCCGCCCATGAAGCCGATGGGCATGAACACCGCCACGATGGACAGCGTGGTGGCCAGCACCGCCAGGCCAATCTCCTGCGTGCCGTCCATGGCGGCCGCGTAGGCGCCTTTGCCCATCTGCACGTGGCGCACGATGTTCTCGCGCACCACGATGGCGTCGTCGATCAGCAGCCCCACGCACAGGCTCAGCGCCATCAGCGTGATCATGTTGATGGTGAAGCCGAACATGTTCATGAACAGGAACGTGCCGATCAGCGCAATCGGCAGCGTCAGCCCGGTGATCACGGTGGAGCGCCAGGAGTTCAGGAACAGGAACACGATGAGCACCGTGAGGATCGCCCCCTCGATCAGCGTCTGGCGTACGTTGTTCACCGCCACGCGGATGGGGCGGGAGCTGTCGCCAATGGTCTCCAGCCGCACGCCGGGGGGCAGCTGGTTCTTCAGCTCGACGACCGCAGCGTTCAGGCCGTCCACCACCTCGATGGTGTTTTCGCCCTGCGACTTCTGCACCGACAGCAGCAGCGTGCGCTGGCCGTTGTACAGGGCCAAGCTCTCCACTTCCTGCGCGCCGTCGTTGACGCGCGCGACCTGGTCCAGGCGGACCGGCGCGCCATTCTTGCGGGCGACGATGATCTTGCCGAAGTCCTCGGGCCGCTCCATGCGGGCGTCGATCTGCACCACGCGCTCCTGCGCGAGGGACCGGATGGAGCCCACGGGCAGGTCCTGGTTCTCGTTGCGCACGGCCTGCGCCACCTGGTCGGGGGTCACGCCAAACGCTTCGAGCGCCTGCGGGTTGAGGTAGATGTTGATCTCGCGCTTGGTGGCGCCCACCAGGTTCACCGCGCCCACACCGCGCACGTTTTCCAGGCGCTTTTTCAGCACCTGCTCGGACCAGGTGGTCAGCTCCACCGCGCTGCGGCCGGAGTTCTCGTCCGGCAGCACGGCCAGGGACCAGACGGGCCGGCTGGCCGGGTCAAAGCGCAGCACGCGCGGCTCCTTGACCTCGGTGCGCAGCATGGGGCGCACAGTGGCCACCTTCTCGCGCACATCCTCGGCGGCCTTGCGGCCGTCGATGTGGAGCTGAAACTCGATGATGACCACCGCCGTGCCTTCGTAGCTGCGCGAGGTCAGGGCGTTGATGCCTGCGATCGAGTTGACGCCTTCCTCGATCTTCTTGGTGACTTCGCTCTCGACGATTTCCGGCGACGCACCGGGGTAGTCCACGGTGACCACCACCACCGGGAAGTCGATGTTGGGGAACTGGTCGACCTTGAGGCGCTGGTACGAGAACAAGCCCAGCACGACGATGGCAAGCATCACCATCGTGGCGAACACGGGGTTTTGGAGGCTGACTTTGGTGAACCACATGGCGGGTCGGGGTCGTCAGGGCAATCAGGGCGCGGCGCGGGATGCTGCTGCCATAGCAGGTGCGGGCGCAGCAGCGGGCGCGGCCGTGGATGCCGCCACTGCGACCGCCGTGCCCTCACGCAGCTGGCCGATGCGGCCCGCGATCACCGCCGTGCCTTCGGGTATGCCCTCTACCGCCACCAGGGTCTGGCCGTCCACCACCGCACGGTTGCCGGTCTTGACCTCGGCATAGGCCACGCGGCCGTCTTTGAGGACTTGCAGATAGGGGGCGGGCTTGTCGGTGCGCACGGCGTCCAGCGGCACGGCCAGCACATCGGCCCGCCCGGTATCGAGCGTGCCCTGCACGAACAGGCCTTGCCGCAGCGGCGTTGCGCTGGCGGGCTGCCCCACCCGCAGGTACACGGGCACCGTGCGGCTGCCAGCCTGTGCGCTGGGATTGATGCGCACCACGGTGGCCGGCACCGGAGCGCCAACGCCCTCGATGGTGAGTTGCGCCTTCTGGCCCACGCGCACCGCCACGGAGTCAGCGGGGTTGAGCAGCGCTTCGAGCTCCAGCCGCGACAGGTCCACCACCTCGATGATGCGCGCGTCCACCGCCACACGCTCGCCCGGCTGGGCCAGGCGCTGCGCCACCATCCCGCTGATGGGGCTTCTGAGCACGGTGTCTTCCAGGGCCTTGCGGGCCACGTCAGCCGCCGCCACGGCGGCCTGGTAGCTGGACTGGGCCGCCTCCAGGCTGGCCTGCGAGTTGACGAGTGCCGTGGCGGAGATGAAGCCCTGGTCCACCAGTGCACGGTTGTTGGCGTACTGGCGCTGGTTGATGTCTACCTGGGATTTGGCAGCCTCGGCCTGCTGTTGTGCCTGGCGCAGGCGCGCGCGGGCTTCGGTGGGGTCGATGCGGGCCACTTCCTGGCCGGCTTTGACGCTGTCGCCCTCGCGCAGGGTGAGGCCTTGCAGTTCGCCACCAGCGCGCGCCTTCACCATGGCCGAATCCACCGCACGCAAGGCCCCAGACACCGGAACCCCTACCGCCAGATTCTGGCGCCGCACCTGCAACACCTCGTCCGCTGCCAGCTGCAGCGGCGCCTGGGCCCGCTGCGCCGTGGCATCGGCCAGCGCCTTTTGCTGCACCTGCCGCGCGGCCATGGCGCGCCAGACGCCGCCGCCCAGCAACACAACAACAACGGCCGCCACCAGCCAGGGAATCCAGCGTTTCATGATCAGGAGCCGCGGGAGGGCGGCACAGAGGAAGAGAGAGGGGAGGGCAAGGGAGGCGGCTCTGCGGAGCGCACCAGCAACCCGTGGAGCACGTTGTCGATCTGCGCGGTGATGTACAGCTCGGGCCGCAGGCCCAGTGAATCAGGAATGCACGCCCCAAGGGAGTGCTTCCACATCATGAGGAAGATCATGGGCGCCAGCACCACATGCACGATGTAGTCGAGCGGCACGGGGCGGAACTCGCCGCGCTCGATGCCACGCTCGATGATGCGCCGTATCAGCATCTGCCCCGGCAGGATCACCTCCTGCTGGTAGAACACGGTGATCTCCGGGAAATTCTGGGCTTCGCTGAACATCAGCTTGGTGATGCCCGATGCCTTGGTGCAGCCAATGCGCTCCCACCACACCTGATAGCAGTAGCGCAGAAGCTCGCTGGTGGTGCCCTCGAAAGCTTCAAGCTCTTCCCGCCACTCGTCAAAGCGCCCCGCGATGTTGTGGCGCACCACTGCCTTGAACAACTCTTCCTTGCTGGGGAAATACAGAAACAGCGTGCCCTTGGACACCCCTGCGCGCGCCGCCACCTCATCCACCCGCGTTGCGGCGAAACCCTTTTCGACAAAAAGGTCCAGCGCAGCCTCCAGCAGCTCGCCAGGGCGGGCTTCCTTGCGGCGCTCGCGTTTGGTGCCTGGGGGGGCGGTGGAGGGTGGGGAGGTGGGAGACAAGGGATCGCTTTGTTAATGACTGACCGGTTAGTAATGTAGCAAGCGCCGGATGGGGCGTCAATTCATAATGACCCCGTTTGAACCCCAAGGACCACCATGACATTGCAAACCATCACCCTGGGCGGCGGCTGCTTCTGGTGCACCGAAGCCGTTTTTGACCGCGTGCGCGGCATCACCGATGTGGAAAGCGGCTACACCAACGGGCACACGCTGAACCCCACTTACGAGCAGATCTGCCGGGGCGACACCGGCCATGCCGAGGTGGTACGCCTGACGTTTGATGCCGATGAGATCAGCCTGGAAGAAATCCTGGAAATCTTCTTCCACACTCACGACCCGACCACCCTCAACCGCCAGGGCAACGACGTGGGCACGCAGTACCGCAGCGGCATCTACTACGACAACCCCGGGCACGGCGAGATCGCGAACGACATGATCCGCCAGATGTCGCAGGACAAGCTGTTCGGTGCGCCCATCACCACCGAGGTCAAGCCACTCGCCAACTACAGCACGGCCGAGGCGTACCACCAGGATTATTTTGCGAACAACCCGAATGCCGGGTACTGCGCGTTTGTGGTGGGGCCGAAGGTGGAAAAGTTCAGGAAGACGTTTGTGAAGTACCTGAAGGCTTGAGCGGGCACGGCGCGAACGTCCGTGCCGCCTGTAAATTCCTGTAGGGGAAAGTTGGGGTGTGAGCGCCTGATTCTGAAAGGCGCAACTTGAGAGGGCATAATGCAACCCGTTTGCGTTAATTCCGTTTTAGCCTATCGCAACACCTGATGCCTGCACCATCACCGCCATCCCCGCAAAGCCCTGCATGGGCACTCCCCCCAAGCATGCGCGCCACCCGTGCCACGCGGGCGTTGGCGGCGTTGTATGAGTCAAGGCCGGATGCGACCCTGTCCGAACCCGAGGTTGAAGCGGCCCTTGCCGAAGCAGGCGTTGCCGTCAACAAGGTCACCGTCTACCGCATGCTCGACCGCTTCGCCGCCGCTGGCCTGCTGCACAAGCAAGTCGATGCCGCCCGTGTGACCCGGTATGCACTGGCGCCACAAGGCGAAGAGGGCGACGCACCGCGTTTTGAATGCGACGATTGCCACCGCCAGTTCCGCCTGTCGAAGGGTTCGGCCAAGGTGCAAAAAGCCCTCCAGCAGGTGCTGCAGGCACTGGCCACGGCGGGGCATGAGAGCCTGGCGGTAGACATTGCGGTGCACGGGCGCTGTGCAGACTGCGCCCACCCAGCCGAGGGCGCTGCCGCATGATCCGCACACGAGGCCTTTCCTACACCTATGCCACGGGCGGCGCCGCGCCGCTGCGCTTCCCCGATGTGGACCTGCGCCAGGGCGGCACCTTGCTGCTGCGCGGGCGCTCGGGCTCGGGCAAGTCGACCTGGCTGTCGTTGATGGCCGGGCTGCGCGGGGCCAGCGGGGGCGACCTGTTTGTGGCGGGCACGCAGCTGGGCACGCAGCGCGGGGCCGAGATTGATGCCTGGCGCGCGCGCAGAATTGGTTTTTTGCCGCAAAAGCTCTACCTCAGCAGCGCGCTCACGGTGGCCGAGAACCTGGCGCTGGTCTACTTTGCGGCCGGGCTGCCGCGCGACGATGCAGCCATCATGCGCGCGCTGGCGCAGGTGGGTGTGGCCGAGCTGGCCGCCCGCAAGCCGCACCAGCTCTCGGGCGGGCAGGCGCAGCGCGTGGCGCTGGCGCGGGCCGTGTTGCTGGCACCTCAGGTGTTGCTGGCCGACGAGCCTACGGCCAGCCTGGACGACGAGGCCGCCGCCGATGCTCTGGCGCTGCTGCAGCACAGCGCCGCCGCCTGCGATGCCAGCCTGGTGATCGCCACGCACGACCAGCGTGTGGTGCAGGCCCTGGCGGGCGTGCAAACGCTGGATTTGAATGAAATTGGCGTCCAGCGCCTGATGGATAAGCGCGAGCAGCTATGAATTCAGGAGTATTCAAACTCGCCCGCCTGTCGTGGAGCTACCTGTGGTCCCGGCCCTTGGCGGCTGTGCTGAACCTGTTGGTGCTCACGCTGGGCCTGGCCGCCATCACGCTGGTGCTGCTGGTGGCCACGCAGCTCGACAAGGCGTTCGAGCGTGATCTGAGCGGCATCGACCTGGTAGTGGGCGCAAAGGGCAGCCCGCTGCAGCTGATCCTGGCGGGCGTGTTCCACATCGACGTGCCCACGGGCAACATCCCGCTGCAAGAGGTGCAGGCACTGCATAAAAATCCGCTGGTGGCGCAGGTCATCCCGCTCAGCCTGGGTGACAGCTACCAGGGGTTTCGCATCGTGGGCACCACGCCCGACTACGTGGCGCACTACGACGCAAGGTTTGCTGAGGGCGCACTGTGGCAGCAACCCATGGACGCGGTGTTGGGCGCCAGCGTGGCGCGCGGCATTGTCAAAAGCAGCCATGCGGGCGCGCCGCTGGTGGGCGCCACCTTTGTCGGCAGCCACGGCCTGGGTGGGGGAGGGCATGCGCATGGCAACCACCCCTACCGTGTGAGCGGCGTGCTGGCGCCCTGCGGCTGCGTGCTCGACCGGCTGATCCTGACCAGCACCGAATCCGTCTGGATGGTGCACGAGACGGCCACGGCCAACGACGCCGAAGACCTGGAGATATTGAAAGAAGAGCGCGAAGTGACCGTGGCCCTGGTGCGCTACCGCACGCCCATGGCCGCCATCACGCTGCCGCGCCAGATCAACAGCGACACATCAATGCAGGCGGCAGCGCCCGCCATCGAGGTCACGCGCCTGCTGCGCCTGCTGGGCGTGGGGGCCGATGTGCTGCGCGCCTTTGGCGGCGTGCTGCTGGCGGTGGCGGCGCTCAGCGTGTTCATTGCCCTGTGGAATGCCGTGCGCGAGCGCCGCGCCGACCTGGCCATGCTGCGCATGCTGGGCGCGCCCCCGGGCCGCGTGGCCGGGCTGGTGCTGTGGGAGGCCCTGTGGCTGGCTGCGATGGCGTCTGTTCTGGGCCTGCTGCTGGGCCACGGCCTGGCCCATGGCCTGGGTTGGGCACTGCAGGCGCAGGGGCTGCTGCCCGTCACCGGCTGGATCTGGCTGCCCGCCGAGGCCGGTGTGCCCCTGCTGGCGGCGGGTGTGGCGGCGCTGGCGTCGTTGTTGCCTGCCATGCAGGCTTACCGCACCGAAGTGGCAGATTTGCTCAGCGAAGCATGAAAGCGCCCCTGTGCCGCTTCGCGTCTTCCCCGGTGGGGGACGCCCGGGGCCTGGCAAAGCCAGTTCCCCGGCGGCGCTGACTTTGGCCGCGCCAGTTTTATCACCCTTTTTCTCACCACCACCTGAAAGGACACACCATGAAAGAGCTCCTCACTGCACTGGCCCTGGCCCCCATGCTGCTCGTTGGCTCCCTGGCACACGCCCAGGCCCACAGCGACAAGGAAACCAAGGCCGACGCAGAGCGCCACCGCGCCATGGCTGCTGCACACGAGGCCGCAGCCAAGTGCCTTGAATCCGGCAAGGGCCACGATGTGTGCCAGAAGGAGCTCCAGGCCGCGTGCAAGGGTTTGGGCATCGGCAAGTACTGCGGCATGCGCCACGCGCACTGATCGCCGGTCCCGAGCTTTTGATTGTGTGCAGAGGTTGCCCACCATGTCCCATACCGTGATCCCCCCATCCGTTGCCGGCCGAGCGCACCGCCTGGCTTGCTGGGCCGCCGCGCTGGCGCTTGCAGGCGGCGCCCACGCGCAGCAGGGCAGTTCTGCCCAGCCGCTACCGGGCGCTGCCGAGCGCACCAAGGAGGGTGCGACGGCAGCGCCTGCGGTACTCTCGTCGCCGCTGCCCCAAGGCGCGGGCAGGGTGGTGACGCCGGGTGCACCCGGTGCCGGATCGGGCGCGGGCTACCACAGCCCCGACAGCCCCATTGCGCCTCTGCCGCAGCGCAGCGACGTGGTGCCCTGGTCGGTGCTGGCAGACCTCACCAAGAAAACCACCAAGGATCGCGTCCTGCCCGTGTTCAACGACACACAAAAAGGCATGGACCAAACCATCCAGCGCATCCAGGGCTTCATGATGCCGCTGGACGCCAAGGCCACGCAGACGCACTTTCTGCTGACCTCGGTGCCGCTGACCTGTTCCTTTTGCATCCCCGGCGGGCCCGAGAGCATGGTTGAGGTCAAGGCCAGGACGCCCGTGCGCTACTCGCTCGAGCCCGTGGTGGTAGAGGGCAGGTTCACCCTGCTTGCCAATGACCAATACGGTCTGTACTACCGCATGGTGGATGCTGTGCCGGTGAAGTGAACCGGGCTGCTACCTGACCCGCTGATTGGCAGATGCCACCCGCCCCATGACCCGCGACCACCGACCCAGCCCCATGGCATGGCTTGCCCCCTTGCACGCCACAGCCTGCAGGGCAGGGCTGCGTGCGCGGGGCAGGGCCAGCACAGGCAGCAGGCTATGGGCACAGGCCGCACTGGCGTGGCTGCTGCTGGCGCTGGTGGTGGTGCCCACGCTGGGGCGCCTGCACCAGGTCATGCACGCCCCGGCGCTACAGGCGCATGCGCTGTCGGCCCCGGGTGCACTGTCCTTTGCAGCACCTGGCCTGGCGGCTGGCGCCATAGCCGGGCAGGGCTCGGCCCCCGCCCACGCGCACGGGCTGATCGACACCTTGCTGGCGCACCACGCGCCGGTGGACTGCCTGTTGCTGGACCAGCTGGCTCTGGGCGACGCATTGCACAGTGCCCCGGTGGCTTTGACCGCGGCAGTGCCAGCGCAGGCGCCGCCGGGGCAACCGGGCGCCACCGCTGCGGCCGGGCCTGTTGCGTTTTTTCAGGCCCGCGGCCCACCCGGGCCGGGGTGACGGGTAGAGCCGGTAGCGGCAGCTGCCGCCGCCGTCTGCAGCCATTGCGCTGCGTCGCGGCCGGATGAATTGGCATCGTTTCGTTCACCGAACCCGCGCGGCGTGACCTCCGCACGGTCAGCCTCTTTACCGCCGCTTCTCCAGCAACGGGCTCAACCCGTTGCGCACGCTGCTGCGCTGGGCTGTCACGCAAAAACTCCTGATTTCATAGCTGCCAGCGCTTGATGGATAAGCGCTGGAGCCACTTTGTATTCATATTTTTGTGGGTGATTTGTGTTGGCCGCCTTGCGCAGCCCACCGCATGCCGCACGGCACACCCACGCATTTCTCATTCAGCCATGACACACCAAAGTAGCAATACCACCCGTAGCGCCCGTCACCTTCCAGCCCTGCAACCGGTGGCTCTGGCCGCCATCCTCGCGCTATCGGGCACCGGCCCGGCGCATTCGCAGGCAACGCTCTCGTCCGCCGCCAGCCTGCCCCCGATCACCGTTTCTGCCAGCGGCCTGCAACTGGGCGTCAACGATATGACCGCGCCCGTCACTGTGCTCGAAGGCAATGAACTCGTGCGCCGCCGCGAGGCCACACTGGGCGAGACGCTGAACAGCGAGCCTGGTATCACCAGCAGCCACTTCGGCGCCGGTGCCAGCCGCCCCATCATCCGTGGCATGGACGGCCCGCGCGTCAAGGTGCTGAGCGACGGCGCCGAGCTGCACGACGCCTCCACCATCAGCCCCGACCACGCCGTGGTGGCCGAGCCCCTGCTCGCCACCCAGATCGAAGTGCTGCGCGGCCCATCGGCCCTGGTGCATGGCGACGGCGCCGTGGGCGGCGTGGTCAACGTGCTCGACGGCAAGATCCCCACTGCCGTCCCGCAAAAGGGCTACGAGGGCAGCGCCGAGTTGCGCGCCAACACCGGCGCGAGTGAAGCGGCAGGTGCCTTCTCGCTGACCGGCGGCGCCGGCAACCTGGCCGTGCATGTGGAAGGCGTGGCGCGCGATGCGGGCGACTACCGCGTCGGCAAGGGCTGGGCGCCCGAGAGCGAACCCACCCGCAAGGTGCTGGGCAGCTTCAACCGCACCGACACCGGCAGCGTCGGCCTGTCGTGGGTGGGAAGCAGCGGCTACCTGGGCGCCGCCTACACCCGCCAGACCGCGCGCTACGGCCTGCCCGGCCACAACCACGGCTTTGAAGGCTGCCACACCCACGGCAACCACCTGCACTGCGGCAGCCACGGCGAAGACGACGGCCACGACCACGGCCATGAAGACGAACATGGCGACGTGCCCGTGGTTCAACTCGCCAGCGAACGCCTGGACATCCGGGGCGAGCTGCGCAACCCCTTTGCCGGCTTTTCGGCTCTGCGCCTGCGCGCGGGCATTACGGACTATGTGCACGACGAAGTCGAAGACGGCGCCATCAGCACCACCTTCAAGAACAAGGCCTACGACACCCGGATCGAGCTGCAGCACGAGCCCATCGCTGGTTTCAAAGGCGTGATTGGCCTGCAGACCTCGCAGCGCAAGTTCAGCGCCGACGGCGAGGAGGCCTATGTGCAGCCCACCGTGACCCGCAAGACGGGCCTCTTCGTGCTGGAGGAATACCTTTGGGGCGACTGGCGCTTCGAAGCCGCCCTGCGCCACGACCGCCAGACTGCCGAGGCCCAGACCAGCGGCATCGAACGCAGCCACAACGGCACGTCCGCATCGCTGGGCGCGGTGTGGAGGTTCACGCCCGGCTACCAGGTCGGCACTTCGTTCACCCGCGCCAGCCGCGCCCCGTCGGCCGAAGAGCTGTATGCCAAGGGCCTGCACATGGCCACCAGCACGTATGAACGCGGCAACGCCAACCTGAAGTCCGAGATCTCGCAGAACATCGACGTGAGCCTGAAGAAAACCAGCGGCGACACCACCTTTGGCGTCAGCATCTTCCGCAACCGCATCAACAACTACATCTACGGCCGCACGCTCGATGAAGTCGATGGCCTGCAACTGCTGCAATACAGCCAGGCCGACGCCACCTTCACCGGCATCGAAGGCCAGGTGCGCCAGCGCCTGAACCGCCACGTGGGCATCACGCTGTTCGGCGACACCGTGCGCGCCAGGCTGGACGGCGGTGGATTGCTACCGCGCATCCCGGCAACCCGCGCCGGTGTGCGGCTGGACGCCAACTGGCGGGCCTGGGAAGGCCGGGTCGAATGGGTGCAAGTGGCCCGCCAGAACCGCGTGGCCGAGTTTGAAAGCGCCACCCCTGGCTACGGCATGCTGAACCTGGGCGTGAGCTACAACGGCCAGTTCAGCAGCGGCACCCCCTGGCAGGTGTACCTGAAGGCCAACAACCTGACGGACCGCCTGGCGTACGCGCACACCTCGTTCATCAAGAACGCAGCGCCGTTGATGGGGCGCAATGTGACCCTGGGGGTGAAAGTGGCGTTCTGACGGGTGATGCCGTCGTGATGTGAGCGAGCCAGCGGCGGGGGAGGGCGTTGCTGGCTTGCGCAGCCGTTGACAATCATTTGTGGATGGCCAGGCAATGCGATTGGGCCGCTATCGACCCAGTGCAGCCGATCGATGCTCCTCAGGCAATGACCGGCTTGCAGCGTTTGCTGTCATTGGTCACTGGCTGCTTTCTGGAAGTTCAACTTCAAAGTTTTGCCGACTCGTTGAGGGCCATTTTTGGCGACGAATCAGTTTTGATGACTTGGCAAACCTTGCAAGAGCCCGATACCGGGGTGAGCCTTCAGTTTCGCTTTTTGTACGCCAGATATTGCCGAAAAAAGCTTTGATCTGTCGCTACTTCCGATTGAGATTCCTTTCAGAGCACTCAATAAAACTACGTAGAGTAGGTGGGTAGTAAGCTGGATTCCATATCAACATTGCAGATGCCAACACTTTTTCGCCTGTAATTCTTATGAATTTCACACCGTAAACGCGCGAGCGAGCCAATGTGCTGGGGACAACAGAAACGCCAAGACCATTTGCGACCATTGCCACAATAGTCAACCACTGACGGGTCGCATGAGCAATTTGCGGGTGTATCCCGGCACGAGAGAAGATGGCAATCACGTTGTCATAGTTTGCGGGAGCAACATCCCTGGAAAACATCACAAAACGTTCATGGGCCAGTTGTTTCAGTTCAACTGAATCGCACTGCGCCTTGGGATGATCTTCCGGCAAGCAGATTACAAATTCATCTTCTCCCATGGGCAGAGATGCCAACTGAGGCGGAACCGTCGAGGCATTCACAAACCCGGCATGAATTTGGCCACGCAGTAGCTCATTGACCTGGTCTGCACTGGACATCTCTCTGAGCACCACATCCACATCAGGCATTTCCGCATTGAATTGCCGAACAATGCCCGGAACCTCCCGGTAGATCAGCGAACCAGTCACACCAATCTCAAGTCGTCCACGCATCCCCCTGGCGACGATTTTTGCCACATTCGAAGCCCGAGCCACTTGTTCCAAAATCTGGCGCGCTTCCTCCAAGAAGGCCTCGCCGGCCTGGGTCAGCTCGACATGCTTGCTATCGCGAATCAAAAGCCGAACATCTAACTCCTCTTCCAGCGACTTGATGGCGCTGCTCAACGGCGGTTGAGTAATCGCAAGCTTGCTGGCTGCGCGCCCGAAATGCAACTCTTCGGCCAGGACGACAAAGTAGCGAAGAAAGTGAAGCTTCATGGGTACAGCAAAGTGATGATGAATGAGGCTGATTGTCCCTCAATGATTCATTAAATGTATTGCTCTAGCCAAAAATAGGATTGGACGCGAATGATTGCGCCGGGGAAGATTGGGGTGCATTGATTGACTCGACGATGCACATTCCAATTACAACCGGAGACGCCTCATGAAAATTTTTCCTCGTGTCTTGACCCTGGCGGCCAGCTTGTTGGCTGCTTCAGCGGCGATAAGCCAGACATACCCTTCTGCTCCGATCACGATGGTCGTGCCTTTTGCTGCCGGCAGCGGCACGGATTCCGTAGCGCGCATTGTTGCCAAGAAGCTCGGTGAGCGCCTGAAGCAACCTGTGCTGATCGACAACCGGGCTGGCGCCAACGCGCAGATTGGCGCCCAGTTCGTGGCCAAAGCCAAGCCTGACGGTTACACCTTGTTCATGACGACCAATACGTCGCACTCAGCCAATCCCAGTCTGGTCCTCAATCTTAAATACGACCCGATCAAGGATTTCACACCGGTCGCCCGTGTGGGCGAACTGCCGTTCGCGTTGGTTGTGAACAAAAACGACCCCGCCAAGTCCCTCAAAGGGTGGATTGATCAGGTGAAGGCAAACCCCGGAAAGTTTTCTTACGCCACACCGAACAGCACCTCGCTGGTGGCCTCTGAAACCATCAAGCGGATTGCCGGCCTGGATGTTGTTGCGATCCCCTATAAATCGAGTCCCCAGGCCCTCACCGATCTGATCGGTGGGTCCGTGCAAATGTATGTCGTAGATCTGGGCTCGGGCATGGGCATGATCAATGCGGGCAGCGTCCGGGTTTTGGGCGTCACCACCAAGGAACCGCTGAAGTCGATGCCTGATGCGGTACCCATCGCCAAGGAAGTCCCGGGATTTGACTTGACATCCTGGAACGGAATCTTCGGACCTGCTGGCATGCCCAAGCCTGTCGTGGACAAGCTGAACCTGGAGCTGCAAGAGGTCTTGTCAGACAAGGAAGTGCAAAAAGCACTGAGCCAGCTGGGCTTTGAAACCTGGCCGACCAAGACGCCAGAGGAGTTTGCCAAATACGTGGCTGACCAGCTGACTCACTGGAGCACCCTCATCAAGCAGGCCGGTATCCGTCCTGAATAAACATGACTGCTCAGTATTCAGTTTCCACCTCCGGTCCGCTGGCAGGTGTGAAGATTCTCGACCTGACCTCTGTCGTCATGGGGCCTTTTGCGACCCAGATCCTGGCGCAACTGGGCGCAGAGGTCATCAAGGTGGAGACCCCGGAAGGCGACAACATGCGCCATGTCGGCCCCATGAACCATGCTGGGATGGGGCATATCTTCTTGCATGCCAACGCAGGCAAGAGAAGTATCGTTCTCAATCTCAAGCATCCTGACGGCCGTGAGGCCGTCTTGAAGATGGCCGAGAGTTGCGACGTGTTCATCAGCAACGTGCGGCCACAGGCTCTGGCCAGGTTGGGATTGGACTATGAGGCGGTGCGTCAGCGCAACCCACGCATCATCCATGTGAGTTGCTGTGGATTTGATCAAGACGGGCCCGATGCCGCCCGGCCCGCCTACGACGATCTGATCCAGGGCGCCACCGGCGTTCCGTGGCTGATGGGGCAATACGGATCACCCGAGCCCGCCTATGTCCCCACCACGCTGGCGGACCGCGTGACGGGCTTGCACACTGTTTACGCTGTCACGGCTGCGCTATATGCCCGCAGCCAATCAGGCGTGGGGCAGGCCGTGGTGGTGCCGATGTTTGAAGCCATGGCGCAGTTCATTCTGGGGGATCACATGGCCGGCCTGACCTTCGAGCCGCCGATTGGAAAACCCGGCTACGCACGATTGCTGACGCCACACCGCAAGCCGTATCTCACCAGCGATGGCATGTTGTGTGTCCTGATCTACAACGACAAACACTGGAAAAGTTTTTTTGAAGCCATCGGCGAGGCCGAAGGGCTGGCGCGTGATCCACGTTTTTCAACGCACAGCGCTCGGGCGGCCAACATCGATGAGGTTTATGCCGAAGTCGCTCGCCTCATGCGTACCCGCACCACCGCGCAATGGCGCGCACTGCTCGACGCTGCCGACGTACCCAATATGCCGATGAACAGTCCGGAAGACCTGCTGGTCAATCCACAACTTCGTGCCACGGGGTTTGTCAGCGACACGGTGCATCCGACAGAGGGGCCCATGCACACGCTTGCTCATCCAACGAAGTGGTCGGCCACGCCACCAGCGAGGAGCTTTTCACCCGCGCCACGGTTAGGTGAACACACCCGGCAACTCCTGGAAGAGGCCGGCTACACACCGGAGCGCATCAACACCCTGCTCGAGCAAGGCGCTTGCCAGACTGACACCTGAAAGGAATACCAACATGCAACCAAGTTACCTGGTCCGCACTGCCGATGTGCCGGCCTATCAGCCCGCCAATCACCATCACACCCACAATCAACGACTGATTGGACCCGAAACCGTCGGCGCCAAACAGATGGAAGTGTTGATGGGAACGCTGCACAAGGGTGGTGGCGCCCTGCCCCATGCCCACCCCGGTATTGAACAGGCATGCTACCTGCTGGAAGGCACCGCCCATGTCGAGGTGGCCGGTCAGTCTTTCGAGATGGTGCCAGGCGATACCTGTTTTTTTCCGGCCGACCAGATGCATGTCTTCACCGTCACCAGTGACACCCCGGTGAAGCTGCTGGTGATTTACAGCCCACCCTACGGCGAATCGCCTGACAAGGTGATTCGCCCCGGCAATACCATTTCGAACGGATCCGCCCAATGAACTTCGCCCGTACCCCTGATCAGGAACAGATCCGCGACGCCATTGAGCGTGTCTGCGCGCCCTTCGATGCAGACTACTGGCTGCGCAAGGACCAGGAAGGCGGTTTTCCGGATGATTTTCACCATGCGCTGGCCGAGTCTGGCTGGCTGGGTATCGCTATGCCCGAGGCGTACGGCGGTGCAGGCCTGGGCATCAGTGAAGCGGCGCTCATGATGCATACGATTTCTGCAACAGGTGCCGGTTTGTCCGGTGCCTCTGCGGTCCACATGAATATTTTTGGCCTGCACCCCGTGGTGGTATTCGGCACTGACGAACAAAAGCAGCGCTGGTTGCCCCCGCTGATTGCAGGTACGGACCGGGCTTGCTTCGGGGTGACCGAACCCAATACCGGGCTGAACACCCTGAAGCTCAAGACGCGTGCGGTGCGTGAGGGCGACCACTATGTCGTGCACGGCCAGAAAGTCTGGATCAGCACGGCCCAGGTGGCCAACAAGATATTGTTGCTCGCACGCACGACACCGATCGAAGAATGCAAGGGCACGGAAGGCTTGAGCCTGTTCTATACCGACATGGATCGCAGCAAGGTTGAAGTCCGTGAAATTGAAAAGCTGGGTCGCAAGTGCGTTGACTCCAACCAGGTGTTCATTGATGGTCTGCGTATTCCCGTGGAAGACCGTGTCGGAGAAGAAGGCAAAGGCTTCAGCTACATCCTGCACGGCCTGAATCCGGAGCGCATCCTGATTGCCAGTGAAGCAGTAGGCTTGGGTCGCGCGGCACTCAAACGCGCTGCAGGTTATGCCAATGAGCGCGAAGTGTTTGGTCGCCCGATTGGTCAAAACCAGGGTATTCAGCACCCTTTGGCCAAGTCCTGGATGGAGCTGGAAGCAGCCGACTTGATGGTCCAGAAAGCAGCGTGGCTTTATGACCAGCATTTGCCGTGCGCTGCCGAAGCCAACAGCGCCAAGTACCTTGCCGCAGAAGCTTGCTACCACGCTTGCGAAAACGCCATCTTCACCCACGGCGGCATGGGCTATGCCAAGGAATACCACGTGGAGCGCTATCTGCGCGAGTCCTGGATTCCCCGCCTGGCACCCGTGAGCCCCCAGCTCATCTTGTGCTTCATCGCCGAAAAAGTGTTGGGTCTGCCCAAGTCCTACTGAGTCCGGGAGAACCACATGCCAATGAGCTTTCAAAACCTGGAAGTGGAAATCCAAGGTCCTGTGGCCACGGTGTGGCTGAATCGGCCGACCGTTCGCAATGCGCTGGACGAAGTGCTGCTGTCTGAAATCACTCAAGCGGTTAAACGTCTGGAACAGGATGATGCCGTTCGTGTGCTGGTGCTGGGCGGTCGAGGCAAGGTCTTTTGTGCTGGCGCGGACCTGAACTGGATGAAGCGCATGGCGGGGTACAGCGACGAGCAAAACCAGGCCGACGCCATGGGTCTGGCCACCATGCTGAAAACACTCCATCGGGTGAGCAAACCCACCATCGCCCGCGTCCACGGCGCCGCCGTTGCAGGAGGCATGGGCCTGGCGGCCGCTTGCGATGTGGTGGTGGCAGAACCCACGGCCGAATTTTGTCTCTCCGAAGTGCGCATCGGATTGATTCCATCGACTATTTCACCCTACGTCATCCAGGCCCTGGGCGTCCAGGCGTCCAAACGCTACATGCTGACGGCAGAGAGCATCAGCGCCCAAGAAGCCCATCGACTGGGGTTTGTGCAGGCCTTGTGCGAAGAGGGCTCCATCGACGCCGCCGTCGCGCAGATCTCGCAGGCCTTGGTCGCCGGGGGGCCACGGGCGCTGGATCAGACCAAGGCCTTGATCAATACAGTCGCCAACCGCTCGCTGAATGACGAACTGATCAAGGAAACCGCTGGTTTGATCGCCAAGGTCAGGGCATCCAGCGAGGGCCGCGAAGGTGTGTCGTCTTTCCTGGAAAAGCGTAAACCCGCTTGGGTGAGTTGAATCGATTGATGCAGTGATATTGGGGACATACTGATTTATGAAACCACGTGTGAAGATCGTGGAGGTCGGCCCCCGTGACGGCCTCCAAAATGAGGGCAAGATCGTCCCGACAGCGATGAAGCTGGACCTGATAGAGCGTCTGGTCAAGGCGGGATTGAAAAATATCGAGGCCACCTCGTTCGTATCCCCAAAGTGGGTTCCGCAGATGGGGGATCACCTCCAGATCATGAGTGGGCTCCCGCAGTATCCGGGTGTTTTCTATTCGGTGTTGACCCCCAACCTGAAGGGCTTTGAGGCTGCCGCGCAAAGCGGCGCAACAGAAGTGGCCGTCTTTGCTGCGGCCTCCGAGGCTTTTTCAGCGCGGAACATCAACTGCTCCATCGCCGAGTCACTTGAACGCTTTGAACCTGTGATGCAAAGCGCTCAGAGTCTTGGCATCAAGGTGCGGGGTTATGTGTCTTGTGTGGTGGGGTGCCCGTATGAAGGAAAAGTAGACCCTGAACGTGTGGCCGACGTGGCCGAGCGTCTGTTCAACATGGGGTGCTACGAAGTCTCCTTGGGCGACACGATTGGCATCGGTACTCCCGTGGACGTGCAGAAGGTGCTCGAATCTGTGGCGAGGCGGGTTCCTGTTCACGCATTGGCTGGTCATTTTCACGACACTTACGGCAGGGCGTTAATGAACATCTATGCCTCCTACCAGTTCGGCGTCAGGGTGTTTGACAGTTCGGTGAGTGGTTTAGGCGGCTGCCCTTATGCCAAAGGAGCCAGCGGCAATGTTGCCACTGAAGACGTTGTGTTCCTGATGAACAGTCTTGGTGCCCATACTGGGGTTGATCTGGAAAAGCTTGTCGATGTTTCGGCATGGATTTCCACGTTGCTACATAGGACTCCGAACTCAAAGGTAATCGGTCCCGTGTTGGCCAAGCGCGCATCCGAAGTGCTGTGCATTTCCTGAGGAATGCCGCTGGTAATGCCCTGCGGCCATCGCAAGAATTCGTTTTTTTACGATGAGCGACCAGTATCCATAATTTGGCCCGACGACGGGCGTTTTGGACTTGATCTCCCATAGCCAGCCGTCCGCACTGACCGGTATGGAGCAAGCAGTTTTGGATCACTCTACAGCCGCTATCAGACTGAAGCGGGCGGCCGTCCCGGCACTTCGAAAGTCAGCTCCTGGCCGATACCCGACAGCGATCAGTCGCACACCTTCTTCATCTAGGGATGTCCTGCATAACCCTCGCGAGTCGGTGGTAGTGCGGATCGGGATAGGCCGCAAGGCGTCTTTTTGCAGCCAATAGCCGGGCTATTGGCAAGAAATGCAACGCAGCGGATTGCCCGAGGCCGCGCTATCACAGACCGCAGGGAGTTATGCAGGACATCCCTAGACGGTCGCGCCTTTTATGGGGCGCAATGTGACGATGGGGGGGGTGTAGGTGACGTTCTGAGGGGGCTGATGCCGTGATGTGGGCGGGCCAGCGGCGGGGGGCGGCGTCGCTGGCTTGCACACTTTCGCCACCCCAAACCAACGAAACCAAGGGGGGCTCAGGTGCCCGAAACCCATGACATACTTGGTCATCACGTGGATGATTTTGCTATCCGTCGGATGTATCTGACCCCTTTTCGCGACAGCCCTGCATGCCCACCCCTCCCACGCCGTCCGAAAAACTGCTGCAACTGCTACCCGAGGCGGTGGTGCAAACCGATGCGCTGTGGGAGATCACTTATCTGAACCCGGCGTGGCACAAGCTCACCGGCCATTCGGTGGAGGCGGCGCTCGGCAGGTCTCTGCTGGAGTTCGTGCATCCCGACGACATCGGCACCATGCGCTCGGGCATGCCTGTGTTCCGCTTGCGCTTTGCCGACGCGGACTATCGCTGGGTGCGTCTGCAGCTCCACCCGGAGACAGATGCGGCGGAGCGGGTGATCAGCCGCCAGGGTGTGCTGATCGAGATCACCGAGGTCACCGAGCAGGTGCTGGTGGAGGTTCGCCAGCGCTTTCTGCGCTTGCTGGAAACCATTGATGGCGTGGTGTGGGAGGCTGAAATCGGCGTGGGCAACACCTTCCTGAGCCCGCAGGTCGAACGCTTGTTCGGTTATTCCGTGGAGGAATGGCGGGCCGACCCGGGCTTCTGGCGCGCGCATGTGCATCCGGATGATCTCGAGCAGGCCCTGGAGATCGACGATGCCGCCTACAACGCCACGCACAGCCATGCCTACGAGATGAGCTACCGGCTGATTGCCAAGTCTGGCAAGGTTGTGTGGGTGCGCGATCTGTGCCGCGCGGTGGTCGAGCCGGGGCGGCCGAACCGCATGATCGGCCTGATGATCGACGTGACCCAGCAGAAGAACACCGAACTGGAGTTGGTGCGCTCGGAAAACCGCTATTTGCTGGCGACGCGCGGATCCAATGACGGCATCTGGTATTGGAACTTGCGCACGGACGCCCTGCATGTGTCCGGGCGTTTTGTCCAGATCGTCGGGATGGGTAGCCGCGATCACGTGTTTGACGGTGGCTGGCGCTTTCTCGAGCAACTCATCGATCCCGAAGACCGCGTGCGCGTGCAGGCGACCTACCGCAGGCACCTGTCAGGGTTCAGCCCGAACTTTTCGGTGGATTTCCGCGCGTTCCACGGGGCGGGGCGGCTGGTGTGGGTCAATTGGCGCGGGCTCGCCGAGTTCGAGGATGGTGTTCCCGTTCGCATGGCGGGGTCGTTGAGTGATCTGGCCGAGCGGGGCAGCTCCTACGACGCGCTGACCAACTTGCCCGGTCGGCCGTTGTTCCGCGATCGCCTCGCGCATCTCATAGCGCTGCACCAGAACGAGGCGGTGAACGGCGATGGCGTGCCGGTCCGCGATGGCGCCACGATGTTCGCCGTGCTCCTGCTGGATCTCAACGGGTTCAAGGCCGTCAATGACAGCTACGGGCACCATGTGGGCGACCAGCTGTTGCAACAGGTGGCGCGGCGGCTCGAATCCTGCGTGCGCGCGGTGGATCTGGTCGCCCGCATGAGTGGCGACGAGTTCAATGTGCTGCTGGAGTCCATTGATTCCGCTGAAGCCAGCCAACGCGCGGAGCAGATCGCCGTCGCCCTCGCAGCGCCTTATGTGATCGGCGAACACACCGTGATCAGTGGCGCGAGTGTGGGGCTGGTCAGCAGCGCAGCCAGGCTGGCAACGGTGGACGACTACCTGCGCGCTGCAGATACCGCCATGTACAGGGCCAAAAGCCAGTCATTGGGCGTGTGTGTGGCGCAATAAAGCTGTGTGCGGGGGATAAGGCTTGCTCGGGGAGCGGCGCCCCGTACTTCAGGGGTTTGGGCAGGCCACGGTGCACAAAAAATGCGCACTGTTGTAAAATCCCCGGTTAGCCGAAAGAACCGTCATGGCCGCAGTCATGAAAGGCTTTCATTCTTGAAACCACAGGTGGTGAAGATGAACAAGCCTTTTATAGCTCTGTGCCCAGAGATTACCCGCGCCAACGCGCTGACCCTGATGGACTGGTTGGAAGACGAGGATGTGACCCGCTACCTCAGCGATTCGCGCCATGTCTCCCGTTTCATCGAACAGGTCATCGGCCGGGTGCAACTTCCCATCCTCACACACCTGTTCAACCAGGGCGGCCGATTTTTCATGGCCTACGACGAGCGTGACGTGCCCGTCGGCTTTGTGCGCCTCGTCAAGGCGGGTACAGACTGTGAAATGGTGCTGGTCATCGGCAACCGCGACAACTGGGGCCGCAAGCTCGGCGCCAGTGCCATCCGCGAAGGCATGAAGCTGGCCTTTTTCGACATGCGGGCCGAAAGGCTCATCGCCAAAATCCATCCCGACAACGCACGATCGCTCAAAGCCTTCCTGCACAGCGGCTTTGTGCTGCACAGCGAAACGCCTTCGGTGAAGTCGCTTTCCATGAGTTCGCAACGCTATCTACGGCTGTTGCGCGAAAGCCCGGCGGTCCATACCGCAGACATCTACATCACCGAAGTCGACAAGGCCCGGCTCAGAAGCCTCGTCGCGGTGGAAAACGGCCCGGACGTGTTTGAGCTGGAGCACGAGATCGAACGCGCCATCGTGGTGGACCCGTTCAACGTGGCGCAAGATGTCGTCACCATGAACTCCAAGGCCTTGCTGCAAGTCGATGATGAGGCCCTGGAAGTTGCGCTGGTGTACCCCGAAGACGCAGACGACCGTGCCGGCAAACTGTCGGTGTGCTCCGGTATCGGCACGGCGATCCTGGGCTACAAGGAGGGCGATGCCTTCACCTGGCGGATCCCCAACCGGACGTGCCACATCCGCATCGAAAAAGTGCTGTACCAGCCGGAAGCGGCTGGCGATTTCCATCTGTAAGTTATCTACGCGGCAGTCAGGGACTTCCAGATTTCATGTTGTTTCCATCCACCACGCTCCACCATACAGGCCCGCTGAGCGGCAGCCTGTGTCTGGCCTTTGCCGGAAGGAATGCGGTGCGTGAGATCTGGCGTTTGTACAAGCCGGTCGCACATTCCTCCGCCCGGCGATAAACCTTTTTCCCCTCATTTGCGCAAACCATCCATCGCCGGGCAACTCGCTCAGCGCGATGGCGACCGGCCGGCGGATGGAATCCGCCGCAATGGGTTGATGGACCGTTCGATCGTTCACGTCCATTCAATCCGCGTGGCCGGGCCGCTCCACCCAGGAGATGCCCCATGCACACCATTGAACCCCAGGGGTCCACACCCATCGGGTCCCATCCCGTTCATCTACCGTCTGCGCACCCGCGCCAGGAGTGAGCGGCCATGGAATTCACCAAAAAGTTCTTGCGGGCCAAGAGCCCGTGCGCCGACGGGTTCCGCTGGTTCAGCCGCCATGTGGAAGACGGCAGCGGCTACCAGGATGCGCTGGACACGCTGGTCCAGGCCGGCCGGGTGGACGATGCCTGCTGGCTGCTGGGCCAGTTCGGGCCGACGAATGCGGTGCTGGTGCTGGACGCGCTGGAGACCGAGGCCGTGGTGTTTGCCGGCACGGTGGAGGTGCGCGGCTCCATCGACGTGGCCACGGTGATCCATGCCGGCCGCTCCATCCGTGCGGGCGGTGGGCTGCGGGCTGGGCGGGTGGTGGCCGGGGAGGATATCCGTGTGGCGGGCAGCATCATCGTGAGCGAAGGGCAGCTGCAGGCGGGTGGCGATGTGCGGGCGGACTGGGGGGTGGATGTGCAGGGCGACATCACTTCTGCGGGCGACCTGCGCGCCGGGTGGGACGTGGTGTGCCAAGGCAGGCTGTCGCTCAAGGGCGGTGCTTTCGTGGGCCAGGACCTGATCGTGAACGGGCCGGTGGACTGCGACAAGGGCCTGCGCGTAGGCGGCCACCTGACCGGCGCGCAGCACAGCCTGCGGGTGGGGCAAGGGATCGTGGTGGCGGGCGCCATCACCGGCGTGCAGCACCTTGAAGCCGGCTGGGGCATCAAGGCGGGTGCGTGCATCCACGCCCACGGATCGATCAAGGCCGGCGAAAGCCTGAGTGCGGGCGAAGACATCCAGGCGGGCCAGGGCTATGGCGTGTTTGCCGGCCTGAGTGTGCAGATGGACACCTGGGAGGCCAGCGGCCAGGTGTGGTCGCCGCACCCGCCGGAGCGCCTGCGCAGCGGCGTGTGGCTGGGGCCGTGCCCAGGGTGACATGACATCGTTGCAACGCTGTTACGTCGCGGATACGCGCGGTTCCTCGATGGGGTGGGGGTTTGAGCCGCATCAATGAAAAACACCCCGCATTTTTGGCTGATGGCCGTAGTTGCGGGGTGTCGGCTGCATGCGGCTTCAGGGCCGCATGCAACGGCAACGTCTGTAGCCGATTACTTCACGTCGAACCGATTGCGATTGGTGAAGGTGGTAGCGTTGAGATAGGACCCTTTTACGTAGATGTAGTAGTGCCCCAGTGCCTGGCTGGTGGACGGCGGCTGGTAGCTAGCCCATCCCATGCCGTTTTCATCAGTGGTTGTGCGCGTAGTCCAACGCAGACCGTTGGGCCCTTCGATAGACAAGTCCACCGTCGCACCGCGCTGGGGCCGTCCATTGAGTTTGACGGCAGCGCCGATTTTGATGGTCTCGCCCAGTCTGTAGACCCCCTTGTCTGTAACCACCCCGCCACTCAGCACACCCCCAGAGTTGTCTGAAGGACGCACCTGAACGACGCCGGTAGCGTCGGCGGCGTGGACGGCACCCTGCTGGCTGGTACTGCGCACAGGGATGTTGTAAACCCCCGATGCGGTCGTCGGGCTTTTCATTGTCAGCGACGCCGTCGCCTGAGCGCCAGGCGCCAAACTCAGCGCACCGGTACTGAATTCTCCTGACCAGCCCTGGGGTGCGGTGTGGGCGAGCTGGAAGTTTGTCGGGCCGCACGCTGCGATATCGTTGTTTTTCAACGTAACGGTCAAGGTTACCGAAGCCCCCGGCACGATCGGCGATGTGGGTTGGCGCAGATCCATCGTCGGTTGAGCCCGGGTGCAGACAGGCGTGTCCGTGACCGGCTGGGTTTCAACGGCGCCTATATCTGCTGCCGGGCCATAGACGCGCTTGCGATTGAAGAAGTCCGTGTTGATGCCCACAATCGGAGCGACCTTGTCGTGCGCCGGGCTGCCGGGCTTCAGGCGTGGATCAAAACCGCGCATCTCGGACACCGTGAGCAGAGGGTCGGCACAAATGCTTCCAGCCGGGCACTGGTTGCTCTTGACGTTGAAAAAGATATTGCCTGCATACGTGGTGCTGGCCTTGGTGTTTTCCCAATAGTGCCCAGCCACCAGTTCGTCCCCGTACCCCGTAAAGTCTTTTTGACCTCTCAAGATATTGTTGCGGATCAGCAGCTTCGCGCCGGTGTCATCCATGGGGACACCTGCGCGGTCTGTTTTTGCGCCGTGGAAAATCAGGATGTCACCCTCGCCCGTGATGGTGTTGTGCGTTACATCCACTTGATTGTTCGTCAGTAGAGCCAGCGACAGGGCGGTACCACCAGCTCGGCAGTGGTCGCCGCTACCCAGGTAGGGATACTTCTGACCTTCCCTGTAGAAGTATCCGCAGTCTCCAACGAGTACGGAATTGCGAACGGTTGCGTTCCCGGCGACCTTCACTTGATTGCCGGCATTGGAATACGCATGAACGCGGTTGAGGGTAATGCTGGTGTCAGCCTTGCCATCCAGGTACAGCATGTCCAAGCCGTCAGAAGTGTTGTGATGGATGGAGACATCCTCAAACAGCCACTTGCCGCCGGTCAAAGCGGTGCCAATACCATCGCCATAACCACCGTTCTTTTGTGCGTAGCAACCCTTCGCTTCGCCCGTGTTGGGGTCTTCAGCGCAACCATTCCAAGCAATTTCGACATTCCGGAAAGTGAGCTCGCCGCTGTTGGAACTGGTTTCGACCTTGGGGATTCCGGCCATATCACCATCCCAGCCAGCATATCCGTTGCGCAGAAGGCGAACGCGTTCTACCGTCCAATTGGAGATGCCTCCTGCATGAATACCATGGTATGCGAGCCCGTGGATATTCAGATCCCTGAGTTTCACGTTGTTGGAGCGATATGCGCGAATCCCCGCATCGGCATAGGCGCCATATACTGCCGCGTCACCCCTTACGCAGCGCAGAGCATCACTGGCGTGGTTGCCTACGCAAATACTCTTGTCCGTAATTTCCAGACACGCAATCTCCACATTGGAGCTGTCGGCCATGTTCAGCACTGCCGGTACGCGTTCATTCCCCCAGAGTTTGGGCGGAGCGTTGCAAACACCGTCGTGCCCTTTACCCAGAATGCGGGTTGGCTGCTCTGGGCTGGGGCCACTGGGTATGGCGGCGAGATGACAGCCGTATCTCCAGCTCTTACCGCAACGCCCACCGTCTTCTGCCCCGGGAGCGCCCCAGCCGACCTGGTATTCACCTGCGCCTATGATCAGCGTGTCGCCACCGGCGATGCGGGGCTTGTCGGTCGTTGGCAGGGCGTCATGCGGTGACTGCCATGCGCAGTTTTGCAGCGACCCACTGCCCGGGTAGGGCAGATCTGCCTTGCCATTGCACTGTGCGGCACTGCCTCCGTCCGCACGAATAAAGTAAGTGTTGCCAATATTGCCAACGCCAAGAGTTTTTGGATTTCCAGAAACTGCTGCGGTTTGCTGCCCGGATTTGGCAGCGGATTCCATCGAGTCTGAACCACCACCACACGCTGATATCAGCATCGCGGCAGCGATTCCGAATAATATTCTCATGCTGTTTTCTCCTCGGTGATAAATAGAAATAATTGTGAAATCCCATGCACGTCCAGACCACCAGGCACCATGGCACGCACATGGGACAGTCATTCTTGAAGGCCCATACCTTCATTTGTGCAAGCACCTGTTTCTCGGTCTGAACGGAAACAGCAAAGCGTTACAGCATTAAGAAGAACTTTTATCCCTGTAGCGATGCTACTTTTTGCCCGTAACTCGTCGGAAAATAAATGAACATCGCGTTATTTGGTTTCACAAGATAACCTGATGCTTTATCAACGGCGGGGTAGCAGCCGTTTGATCGCACGTTGACCGCGCGGGGTTGGCGTTGCTTTGAGCTATCACTTGTATAGCTGTCTGCGCACGCTGTACTTGACGAAGAGCCACAATAGGCACCTTCCCTCGCCAGATTGCCTATTCACCTTGAACTCGCCCGTCTTCACCTCACTGATCCCCGTGATCCTGTTCATCGCCATCGGCTTTTACGTGGGGCGGCGCGGCTGGATTCGGGCCCCAGCGGTGAAGGACCTGGCCAACCTCGTGTTCATGGTGCTCACGCCTGCGCTGCTGTTTCGCACCATGAGCACGGTGCACATCGAAGACCTCAACTTCGGCCCGGTGGGCATTTACTTTGTGGCGTTTGGCGTGGTGTATGCGGCCACGCTGGCGGTGCTGGGCTTTAGCAGCCTGGGCGCGGCGCGGGCGCTGGCCAATACCTTCAGCAACACGCTGATGATCGGCGTACCACTGGTGGGTCTGGTGTTCGGTGATGCGGGGCTGGTGACGCTGTTCACTTTGATCTCCGTGCACTCGCTCATCCTGCTGACCGCTGCCACCGTCGTTTTCGAGCTGGCGGCTGCGCGTGAACACGCCGGGCGCTCAGGCGGGGTGCAGCAGCCCATGTGGCGCACGGTGCTGCAGGCCGTGCGCAACGGTATCGTGCACCCGGTGCCGCTGCCCATCATTGCCGGGCTGCTGTTCGCGCAGACCGGGCTGGTGGTGCCGCAGGTGGTGGACAAACCCCTGCTGCTGCTGGGGCAGGCACTGGGGCCGATTGCGCTGCTGCTGGTGGGGGTGACGCTGGCCTTTACCAAGGTGGGCCACCATTTCAAGGCCGCCTTGCGCATTGCGCTGGTCAAGTGCGTGGTGCACCCCATCGTGCTGGCCACCCTGGGCTGGGCGCTGGGCCTGTCGGGCATGCCGCTGGCGGTGATGATCGTGGCGGCATCGCTGCCCGTGGGGGCCAACGTGTTCCTGTTTGCACAGCGTTATGCGGTGGCCGAGGATGAGGTGACGGCCAGTGTGGCGGTGTCCACCGCGCTGGCATTGATGACCATGCCCCTGGTGATTCTGGCGGTGACGCGCTGGGTGGTGTAGGGCGGTTGTTCACCGCTGCCCGGCGCCACGGCTGAAGCTGCGCTGGCGCAGAACCTTGGCTCAGGGCGCCAACCGTTCCCGCAGCCAGTTGCCGTCCTCCAGCCGATAGCGCAGGCGGTCATGCAGACGGCTCTTGCGGCCCTGCCAGAACTCCCATTGATCGGGCTTGAGCCGGTACCCACCCCAGTGTGGCGGGCGGGGAGGCTTCAGCAAAAACTGCGCACCGTACTTGGCCGCATTGGCCACCAGCACGCCGCGGCCAGAGATGACCTGGCTTTGCGGGCTGGCCCAGGCGCCGATGCGCGAATCGAGCGGGCGGCTGTGGAAGTATTCGTCGCTTTCTTCATTGCTCACCTTTTCCACCACGCCCTCGATGCGCACCACGCGTTCGAGCTCCACCCAGTGGAACTGCAGCGCCGCATAGGGGTTACCGGCAATCTGGCGGCCCTTGCGGCTGTCGTAGTTGGTAAACCAGACGATGCCGCGCTCGTCATAGCCCTTGATCAGCACCACCCGGGTGCTGGGGCGCAGGTCGCTGCCCACGGTGGCCACGGTCATGGCGTTGGGCTCGGGCACCTGGGTGCTGATGGCTTCTTTCAGCCACTGGTCAAACTGCTGCAGGGGGGCGGCGTGGGAGGCGTCTTCGTTGAGTTCGGCGCGCTCGTAGCTTTTGCGAAGGTCGGCGATGGAGGTCGAGGTCATGGCGACGATTGTGCACGCTCCACCCAGCCCGGTGCGGCCCCGGGCCATGCAGAAAGCCCGGTTGCGCGCGTCTGCGCCACCCTGGGGTGGGGGCGATTAACCCGTCGCGGGTGCAGGGATGCGCTGTGGGCGTATCGTGCCCGGCTACCCGACCGTGCAGCGAGGCATGAGAGGGTCCGGATTGCGCCGTCTTCAAGGAGAACCCACGATGCCCACCCTGAACATCAATGGCCAAGACACGGCTGTGGATGCCGATGAATCCACCCCCATCCTCTGGGCCCTGCGCGACACACTGGGCCTGACCGGCACCAAGTTCGGCTGCGGCCAGGCTTTGTGCGGCGCCTGCACGGTGCACCTGAAGGGCGCGCCCATTCGCTCTTGCATCACGCCGATCTCGGCGGCGGCCGGGCAAAAGATCACCACCATCGAGGCAGTGACGACCAATGACAAGGTGGGCAAGGCAGTGCATGCAGCGTGGGTGAAACACGACGTGGCGCAATGCGGTTACTGCCAGAGCGGCCAGATCATGAGCGCCACCGCACTGCTGCAGGGCAAAAAGAAGCCAACCGACGCGGACATCGACGCCGCCATGGCCGGCAACGTGTGCCGCTGCGGCACCTATGTGCGCATTCGCGCGGCCATCCACGACGCTGCCAAAGCGCTGGCCTGATTGAAGGGGAACACCATGCATTTCGACGCACAGGCCCTGCAGGGCCAAGCCCATGTTTTTATGCCAAAACACCTTCTGGGGCTTATGGGTAAAGCGCAAGTAGCTACTATTTCAGGAGCATCCGATGCGCAGGACGGCGTGGCGCGCCGCACCTTCCTCAAGGTGGCTGCCGCGTCCGGCTTTGCGCTGGGGGCCTACCCGATGGGGGCCATGGCGCAGGGCGCGGCTGCAGCACCTGCGGGCCTGAAACCGTTCGAGCAGCCTTCAGCCTTCGTCCGTATCGACGCCGATGGCACGGTCACCGTCACCATCAACCGCCTGGACTTTGGCCAGGGCGTGCAAACCGGCTTGCCGATGATCCTGGCCGAGGAGCTGGATGCCGACTGGAGCAAGGTGCGCAGCGTGCACGGAGACGCCAGTGCGGCCTATGCCGACCCCAAGATGGGCATGCACCTCACGGGCGGCTCCAACTCCATCAAGAACTCCTACACCCAGTACCGCGAACTGGGCGCCCGCACCAGGGCCATGCTGGTCTCGGCCGCTGCGGCGCAGTGGGGCGTGGATGCTTCGGCACTGCGCACCAGCAACGGCTTTGTCGTCGGCCCCGGTGGCAAGAAGCTGGGCTACGGCGCGCTGGCCGAAGCGGCCATGAAGCAGCCGGTGCCCGAAAAGGTCACCCTGAAAGACCCCAGGCAGTTCCGCCTGATCGGCAAGCCCAAGGGCCGGCTCGATGCCAAGGCCAAATCGAGCGGCCAGCAGGACTACGGCATCGACGTGCGCCTGCCCGGCATGCTCACGGCCGTGGTGGCCCGCCCGCCCGTGTTCGGTGCCAAGGTGAAGTCGCTGGACGACTCTGCAGCCAAAGCCATCAACGGCGTGAAAGCCGTGCTGCGCGTACCCACCGACCGGGGCGGCGAGGGTGTGGCCATCGTGGCCGACGGCTACTGGCCCGCCAAGCTGGGACGCGACGCGCTGAAGGTGGAATGGGACACCAGCGCGGTGGGCAAGCCCGACACCACGGCGCTGCTGGCGCAGTACCGCGAGCTGGCTGCCCAACCCGGCAACGTGGCCCTGCAGGCCGACATGGCGCCGCTGGCGGGCGCTGCCCACAAGATCAGCGCCGAGTTCGTGTTCCCGTACCTGGCGCACGCGCCCATGGAGCCGCTCAACTGCACCGTCAAGCTCGACGGTGACAAGGCCGAGCTGTGGATGGGCACCCAGATGCCCGGCCTGGACGCCATGGCCGCCGCCAAGACGCTGGGCCTGCAGCCGCAATACATCAAGGTGCACACGCAGATGGCCGGTGGCGGCTTTGGCCGCCGCGCCATCCCCAGCAGCGACTATGTGGTGGAGGCCTGCGGCGTGGCCAAGGCGGCGCGCACGGCAGGCATCACCGCGCCGGTCCGCACCCTGTGGAGCCGCGAGGACGACATCAAGGGCGGCTACTACCGCCCCATGCATGTGCACCGCGCCGAGATCGGGTTTGACGCAAAGGGCCGCATCCTGGCGTGGGACCACACCATCGTGGGCCAGTCCATCGCCAAGGGCTCACCATTCGAGGCCTTCATGGTCAAGAACGGTGTGGACGCCACCGCCGTGGAGGGCATGAAGGAGCCATACGACGTGCCCATGAGGCTCTCGGTGCACCACCCCGACGTGAATGTGCCGGTGCTGTGGTGGCGCAGCGTGGGCTCTACCCACACGGCCTATGTCATGGAAACCCTCATCGACGAAGTGGCCCGCGCCAGCAAGCTGGACCCGGTGGCCTACCGCATGCAGCTGATGGGCGACAAGCACCCGCGTCACAAGGCTGCGCTGCAACTGGCCGTGGCCCAGTCGGGCTACGGCAAGAAAAAGCTGGCCGAAGGCCGCGCCTGGGGCGTAGCGGTGCATGAGTCGTTCGAATCGGTGGTGGCCTATGTGGTGGAAGCGTCCGTGAAAGACGGCACACCCAGGCTGCACCGCGTGACGGCGGGCGTGCACTGCAACCTGGTGGTCAACCCGAAGAGCGTGGAGGCGCAGGTGGAAGGCTCCGCGCTGATGGGTTTGTCGATGTGCCTGCCGGGCGCCGCCATCACGCTCAAGGACGGCGTGGTGGAGCAGAGCAACTTTGGCGACTACGCCGTGCCACGCATCACCGACATGCCGCAGGTGACCGTGCACATCGTGCCCAGCGCCGACCCACCCAAGGGCATGGGCGAGCCCGGGTTGCCGCCGCTGGCGCCAGCGTTTGCGAACGCGATTGCCCAGATCACGGGCAAGACGCCGCGCGAGCTGCCCTTCAAGCTGGCGTGATGGAAGCTGAAATCCACCCCGCTTCGGCTGCACAACCCGTGGTGCTGGTGCTGGCCTCGGGCCGGGGACTGCGTTTTGCCGCGTCAGGTGGCACGGTGCACAAGCTGCGTGCACCCCTGGGCGGCACCACGGTGCTGGAGCACACCCTGGCCGCCGTGCGCGCCAGCGGCTTGCCCTGGCACGTGGAGGATGTCGGGCACCCGGGCATGGGCGATTCGATAGCAGCGGCCGTGCATGCCACAGCGGGTGCGGCTGGCTGGCTGGTGCTGCCGGGCGACCTGCCGCTGATACGCCCCGAAACCCTGCGTACCATTGCCGCCGCATTGGCGGACCCGCACTGCGCCGTCGCCATGCCCGTGTACCGGGGCGAGCGCGGTCATCCCGTGGGATTTGCTGCGCAATGCCTTCAGGGCCTTCTGGCTTTGACAGGCGAGCAGGGCGCTGCCCGCCTGGTGCGCGCGCAGGCGCAGCAGGGCAGGGTGCGCTGGCTGGATGTGGAGGACGAAGGCGCGGTGACCGACATCGACACCATGACGGACCTGGAACGCGCCGCGCTGTTATTGGCGGCGCGCTCCTGACGCGGCCGGGTCTGAGTCAGCTGGCGGCAATCACCGCGCAGGCCAGGCGCGGGCCTGCGTTGCCGGTGGGTTGGGTCTTGTAGTCGTCCGGGTCGCGGTGAACGATCAGGCCCTTGCCGATGATGTCGTTGGACGTGCTGCCCACCCTGATGGTGCGAGATTCGAAGTTGAACGCAGCCACGCCGTTGGCATCGGCTTTGAGGCTGGGCAGGTCGCCCGTGTGGTGCTCGCCCATGCCATGGCTGCCGTGGGGTTTGCCGCCCGGGTTGAAGTGCCCGCCGGTGCTCATGCCGTCGCCGCTGGAGCAGTCGCCTTTTTCGTGTACATGAAAGCCGTGTTCGGCGCCTGGCTTGAGGCCTTTGACCGAGCCCGACACCTTCACCACGTCACCCGCCTGCACAAAGGTGACCGTTCCGGCCGCAGTGTTGCCCCGTGTGGGCTCCAGCGTGGCTGTGGCGCGGGGCCCGGCGGAATACGCGGCACAGCCCGCGAGCAAGGCCACCGCGGCAGCCGATAAAAAGAACTGGGGGAAGAACATGCCTTGACTCCTGAAAAGGTGGGGATTGGCACTGGCATTACAGGGCTGCAATTGCAAGGGATGTCGCCGGTCGGCCCTGTGTGCCGACACATTCTCCACCTGCCGCGCAGGGATCACAACAGCTGTGTGCGCCCCGGGCCCGGGCGCCGGGCTCAGACCGAAACCAGCACGTCGCACTGGGACTGGGCCAGCGCATAGCGGGTGACGCTGCCCAAAAGCATGTCTTCCACCGCGTTGTCGCCCTGCTTGCCCATCACGATCAGGTCGCAGTCGAGCTCCTGCTCCTGCTGAACGAGCAGCAGCGAGGGGTCGCCATGCAGGATCAGCGTGGGGGTTGATTCCAGGGGCAGGCCTGCTTGCACGCGCAGCTCTTCCATGCTCTGCTGCGCCTCGCGGCGTGCGTTGGTGCGGTAGTGCTGGATCTGGTCGGTCTGCACACCCGCGTACTCCATCATGCCCTCAAAGGGCACTTCAAAGGCATGCAGCAGGATGAGTCTGGCCCCCGGCGCCACGGCCTGGGCGAGGCGGATGGAGCGCAGCGAGTTCGCAGAAAAATCGACCGGAATCAGCACCGTCCGGTAGCGTTCGTGCGGCGCCTGCTTGACGACCAGCATGGGGCGGGTGGCCTTGCTCACCATGCGGTCGGCGGTGGAGCCCAGCAGCATGTGCCGCATGAAACTGGCGCCGCGCGCGCCCAGCACCACCAGGTCGGCGTCCACGGTGTCGGCGTGCTCGCGCAGCTGCTGCAGCAGCGGGCCACTGGCAAGGTGCACCTGGGCGGTCAGGCCATGGCGTTGCTGCACGGCATGTGCCAGCCCGTTCAGCGCACCGCCGGGTTCATCCCGCATGAGTTTTTCCAGGTCGGGGGGGATCTGGCCAGCCAGGCGCCGCAACCTCTCGATGGGCGCGGGCGTGGCGACGTGCAACAGGTGCAGTGCGGCGCCCGTGGCCAGCGCCACGCTGGCGGCACGGTCCACCGCATGGCGCGCGGGTGCAGAGAGATCGGTGGCGGCAACAAGCCGGTTCAGGGTCGCCATGGGGTTCCTCCGGGGTGCGTACGATGGCTCGAACGGATCATTGTCCACCAGTGTCAACGCTTGCCGCCCGACAGTGCGATCAGCCGCGCCAGCGCCCGGTCGTGGATGCCGTGCTTGCGCAGTTCGTCGTATGTGGACTGGGCGTAGTCGCGCGTGGTGCCATAGCGCCCGCTGGCCTGCTCAAAAATGCGGCACACCTCGTGGTCGGGCAGCTCGCCCGTGTGGTTGGGACTTTTGCGCGACAGGGTGAAAGCCAGGGCGCGCACGGGGCCGTGCGGGGTGTGGCAGGTGAGCCAGCGCGGGTCGTACACAGCGGTGGGCATCTCGCGCTGCCAGAGGTTGATGAGCACCTGGCGGGCATGCGCCTTGTCTACCCGGAACACCATGCCCCGGCAACTGCCGCCCGAGAGCATGCCGAACACCAGGCCGGGGCACTCTGGCGTGCCGCGGTTGATGCGGCTCCACATCTTGAGCGCGCGGTGCCAGCCATGCACCTTGGCCGGACGGCGCTCGGCATACTCAAAATCCGGGCGCCAGATGAGCGAGCCATACCCGAAGATCCACAGGTCCTCATGGCCACCCCATTCGTGCAGCGCGCGTTCGAGCATCGGTGCAGGATCGCGCAGGGGAGCGGGAAGATTCGTCATGGCTTCACTCTACAATCAAAGGCTTTGCGGTATGCGGCCAGGCACCCGTTTTTGTGGTGCCCAGCGCGGCCCCCGCACCCTGTTTTTCTTTCCAACCACTACAGAGGTCTTCCATGTCCAGCTCCGATGACGATAGCCAACAACGTTTTGCCCTGGGTTTCATGTTTGCGCTGATTGCGCTGGTGATCTCGGTCGTGGTGGGCACGGTGGTGGTCAAACGGGTGGGCGCATCGGGCGCCGCGGCCCAGCCTGTGCCCGCAGTGGCGGCAGATGCTGCCGCTCCCGCGGCCGCAGCGATGGCAGATGAGGCCAGCGTGCGGGTGGAAAACGGTGTGGTGAAGTTCTTCTTTGCATCCGGCAAGGCCGAACTTGCAGCGGGCGCCAACGAAGCGCTGGCCGATGTGGTCAAGGGCGTTGCTGAGGGCAAGACGGCAGTGGTCTCGGGGTTTCATGACGCCACGGGCGACGCCGCCATGAACGCCGAGCTGGCCAAGCAGCGCGCCTTTGCCGTGCGCGACGCGCTCAAGGGCTTGGGCGTGGCAGAAGACAAGATCGAGCTGAAGAAGCCCGAAGAAACCACCGCCAGCGGCAGCAACGCCGAAGCGCGTCGTGTGGAAGTGGCCCTGAGCGGTCAGTGATCAGATTGGCGGTGAACGTAAAAAACCCGGCATTGCCGGGTTTTTTATGGGTCAAATATGCCGCTGACGCTTTTCTGTAAAGCGCAAGCAGCTATATTATCGATAGCAAAACTTTACCGCAGGCCCTGGCCGCTTGCACCTTCGGCGCGCTGGATCAACTCGATCTTGTAGCCGTCCGGGTCGGTCACAAAGGCAATGACGGTGGTACCGCCTTTGACCGGGCCCGCTTCACGCGTCACGTTGCCGCCCGCAGCCTTGATCTTTTCGCACGCGGCGTACGCATCGGGCACACCCAGGGCAATGTGGCCGTAGGCATTGCCGTGGTCGTAGCTTTCGGTGCCCCAGTTGTAGGTCAGCTCGATCTCGGCCTGGCCGGGGTTACCGCCTTCAAACCCCAGAAAGGCCAGCGAGTATTTGTACTCGGGGTTCTCGGACTGGCGCAGCAGTTGCATGCCCAGAACGTTGGTATAGAAATCAATCGAGCGTTGAAGGTTGCCAACGCGCAGCATCGTGTGGAGGAATTTCATGCCTTCGATTGTGCAGGCAAGTCGAAAACCAGGCAGGTGGTGGTGGCGTGGGCGTACAGCGTGCCGTCCGGGCCCACCAGGCGTGCTTCGGCCGTGGCCAACTGGCGCCCGCTGTGGATCACGCGGCCTTCGGCACGCACACGCTGCACCTTGGGCGTGATGGCCTTGACCAGGTTGATGCCCAGCTCGGCCGTGGTGTAGCCGCGCCCGGGCTCCATGCGCGTGTGCACGGCGCAGCCCAGGGCGGAATCGAGCAGGGTGGCAAACAAGCCGCCATGCACGGTGCCCATGGGATTCATGTGCTCTGCGCGCGGCGTGCCCTGGAAGATGGCCGTGCCGTCGCCCACTTCCACGATCAGAAAATCCAGCGTCTTGGCAATGGCGGCGTAGGGCAGCTCGCCACGCAACATGGCCTGCATCTGCTGCAGCCCGTTGAGGTGGGCGATCTGCTCGCGTGTCGCCACGCCGGGGCCAGGGCCGTCGTCCAGCAGCGCCAGAATGTCGCGCTCCTGCGCCAGCCAGTGTTCAAGGTGGTTGTGTTGGGTCATGGTGTATCCGGGTGGTAGGGGATTGGACGAAAATAGTTGCGTATGCAATTATTGCAGATACAATCAAATCCATGCAAGCCGATACGACCACCCCCGCACCCACGCTGCTTCAGGGCTGTACCAACTTCAAGCTGCGCCAGCTGATGCGCCGCGTGGCCACCCACTACGACGCCGAGATGGCGAAATGCGGGCTCAAGACCACGCAGTATTCGCTGCTATCACATGTGCTCAAGCTGGGCCCGATCCGCCCCGGGGATCTGGCCGCCGCCATGAAGATGGATGCCTCCACGCTCACACGCAACCTGCGCCCTCTGGTCGATGCAGGCTGGGTGGCGCTGGAGGCGGGCGCTGATGCCCGCAGCCGCCTGGTGCACATCACGGATGCAGGCCGCGACAAACGTGCCGAGGCACAGCGCCACTGGAAGGCCGCGCAGCTCGCGTTGAACGAAGCGCTGGGCGTGCAGCGCGTGATGGCGCTCCATACGCTGGTGGACGAAACGCTGGATGTGCTGGCGGCATGGCCCCAGCAGGACCCAGGCGATGCCGGTTGAGTCCCGCTTGCGCTGCAGCGTTGCCACGGTCATCCATGACTGAAGGCCTCAATCCCCGCACCCGCATGCTGCTGGAGGCGCCGATTGCGCCCACGCTGCTGCGCCTGGCGGCGCCCAATGTGCTGGTGATGCTGGCGCAGGCGGGTGTCGGGCTGATCGAAACCTACTTTGTCGGCAAGCTGGGCACCGATGCGCTGGCGGGCATGGCGCTCGTCTTTCCGGTGGTCATGCTGATGCAGATGACCTCGGCGGGGGCCATGGGGGGCGGCATTGCGTCGGCCATTGCCCGCGCTCTGGGCGCGCGGCGCCGGGACGATGCCGACGCGCTGGTGCTGCACGCGCTGGTGATTGCGGCGGTGTTTTCGCTGATCTTCACGGTGGGCGTGGTGGGAGGAGGGCGCTGGCTTTACACCCGTATGGGTGGCGCCGGTGGCGCGCTGGATGCGGCGCTGGTCTATTCCAACTGGGTGTTTGCGGGCGCGTTTCTGGTGTGGCTGTTCAACACGCTGTCGGCCGTGATCCGGGGCACAGGGAACATGGCCGTGCCTGCCTATGTGACGGTGCTGGGCGCCGTCGTGCTGGTGCCGTTGTCACCTTTGTTGATCTTTGGCTGGGGCCCCGTGCCCGGTCTGGGCATTGCCGGCGGGGCTATTGCGCTGATGGCGTACTACCTGTTCGGCAGCATGGTGCTGGCTGCGTACCTGTGGTCGCCGCGCAGCCTGCTGCAGCCATCGTTCACGCACATCCGGTTTCGCTGGGTGCTGTTCAAGGACATCCTGCGGGTAGGCCTGGTGGGCACGGTTTCTACCGTCGCTACCAACCTGGCGATTGGCGTCACGACCGCGCTGGTGGGTGGTTTTGGCACCGCGGCCATTGCGGGCTACGGCACGGCATCGCGGCTCGAATACTTGCTGGTGCCGCTGGTGTTTGGCCTGGGCGCACCGCTGGTGGCCATGGTGGGAACCTGTATGGGCGCAGGCCAGCGCGAACGGGCCTTGCGCGCCACCTGGATCGGCGCGGGCATGGCGTTTGTCATGACGCAGGCGATTGGCCTCTGGGCGGCGGCGTTTCCCCACTCCTGGCTGCGGCTCTTCAACAGCGACCCCGCCATGCTGGAATCGGGAGCGCTCTATCTGCGCACTGTGGGGCCGGTGTACGGCTTTTTTGGCCTGGGGCTGGCGCTGTACTTTTCATCGCAGGGGGCAGGGCGCCTGCTCTGGCCGGTGGTGGGCAACATCGTGCGCCTGGTGGTGGCGGTTACCGGTGGTTGGCTGGCGCTGCGCTGGGGCGGTGGTTTGGCCGCCGTGTTTGCGGCGCAGGCTGGGGCACTGGTGCTGTACGGCGCGGTGAACGCCTGGGCGATTGCGGGTGGCGCCTGGTTTGGCCGGGTCGGCTGGCCGCGCAGCACGGCGGGGTTGCTGCGGCGTATGACGCAGGCTTAAAAATATGAACAAAATTGGCTGCTAACGCTTATCCATCATGCGCTAGCAGCTATCAATTTAATAGTATTTGTGATTGTCAGACCGGCACGGTGTAGTTCAGCGTCATGCGCCCACCGTCCACGGTCACAATCTCGCCGGTCACATAGCTGGCCGCATCGCTGGCCAGCCAGGCCACCACATCGGCAATCTCCGACGGCTCGCCCAGCCGCTTCATGGGCGTGCGGCTCATGATCTTGTTCTTGGCCTCGTCGCTGGTCAACACGGCCTTGGCAGCCAGCTCGGTGGCGATGGTGCCCGGCGCCACGGCGTTCACGCGGATGTTCTTGTCGGCCAGCGCCAGCGCCATCACGCGCGTGAGCTGGTTCACGCCGCCTTTGCTCACGTTGTAGCTGGAGATGTTGGGAATGGCCAGCACGCCGTTGACCGAGCTCATGTTGACGATGGCGCCGCCACCCAAGTCCACCATGGCCTGCGCCACGGCCTGACCCACCAGAAATGAGCCCTTGAGATTGACGCGCAGCACGGCGTCAAAGTCGGCCTCGGTCACTTCCAGAAAGTCTGCCGCCCGGAAGATGCCCGCGTTGTTCACCAGCACGTCAATGCGTCCATGGGCCGCCAGGGTCTCGGCCACCAGAGCATCCACCTGCGCCTTGTCACCCACATCGCAACGCACATACAGCGCCCCGAGTTCCTGCGCCAGCGCCTGCCCACGCGCATCGTCCACATCGACGATCACTGGCTTCGCACCATCAGCCGCAAAGCGGCGGACACAGGCCTCGCCAATGCCTTGGGCACCTCCAGTGACGATGCAGACGCGGTCACGATGACCGAAGTGGATGTGGGATGTGGAAGGGGCTTGAGTGGGAAGTGTCATGGGCGGTGATGTTAGCGGTATGGGCACAGGCAAACGCCGAGAGCGCAGATTGCCGTTTACTAAACAGAAGTTGTAGCTATCTGCGCTCTGAAAAATTGTCTGTTGAACACGCAGCATGGCCTCAATTCAATTGATTCGCCATCTTGTAACGTAAGACAAGTTGTAGTTCAATTACCGAAAAAAGTGAAGTTGTAAAAATTTTGCAACCCACCGTCCAGCGGAAGATCTTCTGGACTCGGAGGCGTATATGCCAAAAAAGCCGCGTATCGGTTCCAGGGCTTGGGCTGGTCATATCCAACTCAATAGCCAAGCTGGAGAGCTTGTCGATCCTTCAACTTGGCGCCAAGTGGATGAGGACGCTCTCTCAGAAGAGAGACGTGAGCTTTTCCTACGCCGAAAAAAAGCTGTGCTCGACTATTTCGACGGGGCCTCTGCTAAGGAAATAAAGCAGCGTTGGGGCATGGGCCGCTCACAGGTCTATAGGCTCATCAGTGAACGCTGTCTTAAAACGGCACACGACGGTCACCTTTTCGGGTGGAGAGGGCTGATTCCTCACATGCGGATCACGCCTTGGACAAGACAAACAACTCCTGAAATTATTGCGGGAAGCGGCGCTGGTAGCTCCGGTAGTCTGCAATGGTTGTTTTCTTCTCCGGAAAACAGGATGTTAGAGCAAAAGTTTCGCGAAAGAATTCTAAAAACACCATCAGGTCTCGAGGGCACGAGGAGATCTAAGCAAGTACTTTTACGATGGTTTTATTCAAAACTTCGAGAAAACGGAGTTGAGCGTCGAGGTGAATGGCCCTTTAA
>NZ_AGTS01000146.1 GCF_000238595.1 Acidovorax sp. NO-1 | reverse complement strand
TAGCGGCCTGAACTTGCCCGCGCCGATCTTGGCGCTGCTGCGCCAGAGGTAATCGCCGGTCAGGTTGATGTGTTCCCAGCCGAGCGGCGACAGGTATTGCAATAGCGCGTCATCGACAGCATGCCCGTTGCCACGCAACGCATGTGCTGCGCGCTCCAGATAGACCGTGTTCCACAACACGACGGCCGCCTGTTGATTTCCACCGAATTCTGACCCACCGTTTCCATCCAATATTGACCCACCCTGGATAGAGCCCCGCGGGGCTCACGGTGTGGATAACTTCTTGGGTTTGGACTCCTTCTTGATGGGTTGAGCAGAGCTGTTCTTGAACCGGTAGCTGTCGTTGCCGGTCTCAAGGATATGACAGTGGTGCGTGAGGCGGTCCAGCAGCGCGGTGGTCATCTTGGCATCGCCGAACACACTGGCCCATTCGCTGAAGCTCAGGTTGGTCGTGATGACCACACTGGTTCGCTCGTAGAGCTTGCTGAGCAGGTGAAACAGCAAGGCACCACCCGTTGCACTGAAGGGCAGATAGCCCAGCTCGTCGAGCACCACCATGTCCATGTGGGCCAAGCGGTGGGCCATCTGTCCGGTTTTGTTGTAGACCTTCTCTTGCTCAAGCATGTTGACCAGCTCGACCGTGGAGAAGAAACGCACCCGGCGCCGATGGTGTTCGACGGCCTGTACCCCGATGGCGCTGGCCAAGTGCGTCTTGCCGGTGCCCGGGCCGCCGACCAGCACCACGTTCTCAGCCCTGTCCATGAACTCACAGCGGTGCAGCTGACGCACCAAGGCTTCGTTGACCTCGCTGTTGCTGAAGTCAAAGCCTGCCAGGTCCCGGTACGCCGGTAGCCTGGCCTGCTTGAGCTGGTAGGCCACGGCCCGCACTTCGCGCTCGGCCGTCTCAGCCTTGAGCAGCTGGGAGAGCATCGGCTGCGCGGCCTCGAAGGCCGGGGCGCCTTGCTCGGCCAATTCGGAAACGGCTTGGGCCATGCCGAACATCTTGAGTTCGCGCAGCATGATGACGATGGCTGCAATGGCGGGGTCATGACGCATGGCGCACCTTCCTCTCCGACGCACGCAGGTCGTCATAGCGGTTCACGTTGGCCAGCGGCTCGCGAACCAGGCGCAGCGCCTGCGGTGCGGTCACCGGTGGAGGTGGCGCCTTGCTGTCGAGCAGCCGGTGCAACACATTGAGCACGTGCATCTTGGTGGGCACGCCGGCCTCTAGGGCCAGCTCGACGGCGGTCAGCACCGCCTGTTCGTCGTGGTGCAGCACCAGAGCTAACACCTCGACCATCTCCCGGTCGCCACCAGGCTGCTTGAGCAGAGCGGCCTGCAGCTGCCGGAAGGCTGCTGGCAGTTCGACGAAGGGCGCGCCGTTGCGCAGCGCACCCGGCTTGCGTTGCAGCACCGCGAGGTAATGGCGCCAGTCGTAGACGGTGTGGCCTGCGCTGTCGTGGCGGCGGTCGATGACGCGCGTGTGTTCGCACAGTAGCTGGCCTTCGGCGGCCACCACAATCCGCTCGGCGTAGACGCGCAGACTCACTGGTCGGTTGGCGTACGAGGCCGGCACGCTGTAGCGAACGCGCTCGAAGGTCACCAGGCACGTGGGCGAGACGCGCTTGGTGTGTTCCACGAAACCATCGAAGGGGCGCGGCAGCGGCATCAGCAGTGCCCGCTCCTGCATCCAGACGTCGGCGACCGTGCCCGGCAGCTTGCCGTGGTCAATCTCGCACGGCTTTGTTGCACAAGTCGGAAGATAGACGCAATGCCCCCAGCCCCAGACGCAACTATGCCATGGCACCCACGGGCACCGTGCTCGGGCGCCCGAGTTGCGTGAAACGGTTGAGCAGAGCCACACGCACATGCAACTCCACCACCTGCCGCTCAAACGTGCGCGCCATCACCCGTTGGCCCAGGCGTTTGAAGCAGTGCATCTTGGTCTCCACCAGACTTCTGCGGTGATAGTCGCTCCACTTTTTCCAGATGCTGCGCCCCAATCTGTCACAGGCTCGCAGCGCTTCGTTGCGCGCATGCGCTCCCACCAGGGTCGCCTTCCACGTCTGGGCGTTCTTGCGCGGGGGGATCACCGCCTGCGCATTTCGCTGGGCAATCGCCGCATGGCACGCCTTGGTGTCGTAGGCACCGTCCCCACTGACGCTGGCAATCGGCTCATCGGGTGGTATCTGCTCCAGCAACTCGAGCAGCATGGGCGCATCGCCCACGCTGTTGTCGGTCACCTCGATGGCCCGGATCTCCAACGTGTGGGCATCAACACCCAGGTGCACCTTGCGCCACTGGCGCCGGTACTCGGCCCCGTGCTTCTTGCGTTTCCATTCGCCTTCGCCAAGGAACTGAATGCCGGTGCTGTCCACCAGCAGTCCAGTGCGGTGGTACTGGCTCGGTAGGGCAGTTGTACCTGCAAAGTCTTCTGGCGTCGGCACACGGTGCTGTAGTCGGGCACCCGCCAGTCCAGGCCTGCCAGACGCAGCAGGCTTTCAACCATGCCCAGGCTTTGACGCAGGGCCAGACCGAACAGGCACTTGATGCCCAGACAGAACTGGATGGCTGCGTTGGAGAAGATGTGCTGGCGCCCGCGTTTGCCGCTGGATGGGGCGTACCACTGCATGCCTTTGTCCAGCCAGATTGTCAGCGACCCTCGGGCTTTGAGCGCGGCGTTGTACTCTGCCCAGTTGGTGGTCTTGTAGCGGGCCTTGGACCCCTTCGGTTCACTCATGTCTCGAGGTTACCAGCTCAGCGGACTGGCTTTGTGCAACAAAGCCCCGCTGAACAGGTTCGGACGCTGGGGAGTATTTCAGCAGCCTGCTAAAGCTTCTTTCTGCGCATCGACATTGCGGGGCGAATTCTTGGAAGGGAAGGGCGTTCTTTCTTTCGCTCGGCCTCATATGAAACCGCCACCTTCAACTGATTCTCGGCAACAGTCAATTCGGCCTGTTTCTTTATAACCTCGCCTTTCAGAGCGTAGATTTCATCTTCAGCTTTTGTGAGGCGCTGTTGCAGTCGAGCACTTTCCACTGCCATTTTGGAAACGTCGTATTTATAACGTTGACGCGCCTCATTCTCTGCGAGACGGGCAGCTTCACGCGTCTCTTCAATTTGCATCTTGGCAAAGTTGATTTCACCGTGGAGATGTTCGGCGTCTCGTTTGCGGGCCTCGCGCTCTGTATCAAGATCACGAGAAAACTGCGCAATCGCTTCCTGCCGCGATTTCTCGGATGCCCTGATCTGGTGCTCTGCATTCTCCAGAGCCTCCTTCAAAGCATCCACCTGCGCCTGAAGAGCGGCGCCCTTGCTTTCGGCCGCAGACCGGAGATCACGTTCCTGGGCGAGAGTAGATTCGCGAACCGCAAGATCGGCACGCAATGATTCAACAAGGTCGGTGGCTCTGAGCGCCTCCTGTTCGGCCTGACTCACCGCCGCCCTGCATTCCAGGCGTTCGGCCTCCAACTGCTCTGTCGCCCTCTGCGTTGCTATCCCCCATAGCTTGGCCAGGTCGTCACTGAACCGCTCGTTCAGTTCACTGGGAAGGAAGGGCGCATTGATCTCAACTCGTGCTTTTTCTCGAATATCCGCCCAGAACTCGCGCAAGTCGGCGTTGATGTCCGTCATAGAGCCCTGCTGGGTGTATGAGTGAACGGTTTTGGCCGACGGATAGATCCCGTGCTCGAAGAAAAGAATCGTGGCGGCTACACGGGTCTTTTCCTTGCGAGATGCAGCGGCAGCAAGCCTGCTCGACAAGGAGGCTCGGATTTCGTGCTCGGCAGTGGTTGTGTTCATACGCGTCAATCAAGGTGTGGTGTGAATGCGCAGAGCGCAACAGCTTAGATGGTGGGCCCAGGCGGGCACAGCCGATGAGATGCGCTGTGGCCACGTCGCGATTTCGCCCGTTCGGTTTTTGACCACGCCACCAGCTCGCCGACAAAATCCCGCCAGCCACCCGCCTGTGTACGCGCAGTGTTAGAGCGCCGTCGATCCAGTCGTGAAGGGCTTGGCATCCTCTGAAGGGAAAACGTCAAGGGTGGTGGGCACCAATGCTGATTTCCCATGGAAGTCCCCCTTCGAGAGTGAAATTGTACGCGATACGCTAAACGTTACGGGTACGAATTACGTTTTGTATGTTACGTTTTTTCATTGATTTTTATGATAACCTCTCTTATCAAAACATTTATGGCGTATGGACGGTAAACAGGCCGCCTAGATAGTTACAGCTTCTGTTTAGCAAACGAAAGGTGTCCGAGGCTGACTTGGAAAATCAACGGGTTAGCCCATCACGCACCCAACACCCGACGAAGTGTGTCCAACTGCTTGACAGAAAACGACCAGACCCGTAACTCGGGGGGGTGCCAATACGTGTCCACATACAAGACAAAAAGTACAGACCATGCGCATTGCCAAGCTTCCTGACCATGTTGGAAGGGAAAATTTCAGCCCAGATGTCGTAATGGGTTCCATGAGCTCCCATGACCGATCCGGCCGCGCATGCGTCTTCTTGGTGGGCGCGGGAGGTTTGACGCCAAACACTTGCCCGTGGAGCTGATGAAACATGACAACGCACCCGTCTGATCCCCACGGCGAGCCGCTCGCGCAGATCCTCCGCAACAAAGGATGGTCTGTGCGTGACGCGGCCGAATTCCTCGGAGTGTCTCGACAGCGGCTGTATTCAGTGTTCGCGGACACAAATCGGGCTCGACTGTGGTCCTGTGCAGTCGCCGGGATGCCGCAATGTTCGCCAGAGATCAAAACAGCGCTGAAGGCCAGGCGCAAAGCGGTGGCCAAGCCCAAACCATCGCGGCCTCCACGCCCAACTGCGCCGCCTCGCCCTGAATTCGAGGTGGGAGATGGGGTGATGGCCTCCAAGTACGCAGGCATCGCCGAGGAAGGCCATGAGGGCTTCATTGCAGCGCTTCGTGGCCAACAGAAGGACTTGCAGATCCTCGTGCGCATGCCCGCTGGGGAAGACTGGTTTCCTGTCAAAGATTTTCACGAATTCTTCGCAACCACCGGACTGAACTCAACCCGCAAACCCGAGCAGGAGTAGCCATGCACAGCCCACTACCAACGATCATCCTGACGGATTCCCATGGTTTGGAGCAGAACACAGACCCCGCTGTGCTGATGCTCGCCATCGAGCGGGAAGATATCGAGAGCGGGAACATCGCCCGCACGCTGGAGAAGCTCCTGATCATCTCGGACACCAGAGAAAACGCTCTTCTTTACCGCGAGTCCCTCGTGTTCCAGGTGTGTGGCTACGACCGCGATCCGCGAGAGCTCCCTGAAATACAAGAGGTGCGCGCCTTCTTCGAAAAGCTGACCCATGAATGGCCGCACTGGCTCTGGTTTTTGGCGAGAGAAATGGGGTGCATCGCCCTGCTGATGTCCCTTCTATGTGATGTGCGCATTCACAGAAAAGCGGGGGCCGTGGGCATCGAATTCCCTAACCGGATCCAGGTGCAACACCGTTTGATGGACCTCTTCACGCGTGGAAACCAGATGTTCCACACCTTCGGCATCACTGAGGGTCAAGCGAATGAATCAGCGAACACCGCTGTGACCGACATCTTTTGCTCCACAGATGGCTGACCGCCGCGTTCAACACCACCACTACAGCGCATGAACATCGACCCGAAAATTCTCAGCAAGATCAAAAAGTGCCTGGCCTTGTCTACCTCTGACAATCCCAATGAGGCCGCGACAGCCCTTCGTCAAGCGCACGCTTTGATGGCAGCGCACGGTGTATCAACTGAGCAGATCACGATGGCCGATATTGGAGAGGCCTCTGCCAAGAGCCGAACCATGGCCCGGAGCAAACCGGCGCATTGGGAAGGCGCCCTGGCCTCGACAGTGGGCCGAGCGTTTGGCTGCCAGCTGATGATGCTGCGTGCCCCCATCCGTCCGGGATCTAAGGCGCCGCTCAACGATGGCTCCTTCATCTTCGTCGGAATCAAGGCGCAAGCACAGATTGCCTCCTACACCTTCGATGTGCTCTCGCGAAAGTGCAAGAAGGCCCGCGCAGACTGGATCAAAGACAAGCTGACGGGCCTTTCCCGCGTACCAGGCGGGAAGCGCACATCCACGGGCCTGGGCGATGAGTTCGCCATGGGCTGGGTCGCGAATATCGCCCGCGTCGTCCAGGACTTTGCACAACCGGCGCCGATTGAGAATGCCATCGCCCAGTTCATCGCAGAGCGCGCCACCTCGAAAAGCGATGATGAGCTGACGCGCAAGCCCAAAACCGAGGACGAACGCATCAGGAGCATTGCGCGGAGATCGGGGATGCTCGCAGCCGAAGGTGAGTCCATTCACCGGCCAGTCCATGGCGCCTCACATCAGCTCATGCTCCCGTGAACAAGGGCTGTCTGGCCATGGCGACGCCACGGCCAGGATCATCCCAGCGGCACGCGTCAAGGCCTCCTGTCGGTAGCAACCCAGAGATTCGCATGACCGAAATTATCCCGATCCAGCAACCAACATCCGTTCTTACCAGGCCCATCACTGGCGAGGTAGATAACGACGAATACGCCATCAAGGTGTTCCTGGACAGCCTCGCCCGCAAGTCACACCACACCATTCGGTCGTACGAAAAAGAGTGCCACCGATTCCTGCTCTGGCTCAAGGCTTCCAAGCCACCAGCGCCAGCGATGCTGCCCTTGGTCGGCGTGGAGGACATCAACAACTATCTGGTCTTCTTGGAGAACCCGCGACCGTTCTCCGACGACTTCCTTTCAGCCCATGGATGGAAACACCAGCCGTTCCGCAAGTCTCTTGCTGAGGCGAGCGTGTCCCACTGCATCACGGTGCTTCACCAGATGTTTGCGGCCATGCGGGAGCTGCGCGCGGGCGGGGATGAGCCCTACTGCAAGTTCAATCCAGTCAAGCTGGCCCATGACGGCAATTCAGGGCCCAAAGACGATGATGAGGTCGGCCAGGCCCTAACCCCTTCGGAGTGGGAGGCCGTACAGGAAGCCATCGACACCCTGCCCCGAGAGACGGAAAGAGATCAGAGGCACTATCACCGGGCTCGCTGGATTTTTCAGCTCCTCTACCGGGCATTCCTGCGTAGGGAGGAAGCCGCCAGCTTGACGATGGGCTCATTTGAAGCCTCACCCGAAGGATGGAGCATTCGCTTGGTAGGCAAGGGCGGCAAAAAGACCAGGATCATTGCGACGGACAAGCTCATGTCGGAGCTGCGCTTGTACCGTCAGACTCTCGGTCTGCCTGCCCTACCCTCACCCGGCGAACAAAGGCCAGCAATCATGGCGATCACGGGGAAGGAAAAGGGCGTCACAGCCCAAGCGATCTACCTCATTTGCGGGGTGATTTACGAGCGGGCGGCTGAGCTTGCAAAAGAAAGAGGCGACACCGCAGCCGCGACGAGACTGAGCGTGGCGACCCCCCACTGGATGCGACACACTGGCATCACACACGCTATGGAAGCTGGGGTCAATCCACGGTACGTTATGGCGCAAGCCCGACACTCCAGCCTCAATGTGACGGCACGGTACGACCACCAAGAGCGAAGAGCGTGGAGAGCCGATCTGGGGAAAGTCTAGATGGGGAGCCTGAGCTGTGTCCAGGCAAATCAAGCGCGCATGGATTGCACATGCGCCAACCCGGGCGCTTCAGCGCGTCGAAGGATGGCCCGCTCCCGCGCTTCAGGGTTGTAGGCGAACCAGCGATCGGTCCACTCTCTGGCCAGCACAAGAGCGTCCCGGATGTCTTGTGGTGAAAACATCTGCACGATGTAGTTGTTGTTCGCGGCAAAGGAGGCCCCCCACATCTCGCTGCGACGCACCTCTGCCAGCTTTATGGGCACCGACTTCCCAAACGACTTGTCAGAAATCACGCCCAGGTAGTTGCGGGTGAACTCTTCCGGGATCTCAACACGCAACCCAAACGATAGTCCCAGCGGGATAGCGCCACTGAGGTCGGCCCCGATGATGTTGCATTCCTTGTAGATGACGTACACCCTCTTGGACTCAGCACGAACGAATCCAGCGGCCAATGCGTCGTCTGTATTTCTGAATGTAAGCATGGACTGAGTATGTTCAGTCCATGCTCCAGAACGAGCCCAAAAACGAAGCAAAACTGGTTGCATCACGAGGTAGCAGGGCGATGCTGATTTTGGGAAATGGAACGGCAGCAAGGTCAGCGAACCGACATCACGAACGGTAGGCGAGGCAAACAAGCGCCACCCGTGGCCCTACCGTGTCAGCTCAGAGATTTCACAAACCGGGCCAAGGTCGAATTCCTCCCCTTCGCTCCGGGTTGTCGGGGAGCAGCTGGGATCGCAGATGGCGCTGGTTGCTCCGGCACTGGCGCTTGTTTTTCTTCGGCATTGACTGAGGGAGGCGTCCTCGGCCTCCTCATTGGTGAGGCTGGTCGCTCAGCCTGTGGCTGGGGTTGATGAGCCGGGAGGCTGATCTGCGGCACGTTCAGAGGCGACTGCAGCCCACCACGGCTGACACTCAAACCCAGCGTTGCAAGGGCTCGCAGCCGCTCCGCTCGCGCACGCGGGCTGACCCCCGCAAACTCCTGAAGCAACTCAGGATTCGCGTCCGTCAAGACAACAACTACACGGATATCGTCGATCACGAAGATGCCCCAGAAAAATGGAGATTCAGGACTGCCCCCAGGAGGAAAGCAGTCCCCTCAAAGGAACCGCATCCCATCAGTCGTAGGCACCCATGAGCCAAAAACCGCGAGCGGGCGAGAAAACAGGCTCTTTGGGCATCACGACCTTCAGCTTACTGAAGGCTTCCCGGACAGCCTTCTCGAAAAACGTGGCGCCGCCACCGACCATTACAACCACATCAGGCGACACGCTTTCTACCCGCAGTGATTTCTGAATTGCATCAGCCGTCACTGAGGCCATCGTCTCACTGGCCTTCTTGATATACGGCTCGACATTCACGCGCTGGCCCATAATCAAAATCGATGCTTTCTTATTGCGAACAGCATTCTCAAGAATCTCGATGGTTGGAGTCCCTCCAAAATCTTCTGCGATCAACCGTGCCGCCTGTTCAAGCAAGACCGATGAAGCTTTCAGACTCGTACCACTCGACTGTCGCTGCAGCTGCCCATTACTGACCAGAACCCAATCGAGGGAGAAAAAACCAGGGTCAACCACCAATACTCGCGCATCATCGTCAACCAAAAAACCGGTTTCAGATTCGTCTTGCTGGTCAATATAGTCCAGCAGACCACCCACAGGTTGCGCCAGAACTTTCACACGCTTCACATTCACTGACCGCTTAGGGGTGATCTGGTGTGTGCCGACAAACTTGGTTTCCAATTCTGCTCTTTTGGCAGGGTCGTTGAATTGAGAAACAGGCAACCCAGTCACGAGCACATCAATTTCACTCATGCCTGACATCAACATGCCAGCATGCATCAATGCCTTATAAGAGGGGGTTTTCGAATAATCTGCGTGCAGGGATCGCTCCCACATTTCAGCTCGATCAGAGGAAACCCCTGCAATAAATGGCTCACCATCTACCAGAACGTGCAAAAAATCATCCTGGGCGCGGCCATCAAATCGCGAACCAAACCGATCTGCTGGGGCGGCACCAGCGGGACGCAATGCGGTTTCAACTTCGCCATCAGCAGCACCGTAGGCGAGCTTCAAATTCGAATATCCAATGTCAATTCCAAGAACGTTCATTATTGCCACCATCAAAAAAGGAACCTCATTGTGGTGGCCCGCCAAAGTAAAAGTCAACCCAAAGACCCGCTAGTGATTCGCTAGTGAACTGGATGAGTCGTTAATGGAACAAAATATGTCCTGTTTAACCGCAGTTTCATTACCGGCAGTGCACCGGTAGTGACATTTGCGCAACATGCCGCGAACGCTGCAGCCTGGTGAAGCAACGGCCACCAGCGACAAATTGACCGTCTGGCCAGGAGCTATTGCGCCAGTTTTGCTGACATGAGGGCCGGAGTGCTGGAAAATCAGAAATCCCTTTTTTCGGGTGCAAAAGCATCCGTTCAACCACCTGAACGGATAGAAGCCATGCGCATGGGACGTTGATCCCTCAGTCTGCAGTTGCAATAGCATCCGTTTTGATAGCTGAACGGATAGAAGCCATGCGCATGGGACGTTGATCCCTCAGTCTGCAGTTGCAATAGCATCCGTTTTGATAGCTGAACGGATAGACTGAAAGGCACGTGCATGGCGTCAAATAGAACATCTCAGCTACAATTTCATCCGTTTGACCGTCTGAACGGATAGAAAGCCAGCACCCTACTGAATCCTCTATCCGTTCAGCTAGTCGAGCGGATACCTGTAAAACGACCGCGCAGCTATGGAAAGCACGACATGGATGAAGCTATGGATGAGGGGATGGATACCCCAAAGAACGGCCCCCACGAGATCTTCAAGGAAGCCATGGAAGCCCTGGAAGGGAGCCTGAACACCTTGCATGCCAAGATCGTGAGGGCCACCGAGAGTCACTACGCACAAGTTGAGGCTCAAGAGAAGTCGGTGACCGAGTGGAAGGACAAGGGAATCCTTAGACTGGGAACACATCGCAAGGGCAATCACGTCCAGGTCAAGTGGTACACCATCAAGTGGTTTGGCAAAGGCGCAGCTCGACGAGAGGTAAAAGCGAGTATTCGCAAGTCGGCAAAAGAAGACACATTTTCAATGGCGCACTTGAAAGAGAATGCCAAAGAATGGGAATGGCCGATTGTTGAAAAGACGGAACTCGAAATGGCTCTGTTGCGCAAGCAAGCCTCCTTTGTGGTGAAGGCCATGACCTCGCTCCGGTACGCCTCGATGGCTGCAAGAAAGTACGACGACCTCTATACGGAACCCGGCGACGAATAAGGGCCTCCGGGGAGCGCGATTGCACGTTGCTCCCGGCGTCATGAACCACGCTCTACGAGGTAGGCAATATGGCTGGCAATCAACCGTCGGGCCATGAAGCTTTTGAAGTTATTCCCCGCGCAATCATTCCTGAATAGGAATAGCTCAAAATCTGATCGCACATCTACCCTGATATTGTTTGCCGAGAGGGAGTGTAAGAGTTGAGCGGACTTGCGCTTGAATTTTCGAATCCATCGCCCGCAAGGCTTCCGATAATCCGCCACCCTGGCTGTGTGTGAATTTAAGCCACCTGCGCTCTATGGGCCGGAAGGTCCGATCAAACCTTAAACCCACACCGAGACGCCGACATAGGAAATTAACGAGCTGGAGAAGGGATCGCCCATCCAACGATCTTCGACCCGGCAAATTAAATCGTTTGGCCAAGGGAAAAGGCGCGCACTAAGAAGAGCATGTTCAAAACATGGTCGGTGCTGGCAATGTTTAGAGCAACATTCACGGACAGGAATAGTCTGGAAGATGGATATGTCCCTGTTTCATTAAAACTGGTCGTGTAAAGCCATAAACACTGACGCCCTCTAAACAATTAAATAAATTACGGAGGCATGGGAAGAAGATGGCTCTTCTGGAACCCTCCACCACCCACTCGCCCGATATGCGAAAGAGCGTGAACGACCCCTTCCACGCGCATCTCGGGCTCTGTTGGTCTAACAGTACGACTTTTGAAATGCAATCAATGCGTGTCTGTTTGAAAGGTGCATTCGGGGAACCCATACGTACAATTTCCACCATTGCACTCAAGCAATGCCCCCAAAAAGAATGTGACAATTCGTTTAAACGCAACTACTATGAAGTTGCATCTGTCGCGTCTCGAAAGACGGCGAGACAACGAAACATGCCCCGAACAAATACAACCAAATACAGCGGCGCAGCCCAAAGCTTCATTGAAGAGGTGACGGCTCGTGCTCGCGGGTGGAGGATCATGGAAAACAACATCCGCGAAGTAGAGGGCGACCCCCTCTACGTCTATGTGCACGACGTTGGCACTTCCTACACCTGGATGGCCCGCATCGAGATCGAAGGATTTCTGTCGGCGGCAACCAGCATTCGCGAGCAAGGCGAGGAAGTGCATCGCACGATCTCTGCCCACTTGGCGAACCTCATCGGCGACCTGGTGGAAAAGCGCAGCCAAATCCCCACCACCGGCAATCTGGAAACCCAAAAACAGTTGGTCAAAGGCAAGCTGGATGAAGATGGCCCCCCCGGGCTGTTCCAGCTGGCAACCCTGCATGCGGGCACCACGGAGACCGTTTTTGAGTACGACCTCCTGCAACCTGGTGGGCACTTCATCATCCTGCGGTACTGCACGGAAAACGACGTACACCTGCGCTCGCTGCTCCTGCCGCCTACAACCGCTGGTACCCGAGGCGTTCTGGACGGGAAGGCGCTCGCCTCCGCATTGGCAACGATCATCGAATTCGACACGGAAAACCTGCCCCAACTGCGGATCGAGGACAACTGAAAGGCGCGGGCGGCGGGATCAACTCAATCCCGCCCCTGCCTCTCAAACTCGCCCCCGAACACCGCTCGATTCGAGGTAGCTCAGTAACCCAATCTGAGCAGCCATCCTGTAAACCAATGGCCAGCACCCCGTCGATGCCCCACATCGTCAGGCGGCACCCACAGGCAACCACCACCCCTCACCTGGCCAGCGCCCTCCCCTCCCGCAAACACCGATTCTTCAGGGCGAAAACGCATCGTTTCTGTAGTGCGAAGCACTCAAGATAGAACCCCGACGCCAAAACAGGCCGACTTACGCTTTGCCCAGATCATGTAATGCAACTTTTAGCGTCACATTACCGCCCGCGCGCCACCGCTCACCGTCTTCCATGCAGGCTCTGCTACTCGACGTTGAGGATTTGACGCCCACGCCCTACATTGCTGAGACTTTCAATCGCTACCCCAGCGTCTTGCGACCGACGAATGAAGAAACCTGCGTCCAACTGGCCTGAGCAGCCACGTTCTCGTTGGCAATGAGTTCGCCCGGTGCACAGGCGCACCACCAGGAGTTCAACATGCCCTATTGCCTGCAGATCATTCCCGACCCAGACGATGCAGCGTCATACCGATGGATCATCCT
>NZ_AGTS01000147.1 GCF_000238595.1 Acidovorax sp. NO-1 | reverse complement strand
CAGCGACCCCAACGACGCGGCGATCGTGCGCACGATATTGGCGCTGGCCAAGAGCCTGGACCTGGAGGTGGTGGCCGAGGGGGTGGAGACGACGGGGCAGCTGTCGTTTTTGCGGCTGCACGGGTGCGAGGGGTTTCAGGGGTATCTGTTTGGGCGGCCGGGGCCGGTGGAGGACATCCATGCGATGTTGCATTCACTGCCCTAGCCCGGTGATCTACTGCATGCGCCGGATGAACTGCTGCACGCGCGCGGCCGGGAGCCGGGTGTGAAGCGGGCCGGTGAAGGCGCGGGCGGGTTTCTGGACAAGATGCCTGCCCGCAAGGGCCCGGGCGTGCATGGCGTTTTGCTGGTGGTGGCCCTGGCGCTGGCGGGCGCGTGGCTGGTGGTGCTGGCTGCCATGCACTGGAAGGGCGCTGAGCGTGCCACCGAACGCTCCCAATTGCTGCAGCAGACGGTGGATGCCCTGCAGACCCGCATCACCGGCGGTGGCATGCTGGGCGCCGTGTCGTTGCTGGGCCTGAGCGAGCCCCTGCTCAAAGCCATGGCGCTGGGCGAGCTTGCGCCTGATGACCCGCAGGCCCTTGCGCGGCTGAGTGTGGCGCGCGGCCGCTTCCTGGTGAACGGTGTGTATGTGATGTCCCGTGACGGCACGGTGGTGGCCCACGAGACGGCTGGCCGGCGCTCCACGGGCATGAACCTTTCCTTCCGGCCGTATTTCCAGCAGGCGGTCAACGGTGCCATCAGCGTGTATGCCGCCATCGGCAGCAACTCGCAGGAGCGGGGCCTCTATTACGCCGCGCCGCTGTATGAAAGCGACACCCCTTCGAGCGGCATCGTGGGCGTGGTCATGTTCAAGGTGGGCTTTGAACTGTTTGACGAGGTGCTGCGGCGCACGGGCATGCCCACGGTGCTGCTGTCGCCCCAGGGGGTGACGTTTTCTTCCACGCGGCCTGAATGGCTGTTTGCCGTGGCGCCCCCGCTCACGCAGGCGCGCATTGATGCGATCCGCGCTTCACGCCAGTTTGGCAGCCATTTTGACAACGGCGTGGCCTCGTCGCTGCCCTTTACGCCCGACGCGCAGGACGTCTTTCTGGACGGCACGCCGCACGCGGTCGAGCGGCGCCAGGTGGACTGGAACGATCCGGGAGGCCAGTGGCAGCTGGTGATGCTGGACGATGTGAGCGCGCTCCTGCCCTGGAATGAGCGGGCCAAGCTGGCGGGCGGTGCGTTTGTGGCGCTTTGTCTGCTTGGATTGTTGCTGCTGGACCTGCTGCGCAGTCGTGCACGGGTGCGTGCCGCGATGGAACGCTTCAGGGTGCTGGGTGCCGCGCTGGGCAACAGTCCTGTATCGGTGGTCATCACCGATGGCGATGGCCGGATTGACTGGGTCAATCCCCAATATGAACGCAACACCGGCTACACGCTGGACGAAGTGCGTGGCAAGAAACCGTCGCTGGTGGCCAGCGGGCAGACCCCTGCGCAGACTTACCAGCAGATGTGGGCGACCTTGCTTTCGGGGCAATCGTGGCAGGGGCATTTCGTCAACCGGCGCAAGGACGGAGGCATCTACCATGACGAGGCCACGCTGTCGCCCGTCTTTGATGCAGCCGGAAAGCGCATCGCCATCGTGGGCCTGCACGAAGATGTATCCGGGCGCATTCAGGCCCAGGCCGAGCTGGTGCGGCGCGAGCGCCTGCTCAACGAGTTGCTGGAGCAGCAGACGGCCATCTTCGACAACGCGCCGCCTATCGTGCTGCTGTGCGATGGGCAGTTTCGCCAGTTCAACCCCGCGTTTGTGGAGCTCATGGGAGGCACCGTTTCGCAATTGCTGGGCCAGGGCGTGGGGGCACTGTTTGGCGGGGCGCGCCAGTGGGACAGTTTCAAGCAACACGTTGGCCCCAGTCTGTTTGCGGGCCAGCCCGTGCGGGAAACCACCACGCTGTACCGCCTGGACGGAACGCGGTTTGAAGCCCGCCTGGCAGGCCGCAGCCTGCAGATGGAGGGGTTTGCCAGCGCGTCGATCTGGGTGATTGAAGATGTCAGCGAGCAGCGGCAGGCCGAGATCGCCATGCAGCAGGCCCGAGACCGGCTGGAGCTGGCCCAGGAGGCGGGCAAGATCGGCGTGTTTGATATTGATCTTGCCAGCAACCAGGTGCTGTGGAGCGACAAGATCCTGGCCATGTTTGGCCTGCCACCGGGCACCCAGCGGCGCACGCAGAAGGACTGGGAGGACATGCTGCACCCGCTGGACCGTGAGCGCGCCAGCGCGCTGTTCGCGCAAGCCGTGTCGGGCGATGCGCTGCATGTTCGTGATTCGTGGCGCATCGTGCGGCCGGATGGCGAGGAGCGCTGGTTCCTTTCGGCGGCGCGCATTTTCCGCGACGGCGAAGGCCGTGCCGTGCGTGTGGTGGGCGTGAATGTGGACATCCACGACCAGAAGCTGCTGGAGGCCCGTGTCGCCGAGCAGCTGGATTTCCAGCAGGCCCTGATTGACGCCATCCCCGTGCCCCTGTTCTACAAGGATGCCGAAGGCCGCTATATCGGTTTCAACCGCGCGTATGAACAGGCCTTCGGGGTGCAGCGCGAGGCGTTGATCGGCAAGACGGTGCTGGACCTCGGGTTCTTGCCCGCTGCCGACCGTGAGCGTTTTGACGCGGATGCCCGGGAGGCACTGCACGGCGACCAGTCCGTGCACAAGGAAGTGGACTTGCCGTATGCCGATGGCGAGGTGCACCACACGCTGTTCTGGCTGCATGGTTTTTCGCGGGCGGACGGATCCCCAGGGGGGGCGATTGGCACGTTTGTGGACATCACCGACCGGCAGCGCGCCGAGCAGGAGCTGCGCCGTGCCAAGGAGCTGGCCGAGGAATCGACCGCGCTCAAATCGAACTTCCTGGCCAACATGAGCCACGAGATCCGCACGCCCATGAACGCGATCATCGGCATGTCGCACCTTGCGCTCAAGTCGGGCCTGTCAGACCGCCAGCACGACTACGTGAGCAAGATCCAGCAGGCAGGCCAGCACCTGCTGGGCGTCATCAACGACATTCTGGATTTCTCCAAGATCGAGGCCGGCAAGCTCGTGGTTGAAAAACACCCCTTTGCGCTCGACCACATGCTGGACAGTGTTGCGGATGTGGTGGGCTACAAGGCCGGTGCCAAGGGGCTGGAGCTGGTCTGCGATGTGGCGCCGGATGTGCCGCCCAACCTTATCGGGGATTCCCTGCGGATGGGGCAGATCCTCATCAACTTCGCCAACAACGCGATCAAGTTCACCGAACGCGGGGAGATCAGCATCGCCGTGCGGCTTATGGAGTCTGAAGGCAGCCGGGTGCTGCTGCGCTTTGAGGTGCGTGACACCGGTATCGGGCTGACGCCAGAGCAGATGGGGCGCCTGTTCCAGAGCTTCCAGCAGGCCGATACGTCCACCACCCGCCGCTATGGCGGCACGGGCCTGGGCCTGGCCATCTGCAAGAGCCTGGCGGAGCTGATGGGCGGAGAGGTGGGGGTGGAAAGCATTTTCGGGCAGGGCTCCACCTTCTGGGTGACCGTGCCGCTGGAGCGTGGCGCCCCGGCGCGCGTGCTGCTGCCACCGCCCGATCTGCGCGGCCGCCGCGTGCTGGTGGTGGACGACAACCAGACGGCCGCCACGGTGCTGTCCGACATGCTGACGTCCATGGGCTTTGACGTGGAGCAGGCGCATTCGGGGCTGGAGGCGCTGGACCGGCTGCGTGAATCCATGGCGCGGCATCAGCCGTTTGGCCTGCTGCTGCTCGACTGGCACATGCCCGGCATGGACGGCATCCAGCTCGCAGGGCATATCAAGGGCTTGGGGATGGCGCAGGTGCCCAAGATGCTGATGGTCACCGCCTACGGGCGCGAAGATGTGATGCGTGCCGCGCGGCTCCAGGGGATCGACACCGTACTGATCAAGCCGGTGAATGCGTCGCTGCTGTTCGACACGCTGATGCAGCCGCTGGAGCACGCGCCCGCCGCACCCCGCCGCGTGGTGGCCACCGCACCGGCTGCCGAGCAATTGCCTTTGGAAATCCGGGGTGCCTCGGTGCTCCTGGTGGAGGACAACGAACTCAACCAGATGGTGGCCGTGGAGCTTTTGCGGGACGCCGGTTTCGCGGTGGACGTGGCCGAGAACGGCGAGGCGGCGATCGATTGCATCGAGCGCAAGGCCTACGACGTGGTCCTGATGGACATGCAGATGCCCGTGATGGACGGCGAAACCGCCACGCGGCGGCTGCGCAGCAACCCGCGCCATGCCCAACTGCCCATTGTGGCCATGACTGCGAACGCCATGGAAGCAGACCGCCAGCGCTGCTTTGCCGCGGGCATGAACGACCATGTGGCCAAGCCCATCGAGCCTGCGGCACTCTGGGCCGCCCTGGGCCGCTGGATTCGGCCGCGGCCCGGGTTGGGGGCGATGCCTGCGGCACACGCACCGGCTTCGGGCGCGATGTTTGCGCGGGTGGAACCGCCTGGTGCCGATGCGGGCCCCGCGCCCGTTTTCCCTGCCATCGCCGGCCTGGATACCGCCCTGGGCCTGCAGCGGGCGCTGGGCAAGCCCGATCTCTATGCCGAAATGCTGCGCAGGTTTGTGCGCGGGCAGTCAGGCGTGCTGGCCGAGCTGGAGCAGGCCACGCGCACGGGGGACATGGTGCTGGCAGAGCGCCTGGCGCACACCCTGCGCTCGGTCGCGGACAACATCGGGGCACTGGATGTGTCTGCCCATGCCCGGATGCTGGAGCAGACCATCCGGGGCGGACAAGGCGGCATTGACGTCATCGGCGGCCTGCTGGCGGCGCTGGGCGCCGCCCTGAACCCGGTGCTGGAGCCGTTGCAGGCATGGACGCAAACCCCACAAACCCCGGTGCCGCCAGGCAACGGCGCGGTTTCAGTCGCTGCAGGGCCACCGCCGCAGCCACTGGAACCTGCGCAAGCCTTGCAGGCGCTGTGCGACCTTCTGGAACACGACGATCCTGCAGCCTGCGAGTTTTTCCAACACAATGCCGCATTGCTCCAATCTGTGCTGGGAAGCGCTTTCAAGGTGGTGGAGATGCATACACTGAATTTTGATTTTGAACAGGCCATGGCCGTGATCCATGCTGCGCCCCGCACGGACGAACCTCCCGCGCACGCGCCTCACTGACCGGCACCTCACTCAGGAACCTCCATGGACAACGCGCCCTTTGCCTCTCCGCAGTCCACCCTTGTCGAAAAACCCATTGCGACGGTGCTGGTGGTGGACGACACGCCCGACAACCTCACCCTGATGGGCAGTCTGTTGCGCGAGCACTATGTCGTGAAGGTGGCCAACCACGGCGAGAAGGCGCTCAAGATCGCCCAGTCCGATGCACCGCCCGACCTGATCCTGCTCGACATCATGATGCCGGACCTGGACGGCTATGAGGTGTGCCGGCGCCTGAAGGCCCTGCCTGCCACGCGCGATATTCCGGTGATTTTCCTCACCGCCCGTTCCGATCCGGACGACGAACGCATGGGCCTGGCGCTGGGCGCGGTGGACTACATCACCAAGCCCATCAGTCCGCCCATCCTGCTGGCGCGGGTCAACACGCATCTGGCACTCAAGGCCACGGCGGACTTCCTGCGTGACAAAAGCTCTTACCTGGAACGCGAGGTGGCCATGCGCACGCTGGAGGTGCAGGCCATCCAGGATGTGACCATCATGGCCATGACCTCGCTGGCCGAGACGCGCGACGATGAAACCGGCAACCACATCCGCCGCACCCAGCTGTACGTCAAGGTGCTGGCCGAGCGGTTGCGCGACCACCCGCGCTTCGAACACGTACTCAACGACCGCATGATCGAGCTGCTGTACAAGTCCGCCCCGCTGCACGACATCGGCAAGATCGGCATCCCCGACAGCATCCTGCTGAAGCCCGGCAAGCTCACCGTGGAAGAGTTCGAGATCATGAAAACCCACACCACCCTGGGCCGCAACGCCATCGACAAGGCAGAGCGGCGCCTGGGCATGCGGGTGCCATTTTTGAGTCTGTCCAAAGAGATTGCCTACAGTCACCAGGAAAAATGGGATGGCTCAGGTTACCCGCAGGGCCTGGCGGGCGATGCCATTCCGGTGGCGGCGCGCCTGATGGCGGTGGCCGATGTGTACGACGCACTCATCAGCAAACGCGTCTACAAACCCGCGTTTTCGCACGACCAGGCGTGCAACACCATCATTCGCGGCAAAGGCACGCACTTTGACCCGGACATGGTGGACGCGTTTGTGGACATTGCGGAAGACTTCCGCAGCATCGCCGAGAAATATCCCGACCCTGGATAAAGGACAACCCCCTGAGCGACTTCGTCGCTTCCCCCTTCTCTCGAATTGCTGCGCAATTCGGGAAGGGGGACGCAGCCAGTGCGGCGGGGCTGCCCTTGCACGGCTGCACTGGTGTGCGTCTCGCCCGCTGCACGGTTCAGCTAGGAGATCTCACCATTGGTCATCGTGTGCTGGCCTAACTGCCGTGCGCGGTGGATGGGTTTAGAACGGCGCGTCTTCGCTCTTGGGGGCGTCGGCCTGCGGGGCGGAGGTGTCGCGCTCCACATCGGCTGCAGCCTCGGCTTCAGCGCTGACAGGTGCGTCTGCCGCAGCCGCCTGTCGCACAGCCGCCTTGTCGCCTGCGCTCGCAAACTTGCTGTACTTGGAGAGGATAGGCACCAGCTGGCCGTAGATGCGGGGGCTGCCGGCCAGGCACTCGCGCTGCTCCAGAAAATCCGCCTCGCCCGTGAAATTGCCCACCAGGCCACCAGCCTCGGTCACCAGCAGCGAGCCTGCAGCCACGTCCCAGATCGACAGGCCGGTTTCAAAGAAACCATCGGTGAAGCCCGCAGCCACGTAGGCCAGGTCCAGCGCGGCGGCGCCAGGGCGGCGCAGGCCGGCGGTGCGCTGCATCACGTCGGCCATCATGTTCAGGTAGCTCTTGAAGTTGTCGCCCGGGCGGAAGGGGAAGCCCGTGGAGATCAGGCAGTCCTTGAGCTGCGTGCGCTTGCTCACACGGATGCGGCGCTCGTTCAGGTAGGCGCCACGGCCCTTGGTGGCGGTGAACAGGTCATTGCGCGAGGGGTCATATATGACGGCCTGCTCGACCTTGCCGCGCACGGCCAGCGCAATGCTGACGCAATACACGGGAAAGCCGTGGATGAAGTTGGTGGTGCCGTCCAGCGGGTCGATGATCCAGACAAATTCCGAATCCTTGGCGCCGTATTCGCTGCCCGATTCTTCCGCCAGGATGCCGTGGCCGGGGTAGGCCGTCAGCAGCGTCTCGATGATGATTTTTTCGGACGCGTGGTCCACTTCGGTCACAAAGTCGTTGATCTGCTTTTGCGAGATCCGCACCGATTCCACGTCAAGGGCCGCGCGGTTGATGATGGCGCCGGCGGCGCGTGCGGCCTTGATGGCCACGTTAAGCATGGGGTGCAGGTTGGACGACATAAATTGTGGTGGTTGGCAGCGCGCGGCCAGGGTGGCGCGGGCATCTGCGTACAGGATGAGCGGGGAGGTCGGGCCAGTCCCGGCGATGCGGGCGGCGACAATAGAGGGCGGAATTTTACCCGCAGTGCCTCATTTTTGCCTAACCGGCCGCTTTTCCCCTCCCGTCCATCCGCTCCATGAAGACCCGTTTTGTCCTGATCAACACCAGCCACGCCGGTAATGTGGGCGCTGCCGCACGCGCCATGAAAACCATGGGGTTTGATGACCTGGTGCTGGTGGCCCCGCGCTGGGCCAACGTGCTGCGGCGCGAGGAAACCATCCAGCGCGCCAGTGGCGCCCTGGATGTGCTGGAGAACGCCCGTATCGTGGCAACGCTGGATGAAGCGCTGGACGGCATCAGCCACCTGTGCGCCACGGCGATGACCCCGCGCGACTTCGGGCCACCCACGGCAGCGCCGCGGGAACATTTCGATTTGCTATTAAAAAAAGAGCTATTAGCGCTTGATGGGCAATCGCTGGAGGCCAAAAACACCAATATTTCAGAAGCTGCGGCCGTGCGCCAGGCGGGTGTCGCCTTCCTGTTTGGCTCCGAGCGTTTCGGCATGACCAACGAGGATGTCTATCGCTGCCATGTGGCACTGTCGATTCCCACGAACCCCGGCTTTGGCTCGCTCAACCTCGGCGCCGCCATCCAGGTGATTGCCTACGAATGGCGCATGGCGCTGGGCGGGTTCCCGGTGCTGGATGCCACACCACAGCGCGCCCTGGCCGACGCCGCGCAGGTAGCGGGCATGCTGGGCCACTGGGAGCAGGCGCTTACCACCATCGGTTTTCTGGACCCCGCCGCACCCAAGAAGCTCATGCCCCGCCTTAACCAGCTTTTCAATCGCGCGCAGCTCAGCCCTGAAGAAATCCACATCTTGAGAGGTGTCGCCAAAGCCATGATCGAGGCCGCAGAGGCGAAACGCTAGACTGTGCGGCCATCAACACATAACGAAAAGAACCGATGTTCGCCCGCCTGCGCTCCGATATCCAGTGCATCCTCGACCGCGATCCTGCCGCGCGCAGCACATGGGAGGTGATCACCTGTTATCCGGGCCTGCACGCGATCTGGCTGCACCGCCCCGCGCACTGGTGCTGGAACAACGGCCTCAAATGGCCGGGCCGCTTCATCTCCAACTTCTCGCGCTGGCTCACCGGCATCGAGATCCACCCCGGCGCCAAGATTGGCGAGCGCGTGTTTTTTGACCACGCCATGGGCGTGGTGGTGGGCGAGACCGCCGAGATCGGCGACGGCTGCACCATCTACCAGGGCGTGACGCTGGGCGGGACCTCGCTGTACAAGGGCAGCAAGCGCCACCCGACGCTGGGCAAAAACGTGGTGGTGAGCGCTGGCGCCAAGGTGTTGGGCGGCTTTGAAGTGGGCGACGGCGCCAAGATCGGCAGCAACGCCGTGGTCATCAAGCCTGTGCCCGCAGGTGCCACGGCCGTGGGCATCCCCGCGCGCATCATTCCGTCCAAAGAAGGCCAGAGCGCCGACGTGACCGAACCCCAGCAGCCTCCCAAGTTCACAGCCTACGGCATCACGCAGGAGGACGACCCGCTCTCGCAGGCCATGCGCGGGCTGATCGACAACGCCTCGTCGCAGGAGCACCAGATTGCGCTGTTGTGGCAGGCCATCGAGAAGCTGTCCACCAACCCGCAGAACAAGGACTGCGTGCCGTGTGATGCCGCGCTCAAGGAGCAGTTCGAGGCGGGCAAGCTCAATGAACTTGTGGGCAAGTAGCGGCTGGCGGGCTTCAGCCTTGCACCAACGTTTGCAGGTGTCGGCCGAGTGATTCGAGGTTCACAAAGGTCAACTCGTACATGGTCGTGAGGCCTGCTGCCTGCTCATCGTTCAAATCAGTGGCGCAGATGATGAAACGGCTCCGGTCGATGCCCAGGCGCTTGCGCAGACGAAGATATTTGTCGATGTCGCGACGGAACTCTCCGGATTTGCATTCGATGCAGATTGGCGCCTGGCCTTCTGGCAACGCGATCACGTCCAATTCATGCAGATCTTCGTTCGGGAACACGACCTTCACACTACGCGCGCAAGACGCAGGCCGCCCGTGCTCGCGCAACTGGGTAAGCAACTCGATGAAGGCGTACCATTCCAGCCATCCGCCTTCAAAGAATTGACGCACGGCAGGCGCCGTCTGCAAGGTCAGACGGACAATTTTCTCGGGTTTCTGGTAGTGATACCTCGAGAAGAATGTATGGCTGTAGAGCTGGCGGCACAGCGTATTGATCGCTTGCGCATCCTTTTGAGGCAGGTTCCCCAGCTCAAGGTTGATCCACCCGTGGCTCTTGCGGTAGGCAAAGCGGACGCGGTCAATCAGTTCAGCATACAGCGCATGCCCCTCTCCCAGCATCCGCGCCGCGTCATCGAAAAACCCGCTGGTGTCCACCAGTGTGTAGTCGAAGCGGGCTTCAATCTTCCGGGCAGAAAACCACGCCTGCAGCGGAGCGTGCTGCTCAGCCGTAGCCAGCAAGGTCGTGTTGTTCGGATCAATGCCGGCAAGTGTTTCCGACGGAACTACCCGCACAGACGCGGGTCCCGTGGTGCTTGGGCTGGGGACGTCTTCTACTGGCTTGTCGGGCTGCTGGAGGGCTGCCACTTCGCGCAGTGCGGAAAAATACCGTTCGACCAGCTTCTCCACGTAGAACACAGTGCCATAGACCATGCTGGGAGTACCGCATCGTCCGCAAGCGACCCTTGTCCCAACCGGTGTGGTGGCGTCTTCTGAAACGAAACTGCATTGGTTGCAACGGTAGATGGGCATGGCGATAGAAAGGCTGCGTGAAACAGGTGTTCCCTGCCGGTTGCAAGCAGGGGTGTGATGGCGGCTGTAAGCCTTTGGGAAAAAGCTTAGAGCGTTGGCTTAGGCGCTCGGACAGCGCTCTTGGGCCGGAACGCCTTGCAGACCTCGTCGCGCGTTTCCAGATAGGGACCGCCAATCAGGTCCACGCAGTACGGCACCGCCGCAAAGATGCCCGGCACGATCGGTTTCCCCTCGGCATCTTTCAGGCCTTCCAGCGTCTCGGCAATCGCCTTGGGCTGGCCGGGCAGGTTGATGATGAGGCTCTGGTCGCGCACCACGGCCACCTGGCGCGACAGGATGGCGGTGGGTACAAACTTCAGACTGATCTGGCGCATCTGCTCGCCAAAGCCCGGCATCTCCTTGTGCGCCACGGCCAGCGTGGCCTCGGGCGTCACGTCGCGCAGGGCAGGGCCCGTGCCGCCGGTGGTCAGCACCAGGCAACAGCCTGCGTTGACCAGTTCGATCAGCGCCGCGCTGATGCCGTCCTGCTCGTCGGGGATCAGGCGCGATTCGAAGGTGATGGGGTTGTGCAGTGCGCGCGAGAGCCAGTCCTGCAGCGCAGGCAGGCCCTTGTCTTCATAGACTCCCGTGCTGGCGCGGTCGCTGATGGAGACGATGCCGATCTTCACCGGGTCGTGCAGGGCGGAACGCTCACTCATCGCCGTGGTCCTCGTCAATGTCGCTGGCATCGTTTGCGCCCGCGCCACCCAGGTGCTCGCGCACCAGCTGGAACAGTTCGCGGTAGGCGCGGCCCTTGCGCGGGGCCAGGCCTTGCGAGACCTGGACGTTGGCTTCCTTGCCCGCAGGCTGCGCGTCCTTGCGGGCCTGACGGACCAAGGCGCGCAGCTGCTGGGTGTCGGTGGTGGGATGCTCGGCCATCCACGGGGCCAGGGCCTCGTCATCGGCAATCAGGCGGTCGCGCCAGTGTTCGGCCAGGTGCAACTGCATCTTTTCGGTGGCCGAGCCCTTGTGCTGTTCTTCCAGCGCCTGGCGGGCGGCCAACACCAGCTCGGGTTCGAGCTTGCGCATGATCTTGCCCACGTACTGCATCTGGCGGCGCTTGCCCTCAAAGTTGGTGATGCGTTTGGCCTCGGCCAGGGCTTCCACCAGTTTGTCGGGCAGGCCCACGGCGTCGAACAGGTCGGCGCGCAGGCTCAAAAGCTCTTTGCCCAGCTCCTGCAGTTCGTCGCTTTCGCGCTTGAGATCGGTGCGGCTGGCATCGGGCGTGCCTTTGAGTTCGGCCTTGAGCTGAATGTCCAGTTCGCTGCCTTCGGCAACAAACTGGCCTCGCACAAAGTAGCCTTTTTTGGGTTTGCGTGACATGGGGTGGGGGCAAAAAGAGAAGCGGCGCAGAGCGCGCCACAGCGGCAAGTATCATAGCTGCCGCTATGAAAAAACCCTCCACCCGCGCCGCGCGCGCCCAAAGCGCGGCTGCCGCTGCGCCCGCGCCTGCCACCTCCCGCACCCCTGACAACGGCTTCAGCTACAGCCGCGCGTTCTTTGAAGACCTGGTGGACCGCGCCCTGGCCCATGCCAAAAAGCTCGGCGCCACCGACGCAGGCGCCGAGGCGTCCGAGGGTTGCGGCCTGTCGGTCAGCGTGCGCAAGGGCGAGCTGGAGAACGTGGAGCGCAACCGCGATAAATCGCTGGGCGTGACGGTGTACCTTGGCAAACGCCGTGGCAATGCCAGCACTTCCGATTTCTCAAACAAGGCCATCGAGCAGACCGTGCAGGCGGCGTACGACATCGCGCGCTTTACGGCCGAAGACCCCATGGCAGGCCTGCCGGACGCCGATGACATCGCCCCGGCCGACACGCACCGCGACCTGCAGCTCTTCCACCCTTGGGCCATCACCAGCGAAGAAGCCGCTGACATCGCCAGGGCCTGCGAAGCTGCCGCGCTCAAGACGCACCGCCGCATCACCAACAGCGAAGGCGCAGGCGTATCGGCGCAGCAAAGCCATTTCTTCAGCGCCCACACGCGCGGCTTTCGCGGCGGTTATGCCAGTTCGCGCCACAGCTTCTCGGTGGCGCCCATCGCCTCGCTGCCCGGCAAGAACGCCGAGATGCAGCGCGACGCCTGGTACAGCTCCATGCGCGATGCGGCCGAGCTCGCCTCTCCCGAGGCCGTGGGCCGCTACGCCGCGCAGCGCGCGCTGAGCCGCCTGGGCTCGCGCAAGATCCCCACCACGCAATGCCCGGTGCTGTTTGAGTCGACCCTGGCCGCCGGCCTGCTGGGCGGCTTTGTGCAGGCCGTGAGCGGTGGCTCGCTGTACCGCAAGAGCAGCTTCCTGCTTGACTCGCTGGGCAAGATGGTCTTCCCCAAACACATCGACATCCTGGAAGACCCCTTCATCCTGCGCGGCAAAGGCAGCTCGCCGTTCGACGAAGAAGGCGTGCGCGTGGCGCCGCGCAAGGTGGTCAAAGGAGGGCGCGTGGAAGGCTACTTTCTCTCAAGCTACTCGGCCCGCAAGCTGGGCATGAAGACCACCGGCAACGCGGGTGGCTCGCACAACCTGGTGATGACCTCGCGCCTCACGCAAGCGGGCGACAACCTCGACGCCATGCTGCAAAAGCTGGGCACGGGCCTCTTTGTGGTGGAGCTGATGGGTCAGGGCGTGAACTACGTGACCGGCGACTACTCGCGCGGCGCCAGCGGCTTCTGGGTGGAGAACGGCAAGATCGCCTTCCCCGTGCACGAGATCACCATTGCAGGCAACCTGAAAGACATGCTCAAGGGCATCGAGGCCGTGGGGGCAGACGCCTACAACTACGGGGCCAAGACGGTGGGCTCGATTCTCGTCAACCGCATGAAGGTGGCGGGCAGCTGACAGCTGCGACGCTGCAGCCAGGTCCCGAACAACAAAGCAGCCTTGGTCTGCTTTTTATTGGTGGGTGCCAGGCGCTTGGCGCGGTCGTGACAATCGGCTGTCGTCTGATGCCGCTGCGCTTGCGCATGCCATTGCTGTCATGAACGAAACGCAATATCGTGGGGTGCCGCGCAACCAGCGGGCGCGTCAACCCCTCAAGGATTCAAGGAGCCACCATGTCCAAAGTTCTCGTTCTTTACTATTCCACGTACGGCCACATCGAAACCATGGCCCAGGCCGTGGCCGAAGGTGCGCGCTCTGCGGGCGCGACAGTCGACGTCAAGCGGGTGCCGGAGACCGTGCCCGAAGACATTGCCAAGGGCGCGCATTTCAAGCTGGACCAGTCAGCTGCCGTAGCGACCGTTGCAGAGCTTGAGGGCTACGACGCCATCATCGTCGGCGCCCCCACCCGTTTTGGCCGCATGCCTTCGCAGATGGCCGCGTTTCTGGACCAAGCGGGCGGGCTGTGGGCGCGCGGTGCGCTCAATGGCAAGGTGGGGGGTGCGTTCACCTCCACGGCCACGCAGCACGGTGGGCAGGAGGTGACGCTGTTCTCCATCATTACCAACCTGCTGCATTTCGGCATGACGATCGTCGGCCTGCCGTACAGCTACCAAGGACAGATGACGCTGGACGAAGTGGTGGGCGGCAGCCCTTACGGCGCGACCACCATTGCGGGCGGCCAGGGGCAGCGCCAGCCCAGCGCCCTGGATCTGGACGGTGCCCGGTTCCAGGGCAAATTGATCGCCGAGACCGCCAACAAGCTGTTCCCCTGACGGCTACGGGCGGGCCCCCGGGGGGATTACCGCCGCCCTATCAGGCCCGCAACGGCCTCACCCACCTGTGTGGTGTTGGCCGTGCCGCCCAGGTCGGGAGTGCGCGGCCCGCTCTTGATCACCTCTTCGATGGCTGTGACGATGGCGTCGTGTGCCTGCCGGCCCGCGCCCTGGCCCCCGGTGAGAAAGTCCAGCATCAGCGCGCCCGACCAGATCATGGCAATCGGGTTGGCGATGTTCTTGCCATAGATGTCCGGTGCCGAGCCGTGCACAGGCTCGAACAGGCTGGGGAACTTGCGCTCGGGGTTCAGGTTTGCCGAGGGCGCCAGGCCGATGGTGCCGGTGGTGGCCGGGCCCAGGTCAGAGAGGATGTCGCCAAACAGGTTGGTGGCGGCCACCACGTCAAAGCGGCCGGGTTGCAGCACAAAGCGGGCGGTGAGGATGTCGATGTGCTGCTTGTCGAGTGTGACCTCGGGGTAGCCCTTGGCAACATCATCGGCGCGCTGGTCCCACCAGGGCATGCTGATGGCGATACCGTTGCTCTTGGTGGCCAGCGTGACGTGCTTTTTGGGACGGCTCTGGGCCAGGTCAAAGGCGAACTTCAGCAGGCGGTGGGCGCCGTGGCGCGAGTAGACCGATTCCTGGATCACGATCTCGCGGTCGGTGCCCTCGTACATGATGCCGCCGAGCGACGTGTATTCGCCCTCGGTGTTCTCGCGCACGACGTAGTAGTCGATGTCGCCGGGCTTGCGGCCGGCCAGCGGGCAGGGCACGCCTTCAAACAGGCGCACCGGGCGCAGGTTGATGTACTGGTCGAACTCGCGGCGGAATTTGAGCAGCGAGCCCCACAGCGAGATGTGGTCGGGCACGGTGGCGGGCCAGCCGACCGCGCCGAAGAAGATGGCGTCCATGCCTGCCAGCTGGGCCTTCCAGTCGTCGGGCATCATCTTGCCGTGGGCCGCGTAATAGTCGCAGCTGGCCCACTCGAACGTGTGCAGCTCCAGCCCCAGCCCGAACCGTTCTGCGGCCGCCTGGGTGGCGCGCAGGCCTTCGGGCATCACTTCCTTGCCAATGCCGTCTCCGGCGATGACGGCAATGCGATAGGTTTTGGTGGCGGGCAGGTTCATGGTGTGAAGCAGGTGGGTGAGGAATGGGAGGGCGCCGCCGATGCACGGGGCGCGGTTGCACCGCATTATCCGAGCGCCAACGATAACTACAATCCGCCAACCGTGGCCTCATCCTTCACACATCGTGCATAAAAACCCTGCCGCCGACGACTTGCGCGTGTTCGCTGCGGTGGTGCGCAAGTCCAGCTTTGGCGCCGCCGCCATCGAGCTCGGCACCTCACCGGCTTACGTGAGCAAGCGCATCCGCCTGCTCGAGCAGGATCTGCAGGTCAAGCTGCTGCACCGTACCACCCGCCGGGTGGCGGTGACCGAGGAGGGTGAGCGCGTTTTCCACTGGGCGCAGCGCATCCTGGACGATATGGAGCAGCTGCTGCAAGAGGTCGCCATCACCCGCAGCGCACCGCGCGGGCTGCTGCGCGTGAGCAGCAGCTTCGGCTTTGGGCGGCAGATCGTGGCGCCTGCGCTATCGCGGCTGGTGGAGCAGCACCCCGGCCTGCAGGTGCGGCTGGAGGTGTTCGACCGGCTGGTGGACGTGGCGGGCGAGGGTTTTGACCTGGATGTGCGCGTGGGCGACGAGATTGCGCCACACCTCATCGCGCGCCGCCTTGCCGACAACCACCGCGTGCTCTGTGCAGCTCCCGCCTACCTGCAGCGCAAGGGCGCTCCGCGCACGGTGGCGGACCTGGCTGCGCATGACTGCCTGGTGATCAAGGAGCGCGACCACCCGTTTGGCGTGTGGCGCCTGCGCAGCGGCGCGCAGGAAGAATCGGTGAAGGTGCGTGGCCCGCTGTCGGCCAACAACGGCGAGATGGCCGTGCAGTGGGCGGTGGACGGCCGCGGCATCGTACTGCGTTCGCTGTGGGATGTGGGCGCGCAGCTGCAGGCGGGGCGCCTGGTGCAGGTGCTGCCGCAGTGGCGGCAGGAGGCCAATGTGTGGGCCGTGTACCCCACGCGGCTGGAGCGCTCGGCCAAGGTGCGCGTGTGCGTGGAGTTCCTCCAGGAGCACTTTCGCGCCGGGTGGATGGCGCAGGCGGCGGGCAATGAGGGTGCCGGTGACAACGGCGCAGTTTGAAGCAAAAATAGCTGCTAGCGCTTATCTGGTAAGCGCAAGCAGCTATTAAAATGATACTAACCGCACGGCAGGCCGTAGTGCGGCCCGCGGGGTGGCGTTAAAGGAGTTTGGTCGTTGGCGGATCAGCCTGCCAGCGCCGCCTTCACCGCGGCCGAAACCTGGCCCATGTCGGCTTTGCCTGCCAGGCGGGTCTTGACCACGCCCATCACCTTGCCCATGTCGCCAGGGCCGGCGGCACCCAGCTCGGCCACGATGGCCTTCACCGCGGCCAGCGTTTCTTCGGCAGACATGCGCTCGGGCAGGTAGGCTTGCAGCACGGCCATCTCGGCCTTTTCCTTGTCGGCCAGGTCCTGGCGGCCCGCGCCTTCAAATGCCGTGATCGAGTCCTTGCGCTGCTTGATGAGCTTGTCCACGATGGCCACGACGGCCACGTCGTCCAGTTCGATGCGCTCGTCCACTTCCTTTTGCTTCATCGCGGCCTGCAGCAGGCGGATAGTGCCCAGGCGCTCGCTGTCCTTGGCGCGCATGGCGGTCTTCATGTCTTCGGTGATTTTTTCCTTGAGGCTCATGGCAGCTTCCTTTTTTTGATCAAGCAGAGAAGGAGGGTTTGCACAAAGCCCCTCTGGCCAGGCGCAGCGCCGCAGACAGTAGTTTCGCTACGGCAAGGCGCTGCAACGACGCCAGATAGCCTTTTGGCAGACCCGAAAAAACAAAAACCCGCGCTTGGCGTCCCTAGCGCGGGTTCTGGGACCCAAGCAAAAGGCTCGGGGCCGAAGATGGATCAGTACATCTTCTTGGGCAGTTGCATGCTGCGAACGCGCTTGTAGTGGCGCTTCACGGCGGCTGCCTTCTTGCGCTTGCGCTCGGCGGTGGGCTTTTCGTAGAACTCACGGGCGCGCAAGTCGGTCAGCAGGCCGAGCTTTTCAATGGTGCGCTTGAAGCGGCGCAGGGCAACGTCAAAGGGTTCGTTTTCTTTTACGCGGATCGTAGTCATTAGCTAATGTTTTCCAAATGGTGCCTGCAGAGGGGCTTGGGGAGATCGGGCCTCAAGTCCGTACGAAGCGGTTTCCCCGTCTGTAACTAGTATTTGGCCGACGGGGCATTGCCAGCGAAGCCGGAGATTATAGCCTTTATCCACGTTTACAGCGCAAGGGGATCCTGCCGGTCGGTAACCATGGTTTGCAAGACGGTGTTCAAACGGAGATGGCGCCAACCTTGGGAGCGCCAAGAGGCAGCCATGGCGCGGAAGTTGCTTCATGTTGTAACACTTTCTTTCATCGGTGGAGTCCCTGGCCATCTGCCGGGCGGCCTCCTCCGCGAACAACATGGCATTCATGCACCGCGTTTCGGGTTGGCTGGGCCGGCTCAGTGTGGGCCGCAAGCTCATGCTTATTTACCTGCTGGACCTGACGGCGGTCATCTACGTCTCCAGCATCCTGATCCACGAGAAATACCTGGCCATCGATTTCACGCGCAAGGAGGTGGTGGGCACCACCTACGCCGCCGTGGTGCGTGACGGCCTGCTGGGGCAGTTTCTGGATGCGGCGCGTCAACCACCCGATGTGGCGCAGGTGCTGGAGCGACTGACAGCGGTGCGCGCGGCGCACGATGCGCAGCTGCGCACCGCCGATGTGGCCCAGCGCTTCAGCGATGCGCTGGTGCAGTTGCCGGCCCGCGCGCCGCTGGCCGCCGGCGCGGCCGAGCAGGCGGCCGTGTCCGCCGCACCGTCGCTCATCCGCCAGCGCAGCCAGCTGTTGCGCGAGGGGCGCGAGTTGCTGACTACCGTGGGCAACCAGTCCAACCTGATTCTGGACCCCGACCTTGACAGCTACTACGTGATGTCGCTGGTGGTGCTGCGTTTTCCCGAGCTGCTGCAGGCGGTGCACGACACCGTGGTGTTCCTGGAGGCGGCGCCCGCAGGGCGCGGAGCGCAGTGGTCGTCCGAGCTGCTCACGCTGGTCGGGCGGCTCGATGCCGTGGCGCTTGGCATCGAGTCCGACTACAACCAGGCGTTCATCGCCGGATCGCCCGAAATGCGCGCAGCGCTGGCCAGCCAGCGGGAGGCACTCAAAATCTCGCTGGAGGGCTTCCAGTCCCTGCTGCAAGGTATGGCCGCAGGCGAGTCGCGGCTGACGATGGTGCAGGTGGGCACAGAGCAGTCGCAGGTGCTGGGGGCCCTGCGCGATGCGTGGACGGAGGGCATTGTGGATCTTGACCGCCTGCTCGATCAGCGGGTGGACAGCCTGTTTGCGCGCATGTGGCTGCACCTGGGCACGGCGCTGGTGTTGCTGGGCTGCATCCTGAGCCTCGTCACGCTGGTGGCGCGTCAGATCGCCAAGCCGCTGCAGCAACTGGCCCGTGTGGCCGACGAGGTGCGTACTAGCGGCGACCACACGCTGCGCGCGCGCTGGGTGAGTCGCGACGAGATCGGGCGCTTGGTCACCGCCTTCAACGAGATGCTGTCCCAGCTCGACCGCGACCGCGTGCTGCAGCAGGAGCTGGCCGCCAGCGCCCGGGCGGCCGAGGCGCAGCGCGAGCTGGTGGAGGCCTTCCCCATCCCCATGGTAGTCACGTCGATTCCCGAGCACGAGGTGCTGCATTCCAACGCGCCTGCAGCCCATTGGCTCGGTGGCCGCAAGACCGACCCCTGGGCCGCGGGGTTGGAGCCCGGCGTACGCGCGCGCTTCTTCCAGCGCCTGGCCGACCAGGGCCTGGTGGATGAGTTCGAGGTGCGCTGGAAGGGCGGTGCGGAAGCTTCGTGGGCCGTGCTGTCGGCGCGGCGGCTGCAGTTTCAGGGGCGCGACGCGGTGCTCACGGCGTTTACGCCCATCAATGTGCTCAAAGTCATGGAGCAGCGGCTGGAGCTGTGGGCCAAGGTGTTCGAAGCCTCGTCCGAGGGCATCATCATCATGAACGCTGATCAGAAAATCATCAGCGTCAACAAGGCGTTCTGCCGCAGCACGCACTACGACTTTTACGAGGTCATCGGCGAAGACCTGGGCTTCCTGCTAGAAGACGCGGGGGGCGAGCCGCTATCGCAGCAGATCAGCCGCACCATGCAGGAGAAGGAGTCCTGGCAGGGAGAGGTGCGGTTTCGCCGCCGCTCGGGCGAGACCTATCCGGCTTGGCTCATGGTGTCGGCCGTGCGCGAGAGCAAGGGCGGGCCGGTTGCCAACCACATCGGCATCTCCATCGACATCACCGACCGCAAGCTCAACGAGGAGCGCATCCAGTTCCTGGCCCACCACGACGTGCTCACCGAGCTGCCCAACCGGTCGCTGTGCGTCCAGCGCCTGCAGGCCGCACTGGCGCAGGCGCCCATCACCGGCGAAAAGGTGGCCGTGCTCTTCATCGACCTGGACCGATTCAAGTCCATCAACGACACGCTGGGCCACCACATCGGCGATGGGCTGCTGCGCTCGGTGGCCGGGCGCCTTACGCAGGCCGTACGCAGCCGCGACACCGTGAGCCGCTTGGGCGGGGACGAGTTCGTGGTCATCATGCGCGACGTCGCCGGGCGCGAGGATGTGCAGCAGCTGGTGGAGCGGCGCCTGATTTCGCTCATCCGCCAGAGCCACCCGGTGGAAGGGCACGAGCTGAACGTGTCGTGCAGTGTGGGCATCGCCGTCTACCCCGAGGACGGCAGCGACATCGACGAGCTCATGCGCCGTGCCGACGCTGCCATGTACGAGGCCAAGACCACGGGGCGCGATATGGCGTGTTTCTATTCGGCGGAGACCGACCAGCGTGCGCTGGCCCGGCAAACGGTAGAGCAGCACCTGCGCAGGGCCCTGGATCGCAACGAATTCAGCCTGCACTACCAGCCCCGCCTGGCCGCGAGCGGCGGTCAGCTTCTGGGCGTGGAGGCGCTGTTGCGGTGGACCAACCCTGCGCTGGGCCAGATCCCGCCGGGCGAGTTCATTCCCATTGCCGAGGAGACCGGCATGATCCGCGCCATCGGCCACTGGGTGCTGCAACAGGCCTGCGCGCAGTGGGTGCAGTGGCAAGCGCCTGCCCACCGAGCCGCGCTGGGCGATGTGTGCGTCTCGGTCAACCTCTCGGCCGCGCAGCTGGCCGATCCGCAACTGGTGCCCGACATCGCGGCCCTGCTGGCGCGCACCGGCATGCCCGCGCACCGGCTGGAGCTGGAGATCACTGAATCACAGCTCATGGACAACGCCCATGCGGCCGAGCAGCAGCTGGCTGCACTGAAGGCGCTGGGCGTGTTGCTGTCCATCGACGACTTCGGCACCGGTTATTCCAGCCTGGCCTACCTGAAGCGCTTTGACATCGACCGGCTGAAGGTGGACAAATCCTTCGTGCACGACATGCTGACCAACCCGGCGGACCTGGCCATCACCCGCGCCATCATTGCGCTCGGCCACACCCTGGGCCTCAAGATCGTGGCCGAAGGCGTGGAGGACCTGGCCACGGCACAGGTGCTGAGCGCACTGGGTTGTGAGGAGCTGCAGGGCTACCACTTCAGCCGCCCGCTGCCGCCGCAGGCGCTGCTGGCGTGGGCGGAGCAGCACGGGGCGCTGCAGGGTCGGGTGGTCGCCGCGGCTTAGGGTCGAAACACGCGCTGCGCAGGCGGGGCGCCGAGCAAGGGCCGCCCCGCAGTGAGGGCGTCGTCACCCTGCCCGCGGCGCTTTGCGCTGCGAGAGCGGCGGGGGGAAGGCCTGCAGGGCCTCAGGGGGGCGTCACTTGCAACGCCTGCGCACACGCATGCGCACTGGCCCAGGCCCACTGAAAGTTGTAGCCGCCCAGCCACCCGGTCACATCCACCACCTCGCCAATGAAGTACAGGCCGGGCTGCGTCTTGCACTCCATGGTTTGCTGCGACAGCGCCTTGGTGTCCACGCCGCCCAGCGTGACCTCGGCCTTTTTGTAGCCCTCGGTGCCCGTAGGTGTGAGCTCCCAGCGCGCCAGTTGCTCGGCCAAGCGCGCCAGGGCTTTGTCCGATGCCTCGTTGATGGGGCGCTGCCAATCCGCCTCGCGGCTGGCCCAGGCATCGGCCAGGCGGCTCGGGACCAGCGTGGCCAGCTCATTGGCGATCAGCTTGCGCGAGCGGGCCTTGGCCTGGGCCAGCGCGGCGGGCAGATCTGCCGTGGGCGCGAGGTTGATGGCCAGCGGCGTGCCTTCCTGCCAGTAGCTGGAAATCTGCAGAACGGCCGGGCCCGACAGGCCGCGGTGGGTGAACAGCAGGTCTTCGTCGAAGGCCATACGGGCTTTCTTGGCACCGGTGCTGATTTGCACCGGAAGCGCCAAGCCCGCGAGTTGCGCATACGGCGCCCAACCCGTGCCATCAAAGGTCAGCGGCACCAGGCCCGGGCGCCGCTCGACCAGCGGGATATTGAACTGTAGTGCCAGCCGGTAGCCAAAGTCGGTGGCGCCGATCTTGGGGATGGACAGCCCACCCGTGGCAATGACCACCGAGCGGGCCTGCACCGTGCCGCGCTCAGTATCAATTTGATAGCTGTTGGCGCTTTCTGGATAAGCGCCAGAGGCCAAAAAGGCTATATTTTTGACCCCGCAGGGCTGCCAGTGCGTCACCCCGCCCGCCGCGCACTCGGCCAGCAGCATGGCAATGATGTCCTCGGCCGAGCGGTCGGCAAAGAGCTGGCCCTTGTGCTTTTCGTGAAACGGGATGCCGTGCTTTTGCACCAGCGCAATGAAGTCGGCGGGCGTGTAGCGCGACAGCGCCGAGCGGCAGAACTGCGGGTTCTGCCCCACAAAGTGCTTGTGTGGCGCGGCCGGGTCCAGGTCGCGGTTGGTGAAATTGCAGCGCCCGCCGCCCGAGATGCGGATCTTCTCGGCCACCTTGTCGGCGTGGTCGATAAGCAGGACCTTCAGCCCGCGCTGGCCCGCCTGGCCCGCGCAGAACAGGCCGGCCGCACCGGCGCCGATGACAACGGCGTCAAAGAATGGGGGAGTCATGGGCAGGGCGCATCGAGAGGGCAAAGGCGCCGATTGTGACGCGTTCACGGGCCTTGCCGGTGACGGGCCCCGGGCAGGGCGGTGCGCAACGGGCGCAGACCTTGGGGTTCGGACGTTGCCGTTGCGGACACCATAATGACCTGGCAGCCTGCACGGCGGCCCAGCGGGCACATCAGCCCCCCGGCCGGGCCGGGAGCGTGCCCAAAGCTCGCCGCCAAGCGGCCCTGCAAACACCCACCCGACAACGCACAGACCCACGGACCCATGGAAAACCTCACCCAAATCCTCTTGCTGCTTGGCGTTGCCATTGCCGTGGTGGTGGTTTTCCAGCGGCTGCACGTTCCCACCAGCCTGGGCTACCTGCTGGTGGGCTTCATTCTCGGGCCGCACACCTTGGGCCCCACGGTGTCGGTACCCGCCTTTGACGCCATTGCCGAGTTTGGCGTGGTGTTCCTGCTCTTCACCATCGGGCTCAATTACTCGCTGCCCCAGTTGCAGATCCTGCGGCACCAGGTGCTGGGCCTGGGAACGGGGCAGGTGGTGCTGACTACCGTGCTGGTCGGGGGCATCTGCTGGCTGGCGGGCCTGCCAGCGCCGGCTGCCTTTGTGTTTGGCGCCGTGTTTGCCCAGTCGTCCACCACCATCATCGGCAGCCTGCTGGCCGAGCGGGGCGAGGACAACACCCAGCACGGGCGCCTGGGGCTGGCGATGTCGGTGTTCCAGGATGTCACCGCCGTGCCTTTTCTCGTCATCATCCCGGTGCTGGGCACCTCGGTGGCTGCGGCTGCCCTGGCCGCAACGCTGGGTTGGGCGCTGGCCAAGGCCGTGCTGGCGTTTGCCCTGGTGTTCTTTGCCGGGCGGTGGTTGCTGCGGCCGCTCTTTCATTGGGTGTCCGAGCGCAGGTCGGTGGAGGCCTTCACCCTGGCTGTGCTGCTGGTGGCGCTGTTTGCGGCCTGGACCACGCAAAGCCTGGGCCTGTCGCTGGCGTTTGGCGCTTTCCTGGCGGGAATGATGCTGGGCGAGACAGAGTTCCGCCACCAGGTGGAGTCCAGCGTGCGCCCGTTTCGCGATGTGCTGTTGGGGCTGTTCTTCATCGGCATCGGGATGCGGTTTGATCCCGCCGCCATCGTGCCGATCTGGCAGTGGGCGGTGCTGGGGGCCTTGCTGCTGCTGGCCAGCAAAACCCTGATCGTGGCGGCCACGGTGCGCCGCATGGGGGTGGAGCCGCAGGTGGCGTGGCGCACGGGGCTGCTGCTGAGCGTGGGCGGCGAGTTCGGCCTGGCGCTGGTGGCCATCGCGCTGGATGCGCGTGTTTTCGACGAGCAGCTGGGGCAGATTGCCATCACCTCCGTGCTGATTTCCATGGTGCTGGGCGCACTGCTGATCCGGTTCAACGGGGCCATCGCCGCGCGCCTGGCCGCGGATTCGGGCTCCGACGCGCCACCCCCGGCAGGCTTGCCCGATTCGGCCACGCCCCAGGTCATCATTGGCGGCTACGGGCGTGTGGGGCACACGGTGGCGGTGCTGCTGGAGGCCAGCGGCGTGCCCTACATTGCGCTCGACACCGACCCCAAACGGCTGGCCCAGGGCCGCGCGGATGGCCATGCGGTGGCGTATGGCGACATTTCCGACCCGGAACTGCTGGCGGCCATCCATGTGGAACGCGCCGCGTTGCTGGTGATCACGGTGGACCGTCCGGAAGCGGCCCTGAAGGCCATCGACTACCTGCGGCGCGCCTGCCCCCAGGTGCCCGTCATCGCCCGTGCCCGCGACCTGGAGAGCAGCAGCCGGCTGCTGCAGGCCGGTGCCGTGCACGCCTACCCCGAGACCATCGAGGCCAGCCTGCGCCTGGGTGCGGCAGCGTTGCACCTGTTGAACAAGCCGACCCCCGAGATTGACGAGGTGCTGCAAGGGGTGAGGGACATGGGCTACCGGCCCGTGCTGGAGCCCGGCGAAAAGGGGTGACTGCCATCGGGCCGGCAGTGTGTGGCAGATTGCTATCAAAATAATAGCTGCTTGCGCTTTATGGATAAGCGCCAGGTGCCAGAAAAGTGTGTAGTTTTGACTGGGAGCCGGACGCATACGCCACAGCGCCGATCCGTTCGCAGCCTGCTGGCCCAGGGGAGTGGGGCGCGGTAGCATGCGCCATCCGCCTGTCTGAGGAAACCCGCTCATGAACCCGATCCGCTGTGCCGTTTTCGCTGTGCTGTGGGGCTGCCTGGCCCCGGCCTGGGCCGTCCACAAATGCACCGACGCCCAGGGCAAGGTCTCGTTCCAGGATGCTCCATGCCCGGGCCAGGGCGAGAAAGTGGATGTGCGCCCTGCCATGCAGGGTGCTACCCCCGTGCCGCCCCCCGCTTCCACCGCGAAGGAGGGCGCCTTTGGCCCATCGTGGCAGCGCAAGCACTATCTGGAGAGCCAGGGCGTGCCCCAGGCACGCGCGGCCGTGCAGCGCAGCGAGCGCGAATGTACCGGGCCGCCTGCCGAGGCGGTCGCCCAGGCGGGCCCGCTGCGGCGCACGCTGCCGTCCGGATCCCAGTTCGCGCAGGAACGCGCGGCCGATGCCAACAAGGACAAGGCCGCGTGCGATGCCCGCACGCAGGAGCTGCGCAACCAGCTCAAGGCGCTGGAAGAGGAGTTGAGCTCTCTGTAAACGGCCCCGCGCGGCGTGGGCGCCTATTGCAGGTAGACGCCCCCCGAGCCCACCACCGCAATGTCCACAAAGTTGGAGCCGTGGTGGTTCTGCGGGCTGAACTGGTAGGTGTAGCCGCCCAGGTCGAGCGTGCCCAGGCCTTCCATGGCCTGTACCAGGCTTGCGCGTGTCACGCCGGGGCCTGCAGCGCGCAGGCCTTCGATCAGCACGCGTGCGTCCATGTAGCCGGTGTAGCGGTCGTAGTCCGCAGGTTTGCCATGGCGCTTCATGGACGCCTGGAAATCGCGGGTCAGCTGGATGGTGGGCTTGGTGGGCGATGGCCCGGTGCGCGCCACGGCCAGTCCGCGCGCTTCTTCGCCCAGCGCCTTGAGCACGGCCGAGCCTGCGCCCAGCGACAGCGTGTACACCGGGACACCAAGGTGGGCGCGGTTGGCCTTCACATAGGCAACCACCGGTGGGCCCGCTGCCACCAGCAGCACGGCCTGCGGTTTTTGCGCCGCGAGCGTTTTGGCGGCTGCGGCGGCGTCCTCTCCGGTGGGGGCCAGGGCGTGGGAGCCAGCCAGCGACGCGCCTTCGGCCGTGATGGTTTTCTCCACCAGCGGCAGCAACAGCTTGCCGAAATCGTTGTTCTCATAGACCACCGCGATGCGCGAGGTCTGGACTGCCACCAGGTTGCGCACGATCTTCACCAGCTCGTCCGCATAGCTTGCGCGGGTGGTGAACAGATAGGGATGCTGCTGCGCGCGTATCGCCGGGCTGCCGGTGTACACGCCGATCAGCGGCAACTTGGCCTCGACCAGGTAGGGCAGCAACGCCATGACCTGCGAGGTGCCTGACACACCCAGCAGGGCCACCACGCCGTCTTTCTCGCTCAGTTGCCGGGCGTTTTCCAGGGTGCGGCGGGGGTCGAATCCGTCATCCAGCGACACGATGCGGATCTTGCGCCCGCCAATGCCCCCTTTGGCGTTGGCGTCCTCGATGGCGGCCTCCTGACCTTCGTGCACGGGCGCGAGAAAGGGCGCCATGCCACCCGACAAGGCGGTGGAGCGGCCGATGAGGATGTCGTTCTTGCCGACAGCGGTCTGGGCGCCCGCAGGCAGCGCGCCAAAGACCGCGAGGCCCGCCATCGCCTGCACCAGGCTTCGGCGGCGTGTCAGTGCGGGGTGTGAGCCGCTGGGTTGGGCATTGTGTTTCGTCATCAGTCAGCTCCTGGAGGGGGTATCGGCTTGGCGCGATGGTAGGAGCGCATCGTCCCACGTCCCTGAGGGTTAACACCGGGGATGCGTCAAGTTAGAGACAGACGCCTACGCCTACCCCTTCTCTACCCCTTCCACGTGAACGGGAACTTGAACTGCCGGATGAACCCGTTGGGCACGTAGTCGCCCAGCACGCCATATTTTTCGGGCCAGAGCTTGGTGCTCTGGACGGCCGTGCCAAACAGGTAGTCCAGGAAGGCGAAATGCGCGGCGTAGTTCTTGTCCAGCGCTTCCTGGTCCTGGCTGTGGTGCCAGTGGTGAAAGTTGGGCGTGACCAGCACGTAGCGCAGCGGCCCCAGTCGCACGCTCACGTTGGCGTGGTTGAACACGGCCTGAAAGCCCACGATCACGATGTACGCGTCGATCACTTCCTTGCTGAAGCCCAGCACGTAGATGGGCGCCAGCACCAGCGTGCGGGTGATGATGAGTTCCAGGATGTGCTGGCGGGAGCCGGCCATCCAGTCCATGCTTTTGACGCTGTGGTGCACCGCGTGCAAACGCCACAGCAGCGGCACCTCGTGGTAGGCGCGGTGCGTCCAGTACTGCACCAGGTCGGCCACCAGCACGATGAGGAACAGCGCCACCCAGAAGTTCAGCCCCTGCACCCAGCCGCGAATGCCGTCGCTGGCGGCCCAGCCAAAGAACTTGTGCACGATGAGGTTGGTGGCCAACAGCACAAAGCCCACCACCATGTGGTTGACGATGAAGTGGTGAAAGTCGGTCTGCCACTCGGCGCGGAACACGGGCTGGTCCTTGCGCAGTGCCCACAGCTTCTCGATGAAGATGAAGATCAGCGAGCTGCCCAGCAGGTCCAGGATGAACCAGTCCAGGCCGATGTACAGCGTGTCATCCGGAAAGTTTGGGTCCACCTCCACCTTGTGGCCCCCCAGCAGCGCCGCCAGCACCACCATCGCGAAGGCAAAGCTTGCCAGCCAGCGCGACCGGTTGAACAGGATGTTGACCAGCGAAATGCCTCCGGCTACGGCCATGGCCACCAGCAAAATGTTGCGGATCACCGCCACGTCATAGCTCTTGCGCAGCTGCGGCGTGGTCAGGTATTCCGGAAAATGAAATGCCAGTACACCCAGAAAGCACAGCACGGCCAGCGTGAGCGCAATCACCCCAGACACCAGGCCTCGCCCGCGCCGCAGCGCGCCATGGCTTTCGGTGAACTCATTGAGCTTGTCGATTTCGAGCATGGTTTCTCCTGCGGCCTCCACCGCTGCATTTTTATGAAAAAGACCTTGTACCGGCCCTGGTCGCGGGAGTGTAGCGGGCCTGCCCGTGGCGTCCGTCCGGCGGGCCGACCCCTAAAATTGCAGCATGAACATCCCTGCCCACCAACTCAGCATGACGGTGCTGATGTCCCCCGACATGGCCAACTTTTCAGGCAATGTGCATGGCGGCGCCATCCTCAAGCTGCTGGACCAGGTGGCCTATTCCTGCGCAAGCCGCTACTCCGCGTGCTATGTGGTGACGCTGAGCGTGGACCAGGTGATGTTCCTGCAGCCCATCCATGTGGGCGAACTCGTGACCTTCCTGGCCAGCGTGAACTACACCGGTACGTCGTCCATGGAAGTGGGCATCAAGGTGGTGGCCGAAGACATCCGATCGCAGGTGGTGCGGCACGTGAACAGCTGCTTCTTCACGATGGTGGCGGTGGACGAAGCGCGCAAGCCTGTGCAGGTTCCGCCGCTTCACCCGGCCACGCCCGACGAACGCCGCCGCTGGGATGCGGCGCTGCTTCGAAAGGCCTTGCGCAAGGAGCTGGCGCAGCGTTTTGCGCAGGTGCGCGAGACGCCTGGGCCGTAAGAACACCCCGCGCTCTCGATCTCAGCCCCTGCGCACTGCCTGCTGGGGTGCCTCCATCGGGTGCGCCGCCGCCGCAACACCCCGCACCACGTCGCCCACCACGATCACAGACGGACTGGCAAGGCCTTCGCGGGTGATGGTGCCGTGCAGGTCACCCAGGGTGGTGATGGCATGCCGCTGGTGCGGCAGGCTGGCGTGCTGGATGACGGCCACAGGCGTGTCGGAGGGCAGGCCCGTGAGCAGCTCTTGCTCGATGGTGGCGGCGCCACTCACGCCCATGTAGATGACCAGCGTGAGCTTGGCGTCGCGCGCCGTGGCGGCCAGCTGGCGCCAGTCAGTGCCCGCGTCGCCGGGCTTGGCGTGGCCGGTGACAAACACCACGCCATGCGCGTGCTCGCGGTGGGTGAGCGGTGCGCCCAGCGAAGTCAGCCCTGCGAGCCCTGCGGTGATGCCGTTGATGACGGTGACCTGCACGCCTGCGGCACGCAGGTGCTCCACCTCTTCGCCGCCCCGGCCAAAGATGAACGGGTCGCCGCCCTTGAGGCGCACCACGTTCTCGCCTTCGTTCACGGCCATCAGCATGAGCTTTTCGATGAAGGCCTGGGGTGTGCTCTTGCAGCCGCCGCGCTTGCCCACATAGACGATGCGCGCCGTGGGCGAGGCATGGGCCACGATGGCATCGCTGACCAGGTCATCCACCAGCAGCACCGTGGCCGCCTGGATGGCCTTGAGCGCCTTGAGGGTGAGCAGCTCCGGGTCACCCGGGCCTGCGCCCACCAGCGTGCAACGGCCGCCGGTGCCCAGGTGCGGTGGGGTCGTGGGCGGCGTGGTGGAAGGCGTGGGGCGGGTCATGGGGATGTCTCCGAAGCAGTTTGACCAGCAACGTGCAAGATGTGTTCCACCTGCCGCTTGATGGCAGGTGGAATCGGCAAATTGCCCGCCAGCACCTGGCGTGTGTAGGTGGCCGTAGTGGCCACGTCGATCTCGGCAGGCAGGCCGGGCACCTCGCTGGCCGTGCCCGGTTGCTGTGCCTCCAGCACCGTGTGTTCGCCGCGCACAAAGCCGTCGTAGCGCGGCGTGCGGCGTGGGTCGGTCGCGACTTCGCCCTCCAGCCCGCGCGAAAGCAAGGCGTTCATGCCCAGCGTGCGAAAGGTGCTCTGCAGCATCTCGAAATATTCGGGGTGGGTGTATGCGGTGACCACCACCGACGGCCCCGCGCAAGGGCTCATCAGCTTGACCACGCTGTGCCCCGGGTTGCGCAGACCCACCACCTCGCGCACGGCCAGCAGGCGCGCCAGCCCCGCGTGCAGGTGCTGGGTATGGATATGGCGCACCGTGCCGTTTGCTATCTTTTCAGGAGCTATCAGGGCAGGTACTTCTAGCGCATCAAGCACATCCGATGCCAAAACCCGCCGCGCCTCGGTGCGCATGCCGTGCAGCAGCACGGGCAGCCCTTCGCGCGCCAGCAGCAGCGCCAGCAGTGGCGTCAGCACCGGCAGCTTGCGGGCGCCGTTGTAGCTGGGCAGCACGATGAGCGGGCGGTCGGTGACGGGCAGCAGCGCCAGGCGCTGGTGGGTGGCATCTAGAAAGCCGCACATCTCTTCGGACGTTTCGCCCTTGATGCGCATGGCCAAGCAGAAGGCGCCGATCTCCAGGTCGGTCACGGCACCGTCCAGCACCTGGCCGAACAGGTCGGCAGCCTGCTCGCGCGACAGCGGCTTGGCGCCGCGCGCGCCGCGTCCGATTTCCTTGATGTACTGGGCGATGGCCATGGTTCTTGGTGGCGGGACTTGTGAAACAGGGCTCTAGTGTGGTGTTGCACGCTATCTGGCACTGCAAACCGTGTCTTTTCTACCAGGGCTGCGTTGCAAATCCTCGCGATACCTCCGGGTATCGCTGTGGTTTGCGCCTTGCCCTGACCAAAAATCCATCGGTTTTCATGTGCCAGTTAGCGTGCAACACCACACTGGCGTCGTTATCTCGGCTTGCCGTACAGGCGTACTGTCTGCGCCGAAAGCGCCTAGCTGGAGCCCTGTTGCACAAGTCCTAGTGGGGTTTGTTGGTCTGAGGTCTATTTTCCTGCAAGCAAGAGAACTTTTGGTTATATGGCGGCCTGCGCGAGCGACTTGGATGCCAGTGGCCCCGTGGCCCGCACCATCCGTTTGAGTTCGGGCACACACGAGCCGCAGTTGGTGCCGCAGCGCAGTTGGCCCTGTAGCTGTGCCAGCCGGTCATCGTCGGTGCCGTGGCAGTGCGCCAGTTGAGCGGTGATGGCGGCGTCTGTCACGTTGAAGCAGGTGCACACCGGCTTGCCGCGCGACTGCACGGCCACAGGGGCCTTGGCGCCGGGTACCAGCAGCAGGCGGCCGTAGGTCTGTGCGGGCAGCTCTTCCTGCAGCAGGGTCTTGAGCCAGCCTTCGGCGCTGGTGTCGCCAGCGAGCACGATGCCCTCGAGCGTGGTGTTGTCGCCCTGGCGCGCCAGCCGTGCGGCCCGGCGCTGGCCGCGTTTTTTGTCGGCGTAGCGCAGCGTGTCGGCGCCTGCCATGCCCAGCAGGGCTTCGATCTGTGCGATCAGCGCGTCGGGCGGTGCCTCGTGGGCGGCGGCGCGCAGCAGCACCCCGGTGCGCTCGCGGCCGGGCTCATCCAGCGGGGTGTTGTTGCTGAAGGGCACGCAGCTCGCGAACGGGAACTGCGCCATCAGGGCAGACAGCGCTTCGCGTGTGGCCTGGTTTTTGTCGGCGGGCAGCCAAGCCATGGCCAGCAGCGTCCACGGCAGTTCGGCCTTGAGCACCTTGACGGCGGCGTGTTTCAGCTCGGGCTGTTTGGAGGTGGGGCAGAACGCCGAGGTGGTGAGCGCATTCACGCCCGCCAGCCGTTCGCCGGTGGACGACACGCCGCTCAAAAACTCGCTGCCCCAGTGCATGGCCATGAACACCTGCGACAGGCCCAGCGTGGTGTCGGCCAACACGGGCACCACGATGGAGCCGCGCTTGCTGGTCACGTGCACCAGGTCGCCGCTGGCGAGCTTGCGCCGCTCCATGTCCTGCGGGTGCATCTGCAGGCTGGGTTCGGCCACATGGCCAAACAAGCGGCCCAGCGTGCCGGTGCGGGTCATGCCGTGCCATTGGTCGCGCAGCCGGCCGGTGGTCAGGCTGAAGGGGTAGCGCGACTCGCGGGGCTCTGCGGTGGGCTGCCATGCGTGGGCGGCAAAACGCGCGCGGCCATCGGTGGTGGGGAAGATGCCGTCTTCGTACAGGCGGGCCTTGCCCGTGGTCGCATCGGCAACGAACGGCCACTGTTGCGGGCCCGCTGATTCGAGCAGGGCCCAGGACAGCCCGGTGATGTCCAGGTCGCGCCCGCGTGTGCTTTCGCGGTGTTCGTTCCAGACCGCTTCGGCACCTGCATCGGCAACGTCTGTGGCGTAGGGGAACAGCGTGGGTTGGCCGGGCCGCAGGCGTGCCTCCAGCTGGTGCGCAAACTGCACCGCAATGGCCCAGTCGTGCCGCGCCAGGCCGGGTGCGGGCACGGCAGAGCGCACGCGCGAGATGCGGCGCTCGCTGTTGGTCACCGTGCCGGTTTTTTCGCCCCAGGTGGTGGCAGGTAGCAGCACGTCGGCATAGGCACAGGTGGCGGCGGTGGCAAAGGCCTCCTGCACCACCACAAACTCGGCGCGCTGCAGTGCGCGGCGCACGGTGGCCTGGTCGGGCATGCTTTGCGCGGGGTTGGTGCAGGCAATCCACAGGGCCTTGATCTCGCCGTCGGCAGCGGCCTGGAACATCTCCACGGCCGTCTTGCCCGGCTTGCTGGGCACATCGGCCACGCCCCACAGCGCGGCCACTTCGGCGCGGTGCTGCGGGTTGGCCAGATCACGGTGGGCGCTGAGCAGATTGGCCAGGCCACCCACTTCGCGCCCGCCCATGGCGTTGGGCTGGCCGGTCAGGCTGAAGGGGCCTGCGCCGGGTTTGCCGATCTGGCCGGTGGCCAGGTGCAGATTGATGAGCGTGGCGTTTTTGGCGGTGCCGCTGCTGCTTTGGTTCAGGCCCTGGCAGTACAGGCTGAGCGTGGCATTCGAGGTGGCAAACCACTTTGCTGCAGTGGTGAGGTCGGCCACGGAGATGCCGCACACCTGTGCCGCGCGATCGGGCGTTGCTTCACGCACCAGGGCCTTGAGCTCGTCAAAGCCCGTGGTGTGCGCGCCGATGTAGCCCGCGTCGATCCAGCCTTCCCACAACATGATGTGCAGCATGCCGTTGAACAGCATCACGTCGCTGCCCGGTTGAATGGGCAGGAACAGGTCGGCCATGCCGGCCGTGTCGGTGCGGCGCGGGTCGGCCACGATGACCTTCATGCCCGGGTTGGCGGCGCGTGCGTCTTCGATGCGGCGAAACAGGATGGGATGCGCCCAGGCCGCGTTGCTGCCCACGATGAAAAGGCACTGCGCGTGGTTCACGTCGTCATAGCAGGCGGGCGGCGCGTCGGCACCCAGCGTTTGCTTGTAGCCGGCCACGGCGCTGCTCATGCACAGGCGCGAGTTGGTGTCGATGTTGTTGGTGCCGATCAGGCCCTTGGCCAGTTTGTTGAAGACGTAGTAGTCCTCGGTGAGCAACTGGCCGCTGACGTAGAAGCCCACGGCGTCGGGGCCGTGCTGCTGGATGGTGTTGGCGAATTTTTCGGTGGCCAGGGTCAGCGCTGCGTCCCACGGCAGTGGCTGGGGCGTATCGCCGCGTTGTGCACGGTGCAGGGGTTGGAGCAGGCGGGTTTGCAGGGTGACCGGGCTGGTGGCGGTGAGGTGCAGGGTGGAGCCCTTGGTGCACAGGCGGCCGAAGTTGGCGGGGTGGGTGGGGTCGCCGCGCACGCCGGTGATTTGGGGGCCTGTGCTTTCGATGATCACGCCGCAGCCTACGCCGCAGTAGGGGCAGGTGGATTTGGTTTCTTGCATGGCGTGGTTTTGGGTGTTTTTGGGCTATAGCGCTTGTCTATAAAGCGCTAGTAGCTATTGTTTTTGTAGTGTGCGATGTTCCCGCTATCCGTTCGGGCTGAGCCCGTCAAAGCCGGTGCACTCCACGACCCGTTCGGGTTGAGCTTGTCGAAACCTGGCGTGCTGGTTTGAAAAGCATGCTTGGGTTGCGGGCGGAGGCCGGGAGTCGCCCGGCGTGCGAGTAACTTTCTTTTGCTTCGCCAAAAGAAAGTCACCAAAGAAAAGGCGACCCCCAGTCTGCGACCCCTTCGCTGTGCGAAGGGGCAAACCTGCGCCGGGGCGGTTGCGGGGTGCGCCGTGGAACTCGCTTTGCGCTGGCGCGCGCCGCTCGGACAACCACGGCGAGTCAGTTAACGAGGCATGGGCGCTCCGACGCCCATGCTCACCCCGCAACCGCCCCGCCGCAGGCGCATCCAGCAGGGGGGTGGACAGCCGAACATCCAGCAGCCGAACATCCACACGGGCCATCGCTGCGCTCGGCCCCACCTTGCGGGCGCAAGCGCCACGCGCTGCGCAGACTGGGCCGAGCGCAGCGATGGCCCGTGTGGATGTCCGCTTTTCGGGTTCCCTTCTGTGCGTGCCGAGAAGCGCAGGGCAGGGGGTGCATGCGTGTGCCGCAGGACACACGCATTTCGTGAACTGACTCACCGCAGTTGTTCGAGCGGAGCGCCGCAGGCGCGCAGCGAGTTCTGCGGTGGCACTCCCTGACCGAGCATCGCAGGTTGCCCCGTAGCGCAGCGAAGGGGACGCGCGCAGTAGGGTCGCTTTCTCTTTGGTGACTTTCTCTTGGCGAGACAAGAGAAAGTTACTGCGCCGCCGGGCGCACACCCCGGCTCCCGCCCTTTGCACAGGCATGTCACTAAAAGGAAGCGCGAAGACAGGCACCTCAGACCCCAACAGCCCTGCGCGCAGGCCCAGCCACAGGCCGAGTCAGATCCGTAGCCACCGTTGCCAGCTCCCCTGCATCCAGATACACCGCCCCATCCTCCACCTTCACCGCAAACTTCGGCGTACACCCCTCATCCGGCGCCGACGCCTGTCCATCACACAACCCAATGGTCCAGTTGTGCATGGGGCACGCCACCTGTGTGCCAAACACAATGCCCTGCGATAGCGGACCACCCTTGTGCGGGCAGCGGTCCAGCAGCGCAAATACACCGCCCGCGTCGTTGCGGAACACCGCCACATCCAGGCCTTTTTCGCGGGCCACGCGGCGCGAGCCCAGCACGGGGATGTCGTCCACGCGGCAAATCAGTTTCCATTCGGTCATTGCTATTCCTTTGGTAGCTGCTGGCGCTTATCCATCAAGCGCTGAAGGCATATTTGTTCAATAAACGGGTCAGGCCACGGCTATCGGGATGAACTGGCGCTGGTCTACCGCCGCCTTGTCAAACTCGAACCAGGGGTCGGGCTCGCCGTCGAGCGCGAACTGCAGCTGCTCCCACAGGGCTTTGCGGCCTGCGTGGTCTTCCAGAATGCGTTTTTTCACATAGTCCAGGCCCACGCGGTTCACGTAGTGCACGGTGCGCTCCAGGTACCAGCCTTCCTGGCGGTACAGCTCGCAGAACGCGCCGGTGTACTCCAGCACTTCCTCGGCGGTTTTCAGCTTGGTGAAGAAGTGCGCCACCTCGGTCTTGATGCCGCCGTTGCCGGCCACGTACATCTCCCAGCCGCTGTCCACGCCGATGATGCCTACGTCCTTGATGCCGGCTTCTGCGCAGTTGCGCGGGCAGCCCGACACGGCGAACTTGACCTTGTGCGGTGCGTACATGCGCCACATGGCGCGCTCCAGGTCCTTGCCCATCTGCGTGCTGTCCTGCGTGCCCATGCGGCACCACTCGCTGCCCACGCATGTCTTCACCGTGCGCAGCGCCTTGGCATACGCGTGGCCGCTGGGCATGCCGATGTCCTTCCACACGTTGACCAGGTCTTCCTTCTTCACGCCCAGCAAATCGATGCGCTGGCCGCCCGTGACCTTGATGGTGGGGATGTTGTACTTGTCCGCCGCATCGGCAATGCGGCGCAGCTCGTCGGCCGTGGTCTCACCGCCCCACATGCGGGGGATCACGCTGTAGGTGCCATCCTTCTGGATGTTGGCGTGGCTGCGCTCGTTGATGGCGCGGCTTTGCGGGTCGTCCTTGGCGTCCTTGGGCCAGGTGCTGATGAGGTAGTAGTTCACGGCGGGGCGGCAGGAGGCACACCCGTTGGGCGTCTTCCACTCCATGAATTGGAAAACGTCGCCAATGCTCAGCAGCTTGTTGGCACGGATCGCGTCGCGCACCGCCTGGTGCCCATGGTCGGTGCAGCCGCACATGGCCTTGGTCTTGGGCGTGGCGCTGTAGTCGCCACCGGCCGTGAACATGATGATCTGCTCGACCAGGCCCGTGCACGAGCCGCACGATGCGCTGGCCTTGGTGTGCTTGCGCACTTCATCCAGCGTGAACAGGCCCTTGTCCTTGATGGCCTTGCAGATGGCGCCCTTGGTCACGCCGTTGCAGCCGCAGACCTCGTCGGTGTCGGCCATGGCGGCGGCCTTGCTCTGGCCCTGGTGCCCGGTGTCGCCCATGTTGGATTCGCCAAACATGAGTTTGTCACGGATGTCGTTCACTGTGCGGCCGTCGCGCAGCAGTTTGAAGTACCAGCTGCCGTCCACCGTGTCGCCATACAGGCAGGCGCCCACCAGCTTGTCGCCCTTGATGACGAGCTTTTTGTACACGCCGCCGAAGGGGTCGCTCATCACGATTTCTTCGGTGTCCTCCCCGCCCTGAAAGTCACCGGCCGAGAACAGGTCGATGCCCGTCACCTTGAGCTTGGTGGACGTGAGCGAGCCCTGGTAGCGGCCGATGCCGAACTCGGCCAGGTGGTTGGCCAGCACCTTGCCCTGCTCGAACAGCGGCGCCACTAGGCCGTACGCTATGCCCCGGTGCACGGCGCACTCGCCCACTGCGTAGATGCGCGCGTCGGTGGTGGTCTGCAGCGTGTCGCTCACCACGATGCCGCGGTTTACATGCAGGCGCATCTTTTCAGCCAACTGCGTGTTGGGGCGGATGCCCACGGCCATCACCACCAGGTCGGCGGGCACCTCGGTGCCGTCCTTGAACTTGACCGCGGCCACCCGGCCTTCGGCGTTGCCGACCAGCTCCTGCGTCTGCGCCTTCATCAGGAACTGCATGCCGCGCTCTTGCAGCGACTTCTGCAGCATCTTGCCGGCCACATCGTCCAGCTGGCGCTCCATCAGCCAGTCGCCCACATGCACCACGCTCACCTGCATGCCGCGCTTCATGAGGCCGTTGGCGGCCTCCAGACCCAGCAGGCCGCCGCCGATGACCACGGCATGTTTGTAGGTGGCCGCAGCGTCGATCATGGCCTGGGTGTCGGCGATGTCGCGGTAGGCGAGCACACCTTTCAGGTCTTTGCCCGGGATGGGCAGGATGAACGGGTTGGAGCCCGTGGCCATGATGAGGCGGTCGTATTCGGCGGTAATGGTCTCACCCGCTGCATTGGTGGCGTGAACGGTGCGGCGCACACGGTCCACGTCGGTCACGGTAAAGCCGGTGTGCAGCGTGATGTGGTTGTCGGCGTACCACTGCCAGTCGTTGAGGATGATCTCGTCAATCGTCTGCTCGCCCGCCAGCACGGGCGACAGCAGAATGCGGTTGTAGTTGGGGTGCGGCTCGGCGCCGAACACCGTGATGTCATACAGATCGGGGGCAATCTTGAGCAGCTCTTCCAGCGTACGCACACCGGCCATGCCGTTCCCCACCATCACCAGTTTGAGCTTTTTCATCGTGGCTAACTCCGTCGGTCCATCGCCGGGGCGATGCGAAAAACAAAAAAGGCGTCCACACGATGCGGCTTCGATGTGATTTCGAAACGCATGTGGGGACGCCTTCGTCCTTGCAGCCCCTCCATGCGCCGTTGCACGGGGGGTTGCAGGGCCCTTGCGGGCCGTTATGCAGGTTCTAGCAATGGCCGTGCCAGAGCAGGTGCACCGGCGTGGGGCGCAGGCAGCCGCCGGGGCTGCCCATGGGGGCTGCTGATGGCGTCCGGCACGGGGCGGGCGCGCACTGTGCGGTTGAACGCACCACCTTGGGCACGGAACCTGCATGGAGCTGGTGCATGAGTTTTGAACTGGACTACGGGCAGACCTCGCTGGCCGGGCGCAAAGACGTGAACGAGGACTTTGCCGCGCTGGTGGTGGGCCAGGGGCGTGACCGCGACCGGGGCACCGTGGCCGCCATTGCCGACGGCGTGAGCACCGGAGGCAACGGCCGCGAAGCCGCCCAGACCACGGTGCACACGCTGGTGAGCGACTACTTCGCCACGCCCGACACCTGGGACACCACCGTGGCGCTGGACCGCATCCTGTTCGCCCACAACGGCTGGCTCGCGTCGATGAACCGGCGCCGCCAGCCCGCCGTGGGGCTGACCACACTCACCGCCATCGTGCTGCGCGGCCAGTCGTACACGCTGGCGCATGTGGGCGACACGCGCGCCTACCTGCTGCGCGGCGGCCGGCTGCAGCTGCTGACCACCGACCATGTGATGGCGCAGCGCGACCTGGCGCACCAGCTCACCCGCGCCTTGGGGCTGGATGACCACGTGGTGGTGGACTACAGCCAGGGCGAGCTGCACAGCGGCGATCTGCTGGTGCTGCTGTCTGACGGCGTGCACGGCAGCCTGCCCGAGCGGGAGCTGCGGCAGCTGCTGCGCCAAGACACGCTGACCGCCCAGGCGCTGAGCGAATCGCTGACCCAGGCCGCACTGCGCCGGGGCAGCACCGACAACCTCACGGCCCTGGTGGTGCGTGTGCAGGGCGCGCTGGAGGCCACGCTGCAGGACGAGTCCCTCCGCGCACAGCACCTGCCCGTGCTGCCGCTGCTGAAGGTGGGAGAGACGGTGGATGGCCTCGCGGTCACAGCCCTGGTGGCCGACACCGGTGTGCACCGCATCTACCAGGTGCGCGATGCGGCCACCCAGCGCCTCTTTGCCCTCAAGACGCTGGTGCCCGCGCGCGCCCACGATGCCCACGAGCGCGCCACGCTCGCGCACGAGGCGTGGGTGGCCCGCCGCATGCAGTCCGGCCACGCGGCCGTGCACCTGGCGCGCCTGCACAACTGGCCTGCCGGGGAGGGCGGCGGGGCCAGTGCGTTCTATCTGCTGTACGAGTGGCACGCGGGCGAAACCCTGGGTCAGCGCCTGCGCCGCCACCACACGCTGGCCCTGCCGCAGGCGATCTCGGTGGTGATGCAGGCCGCCCAGGTGCTCGGCTGGCTGCACCGGCAAGGGGTGGTGCACCGCGACATCAAGCCCGACAACCTGCACCTGGGCGATGACGGCGTGCTGCGCGTGCTGGACCTGGGCGTGGCCCTGTCCGGCCGCGAGCCCGAGGCCACGCGCCGCCTGCACGCCGGCACCCCCAGCTACATGAACCCCGAGCAGTGGCCGGGCTACGAAAAGAACGGCGACCCCGCTGGCCAGCTGCCCGATGCGGGCAGCGACCTGTTTGCCCTGGGTGTCACGCTGTACCAGCTGCTCAGCCACGGCCGCCTGCCGTATGGCGAGGTGGTGCCCTACCAGCTCGGCCGCTACCACCGCGACCCGGTGCCCCCCAGCCGCCACAACCCCGGTGTGCCCATCTGGCTCGACCAGATCGCCCTGAAGGCCGTGGCCCGCAATCGCAGTCAGCGTTTTGAAACTGCCGAGGAGTTGCTGCTTGCCCTGGAGCGCGGCGCATCCCGCCCCTTGTCCGCGCGCGGCCCGCAGCCGCTGGTGCAGCGCGATGCCACGGCGGTGTGGAAGATCGCGCTGGGGGTGAGTGTGCTGGTCAACCTGCTGTTGGTGTACTGGCTTGTGTTCTTGCCGCATTAGGGCGTTGCAGCGGGTAAATAAAAATGATAGCTGCCAGCGCTTGATGGATAAGCGCTAGAGCCTGTTTTTGCTCGAAATTTCCCGTCGTTCACCCCTTCCGTTCGGGCTGAGCCTGTCGGAGCCGAGCGCGTTGAGGCTGTCGCCAAAGCGCCCCGGCAGGTGTCATTCAAGCGCTGCGCGCGCGCCCACCTTTCTCCGCCCAGGTGCGCGTCCACCGGATCTGCATCACCCGCAGCAGCACCAGCATCGCCGCAGCGCAGGCCGCAATGGCCACGAACCCCCACAGGTAGGTGCCGCTGAACTGGCGCGAGATACCCATGGCGTTGGGGATGAGCCCGCCGCCCAGCGCGCCGATCTCGCCGATCATCGAGCCCGCCACGGCGGTAGACAGTGGCCAGCGCAGCGGCACCAGCTGGAACAGCGCGCCATTGCCTGCGCCCAGCGCCGCAAAACACACCAGAAACAGCAGCATGGTGACGGGCAATGAATTTTCGGCCAGGCCACACAGCACCAGGCTCACGGTGGTGATGGCCAGCACACCCGTCAGCGTGTTCACACCGCCCCAGTGGTCCGACAGCCAGCCGCCCACCACCCGCAGCGCCGCACCCAGAAAGGCGGCCAGCATGGTCAGCTGCCCCGCCTGCACCTTGCTCACGCCGAACTGGTCGTAAAAGTAGCTGGGCATGAAGGTGGTCAGGCCAATGAAGCCGCCAAACGTCACGGCGTAAATCAGGCTGAACGCCCAGCCGTCCTTTTCAAACAGGCAGGCAATGTGCTCGCGAAACGTGGCGTGCGGGGCCAGGTCGGGCGGCTCTTTGGCGTAGATCACCATCACCAGCGCGGGCACGGCCACGCTGATGGCCGCAAAGCCATACACCGCCTGCCAGCCAAACTTTTGCGCCAGCGCGGGCGCCAGCAGCGCTGCCACCGCCGTGCCCACATTGCCCGCACCCACAATGCCCATGGCCAGGCCCTTGTAGCGCGGCGGAAACGAGCCCGAGCCCAGCGACAGCGCCACGCCAAAACTGGCCCCCGCCACGCCCAGCAACACGCCCAGCGCCAGCAGCTCGTGATAGGTGTGTACAAACAGGTAGCCATAGGCCATGGCGGCAAAGATGCCCGCCATCTCCACCAGCGTGGCGTTCTTGCGCCCGATGTACTGCGCCAGGATGCCCAGCGGAAACCGCATCAGCGCGCCCGCAAAGATGGGGATCGACAGCATCATCCCCATCTGCGTGGGCGTGAGCCGAAAACTCTCCTGGATGAACGGCGCCATGGCGCCATTGATCACCCAGACCGCGCACGAAAAACCAAAGTAGAGAAACGACGACCAGAGCGTGGGCGCATGGCCGGACTGGAGGAATTCGCGAAATCGAAGCATGGAGCGATGCAGTGCAAAAGGGCCCCCGGGGAGGTACACCCCGGGCCGGGCCAGACAACCAAGAAAAAAGCGCCTGCACGGGATGCGCCGGCCTTTTTTGCAGCCACACCGCATTCCATGAAGACGCCAACGTCCTGTTCGCCCAATCCGCCATTGCACCGGGCTGCCACACGGCCTCCATTGGCCGCACCCTGTGGCAAGCAATGGCTATGCCAGTGCCGGTGCAGGCAGCTGTTTATGCAAGAAATCAGGATATCTGCAGGCAGATATTGCGCAAGCAGCTATCGAAATTGGAGCGAATTCGCCTGCTCAGTACTCATCTTGGTGCCATGCAGCGCGGCAACGTGCGGCCTGTTGGTGTTGTGCACCAAGTTGGAAAGGGTTTGCAGTGGCCCTAACAAATTGTTTCAACCCAGGCAAATCGCGCGTACGATGAGACCGGCATCTTCCACTGTAGCTTTGCTCTCAAGAACGGAGCGAGCAATCCCCCGAAGAGGTTTTATGCGCGTCAATCTGCCGGTCAGCCAGCACGAATATGCGTTCCCCAAGGGGCAGACCCTGGTCTCCACCACAGACCTCAAAGGCCGCATCTTGTATTGCAACCCGATGTTCATCGAGGTCAGCGGCTACGAAAAGGAAGAGCTTCTGGGCCAGCCCCACAACATCGTGCGACACCCCGACATGCCCGAGGAGGCCTACCGCGACATGTGGGAGACCATCGCCAAAGGCATCCCCTGGTCGGCGCCCGTCAAGAACCGGCGCAAGGACGGCACGTTTTACTGGGTGATGGCCAACGTCACCCCGCTGATGCAGGGCGACCAGCCCACCGGCTACATGTCGGTGCGCACCGAAGCCACGCGCGAACAGATCCAGGCGGCCGAGTCGCTGTACAAGCAGATGCAGGCCGAAAAGCAGGCGGGCACGCTGGTGCACCGGCTGTCGGCCGGGCAACTGGTCAAAGACACCCTGTGGGGCCGCGTGGCCCGGGCCCTGGCGCTGGGCCCGATGGGCAAGATGATGGTGTGTACCCTGCTGCTGGTGGTGGGCTCGTGGTGCGCCGCCTTGGTCGGTGGGCACACGCTGTCGCTGGCATCGGGCGCCGCATGGCTGGCTGTGGTGCTACTGGCGCTGGGCATGGCGGTGTACCTGCACCAGGTCACGGTGGCGCCGTTGTCGCAGATGCTGCTGTGGGCCAACCGCATGGCGGCGGGCGACCTCACCCAGAAGATAGCGGCCACGCGCAGCGACACCGTGGGCCAGCTGCAGAAGGCGCTGGCGCAGCTGAATGTGAACCTGCTGTCCATCGTGCGCGACGCCCGGCAGGAGAGCGAGCACATGCAGGTCTCCACCCGGGAGATCGCCCAGGGCAACCACGACCTGTCGTCGCGCACCGAGGCGCAGGCCAGCAACCTGCAGCAGACCGCCGCGTCGATGGAAGAGATCACCGGCACCGTCAAGCAAACCGCCGAGTCCGCACGCCAGGCGACGGTGCTGGCGACCCAGGCCACCCAGGTCACAGAACGCAGCAGTGCCGCTGTGGACAGTGTGGCCAGCACCATGAAGCAGATCCAGGCCGCATCCGGCCGCATCAGCGAGATCACGCAGCTGATCGACTCGATCGCGTTTCAGACCAATATCCTCGCGCTCAACGCGGCGGTTGAGGCCGCGCGCGCTGGCGATCAGGGGCGGGGGTTTGCTGTGGTGGCCTCTGAGGTGCGCAGCCTGTCGCACCGCACGCTCTCGGCCGCCAAGGAGATCCGGCAGCTCATCGACGACTCGGCCACCAAGGTGACCGAGGGCCACGAGAAAACCGATGCTGCGCAAAAAACCATGACCGAATCGCTGGAGCTTGTGCGCCGGGTCAACACGCTGATTGGCGAAATCCACAGCGCCTCCAACGAGCAGCTCAGTGGCATCTCGCAGGTCAACTCGGCCGTGGCGCAGCTGGACACCATCACGCAGCAGAACGCCGCGCTGGTGGAGGAGAACGCGGCTTCGGCCATGCAGCTCAACGGCCAGGCGCAGACCATGACCGAGACCGTGCAGGTGTTCCGCATCGACGCCTCGGCGCCTGCGCAGTCGCGTGATGCGGTGGCGCTGCGCAAGGAGATGAAGGGGCAAGGTGCATCCTCTTCCAGCCGCGCAATAGCAGTAGCTTAGAAATGCCAATCTCTGAAGCTAGTGCGACTGCCCTTTGCCGGGAGGTGGTGCAGAGCCTCACGCAATGGCGGACTTTTCCAGCATTGCTACAAGTAGGAGGCATTGAATCGAGGGGGGCCAGCCGCATTCTTCTGGCTCTCGAAAAGTGGCTAGATACCTTCGCTCAGGATCGTGATCTCTTAATCTTGCCTGAGTACCGACTTAGTCCGGTGCGGCCCGTTGACGAAACCACAGACAAACCACTTGTTAAAGCTGCCGATCAACTCTTTGGAGGAGGCCGCATCGACTACGCATTGGTCAGCGCCAGCAGCGTTGGAGAGGCAGTACTCCGTGTTGACACTGTGTTGGAGGTGAAAACCAATTACCTTGGGCAAGCTGACCTTCGGTGGCGGCCCAAAGCTGCTTGTGATCAAGCACGGTCGTATGCCAAAGCTTGTGGGGCTTCTGATGTCTACGTCCTATACATCGTTGCGGCGGCAAAGGGCAGGGTGCCCAGCGCGGCTCGAAAGGACGGTGGATGGCGGTATTGGAATCCACGCGTTGAAGAGACCAATTGGATGGATGAGGTCCGCGTTCTGGGGTGCTACCCAACAGATTTGCCCAGAGCTGTGCAAGGTGGCAATGACTTCCAAGTCTGGGCGTATCTTTTGGCGCCCATGAGACTTCCGATGCGCGAGGGTGTCACGCTCGCAATTACGTGCTTTCGCGCACCGTCAGCTCAAACCCCAGATCTACCGAGTTATTGGGCGGAACCTCGCCCCGCATCAGCGCCAGCAGCATCTGCGCACTGGCTTCGCCCACGGCAGAGCGCGGGGTGCGCACGGTGGTCAGCGGCGGCAGCATCTGGTCGCTGCCCGCCAGGTCATTGAACCCGGCAATGGCCACGCGGCCCGGTACGGCCAGGCCCAGGCGCTGGGCGGCCAGCAAGCCGCCCTGGGCCAGGTCGTCGTTGCAGAAGAACACGGCATCCACGCCGGGGCGGGTGCGCAGCACTTCTTCCAGCAGTTCGGCCCCCAGGCGGATGGAGGAGGGCTGGGGGCTGAGCAACTCCAGCCGCGGGTCGTACACCCCGGCCTCCCCCAGGCAGCGGCGGTAGCCTTCGGCGCGCTGCATGGTGCGCGGGTCGAGCTGGGCAGCCACAAAGGCGATGTGCCGGTAGCCGCGCTCCAGCAGGTGGGCCGTCATGCGGTGGCCCGCGTCGTGCTGCGAAAAGCCCACGCAGAACACGCCGGGCGCAGGGGTCATCTCCATCAGGTGCACGCAGGGCACGCCGCTGGCGGCAATCATCTGGCGCGAAGCCTCGGTGCGGTCAAAGCCCGTCACCAGCAGGCCTGCGGGGCGGTGCGCCAGGTAGGTTCGCAGCAGTTGCTCTTCTTCCTCCGGGTTGTAGTGCGTCACGCCGATCAGCGCCTGATAGCCGTGGGGGAAGAGGGTGCGGTGAACGGATTCGAGCACGTCCACAAACAGCGCGTTGGACAGCAGCGGCACCAGCACGGGCACCTGTACGCTGCGCTGTGATGCCAGCGCGCGGGCTGCTGGGTCGGGCACGTAGCCCAGTTGCCGGGCGGCATCTTTCACGCGCTGCACCAGTTCTTGCGCCACGCCCCGCTCGCCCCGCAGTGCGCGTGACGCGGTGATGGGGCTCACGCCCGCGGCCTTGGCCACATCGCTCAGGGTGGTGCGGCCGCTGGAGCGGCGCCGGGATTCGGATTTGCCAGGGTGGGAAGAGGTGGGCAAGGGTTTTCCCTCGGTAAAGGATGCGCTGAGTTGGCTAGGATAGCGCTGTCCTAGCTGCCCGGCAAGCCGCACCGAAATGCGCGGATCCAGGGTTGGATAAGATACCAACGATTTTTCTCAGGCATCCAGCGGGATGTTTTTTTGGATTCCATTGGATAGCGCTACCAATATGAATTTTGTGCCTTCAAAGGTGTTTTTGGTGGTCATGGGCGTGGCGGGCTGCGGCAAGTCCAGCCTCGGCCAGGTGTGCGCGGCGCACCTGCGGTTGCCGCTGCTGGAAGGCGATGACTTCCATTCCGCCAACAATGTCAACAAGATGCGCAGCGGAGTGCCCTTGAGCGACGACGACCGGCAGACCTGGCTCGACACGCTGGCCGCCCAGCTTCAGGCCCACCCGGCGGGCGTAGTTCTCACCTGCTCGGCCCTGAGACAGCGCTACCGTGACCGCTTGCGGGCTGCCGTGCCGGGTTTGCGGTTCGTGTTTCTGAGCCTCACACAGGACGAGGCGCGCGAGCGTGTGGCAGCGCGCCCTGGCCATCTGTTCCCGGTCAGCCTGGTCGCCAGCCAGTTTGAAACGCTGGAAGACCCCAGCCATGAACCCGGCGTGCTGCGCGTGGACGCCACCCGCCCCCTGGCCGAGCTGGGCGCGCAGGTGCAGCAGTGGCTTGAGGTTCCGCCTGGTGCGGCTCCGATGGCCGCGTCTGTATCCCACCCCAGCCTGGAGGTCTGAACCATGGCGATCCGCAAAATCCTGAAGCACCTGGTCGAAGCGCTGATGGCGCTGAGCCTGCTGGGCATGGTGATTGCCGTGTTTGGCAACGTGGTGCAGCGCTACCTGTGGGGCACCGGCTGGGTGGTGTCTGAAGAGCTGTCGCGCCTGCTGTTTGTATGGCTGGTCTGCCTGGCGGCCACCCTGGCGTTTGGCGAGGGCCAGCACCTGGGGTTTGACCTGGTCACGGCGCGGCTGCGCGGCGCACCCGCGGTGGTGTTCCGCTGGCTGTCGCGTGGCTTGATGGCGCTGGCGCTGTATCACCTGATTGTTGGCGCATGGCAGCAGGTGGTGGTGGGCATGGACAGCCGCAGCCCCGTCATGAACTACCCGCTGGCCCTGGGTGCGGGCGGCATCCTGCTGATGGGCGTGTGCATGGCGGCCATCTTGCTGCTGCAGGCCTGGCACGACCTGCGCGGCACCACGCCACCCGCTGCCTCACACCACGCCACCGAAGTCTGAGGCCGCCATGACGATTGCATTGTTTCTCTTCGTGCTGTTTGCCACCATGACGCTGGGCGTGCCCATTGCGTTTGCGCTGATGCTCACCGCGCTGGCGCTGATGGTGCACCTCGACTTTTTTGACGCGCAGCTGCTGGCGCAGAACATGCAGGCCGGGTTTGACAGCTTTCCGCTGCTGGCGGTACCGTTCTTCATCCTGGCCGGCGAACTGATGAACGCCGGGGGCCTGAGCCGCCGCATCATCGACCTGGCCCGCACCTTTGTCGGCCACATTCCCGGCGGCCTGGGCTACGTGGCGATTGCTGCATCGCTGATGCTCGCGTCCATGAGCGGCTCGGCCATTGCCGACACTGCCGCGCTGGCCACCTTGCTGCTGCCCATGATGCGGCGCCAGAACTACCCCGACGGCTCCAGCGCCGGCCTCATTGCGGCGGGCGGCATCATCGCGCCCATCGTGCCGCCGTCCATGCCCATGGTGATCTATGGCGTGACGACCAACACCTCCATCAGCAAGCTGTTTCTGGCGGGCATCGTGCCCGGCATCATGATGGCCGTAGCGCTGGTGCTGGTGTGGCGCTGGGTGGCCAAGGACAAGAACCTGTCGGTGGCCACCAAGACCACCTGGCCAGAGCGGCGCCGTGCGCTGGCCAGCAGCGTGTGGGCGATGATGATGCCGGTCATCATCATCGGCGGCCTGCGCATGGGCGTGTTCACGCCCACCGAGGCGGCCGTCGTGGCTGCGGTGTATGCGCTGCTGGTGGCCACGCTGATCTACCGAGAGCTCAATCTGGCAGGCATCTACAAGGTGTTTGTGGCGGCAGCCAAGACCACCGGTGTGGTGATGTTCCTGTGCGGCGCGGCCACGGCGGCCTCGTACATGGTGACGCTGGCCGACCTGCCCAGCCAACTGGCGCAAAGCATGGGCCCGCTGCTGCAAAGCCCGGTACTGTTCATGGCGGTGGTCTGCACCTTCTTGCTGGCCGTGGGCATGGTGATGGACCTCACGCCCACCATCCTCATCCTGGCGCCGGTGCTGGCGCCCCTGGCGGCCAAGGCGGGCATCGACCCGGTGTACTTCGGCTTCGTGTTCATCTTTGTGGGCTGCCTGGGCCTGCTGACGCCGCCGGTGGGCACGGTGCTGAACGTGGTGGCCGGCATCGGGCGGCTGCGCATGGAGCCCGTCATCCGCGGGGTCATGCCGTTCCTGCTCATCTACATCACCATGCTGGCGCTGCTCATCCTGTTCCCCGCCATCGTGCTGTGGCCGCTCAAGCTGATGTTCTGACGCGCTTCTCACAGCACCTTTTCGCCGACCTTTCTCTTTCTTTCACCCAGCCTTTTTCACCAAGGAGACAACCCATGAAAACTTTCCGCCGTACCCTGCTGGCTGCCCTGTCGGTGGCCGCCGTCACCTGCTCGTTCCAGGTGGCTGCCCAAGACTTCAAGCCGCGCCTCATCCGCTTTGGCTATGGCCTCAATGAAGTGTCCAACCAGGGCCGCGCCGCCAAGGTGTTTGCTGAAGAGGTGGAAAAAGCCTCGGGCGGCAAGATGAAGATCCGCGCCATTGGCGCCGCCGCGCTGGGCTCTGACGTGCAGATGCAGCAGGCATTGATCGGCGGCGCACAGGAGATGATGGTCGGCTCCACGGCCACCCTGGTGGGTATCACCAAGGAGATGGCCATCTGGGACACGCCGTTCCTCTTCAACAACGCCCAGGAAGCTGATGCAGTTCTGGACGGCCCGGTGGGCCAGAAGGTGATGGACAAGCTGCAGGAAAAAGGCCTGGTGGGCCTGGTGTACTGGGAGAACGGGTTTCGCAACCTCACCAACAACAAGCGTGCGGTGACCAAGCTGGAAGACATGGAAGGCATCAAGCTGCGCGTGATGCAGAACAACGTGTTCCTGGACAGCTTCAAGACCCTGGGCGCCAATGCCGTGCCGCTGCCGTTCTCCGAGCTCTTCACCGCGCTGGAAACCAAGACGGTGGACGGCCAGGAGAACCCCTACAACACCATCCTGTCGAGCAAGTTCTACGAGGTGCAGAAGTACCTCACGGTAACGAACCACGTCTACAGCCCCTGGATCGTGCTGGTGAGCAAGAAGTACTGGGATGGTTTGTCGAAAGCCGAGCAGAAAGTGCTGCTGGACGCCGCCCGGAAGAGCCGTGACTTCGAACGCAAGGACACGCGCGACGAGGCCGACAAGGCGCTGGCGGACCTGAAGGCCAAGGGCATGCAGATCAACGAACTTTCGCCCGCCGAAGCCAACCGCATGCGCGAAAAGCTGGGCGCGGTAAACGCCAGCATTGCGGCCAACGTGGGTGAGGGCCTGTGGAAGGAAGTGCAGGCCGCTGTGGCCCAGGCACGCGCGGCCAAATAACGGCCGGGGCGGTGGCCCGCAGGCGCGTTACGCATTGTTTCGTGTCGGCCTGTAATGCCGCTCCAGTCAGGATGCCTGCCCAGAATTTGGGTGCCGCGAGCTGCGAATTGCGGCGATTGGTGCTTGTGCGGCTTGCGCTGCGCGGGCGGATGGGCTGAAATCTCCCTGTACCTGTTCCAGGCTTCAAGAGGGAGAGTTCCATGACCATCGTCGCCAAGATCCTGCAGTCCAAACCCGACGCCTCCGTCCACACCATCACCCCCGCAGCCTCGGTGCTGGATGCCCTGCGGCTCATGGCCGACAAGAGCATTGGCGCGCTCATCGTCACCGAGGGCGAGGCCATCGTCGGCATCTTTACCGAGCGCGACTACGCCCGCAAGATCGCGCTGATGGGGCGCACTTCTGCGGTGACACAGGTGAAGGATGTGATGACCTCGGCCGTGATGTTTGTGCGGCCCGACCAAACCAGCGAGCAATGCATGCAGATCATGAGCAACAACCGCCTGCGCCACCTGCCGGTGCTGAGCAACGGCAAGCTCGTGGGCATGATTTCCATCGGCGACCTGGTCAAGGACATCATCTCCGAGCAGAAATTCATCATCGAGCAGCTTGAGAACTACATCACCGGAACGCATTAAGGGGCAACCCCCTGTGGCGCTTCGCGCCTTCCCCCTTCTCTCGAATGGCTGCGCCATTCGGGAAGGGGGACACACCCGGCGCGGCGGGCGGCCCTTGCGCGGGTGCACTGGTCTGGAGCTGCGCGCGTGCGGCGGCCCCGCCATGGAACACAACGAAAAGGGCTCTGACCGATCTGGTCGGGGCCCTTTTGTCATGGGGGTCCGGGTCGCGGCCGACCCGGGCGCTCACGCGGCCTTTTCGACGTGCCCCTGGCGGGTGTACAGGAAGTCGATCACCGCCTTGCGGTAGTGAACGTACTGCGGGTCTTCGGCCAGCTCCACGCGTTTGCGGGGGCGGGGGAGGTCAACGGAGAGCACCTCGCCAATCGTGGCAGCAGGGCCGTTGGTCATCATCACGATCTTGTCGGACAGCAACACGGCCTCGTCCACGTCGTGGGTCACCATCACGACGGTGCTGTGCGTGCGTGCCACGATCTCCAGCAGTTCGTCCTGCAGCTTGGCGCGCGTGAGGGCGTCGAGCGCGCCGAAGGGCTCGTCCATCAGCAGCACCTGGGGCTCCATGCTCAGGGCCCGGGCAATGCCCACGCGCTGCTTCATGCCGCCAGATATTTCGCCGGGTCTTTTTTGCCCAGCAGGCGTGAGGCCCACCAGTGCCAGCGCGGCGTCGGTGCGTGCGCGCAGTTGCGCCTTGCTTTCCTTGGCCCCAAACACCCGCTCCACCGCGAGGTAGATGTTGTCAAAGCAGGTGAGCCAGGGCAGCAGCGAGTGGTTCTGGAAGACGACGGCGCGCTCGGGGCCGGGGCCCTTGATTTCCTTGTTGGCGCAGAGCAGTGCGCCGTTGGTGGGCGTGGTCAGGCCCGCGATCAGGTTCAGGAGCGTGGACTTGCCGCATCCTGAGTGGCCGATCAGCGCCACGAACTCGCCTTTGGCGATGGTCAGGTTGATGTCCCGCAGTGCCGGGAACAGGCCCTTGGCCGTCTTGAAGGTCTGCTCGACGCCATGCACCTCGATGAACTTGGTGGACAGCGAGGGATGTGTCGAGGGGTTCGTATTCGTGTTCATGCTTTCACCTCTTCAAACGTAAATGCGGTAGCGAGTTTGATGAGCGCAAACTCCAGCACCAGCCCCACGATGCCGATCACGAAGATCGCGATGATGATGTTCTTGACGTTCAGGTTGTTCCACTCGTCCCACACCCAAAAGCCGATGCCCACGCCGCCCGTCAGCATCTCGGCGGCCACGATCACCAGCCACGCGGTGCCCACGGCCAGGCGCACACCGGTCAGCATGTAGGGCAGCACGGCAGGGAAGAGAATCTTGGTGGCGATCTTCCATTCCGACAGGTTCAGCACGCGGGCCACGTTCATGTAGTCCTGCGGCACGCGCTGCACGCCCACGGCCGTGTTGATGATCATGGGCCAGATGGAGCAGATGAAGATCGTCCAGATGGCGGCCGGGTTGGCACCCTTGAACACCAGCAGGCCAATCGGCAGCCAGGCCAGCGGCGACACCGGCCGCAGCAGGCTGATGAGCGGGTTGAACATGCGCGAGAGAAACGCGAAGCGCCCGATGACGAAGCCCGCCGGAATGCCAACCAGCGCCGCCATGCCAAAGCCGATGGCCACGCGCTGCAGGCTCATCAGCACGTTCCAGCCCACGCCCTGGTCGTTGGGGCCGTTGCTGTAGAACGGGTTGCTGAACACTTCCAGCGCCTGCAGCCAGGTGTCCTTGGGGCTGGGAATGCTGCCACCCGTGGTGGTGGAGACCACCGCCCACAGGCCGATGAGCAGACCCAGGCCGCACAGCGGCGGCAGCACTGCCATCCAGAAGCTGCGCGACCACGCGGCCCAGTCGCGGACGGGGGCTGCCGGGGCGGTGGCGACGGTGCCTGCGGATGCAGATTTTGAGTGTTTTTGGCCTCTGGCGCTTGTGGGTATTGCGCCAATAGCTACATTATTCATAGCATTCTGTGACGCCACGGGGGCAGCATCCAATGGGGTGTGAAAAACGGCACTGACCATGGTGTTCTCCTGTGAGGGGCCGGGTGTGCGGGGCGGGTGCGGGGTGCGGCGGGGCCGAAGGATCAGGCCTTGATCTTGAAACCGTCGGCGTACCTGGCGGGTTCCTTGCCGTCCCACACCACGCCGTCAATGAGCTTGCTGGTGCGCATCACGTCCTTGGGCACATTGATCTTCATGGCGCTGGCCACCGACTTGTACAGCTCCACCTGGTTGACCTCCTTGGCCACGGCCAGGTAGTCGGGGTGGCTCTTGAGCAGGCCCCAGCGCTTGTGCTGCGTGAGGAACCACATGCCGTCGGACAGGTAGGGGAAGTTCACCGCACCGTCGTTGAAAAACTTCATGTGGTTGGGGTCGTCCCAGGTCTTGCCCATGCCGTTCTGGTAGCGGCCCAGGATGCGCTGGTTGATGGCATCCACGCTGGTGTTGACGTAGGCCTTGCCGGCCACCGTCTCGGCCATCTTCATCTTGTTGGACAGGCTGGCGTCAATCCACTGGCTGGCCTCCAGCACGGCCATCATCACGGCGCGCGTGGTGTTGGGGTACTTTTTGACGAACTCGGCTGTGGTGCCCAGCACCTTTTCGGGGTGGTCCTTCCAGAGGTCCTGCGTGGTGTTGGCCGTGATGCCGATGCCATCCATGATGGCGCGGTGGTTCCAGGGCTCGCCCACGCAAAAACCGTCCATGTTGCCCACGCGCATGTTGGCCACCATCTGAGGCGGCGGCACGGTGATGAGCTTGGCGCCCGACAGCGGGTTGATGCCCGCCGCTGCCAGCCAGTAGTGCATCCACATCGCGTGCGTGCCCGTGGGGAAGGTGCCCGCGAAGGTGTACTCGCGCTTTTCCTTCGCCATCAGCGCCGCGAGGCTGGGGCCGTCCACCGCGCCCTTGTCTGCCAGTGCTTTCGACAGCGTGATCGCCTGGCCGTTGTGGTTCAGGCTCATCAGCACGGCCATGTCCTTCTTGGGGCCGGCAGTGCCCAGGTGCACGCCATAGATCAGGCCATACAGCACATGGGCAAAGTCGAGTTCGCCGTTCACCAGCTTGTCGCGCACACCGGCCCAACTGGCTTCCTTGTTGGGGATGATGGTCACGCCGTATTTCTTGTCAAAACCCAGCACCGAGGCCATGACCACGCTGGCGCAGTCGGTCAGCGGGATGAAGCCGATCTTGACTTCCTTCTTCTCGGGGGCGTCGGAGCCCGCTGCGTGGACGAGTGCGCGCAGCGCGGGGCTCACACCCACAGCGCCCACGGTGGCGGCCTGCAGCACGGTGCGGCGGTTGAGGCTGGTTTTGAGCAGATCGGTCATGGTGCATCCCTGGTGGCGTGAAAAAACAAAAAAGGCGTCCTCACACCGCGCCTGGCGGGCTGCATCAAAGCAACGCCGGGTGCGGGTGGGGACGCCTTTGTCCTGGGTGGAGCCTGGAACGGGTCCGGGGCTCCTTGCCAGCACCGGCCCGCCGTTGGGTCAGTGCTGTCAGTGGTCAGACCTGCATTGGTCTTGTGCTGTGTGATGCAAAGCGCGTGCCAGCCCGCACTGGGCCATGTTGGAACGTTGGGTGCTATGGAATGAATAGCTGTCTGCGCTTGATCAGAAAGCGCTGGAAGCCTGCAGGACTTGCAGCAGGAATGTTCTTGTTGTGATGCAAGTGGTCGCACTGCCTTTGTGCGGTGCACCATTTGGGATGGGCCGCCGGAACGGGCCGCGGTCTGTCTCAGCCCAGCAGCTCCATCACATCCAGCATGCGCTGCGCCACATCGCCCAGCTTCAGGCCCTTGTCCATGGCCGTCTTGCGCAGCTTTTCGTAGGCGGCCTGTTCGGTCAGGCCCTGGCGCTGCATGAGTAGGCCCTTGGCGCGGTCGATGGTCTTGCGGTCTTTGAGCTCGGTCCTGGCGTCGGCCAGCTCGGCCCGCAGGGCCTGTTCGTGCTGGAAGCGGGCCATGGCCACGTCCAGAATGGGGCGGATGCGCTGGGGTGCCAGCCCCGCCACGATGTAAGCAGACACTCCGGCCGCCACCGCGTCCTTTACATGCGAGGTGTCATCGTCGTTGGTGAACATCACGATGGGACGGCGCGCGTCGCGCGTGGCCATCACCACATGCTCCAGCGCGTCGCGGGCTTCGCTCTCGGCGTCCACAATGATCAGGTCGGGCTGCAGCTGCGCGATGCGCTCGCTCAGAAACACGTCGGCAGGCAGCGTGGCCACCAGGTTGAAGTTGTTCTCCAGCAGCCCGATGCGCAATGCCCGGGAGCGCTCCGCCTGCAACACGGCGTGCTCGTCGCCGGCTTCGGTCACGGCCAGGTCCGGGGCTACCACCACGATGCGCAGAGTCTCTTTCATGGGCATGAGGCAAGCAATTTTTACGCCACAAGTTGGTGCATCAAACCGGTGCAGCACAGAGATGTGACCCGCCTCAACGGCGCTTGCTTGCAGGGCCTGAAACTTGCTAATAGTTTGCTGATGGGCAGGGCATACCCGATAGCGTCTTTGCCATCATGTCGCATATACATCTGGTCACATTGATCTATACAAAGAGGATTTGCATGAACAAGCACATGGATCGGCGGCGCTTTGCTGCCGGTATGGCGTTGACCACGGTGGCCGCTTCGGCGCTGCTGGTGCTCTCGGGCTGCAGCAAGGTGCCAGACACCATCAAGATCGGTGTGGCCCAGCCGCTGAGCGGGCCGCTGGGTGCCCTGGGGCAGGATCTGCTCAACGGCGTGCAGCTGGCGGTGGACGAGCTCAACAAGGGCGGCTACACCGTGGACGGCAAGCGCGTGACGCTGGAAATCGTCTCGGTGGACGACAAGGCCGATGCCGCCACCGGCAAGACCGTGGCGCAGCAGCTGGTGGATGCCGGGGTGGTCGCCGTGGTTGGCCACCTCAACTCGGGCGTGAGCATTGAGACCGCGCCCATCTATGCCGCCAAGGACATCGCGCAGATCGCCATTTCCACCAACCCCCGGTTCACGCAACTGGGCTTTTCCACCACCTTCCGCATGGTGGCCAACGACACCCTGCAGGCGCGTGCCATTGGCTCGTTTGCCGCCACGCAGCTGGGCGCTGCCCGCTACGCTGCGCTCGACGATGGCACACCCTACGGCAAGGGCCTGGCCGATGGTGCTGCCGAGCAGCTCAAGGCCGAGAAGAAAGAGGTCGTGGTGCGCAAGTCGTTTGACGACAAGACCACGGCTTTTGACGAGCTGGCTGGCGAGCTCAAGGCAGCCAACGTCGATGTCATCGTGTCCACCCTCAACGACTTCCAGGCGCTGGCGCTGCTCGAAGCCCTGCGCAAGGTGGACCACACCAAGGTCAGCCTGCTGGGGGGCGACACGATCAAGACCACCGACATGACCAAGGCCATGGGCATGGTGGAAGGCATCTACGCCACCTCGCCGGTGCTCGAGGCCAAGGAATTCACCGCGGGCAAGCCGTTCCTTGAAAAGTACATGGATGCCTTCAAGAAGCCGCCCGCTTATGGCGGCCACTACAGCTACGACAGCACCTACGTGCTTTCGGCCGCCATCCAGAAAGCCAAGTCGGCGGACCCCAAGGACATCACCAAGGCCCTGCACAGCATCAATGGCTATGCGCCGGTGATTGGCACCATGACCTGGGACGACAAGGGCGAGCAGCGCTACGGCGCCGTGGGCGTGTATGAACTGCGTGCCGGCAACTGGGAACTGCGCATGCGCTCGGACCGCTGGTAAGCAGCGTAGCCAGGGGGCCAGCCGCCGGGGAGACCGTGAGCTGGCTCTTACACTCGGGGCATGAGCTTGCTGATCCTGGGTATTGAATCTTCGTGCGACGAAACAGGCGTGGCACTGGTCCGTTCCACGGGCAATGCCGTGCCCACGTTGCTCTCGCACGCACTGCACAGCCAGATCGACATGCACCAGGCCTACGGTGGCGTGGTGCCCGAACTGGCCAGCCGCGACCACATCCGCCGTGTGCTGCCGCTGGCCAAAGAGGTGCTGGCCGAGTCCGGCCAGACGCTGGCGGACGTGGACGTGGTGGCCTACACCCGCGGGCCGGGTCTGGCCGGTGCGCTGCTGGTGGGCGCTGGCGTGGCCTGCGCCCTGGGGGCGGCCCTCAACAAGCCGGTGCTGGGTGTGCACCACCTTGAGGGGCACCTGCTGTCGCCCTTCCTCAGCGCCGATCCGCCCGAATTCCCCTTTGTGGCGCTGCTGGTATCGGGCGGCCACACCCAGCTGATGCGGGTGGACGGCGTGGGCCGCTACGAGATCCTGGGCGAAACCATTGACGACGCGGCGGGCGAGGCATTCGACAAATCCGCCAAACTCATGGGCCTGGGTTACCCCGGCGGGCCCGCGCTGTCGCGCCTGGCAGAGCAGGGCGACCCTGCGGCCTTCAAGCTGCCGCGCCCGCTGTTGCACAGCGGCAATCTCGACTTCTCTTTTGCGGGGCTCAAGACGGCGGTGCTGACGCAGGCCAAAAAGCTGGGCGACGGGCTGCAAGCGCGCAAGGCCGACCTGGCCGCAAGCACCGAGGCCGCCATCGTCGAAGTGCTGGTGAAAAAGACACTGGCGGCGCTCAAGCAGACCGGGATGAAACGGGTGGTCGTGGCGGGTGGCGTGGGGGCCAACCGCCATCTGCGGGCCCAGCTCAATGCCGCCTGCGCCGCTGCCAAGGTGCGCGTGCATTACCCCGAACTGCACCTGTGCACCGACAACGGCGCCATGATTGCCATGGCAGCTGCCATGCGGCTGCAGGCCGGGCAGCAGCAGGCCAACACCGACTACGCGTTTGACGTGAAGCCGCGCTGGCCGCTGGATGCGATCGGGCTTGCAGGTTAGGAGGCAACCCGTGGTGCCCTGCGCACCCGGGGCACCACGCTCAGCTGCACAGTCTCCAGCACCGGCCCCGGCACCACGTTGAGCGCCTTGCGGGGCACATCCACCAGCTGCTCGGCGTGCCACACCCGTACCTGCGTGGCGCCGTCTGGCACCCCCGGGAAGCGTGCAATCCCGTCGGCATCGGTTTTCAGTGTCCAGCCCGAATCGGTCACAAACACATGGCCGCGCATGGAGCCGTGCAGGTGGCACGACAGCAGCACCACGCCCGGTGTGTCGAGCCGGACCTCGGTCGAGCTGGCAGGTTTGTCGTCGGCCTTGCCCGCCAGGCGCAGTTCAAAACCCGCAGCGGCGGGCGCTGCTGCTGCCGACAGGCCCGCCGGAGCGCCGCGCACGTGGTGGTCCCAGCGGTCCTGGTTGGTAAACCGCACGGTGGCGCCGGGCTCGACCACGGTGACCGCCGGCACAAAGCGCATGCGTTCCTGCTCTATGGTGGGGGTGGCCTGCAGCAGGCTGGGCGCTGCGCTGCCTGTGGCGGCCGGGTACAAAACCACCACGGCCTCGGGCACGGGCTTGCCGTCGCGGTCCAGCACCTGGATCTGAACGTTTCCGGCGCTAGCGCCCGTCCATAAAGCGCAGGCAGCTACAAAAATAATAGTGTTTTTCATCTGGATGGCCTTAGCGGACGGTGATCACGTCCCGGTGCATGGGCGCCAGCAGGGCGAGCAGGCGGTTTTGCTGGGCGAATGGTATGCCCTGGGCATCCATGGCGGTTTGCAGCACCTCCACAAGGGCGTTGAAATGGCCCTTGTTGATGTCCATGTCGGCATGGGCCGATTTCATGTCAGCGCCTTCGTATTGGCAAGGGCCGCCGCTGAGCTGGCAGATCTGGTCGGTCAGGCTTTCCTTGAGGGCGGAGGGCTTTACCTCCTTGAAATGGCCGCCGATGCGCGGGTCCTGAGCCAGACGGTTCACAAAGTCGTCCATCAGCCGGGTGATACCGGGCTTTTCCCCCAGCGCCTGGTACAGGCCTGCCGGGGCGGCGGCAGGGTTTGCCGATGGCGCTGCAGCGGTCTGCGCATAGGCGGGGGCAACCAGCAGGCTGCCCAGTGCGATGGCCAGGGTGATGAGGGTTTTGGGGTGCGTCATGACAATTTCCTCAAAAAGCGACCTGTGCGGACAGGTAGTAGCCGGTCTGGCGGCGGTTATTGGTGATGCCGGGCACGATGCGGCCCAGGTCCACGTAGGCCAGCGTGAGCGACACGTTCTTGCTGGGCGCCCAGGCGATGAAGATGTCTTTCCAGTCGTCCTCGCGCAGCGCGGTGCCAAGGCCGGCCGCTGCGCCCAGCGTCTGCAGGTTGTTGGGCTTGAAGCGGACTTCGGCGCCCACCGCCAGGTTTTTGTTGATGAGGTACGCCACCGAGAACTCGGGCCTCAGGCTGCGGCTGTTTTTGCCGGGTGAGGCAGAGCCGAAGCCCAGCAGGCCGTTCTGGTTGGCGTTGGTGTAGCGCAGCGTGCCGTTGACCAGCAGGCTTTGCGCCAGCAGCAGCTTGGTGGCGCTCACGTACACATCGGTGCCGCTGGTTCGGGCGCCCAGAAAGTCCAGCACCGATCCGAGGGAGCCGGGGCGCACACGCTTGTGCTCCAGGCCCACCGCAATCTGCGGCATCCAGCGGTCGCTGTCGAGTACGGCGTCGCCCGCCACTTTGAGCTTGACGCCCAGCACGTCCATCTTGATGTGCTGGCCCGGCGTGACACCAAACGGCGCGATGCCATTGAGGGCGACGGCGGGCGAGGCATCAAAGTCCTGGCGCGCCAGCGACAGCTCCACCCTGTCGTTCCAACCCACGGCCACGCCGTAGCCGGTGAGGCCGTAGTCCTGCGTGGCTGCGCGGGTGGCGTAGCCTGTAAAGCCCACCTCGCCCTCGGTGGCGTTGCTGCCGATCACCGCCCACGGGGTCAGCCCGCCACCCGCCGATCCCGCGATGGTGCTGACCCCACCGGTCAGCAGCAGCTTGCCGGTGTCGGCGTGGGCGAGGCTGGTGGCGGCAAGGGCCAGCGCGGCGGCGCATGCCAGCCGGGTAAAGGGGGGTCTGTGTGTCATCGTGGTCTCCGGAAGGAAGAAGCTGGGGTGTAAGAAGTTGTTGCCACGTCCTACATACGACCACGGATCCCCACCAGATTCACGGATTCCGAAAATTTCTGCCGAAACGGCCGACGGGCCCCGTCCCAGCCCCTCAGCTCCCCAGCCCCTCAGCCGTTTACAACTGGCGCTGGATCAGCGCGCCCTTGAATAGCACTGGCCCGGTGGGCCCGGTCTCGCTCGGCACGCCGCCCTTGGGCTCCAGGCTGATGGCCAGCGTGGGCACCTGGCGCACATCGGCTTCGCCGGCTGCCAGCGTGAGCAGCTTGTCCTGCCCCAGCACGCCCAGCGAACGCGGGCCACCGGCGGGCGGCAGCGCCCACAGCTGCAGCGATTTGTCTGAACCCTCCTGAAAGTCGCCCACGCGCTGCAGCACCAGCTGGTTGTTCCGGGGGTCGAACGTGACCAGCATCGAGGCGGCCGCCTTGTCATCGGCCAGCACGGCCACGTACTGGATCTGCGGGGTGGCCTGCAGCTGCTGCTGCAACGCGGCAATCTGCGCGCCGGTGGTGGCCCGCAGGCCACCATTGACCTGCACACCCACCACCACGGCTGCCAACGTGGCGATGGCACCCGCAGCGGCGGCACCGCGCCACACCAGCAGGTTGCGCCACCAGCCACCCGGGGCCGCAACAACCTGGGGCACACGCGCAGCCTGCAGGGCCGCCGCAGCCTTGTCGGCCTGAACGAGGTTGTCGATGCGGGTCCACACGGCGGGGCCGGGGTCGATGGCGGGCTGCAGCTCGGTCAGGCCCGACCAGCGGGTCTGCCACACCAGGGCGGCGGCGCGCACGGTGGCGTGCTCGCGCGCCAGGGTTTCAAAACGGCGGCGGGCGCCGCCGCGCAGCGTGCCCAGGGCGTAGCTGGCGGCCAGGCGGTCGATGAGTTCGGGGTGTTGAATGATGTTCATGGCCGCCTCACGCAAAACGCGCCATGCAGGTGCGCAACTGCTCCAGCCCCCGGCGAATCCAGGTCTTGACGGTGCCCAGCGGCAGCTTGAGCTGCTCGGCCAGCTCCCCATGGCTCTGGTCGCGCAGATAGGCCAGGCTCACCACCTCGCGCTGCTTGTGGTCGAGCTTGCCCAGGCAGTGATGCAGCGCAAACGACTGCTCGCTGGCATCGGCCGTGTCCATGGGGTTGGGCGAATCGCCTTCCAGCGTCTGGGCCAGCTCGTCGTCCAGCTCGTTCATCAGGTCGGCCCGGTCGCTGCTGCGCTTGCGCAGCGCATCCAGCGCCCGGCTGCGCACGATGAGCCCCATCCACGCCATGGGCGGGCTCAGCGATGCGCGGTAGTTGCCCGCTCCGCGCCAGATGCTCAAAAACGCCTCCTGCAGCACGTCCTCGGCCACATCGCGGTTGCGAACAATGCGCAAGGCCAGGCCAAAAAGCGGTGACGAGGTGCGCTCGTACAGCTTTTTGAGCGCACAGGCGTCCTGCGCGGCGATGCGGTCAAGGAGGTCCATCAGTTCACGGTCTGGTTGGAGGGTGCTCATGCGCCCATTCTCTGGGATTGGCTGGTTCTCACGGGGTTGCAGGGAATTGCTGCAGGTAAGTACGCGCAATACGGGGCGATGGATTCACCAGGCCAGAAACGGCAAAGGCCGCAGCGCGGCATACCGATGGCGTGGCCGATGATCACACCCTTGGTGCAGCTGTCGCTGCTGGAGCGCAACGGCCAGCAGAGGCTGCTGTCGCAGCGCGAAGCCTTGCGCGACCACATCAGCCAGTACATCGACAGGCGCCTTGGCGATCCCGAATTCACCATCGACCGCATGACCCCGGCGCTCAACTGCAGCAAGCGGCACCCTGGCCAACAGGCGTGCTGGGCCGGTTGTGCGGGGCCGCAGGCTCATGGTTTTAAGTACACGGTGCCTCGGCACGGTCGCCCAGCGATCGTTGACTTGCATCAATTCTTTACGTGGGCTTGACCCAGTCTCTGCCCGGTGTGCGCAATCGCTGCTCACAATGGGGCTTTCCCTTGCGTTGCCATTGCTCATGCGTTTTCTCCCACCTGCCTCTCCACGCGCTCTCACCGCCCGCGCAGCGCGATCGTTGCGAGCTGCGCCGTGGCGGCAAACGGCCTTGACTTTGTGCGTGCTGGTCACCGCTGGTTGTGCCAGCTTGGCACCCACCGACGACGCCTGGCCGAAGGTGGCCGTTCCCGCGGTTTGGTCAGCGGGGAGCAACGCCACCGCGCAAGGGGCTGCGGCCACATCGTTGGCCCAGTGGTGGCAGCGGTTGGACGATGCTGTGCTCACCACGCTGGTCGAGCAAGCCTTGCGTGCCAACACCAGTGTGCGCACCGCCCAGGCCGCCTTGCAGCAAGCGCGTGCCCAGGTGGATGTGCAGTCCGCCGGTTTGCTGCCCAGCGTGGGTGCATCGGCATCGGCACAGCGCAGCCGGGCGAACAACAACACTGGCAACACCTTCCAGGCCGGTTTTGATGCGAGCTGGGAGCCCGATGTGTTTGGCCGCGTGCGCAGCGGCGTGAGCGCCAGCGAGGCCGATGCGCGTGCGGCAGAGGCCAGCCTGGCCGATGTGCAGGTGTCGCTGGCGGCCGAAGTGGCCGTCAACTACATCGAGCTACGCGGGCTGCAGCAGCGCCTGGCCATTGCGCGCAGCAACCTGGCCAGCCAGCAAGAGACCTTGCAGATCACCCAGTGGCGCCTGCAGGCAGGGCTCACCACCTCGCTAGTCACCGAGCAGGCCCGTGCAGCGGCCGAGCAAACCGCAGCGCAGATTCCCAGCCTGGAAGCCAGCCTGGCGCAGTCGCGCTACAGCCTGGCAGTGCTGACAGGCCAGGTGCCCGGCGCGCTCGACGCTACCCTGGCCGCCAGTGCCCCCGTGCCTCAGCCGACCGCAGAGCTCGCCTTGGCGATCCCTGCCGAGACCTTGCGCCAGCGGCCCGATGTGCGTGCGGCCGAGCAACGCATTGCAGCCGCCCTGGCGCGCGTGTCGCAGGCCGATGCGGCGCGCTACCCCAGCTTCTCCCTCGGCGGCTCGCTGGGCCTGCGTGCCCTCACGCTGGGCGCGTTGTCGGGGGGCAGTGCGGTAACCAGCGCCTTGCTGGGCAGCGTGTCCATCCCGCTGCTGGATGGGGGCGCCGCCCGCGCCCAGGTGCGTGTGCAGTCCGCGGCGCTGGAGCAGGCCCGCGTGGCCTACGAAGCCACCGTGCTCACGGCCCTGCAGGATGTGGAGAACGCGCTGGTGTCCTTGCGTGGCGATAGGGAAAAGCTGGAGCGACTGACGGCCGCCGCAGACGCCGCCCGCAACGCCGCGCTGCTGGCGCAGCAGCGCTATAGCAGCGGATTGATTGACTTTCAGGCGGTGCTGGAGACGCAACGCACGCTGCTGTCCACGCAGGAGAGCGTGGCCATCACCACCGCTGCCGTCGCGGCAGACCATGTGCGCCTCTATAAGGCGCTGGGCGGCGGCTGGAAGACATGAAGCCCCCCTGAGTCGCTGCGCGCCTTCCCCCCGCTCTCGCATTGCTGCGCAATGCGGGCTGGGGGACGCAGCCCTCACTGCGGGGCGGCCCTTGCTCGGCTGCCTGCACTTTGGCCGCGCCAGTTTCATGCGCTATGAGTAACTGATTTGATCTTATGACTGATAAACCTTCCTCTCCCCCGTCCAGCCTCGAAGCACTCCTGGGTGCCGACCGTCCGCGCCGCTGGTGGCAGCGCACTACCGTGTGGCTGGGGGTGGCCGCGCTCGTGGTGGTGGGCGGTGGCTTGTATGCCTGGCAATCGCGCCAGAGCGCCAGCGCTGCACCCACCTATGTCACCGAAGAGCTGCGCCGGGGCAACCTCACGCTCACCGTGTCGGCCAACGGAACGCTGCAGCCCACGCGCTCGGTCACCATTGGCAGCGAGTTGTCAGGCACCGTGCGCAACGTGTTGGTGGATGTGAACGACAAGGTCAAGAAAGGGCAGCTGCTGGTAGAGCTGGACACCGCCAAGCTTGAATCGCAGGTGCTGCGCTCGCGCGCCTCGCTGGCGTCGGCGCAGGCCCGCCTGGCCCAGGCCGTGGCCACCACCAAGGAGGCCATTGCCAACTTTGGCCGGCTCGAAGAAGTGGCTCGGCTGTCGGGCGGCAAGGTGCCATCGGCCGCCGAGCTGGACGCAGGCCGCGCCACGCTCGACCGTGCCCGCGCCGACGAAACCAGCGCCCGCGCCACGGTAGAGGACGCACGCGCAGCGCTGTCCACCGACGAAACCAACCTGTCCAAGGCCTCCATCCGCTCGCCCATCGACGGCGTGGTGCTGACCCGCACGGTGGAGCCTGGCAACGCGGTGGCTGCATCGCTGCAGGCCGTCACGCTGTTCACCGTGGCCGAAGACCTCACGCGGCTGCGGCTGGATGTGAGTGTGGACGAAGCCGATGTGGGTTCGGTCAAGGTGGGTCAAGACGCGAGCTTCACGGTCAGCGCCTATCCCTCGCGCCGCTACCCGGCCCAGGTCACGCGGGTGTCGTTTGGCTCCACCAAGACGGACAACGTGGTCACCTACATCACCTGGCTGGAAGTGAACAACAGCGACATGAGCCTGCGCCCCGGCATGACGGCGGCGGCCACCATCACCTCCACCGAGCGCAAGGATGTGCTGCTGGTGCCCAACACGGCGCTGCGCTTCACGCCCGCGCAGGCTGCGGGTGCAGAGGCCAAGCCCGGCGCGGGTGGCGCCAAGCCTGCCGCATCGGGTAGCAGCAGCGGCGGCATCATGTCGCAGCTGATGCCACGCATGCCACGGTCTGGCTCCGGCCCACGCAAACCAGGTGCTGGTGCTGAGGCGGGCGATGGCGCGGGCAAGACGCGGCAGGTGTGGGTGCTGCAGGACGGTGCGGCCAAACCCATCGACGTTCAGGTGGGCATCAGCGATGGCCGCCATACCGAGGTGACGGGCGAAGGCCTCACGCCCGGCATGGCCGTGATCACCGACCAGCGCGCGGCAGGGGCCAAGCCATGAGCGTGGCGGGCGACATCCCCATCATCCGCCTGCGCGGTGTGACCAAGTTCTATGGCGAAGGTGCGCTGGCCTTCCAGGCCCTGAAGGGCGTAGACCTGGACATTGCCCAGGGCGACTTTGTGGCCATCATGGGCCCCAGCGGCTCGGGCAAGTCCACCGCCATGAACACACTGGGCTGCCTGGACCGGCCCACCACGGGCGAATACCTGTTCAAGGGCGTGCATGTGGAGTCGCTCTCGCGCGACGAGCGGGCACGGCTGCGGCGGCGCTACTTTGGCTTTGTGTTCCAGGGCTTCAACCTGCTGGCGCGCACCTCGGCGCAAGAGAACGTGGAGCTGCCCCTGCTGTACCGGGGCGAGTCGTCCACCGCGCGCCACGCAGCGGCGGCGCGCGCGCTGGCGGCCGTGGGCCTCACGGGCTGGGAGCACCATACCCCCGCAGAGTTGTCGGGCGGGCAGCAGCAGCGCGTGGCCATTGCACGCGCCATCGTCACCGAGCCTGATGTGCTGCTGGCCGACGAGCCCACCGGCAACCTCGATACCCAGCGCAGCTTCGAGATCATGGAGCTGCTGTGGCGCCTGAATGTGGACCACGGCATCACCGTGCTGATGGTCACGCACGAGCCCGACATGGCCCAGTACGCGCGGCGCATCGTGCGGTTCGTGGACGGGGTGGTGGACAGCGACGCGCCGAATCCGCACCCCAAGGGCCTGGACACTGCTGCGGTATCTACCGCACCGGCCGTGGTCTCCTCGGATTCAGGGGGCCACTGATGCTGCTCAACACCCTGCTGCTGGCGCTGCGTTCCATCCGGCGCAACCTGATGCGCTCGTTCCTCACCATCCTGGGCATCGTGATTGGCGTGAGCGCGGTGATCACCATGGTCACGCTGGGCAACGGCGCCACGCTGGCCATTCAGAACCAGATATCGGGCCTGGGCACCAACCTGCTGCAGGTGCGCCCCGGCCAGCGCATGGGGCCCGGCGGCGGCTCGGGTGCCCCGGCCTTCAAGGACACCGATGCCGACATGATCGCCCAGCAGATCGGCGGCATCCTGGCCGTGGCGCCCGAGGCGCGCGCGGCCGCAACGGCAGTGGTGGGTGGCCGCAACTGGACCACCAGCGTGATCGGCAGCACCAACGCCTGGTTGGAAACTGGCAACTGGACGCTGCGCAGCGGCCGCGTCTTTACCGACGCTGAACTGCGTGCGGGTGCCGCCGTCTGCCTGATCGGTGAAACCGTGCGGCGCGAGCTGTTTGGCACCGCCGATGCCGTGGGCGGCCAGCTGCGCGTGAAGGCGTTTTCGTGCGAGGTGGTGGGCGTGCTGGCGTCCAAAGGGCAGGGTGCGTTTGGCAACGACCAGGACGACACCGTGCTGGTGCCGCTGCGCACGCTGCAGCGCCGCGTGACGGGCAACACACGGGTGAACACGCTGCTGGTGTCCATGAAGGACGGCAGCGACCCCGAGCGGGTGAAGGCCAGCCTCACCCAACTGCTGCGCGAGCTGCGCAAGCTGTCGGACTCGGACGAAGACAACTTCAATGTGCTCGACACCAAGCAGCTGGCCGACACGCTCTCGGGCACCACCAAGGTGTTGACCACGCTGCTGGGAGCCGTGGCGGCCGTGAGCCTGCTGGTGGGTGGCATCGGCATCATGAACATCATGCTGGTGAGCGTGACCGAGCGCACGCGCGAGATCGGGCTGCGTCTGGCGATTGGCGCGCTGGAGCGCGAGGTGCTGCTGCAGTTTCTGATCGAGGCCGTGGTGCTGGCCGCTTTGGGCGGGCTCATCGGCATCGTGCTGGCCACGGGCGCGTCGCTCGCGCTGTCGGGGCTGATGGGCGTGCCCTATCTGTTCAACCCCGGCGTGAACCTGCTGTCGTTTGTGTTCTCGGCCGGGATTGGTGTGGTGTTTGGATACTTCCCGGCGCGGCGCGCGGCGCGCATGGATCCGATCGATGCGCTGCGGCATGAGTGAGCTGGGACGGACGCTGCACTTTTTCTGTCATTGCCGTTCATGGTGAAACTATGGGCGGCTGTCAGGTAAGCGCCAAGAGGGGTGCTGGCCTGCAACGCACCGCTGTGGCAGGTGGCCGCACCAATGCCGGCGGTGCCGGCACTGTGCTCTGCTGCGCGATGGATTCACCGGGCCAGAAACGGCAAAGGCCGCAGCGCGGCCTTTGCCGGGGGCGAGTCTACACAACTCAGGTAGGGTACGTGCCCGGCAGCAGGATGGACCGGTCCACCGTGTTGATGTTGGTGTGGCCGCAAAACGCCATTGTGATGTCCAGCTCTTTCTGGATGATCTGCAGCGCGCGCGTCACGCCCGCCTCGCCAAAGGCGCCCAGGCCATACAGAAAGCTGCGCCCGATCAGCGTGCCTTGTGCGCCCAGGGCGCGGGCCTTGAGCACGTCCTGCCCGCTGCGGATGCCGCCGTCCATCCACACCTCGATATCTTTGCCCGCCGCAGCAGCAATGCCGGGCAGCGCAGCGATGGACGAGGGGGCGCCATCGAGCTGGCGGCCGCCGTGGTTGCTGACGATGAGCGCATCGGCGCCGCTGTTCACGGCCAGGCGCGCGTCTTCGGCGTCCATGATGCCCTTCAGGATCAGCTTGCCGCCCCAGCGCTTCTTGATCCACTCCACGTCGCCCCAGTTGAGCTGCGGGTCAAACTGCTCGGCCGTCCACGACGACAGCGACGACAGATCGCCCACGCCCTTGGCATGGCCCACGATGTTGCCGAAGCTGCGGCGCTTGGTGCCCAGCATGCCCAGGCACCAGCGGGGCTTGGTGGCCAGGTTGATGAGGTTGGCGATGGTGGGCTTGGGCGGGGCCGAGAGGCCGTTCTTGATGTCCTTGTGGCGCTGGCCCAGGATCTGCAGATCGAGCGTGAGCTGCAGCGCCGAGCAGTTGGCGGCCTGGGCGCGGTCGATCAGGCGCTCGATGAAGTCGCGGTCGCGCATCACGTACACCTGGAACCAGAAAGGGTGGTTGCCGGTGTGCTGGGCCACGTCTTCGATGGAGCAGATGCTCATGGTCGAGAGCGTGAACGGAATGCCAAACGCCTTGGCCGCCCTGGCGCCCAGGATTTCTCCGTCGGCATGCTGCATGCCGGTCAGGCCCGTGGGCGCAATGGCCACGGGCATGGCCACGTCCTGGCCCACCATGGTGGTGCGGGTGCTGCGGCCTTCCATGTTCACGGCCACGCGCTGGCGCAGCTTGATGTGCTGGAAGTCGCTTTCGTTGGCGCGGTAGGTGCCTTCGGTGTACGAGCCCGAATCGGCGTAGTCATAAAACATGCGCGGCACGCGGCGCTCGGCAATGACACGCAGGTCTTCGATGCAGGTGATTTTGGAAAGATCGGGCACGCGGAGGCTCCAGAAGGGGGTTGCACCAGGGTGCTGGCGGATGGAGAGGCTGGGCCGAATGTTAGGCAGTTGCGCGCTGGCCGGCCATCAAAATTATTTGGGCCGCGCTGCAACAAATTTCCATGGCCGTACGCACCACTGGACGCCAGTGGCAACCAGATTTCAAGCCATTTTGGCCTGCAGCGCTTGTGCAGCAAGCGCCATCAGCTATCAATACAGTAGCGCTTCACGCCGTGGCGCTCTCGGGCAGCACGGGCTCTGGATCGGCGCCCGGGCCGCGGTAGAGCATGAAGCGCATGCGCCCGCCCCGTTTGGCGGCGTACATGGCGTCGTCGGCGTGGCGTGAGAGGTCGTCAAAGGTGTCGCCGTGCTGCGGGAACAGTGCGATCCCGCCACTGATCCCCACCTGCACACGCCGCCCGGCCAGCTCGAACGGCGTGTCGCACGCAGCGAGAATCTTGCGCGCCACGCCGCAGGCGGCTTCGGGGGTATCGAGCCCCGGCAGCAGCACCACGAACTCGTCACCACCCTGGCGGCACACGGTGTCGGATGCACGCACGGCGGCCTGCAGGCGCCGGGCAAACTGCACCAGCAACTGGTCGCCCACGGCGTGGCCCAGGTTGTCATTGACCTGCTTGAAACCATCCAGGTCCAGGAACATCACGGCCAGCAGGTTCGCCTCGCGCCGCGCCTGGGCCATGGCCACCTCCGCGCGGTCTTGCAGCAGCAGGCGGTTGGGCAGGTCGGTCAGCGTGTCGTATTGCGCCAGGTGCGCCATGCGTTCGGCCATGGCCACGGCTTCCGTCACGTCGCGCAGCACGGCCACTGCGCCCGTCACGGCGCCATGGCGGTCGGTGATGGGGCTGGCGCTGCCTTCCACCTGAAAACGCGCGCCGCTGCTGCGGTGCACCACAATGCCGCGCACCGCATCCACCGCACAGGCCTGCTGGATGGCCTGGCGCAAGGGGCTGTCCAGCAGCGCATCGTTGTCGGCGCTGCGCAGGTTGACCACTTCATCGGCGTTGTGCCCCGCGGCGTCAAAGGCCTGCCAGCCCGTCAGGCGCTGCGCCACGGGGTTGAGATAGGTGACCTGGCCCTGCGCGTCGGTGCAGACCACCGCATCGCCGATGGCGCGCAACGTGAGGCGCATGCGCTCTTTCTCGTCAAACAGCGCGTCTTCCATGCGCTTGCGCTCGGTGATGTCGGTCGCCTGCACGAAGATGCCGCGCACTTCGTCGCCGTCGAAGTCGGGGATGTACGACAAGATCGCAAACCGCGCGACGCCCTTGGGGTCCGTGATGGTGCGCTCGAACAGCTGTGCGTGCCCCTGCAGCGCCTGTTCCAGGTAGGGGCGGTTTTTTTCGTACAGCTCGGGCCCCAGCAGGTGGCTGATGTGCCTGCCCCGCATCTCGCCGGGTGCCTGCCCAAACCATTCGACATAGGCATGGTTGGCAAAGCGGTTGTGAAGCTGCCGGTCCCAGTAGCCGATCATGGAGGGCAGATTGTTCAATATGGTGCGCAGGTCGTGCTCGGCCTGCTTGAGCTGGCCGCTGACGGACTGGCGCAGCGTCAGCTCGCGCACAAACAGCAGGCCCAGGGCCATGCAGCCCCCGATCAGCAGCAGCGCAAAGCCACCCAGCATCCACGCGCTGCGGTACCACTTGTCCAGAATGGTTTGGGTGGCCTGGGCCACGTTCACGATCAGCGGGTAGTTGCCCACCTTGCGATATGTGTAGAGGCGTTCGACGCTATCCAGCGCAGCACGGCCGACGAACGAGCCGCTTCCCTCCCGCTGGAACCGCAGGAAGTTGTGGGTTCCGGCAATGGTTTTGCCCACATCCGCATCGCCATACGGGAAGCGCGAAATGATGACGCCGTCACTGCGAAACAGGTTCACACCGCTGTTGGGCCCGAGGTCGAGCGAGCGAAACATTTCATTGAAAAAGCTCAGGCGCAGCGCACCCACCACCACGCCTGCAAAGCTGCCGTCGGGGTGCTGGTAGGCCCGCGACAGCGGCAGAATGTAAATGCCTCTGATCCGCGACGGCACGGGCTTGCCCACAAAGAGCCCTGTGTGTGTGCCGGACTCGAACGCCTGGAAGTAATCGCGATCGGCAAAGTTGGCCTTGCGCGGCTCCAGCGAGCCGGAGTCCAGTATCAAATCGCCCTTTGTATCGAGCACAAAGACGTTGCCGACGCCTTCCATGCGCAGCGAGTTGTCAAACACCACACGCGCGCGCAGGTCCGGGGGCATGGCCCATGTTTCGGGGTTGCCCGCCTCACGGGCCACACCCTGCAGGGATCGGTCGTAGGAGTCCAGCGCCCAGATCAGGCTGCGCTCCAGCGTTTGGGCCAAGTTGGTGTTGGTCTGGGTGGCGTAGTCCCACTCGTCCTTGCGAATGGTCCAGACCGACCGGGCAAACAGCACCCCGATGCCCAGCGAGACCAGCAAGGCCAGCCAGATCAGGCGGTGGGAGAAAAACTGACGAAGCAGGGGCATGGTAGAAAATTTGTTACCAGTTTATACAGTCAGCCTGACTTGGGGCCTACTCGTATTTCCCATCGCACACGGAAAATTGACGCACGTCAGTTTCTGCGCGGCGGCGGTGGGGGTGTCACGGCACCAGCACCCCGCACCTCGATGCGAACTTCGTCCAGTACCTGCCCCCGCGCATTCACGATCTGCACCACGTGGCGCCCCGGCCAGGGCAGCCAGGCCACGCGAGCGCCCTGGCCCAGGGGCTTGCCATCCATGCGCCAGCGAAGGCCCTCGCCTGTGGCGGTGAATTGCAGGCGCTGGCGCGTGGGCGGGATGTCCGGGTCGAGCGCAATCACCGTGCCGGACGCGGGGCTTGTGATGCGGGCAGCGAATGATTTTGAGTCATTTTGGCCTCTGGCGCTTTGTCCATAAGCGCTGGCAGCTCCTGAATCAATAGCGAAAACGGCTTGCTCGGTACCCGCGGTAAACCACTCCTGCCGCGCGGCCTCCAGTGGCTGGGGCGCGGGTGCACCCTCGGCAGCCACGGCGCCAAACCGCACGGCGGCCTGCACCAGCCCCGCAGGCGCCTTCGGTGCACGGCTGGGCGCGCGCGCGTGCAAAAAGCCCATCAGTGCCGACCAGATGGGCGCCGCGCCGCTGGTGCCGCTCACATCGTGCATGGCCGCGCCGCTGGCGTTGCCCACCCACACGCCCACGGTGTAACGCTCGGACCAGCCCACGGCCCAGTTGTCGCGCATGTCCTTGCTGGTGCCGGTTTTCACGGCGGTCCAGAAGCGGGTGGCGAGCACGCTGTCGGTGCCAAACGTGCGGGCGCGGGCGTTGCCGTCCGAGAGGATGTCGCCCACGATGAAAGCGGCACGCGCATCCAGTGCCGGGGTGAAACGCTGCTTCGCGGCCTCCTGCAGCGCCACGGGGCTCAGCCGCCCGCCGTTGGCGAGCGTGCGGTAGGCATTGGTCAGGTGCAGCAGCGGCACCTCGGGGCTGCCCAGCGCCAGGCTGTAGCCAAAGTAGTCGCCGCTTTCGCGCAGCGGCAAACCGGCTGCAACGAGCTGGCGGTGAAACGCATCGGGCGTGACCATGACCAGCGTGCGCACGGCCGGAACGTTGAGCGAGGCCGCCAGCGCCGTGCGCACCGACACCCAGCCCTTGAACTGCCGGTCGTAGTTCTGGGGGATGTAGAGCCCCGCCGCCGTGGTGATCTGCGCGGGCGAGTCCTCCACCAGAGACGCCGCCGTGAGCCGCCGCTCGGCAATGGCATGCGCGTACAGAAAAGGCTTGAGCGTGGAGCCCGGCTGGCGCAGCGCCAGCACGGCATCCACCTCGCTGGCCTGGCTGAGCTGGCCCGACGAGCCCACCCACGCCAGCACCGCGCCCGTGGCGTTGTCCAGCACCAGCACGGCGCCGTCTTCCACATTGCGCCCGCGCAGCTCGCGCAGGTGCTGCTGCAGGGTCTGCGCGGCAAAACGCTGCAGTGGCGCGCGCAGGGTGGTGGGCACGCGCTCGGGCACGGCCGCACCGTCCTTGAACTGCTGGCGCAGCAGGTAGCGCGCAAAGTGCGGGGCCACGCCCTCGCTGGTGTCAAAGGCGCGGCGCTGCAGCGCGGCGGTGGTGAAGAGGTCCAGCGCATCGCAGTCCACACGCGCTGCGGGTGCATGGGGGCGCTGCTGCATGTCGCGCAGCACGCCGCAGGCCCGCTGCGCCACCAGCGCAGGCCGGGCGTTGGGTGCGCGCACCAGGGCGGCGGCCACCGCGGCCTCGCGGTCGTCCAGCCCGTGGGCGGCCTTGCCAAACAGCGTGCGGCTCAAGGCGTCGATGCCCACCAGCTCGCTGCGAAACGGCACGAGGTTGAGGTAGGCCTCCAGGATCTGGTCCTTGCGCCAGCGGCGGTCGAGCACCTGGGCGGCCACCGTCTGCCCGAGCTTTTGCACCACGGTGCGCCCGCCAGGGCCCTGGCGCCAGTCGCCGTCCAGCAGGCCCGCCAGCTGCATGGTGATGGTGCTGGCGCCGCGCGTGCGCTGGTTCCACAGGTTGCCCCAGGCGGCCGCCGACGCGGCGCGCCAGTCCACACCGCTGTGTTCGTAAAAGCGCTTGTCCTCGCTGAGCACCAGTGCCTGGCGCAGCGCAGGCGACACGTCGGCCAGCGGCACCCACTGGCCGCGCCGCACGGTGGCATCGGTGCGCAGGCGCTGCAGCACCTCGCCCTCGCGCGAGAGGATCAGGGTGTCCGACGGGCGGAAATCTGCGCGAACTTCATTAAAAGTGGGCAGAGCGCTTGCTGTGCCTGCGCAAGCAGCTATTAAAAATGAAGCAATGCGTAGCAGTGCCCCGCGCAGCCGCTGCCGTAAGCCAAGGGCCTGCACGGGGTGCCGGGAGGCTCAGCGGCGCCCGCCCAGCAGGCCGCCACCGATCTTGATCAGATCACCCAGCCCGACCTGGCCGTCGCCGTCCTGGTCGAGCAGGCTGCCCAGCAGGTCGCCGCCCACGCCACCCTGCTGGCGCACCTGGGCGTGCTCACGGCCCAGCACCGCGCCCAGGCCACCGGCGTCCATGCCGCCCGCCTGAGTGCGCTGCGCCAGAAACGCCATCACGATGGGGGCAAGGATTTGCAGCAGCTGCCCCGCATTGGCCCCCAGGCCCGTGGCCTGGCCCAGACCCGCTTCGGCGCGCTGCTGGTTGCCCCCAAAAATGTGGCCCAGTATGCTGGCGCCATCGGCGGCACCCCCGGCACCGCCGGCGCCTCCCATGCCGCCGAGCACCGAGCCCAGCAGATCGCCGAGCCCGCCACCGCCAGCGGCGCGGCCCACGTGGTCGCGCTGCAGGGCGCCCAACAGGTCGGCCGCGCCCTGGGGCTGCGCTGCGTTGCGCCCCAGGGCGCCCAGCAGCATGGGCAGCGCCGCCGCTACCGCGCTCTGCGCCTGCGAGGGGTTGGTGCCCAACTGGCTGGCTATCTGCTGCAGCGGCGCGCCCTGCAGCTGCGACAGCAATTCATCGGTGAGAGAGGCGGGTGCGTTCATGGTGTGCCTTCAGAAAGAAATGCGGGCCGCTAGGTTAACTGATGGCGGTGTCTGGCGGCCCACGGTGAGGGGCGGGAGTCAGGCACCCTCGGCTGCCGCACTACCCGCGGCCGCCCTGCCTGATGCACTGTGAAACCTTGGTGACAATAGAGGCTTTTTTTCGTCGCCTGCCAGGGCGCCGTTCCAGCACCTTTCCCCTTCATGCCTGTTTCCGATATTTTTGCCGTCCCTCCCGCTGCGGACACCTGCCGCGTGGCCCGCACGCGCCGCCTGCTGTGGGCTGGCTGCGTGCTCTGGGCCCTGCTGGGCTATCCCATGGCCCCGTGGCTGCCCGTGACCATGGGCTGGGAAAACGGGGTGCTGGAGAACCTGCAGCTGGTGCAGCTGCTGGCCGGCGCCGGGCTGGCGTGGTGGTTTGCGCGCACCGGCCATGCGGCCCTGGGCTACACCGCGGTCATGGTGTGGCTGGTACTGGCCGCCCGCGAGCTCAGCTGGGGTGCCACGCTGTGGGCTGCGCCGCTGGGGATGGGCTGGTCGGGTCCAATCTATTCGTCTTCCGTGCTCTGGTACAAGCCCTTCGTGTACCCCGCCATCGGGGCCTTGCTGGTGGCGGCCGGGGTGGCGCTGGTGCGCTCCAAGGCACTTTCCATGTTGTACAGACTGGCGCGCTCAACCCCGTTTGTCTGGGTAGAGCTCGTGCTGGCAGCGGTTGCGGCCATGGCGGCTTCGTATTTCGAGGGTCAGCTGCCCCGCGATGCCGCCGCCCCGGGCCTGGGGACGGCGGCCCTGGTGCTGGAGGAGTGGCTGGAGTGCGCGGCCTATGGTGCGCTGCTGGCTGCGCAGTGGCACCTGTTCACCCTGGTGCGCCTGCACGCCAGGCCCTGAGGCCACGGCAACGCGGCTTAGGCAGGGCGGAGGGATTGGGCTGCGCAGCGGTGCCTGCTCACTTCACCGGCTCTACCTTCACCCGCGCGTTCGGCGCCTCGCCAAACATCTCGGGCGCGTACAGCGCCTCCACGCGGCTGGGGGGCAGAGCGAAGTCGCCCACGTTGTTCAGCCGCACGGTGTATTCCATGGTGACCGTGCCCTTGGGCAGGTACTCGTAGTAGCTGCGGAAGGACTCGAAGCTGCGCTCTTCGAACGCGGGCCAGCCCGCGCCGCTGCGCCGCTCGCCCTGCGTGGCGATCTGCGAGTCGCGGCCCAGCCCACTGCCCAGGATGGTGGCGCCGCCCGGGATCGGGTCGGTGATGGCCACCCAGGTCATGTCGGCGCTGGCGTTGACCGTGAGCTGCACGCGCAGCACGTCGCCGCGCGTGTGCTGGCCGGCGGGCAGCGACTTGTTGGCCTGCTCCACGGGCGTCACGGTCTTGGTGATGGTGTACCCGGCCGAGAACGGCGCCTTGAGCTGGACGGCCGCCACCGACTGCAGCGTGAGCCACGGCTTGCCCGGGCCCTGGTGCGTGACCGCCAGGTTCTCCTTGCCGCTCGCCTTGCCCCAGGCCAGGAACATGTCGTTGTTGCGCAAGTTGCCGGGCGACGCGGGCGCGCCGAACCAGGTGGTCTGGTGCGCGGCGCCCGTGGCGTCGCTTGCCTTTACGCGTTCAACCTTGTTCCAGTCCACGCTGGCGGTGTTGCCGCCCATCGCAGCGCGGGTGGTGCCCGAAACCGGCGTGGCCTCGAACCTGGCGCTGAATTTTTCCAGCGCCAGAGCGCCCCACAGGTTGGCCGTGGTGGTGTGCCAGGCGCCCGCCTGCTGGCGGCTGATGAAGCCGTTGGCCAGGCGCCCCATGTCGTCCTTCCATGCCGGGTCGTCCATCACCGCCAGCATCAGGCGCGCGGTGTTCACGTCGCCGTTTTGCATCAGCCACCACCAGTAGTCGTCCTGCTCGGTGCTGAAAATGAGTTTGGTGCCCTGGAACGACAGGCGCGCACGCAGTATCTGCATGGCCTCGGCCAAGCGCTGGTCGCGCTGCGGCACATCGGCCACGCGTTTGAGCACATTCACCCAGTCGATCACTGTGTGGGTGGGCCACTGGTTGGGCGCGATGGTGATGCTGCTGACCATGCGGCCCTGGGCCTTGCCATAGCGCGACAGCGCTTCGAGCGCGGCCACCTTGCGCATGTCCAGGTCCTTGCGGGGGCTCCAGAAGCTGCGCTGGATGCGGCCTTCCACAAACGCGATCAGGCCACGCTCCATGGGCGCGCGGGCGGCGTCGGGCAAGGCAAACGCGGGGTTGATGCTGGCGGCTTCGTGCGTGGCGGCCAGCAGGTAGGCGGTGAGCGTGTCGCTGCCCCGATTGGCATCGCCATCGCGCGGCGGAAAGTAATTGGCCAGGCCGTCGCTGTCGAGGTACGTGGGCAGTTGCGCCACCACGGTCTGCCACAACGCGCCATCGCGCAGGCCCACGGCCTTGCTGATTTTTTGCTCCAGGCAGGCAAACGGGTAGCGCGCCCACCAGTCGCGCACGCCGGGCAGGCCCCCATCACCTGATCCTCCCAGCTTGGGCTGCAGCGACATCTTGAGGCCGCCCCGGCCGGGGATGGCGTCCGCCGGCGGGTTCACGTCCAGGTTGAAGCTGCCGTCCACCTGCACCAGCGTGGCCTGCTGCACCGTGAGCGGAACGGCCGGGATCAGCTTCTGGCTGGCCTTGAGCGCATCGCGCGCGCCGCCCACAGTGTCCTTGGCCTCGATCTCCCACAGGATGGCCTGGGCGCGGGTCTGCGCCAGCTGCGCTGGCGCGGTCACCGTCCAGGCCACCTCACGAGCCTCCTCGGGCGGGATGTCGATGGTCTGCGGCGAAAGCTGAAGCAGCGTGGCGCGCGGTGCCACCTCCACCTTCATCGCCGTCTTGGTGGTGTTGCGCAGCGTGATCTGCGCGCGGAACTGGTCGTCCTCGCGCACCAGCGGCGGCAGGCCGCTGATGATCTGCAGGTCCTGCGTGGCGCGGATGCTGGTGCTGCCCGTGCCGAAGAGGCCGGTGGCGGCATCGGCCACAGCCACGATCTTGAACGTGGTCAGTGCATCGTTGAGCGGCACCGTCACCCTGGCCTGGCCGTTGGCGTCCAGCTTGATGGCGGGCTCCCACAGCAGCAGGGTGTCGAGCAGTTCGCGCGTCTGCGCCTTGCCGCCGCCGCCGCCCGCGGGCACCGCCTTCTTGCCATAGTGGCGGCGGCCGATGATTTCCATCTGCGCGGTGGCGGTCTCCACGCCCCAGCTGCGCCGCTGCAGCATGGCTTCGAGCAGGTTCCAGCTGGTGTTGGGCATCAGTTCCAGCAGGGCCTGGTCCACGGCGGCCAGGGCCACCTCGGCGTTGGCGGCGGGTTTGCCGCCGGGCAGGGTGGCGGTGATGGTGACCTGGGCCTTGCCGCGCACGGCGTAGCTTTCCTTGTCGGCCTGCACCTTCACGTCGATCTGGTGGGCCTGCGTGCCCACGCGGATCTCGGCCACGCCGAGGCGGAATGCGGGTTTGGAAAGATCCACCAGCGCGGTGGGCGCCTGGTATTCCTTGCCCTCGTACCAGAAGGACGTCCACCACTCGCGCGGTGCCTTGAAGCCCCAGGTGAAGAAGCTGTACCACGGCACCTCGCGCAGGCGGCCGCGCAGGGCCAGCACGCTCACGTACACGTTGGGGCCCCAGTCGGGCTGCACTTTCAGGCTCACCGTGGGGTCCTGCCCGTTGAGCTGCACCACTTGGGTGTCGATGATGCCCTCGCGCTCCACCGCCACCAGCGCGGTGGCAAAGCGGAACGGCATGCGCACCTGGAACCTGGCGGTTTCGCCGGGCTGGTAGCTTTTCTTCTCGGCCAGCAGGTCGATGCGGTCGTGGTCTTCGCCACCAAACCACAGCTCGCCCTGGCGCGTGACCCATACCGACGACGCGGCCACGCTGGTATTGCCGTCCTTGTCGGTGGCCGTCACCACCAGTTCCACCTCGCCGGGTTCGTCGAGCTTGGATTCGCACAGCAGCAGGCCGCGCGCGTCGCTCTTGCCGCTGCACAGCGTGCCCAGGTCTTTGGTCTCGGTCTGGTTGTCGTAGCTGTAGAAGCCGCCCACCATGCGCTTGCGCGTGCTGGTGGTGATGCGGGCCATCGCTTGCACCTGCAGCGAGGTGTCGGCCGCCGGCTTGCCGCTGTGCTGCAGCGCCAGGGCCTGGAAGCGGATCTTCTGGCGCGCCGACACCCAGCCTTCGGTCTTGATGCCGGCCACGACGCCCGCGGGCCACAGGTTCTGCGTGCTGCGGATCGTCTGCACCTCGCCATTGGGGTCGGCGTAGGTGGCCTCCAGCACCAGCTCCTGCGGCTGGCGTATCTGGGGCACGTTCTCGATGGTGACCTTGCCCGCGCCATTGCGGTCCAGCGTCAGCGGCAGCTTGTCGGCGATCACGCGGGCGTCCTGGCTGGCCGTGGCTTCTTCATCGTCGCTGCTGGCGTTGCTCTGCTCGCGCTTGCGCGGCGGGTTGAAGCTGAAGGTGTCGTAGTCGTCGTACTGCAGGTACTTGCCGCGCACCAGGGCCGACACGCGCACCGGCAGGTTGGCCGCGGCGCCGCCCGCCACGTAGTTGACCTGCACATCGGTGGGCACCGAGCGCACGCGCACCAGCGCCTTCTTGTCTACCGGCGTGATGCGCCCTTCCAGCACGGGCAGGCGGAACTCCTCCACGCGGAATTCGCCCGAGCTGAAGCTGCGGCCGCGCTCGGTGTCGCTGCGCAGCTCCACCTGGTACACGCCCAGCTTGGCCGCGGGGGGTATGGCGAAGGTGCTCTGCGCGCTCTGGCCGCCGGTGGCGGTGCCACGCCAGACCAGCGGCTGTGTGAACTGCTGGCCGCTGCCCACGTGGGTGATGACAAGGGTTTCGGGCACGGCCTGCGGCAACGCAAAGCCCTGGCGGGTCTGTGCGCGCACCAGGTGCTTCATCGACACGGTCTCACCCGCGCGGAACAGGGTGCGGTCAAAGATGGTGTGGGCACGCTCGTCGGGGCGTGGGTCGCTGCTGGTGGGTACGTTGAAGCGCCAGGGCTCGATACCGCGCTGCCAGTCGCTCCAGGTGAAGGCCATGTCCTCCACGCCATCGGCGCCGTTGTGCCGCGCGCTCACAAAGTAGGCGTTGCCACCGTCGCCGTAGTAGCCCTCTTCGCTGCAGCGGGTGGGGTCGGACGACAGCCCCTCGATGCGGGCCACGCCGTTGGCATCGGTGGTGGCGTTGGTCAGCTCGTTGCCCTTGCAGTCGCTCACGCGCACCGTGGCGCCCTGCACGGGCTGGCCCTTGTCCAGTGTGGTCACCCAGGCCATGGCGTTCTCGCGGCCCAGCTTGAAGTGCACGCCCAGGTTGGTGACCAGGGCCGAGGTGCGCACATACATCGTGCGGCTGTCGCCCAGGCGCTCGTCCAGCAGCGACGCGCCGAGCTTTTGCGATGCGATCTCCACCACATGAAAGCCCGGCGTGAGCGGGATGCCCACCACCTCGAAGGGCCGCACATCGTTGCTGGCAGGTTGGGGCAAATCCAGCGTCTTCACGCCGCTCTTACCGGCCAGCAGCGAGACGGTGCGCGACTGCACATGCTCGCGCTCGTCGTCGATCACGCGGGGCAGCGGGCCGGTCACGTCCTGGCGCGCCTGCTTGCGGCTCACGGTGTGGTTGTCATAGCGCTGCACCTTCTTGAACCAGGCAATGATGTCGGCGTCGGTGCGGGGCTTGAGCGTGCTGACCTTGCCAGCGGGCGCAGCGCCCGGCTGCAGGCCCTGCACGCGCAGCGCGGCTTCCACATTGCGCAGCGTGACGGGCAGCAGCGCGGGTGGCTTGTCGGCGGCCGGGCCTTCGGCAAACCGCTCGACGATGCCGAAGGGCGCGGCGGCAAACTTGGCCAGCGGCGGCGTGCCGCCTGTGGACACTTTCAGCGGGAAGTTGTCGGCGTTGCGCAGCTTGCGGCCCGAGGCGTCCTGGAAGTCCTTGGGCAGCTCGATGCTGAACGCCGTGTTCTCGGCCAGGCCGGGGCCGAACTGCACGCTGCTCAACAGCGCATCCGGGTCCACCTTGCGGCCGGGGGTGTCGCCGTCCAGGCGGGGTTTCAGCGTTTCCTTGGCGGACTTCAGGCGTATGCCCTCGGCCAGCGTGCGCGGCACCGGGGCGTTGAACGACAGCGTCATCGGCAGGATGGGCCAGCACGCGGCCTGGGCGTTCTCGCGCTCGCAGCTGAACTCGGCGGCAAACGGCTCGCGCACCTGGTAGTCGTAGCGTTTTTCGATGGCGTTGGGCACGCCGCTGGGCGTGGCGACGCCCTTGCCATACACCAGCTGCATGCGCGAGCCCGAGGTCAGCCTGCGGTTGCAGGCCACCGTAAGGTACTGCAGGGGACTTTGCGCCGCCCGCTTGTCGAGGCCCAGTGCCTTGAGCACGTCGGTCCGCTCGGTGCCGTCGATCAGGCGCACGGGGATGCGCTCGCCAACGCCATCGGCCGTGCACCACATGTTGGCCTGCACGCTGGCCAGCGTGGCCGGGCCATTGAGCTGCAGCACAAAGAACTGCTCCTCGTCGATGGCCTGGTAGGTGCCCGGGCGGATGTGTTGCACAAACGGGCCGCCGCTATTGAACTGATAGCTCTTGGCGCCCGTCAGATCGGCGCCAGAGGCCGATTTGAACCCTGGCCTGGCCGTGGCGGTGCAGCGCACGCCGGGCGGCAGGTCACGCTCGAAGTCAAACACCCATTCGCGCTCGCCCGTCCACCGGGCTGTGCCCTTGGTGGCCTCGGCGTCGCTGCAGCTCAGGGTGAAGGGCGCGGGCGCCTTGGGGTCACCAAAGTTGACCGCTGCGGCATCGAACTTGGCCACCACCTGCCGCACCCGTGCCACTTCGCCCTGGGGGCTGAAGCTGACGATCTGCAATGCCTGCGCCGGGGTGGCCAGCAGCAATCCGCCCCACAGCAGCGTGGCCATGCGCGCCGGGGCGTTCCTCCAAGATATCGTTTTCATTGTGTGTTGCTCTTGCCTGCAAGGGGTGTGAGCGTAGCTGATACCCCCGCCCAGGGGCCACCGCGCGCCGCCGGCCCACAGGGCGAAAGTGTGAAAAATTGCTGCAGCTGCCCCGCTGCAGGCCATGTGAATCAGATGCTGCAAAAATAATAGCTATCAGCGCTTTATGGGTAAGCGCTGGAGGCCATTTTCA
>NZ_AGTS01000148.1 GCF_000238595.1 Acidovorax sp. NO-1 | reverse complement strand
GCCATAGGCAACCGATAGAGCCACTTGGTGCTTGATGTTGTGGGCCGCAGCCAGAAGGCGTGAGACTTCTTCGCAGCTCAGGACCACAGGCAAGGTGCGAGGTAGCTTCACGGGCTGCATCTTGGCCATCAGCTCGATGCGTCCCAGCGTGATGTCGAAGAAGAACTTCAGTCCGGTGAGCGTGGCGTTGAGCGTCATGGGGGACGAGCCCGTGTCCACCAGATGGAGCTGGAAATTGCGCAGATCTTCCTCTGTGGCCGCTTGGGGCGAGCGCTTGAGGTAATCGGCCAGCTTGCGCACGGCACGGATGTAGGCTTCTTGAGTGCGAGGCTCCAGCTTGCGCATCCGCATGTCCTCAAGCATGCGTTGGCGCAGTGGAGAGATGGAGGGGGTCGAAGGGGAAGGGATCATGATCGTGCTCCTGTCGAAGAACGAGGCCGATTGCCTCGCTCGCCAACATAGACAGGGGCGCGATGTTTACTCTGTGTCAGGGCCTTCGCGGCGGGCTACCGCGCGAGCGGTTTAGTCCTTAGGCTGGTTGCAGCCATCCAAGGCTGACAGGTCAACGACTGTTTATATCGATAACAGACATTTCGAGGTGCTTTGCCTGAAGTGCCGTTCTACGTCACAAACCCGTCACTCGCTGCATGATCAAGGATCGCTTTTGCAGGCTCGAAGCTGGCGCTATCGACCCAAGGCAGTCATTTAGTTGGCAATAAAGGTTGCTTATCCGAAATAAAAAAAGCGCCCTATAAGACGCTTCTTTTCTTTGAGGATTATTAAATTTTCTGTGAGATCTGCTGGGCCACGTTGCGGCCTACGTCGTCTGTTTCGACGGCAAACAAGAACAGGCAGCGGCCACCACTGGCCTTCTCCCATTGCTCGCCCACCTGCCGCTTCTCGCGTGAATCGTCGTTGGTCTTGTAGGGCTCGCCCTTGTACTCAATGACCAGCACTCGGCCATCAGTCAGCTCGGCCACGAAGTCAGGATAAAAGTAATCCGTGGCCGTGGGCAACCAGAACGAGAACTTGGGCTGCTGCTCGATGTTGCGAACCCAGTGCTTGACCTTCGGATTTGCATCCAGCACCTGGGCACAACGGAACTCCTCGGTGGTCTTGCCTACAGGCGTCTTCTCCCGCAGGTCGTGAATTTGAGGGTAGAAGTGTTTCTCGAACTCGTAGCTACCCTGATAGCACTGGCGTGCAGGGTAGCGGCCTGGCTCGAACCGAAAGCCGTAGTGGTCCAGGTCCGCCTCGGTGGGCACGGTCATCTCGAACAGGCGGGCCTGAAAGCCCTGACCGATGGCAAGCTGCCGCAGACGTTCGATCTCCTTGTCCAGTGCCTGGGTCAGTTGGTATTTGGCCCGCACCAGAGCGGTCAAGCTGATGCTTCGGTCGTGTATCAGGTGGGCAACCATCTTGACCAAATAGGCCTGCAAATCGAGCTGGGAGAGATAGGGCCGTCGCAGCTCCATGTCCAGCCAACGGACCAAGCCCTGCTCGGTGGTCTGACTGCCAACGTCGTTGAGACCCAGTTGCTCGGCGGCCAGCATGCGGTACTTCACCCGCTCGCCGTTCACGTCGATCTCGAACGAGTTCACCGTCTCTTGGATCGCGAAACCCTGCAACTGCACCGGCTTGTCCAGCAAGCTCCACCCGCCAAGATCGGCCAGCGTTTCACGCTCCACCACTTCAAGGTGGCCGTCCAGATTCAGGCAAAGCTGCGGAATGGACGCGAAGCTCACGCCCAGTTGTGCAGGGGCTCGAATGGCCTGCCGAACGGCCCTGTGGGCGTCAAACTGCTGCTTGACCGACTCGCGGGCCTTGGCAGGCACCGTGTTGGCGATGAAGGCCTCGACCTGGCTCAGTTCCTCGGCGGGTAGATCGCCCTTGATAACCAAGGTGGCACCCTGCGAGGTCTCCTTGATCTGCACAGCCTGCTTGACCTCGGGAGTCCAGTTCTGCGTATCTGGCACCTGAGACAGCTCGATCACGCAATCTGGCATCGGCACAGACTTCGGGGCCGTGCCGCTGCCACCCAAAAGATTCAGCGGCACCTGAGGCACGACGAGGCTGGCCGTGTCCAGCCTCTCGAAGCCCATGTTCTGCACCATCTTGTCCTTCAAGGTGGATGCAGCCTGGGCGAAGTTCTCGGCCACGATGTGGGTATAGGCCTTGTTCAGAGCCTCCTGCTTGCGGGCCTTGGCATAAGGCATCCGCAGCACACGGCCCAGCAACTGCTCTACGTCCTTGGCCGAGTTGACCGACTGCAGCGAGGCCAGTACGTAAGCAAAGGAACAGTCCCAGCCCTCCTTCAAGGCCTCCACGGTGATGACGTAGTTCACCTTGCAGCTTCGGTCGAACAGGTCGATGCCGTCCAGCTCCTTCTGTGAGCCCGTGGCGATCTTGATTTCTTCCTCGGGCACGTTCTCCTGCTCCATCAGGTGCTGCTTGACCACATCGACGGTGGCCTCGCCACCCTTGGGCATGGCCTGGATCAGCACGATGGGGCGGATGTAGTCCTGTTCCTTCTGGGCCTCGGTGAACAAGTTCTTGCGGGTCAGGATGGCATCACGCAAGCAAGCCTGCCAGCCATCGGGGTGCTCGGCCAGCACGATGGGCAGCTTGATCATGTCCTCGGATTTCAACTCTTGAGCTGATACATGGTGCAGCACGTTGTTGCCCGCCACGGGAGTGGCCGTCAGCTCAATGATGCAGCTCGGGTTGAAGCGGCCCAACGTCTCGAAGAACCGCTGCGTGCGGTTGTTGTGGGCCTCGTCCACGATGACCACGGGGGCACGAAGGTGCAGCCAATTCGCGAGTGAATACTTGACCCTGCCCACGTCGGCAGCCGTCAGATAGGGCTGGTTCGCCAAGTCCTCGGGCTTGACCTTCTCCAAGCCCTCAGTGGCATTGGGTGGCAGTCCGTCGAAATGCGGTGCCAGTTCCTCGAAAAACGAGTAGACGTTTCGCTTCGCCGTGTCTGAGACGTTGAAGGCCTGGATGGTCGCCACCACGACGATGCAGCTCTTGCCCACGTCGTGTGGGCTGATCGTCTGCAAGCTATCGAGGTCGCAGACCCGCACCCGATCACCGAAATGCTGGGTCAGAGCCTTGCGATACGGATGGAGTGCATTGGCCAGAGCTTCCAGGGTCTGCGTGCGGATCACATCCGAAGGGGTCAGCCACAAGGCAACTGGGGAGTCGGAGTCCAGCACCGCCTTGCCTGCCAAAGCCACGCTATGGGCTGCTAGCAGGGTCTTGCCGCCCCCAGTGGGCACCCGCAGGCAGACGGATGGCACATCGCCAAACAAGGCATGGTACGGATCGGTGCGGCCCTGGCCTGCAATCGTGGCCGCAAACGCTTCGGGGACGGTCTTGGTGCGGGTCGCCAGCAGGAAATTGTTCAGGGCCGTCAGGACCCCTTGTTGGTAGTTTTTGAGTTCGAGCATGGCGGTCAACGCATCTTCACGTCATAGGGGATTTGCTTGAAAGTGATCTGCTCGGCTGCGAGCTTGGAACTGCCCAGCCTGCACGTCTCTCCGTAGACCACTTTCGGGCCGTCATGCGGGAAGATTTCCGTGATGGCCTGCAACACCGCATGGGTCAGCACATTGCCGCCTGCGGGCCTGCGGTCGCCCAAGATGCCGTTGTAGAGCAGGTAATAGGCCGTGCCGTTGTGGATGCCCAGCAGTGGCTTGTCGAACACCTGACTGCCTGGCTCGCCTGTCTCGAAGTGCCATGCGAAAGCTGCCAACGTGGCGAAGCGAACAGAAGGGTTGATTCGGCCTTCAGAGTCGAAGGCCGCTTCGCCGAGGGAGCAGAAGCGGAAGCCACCGCCACCATCCCAACCCACGGTCTTGCTTATGCCCGTCTGGTCGCCATCAATAACGGCCTTGAGACGAGGCAGACACTTTGTCTCAGCATGCTCTCCCCGCTCAACTCCAATCCATCTCAAACCAAGCTTGTGGGCGACGGCAGCGGTAGTTCCAGAGCCCAAGAATGCGTCCAGGACCAAATCGCCCTTTTCGCATCCACTCAGCTCTATGACACGTTTGATAAGAGCCTCAGGCTTCTTGCTCTTTGGAAATTCGATCCCGCCTTCCGTGTGAAGGTTGTTCGATAAGAGGTCATCCCACAACGTCGTTAGCGGCTCACCAGCAACGAGTTGTCCATCGATCTCCTTCAATTTCTCGCGATAGAAAATCCACCGCTGCCCACCTTGGAAGTACATGTCGGTGTAGCCAGTTCGAGCCAAGTGGAACACCTCCCTCGGCTGCGCCAATGACTTGTCAATGATCCTTTGGGCTTCTTCACTCACAGCATCGTAGTCTGGGCGGACAGGCTGGATGACCTGAGCTGCGTGTGCGATAACAAACTCGTTCAATGCATCTTCATAGGCCTTCGGGCCCATTTCCTTCTTGGCCTCGCTTGCTTTCTTTCCAGTGTGCTGCGAGAACGCGGAAGTCAGAGTCGTCAATCGCCAGTTCTTGTGATGCTCCTGTGGGTTGACCAGGAAATGACCATATCGCTTGTCCCGCTCTCGCCCCGTGAACAGTCTGCGAGGACGCCACCGGGCCTTGTTCTTCGCATAAACCAGGATGAAATTCGTAGTGCTGACCATCCCGGGGTTGATCGACTTGTGGCCCGTTGCTGCACCTTGCTTGAAGGTGATGATTCCCACGCGATTCTTCCGCCCCATGATCTCATCAGCAACTGCGATCAGATACCCCAGTTCGTTATCGTCAATGTGCAAGAACAGTGTGCCGTCTGACGCCAGAAGGGTTCGCTGCAATGTCAATATCGGGTAGACCATGGACAACCACTGAGAGTGCTCCAACTTGTCGTCATAGTCGGGGAAGGCCTGTTCAGTGTTGAATGGGGGGTCTGCGTAGATGCACTTCACCTGCCCCTCGTAAAACGGCACCAGTGCCTTTAACGCCAGCAGGTTGTCGCCCTGTATCAGCAGGTTGTCGGTAGGCATCCCATAAGGAGCCTCCTGCTTCAACAGGTGGTAGGGAACCTCCAATAAGGCTCTCTTGGCTTGGTTTTTGTTCACCCAATCTAGAAATGGCACTTGCGAATCTTCTTGCGTTGTTAGTTTTAAAGCTCAAGCTTGCTTGCTGCTTTAGAGATTTTTTTGTGTTTGCAACGTCATCCCAAATTTAGGGAATTACGTGCAATTGGAGTTCAATATTAATGACAATTTGCCTGCGTCAAGGTGGCGTGTATGGGTACTTCTTGATCCCCTTAGCATGCACCACTCAAACCGGAAGCCACCTTACACGGTTTGCCGGGGCGCTACCTCTGATGCGGGCCTCGTTTTCAGAGGAGCCGCAAAAAAACAGGGTTAGCAGATGAGTACCTGCTAACCCTTCTATCGACTGGCGGAGAGGGCGGGATTCGTCCAATCCGAAGAGATTTTTCAATAAAATCAACGACTTACAAAGATGCGCAGCTTCGTCGCCGTATGACTTCTCGTATGACCTGGAAGTCGATTTGGGTAGTTTACCGCGCCCAGTGAATGTCAGAGGTAAATCCAACTGCAACAGAAAAAAGGCCTCCCCGGAAGGCCTATGCGTTGACCTAAAGTCTTGATGGAGTTGGCTGTAAATCACAGCAGGGCCCCGAATTACTTGCACAGTTATCTATCACTTATACAAAGCCATTCGACCTCAATAGTGATAAAATTCTGTGTAAATGAATGCGAGCTGCACCCTCCAACTGTTCGCCAACGGCGCTTGGTGCGACGTGGGCAGCGTAAGCCTGCTGGGCCCTGAAGCACAAGGCTGGCGAAGCAAGACGTATACCGGCTACTCGGTGGAGTGGGCCATCGAGCACGGCGGAGCGCGAGACGCTCATGCCTTTGCCTGTCGTTTCCCAGTGGGGCTCCAAGCGTTCGAGCATCCGCACTGGCCCGTTTTCCTTATCGATATGTTGCCGCAGGGCTTTGGACGAGAAGAGCTTCTGCGCAGACTGGGGCTATCTGTAACGGCAGGGGAGAGCGTGGACTGGCGGCTGCTGCTCGCGGGTGCGGGCAACTCGGTAGGAAACCTGCGCGTGAAGGAGGCCGCGAGCTGGCTAGCCGCGAATGCGGGTCCGCTACGGGGCTTCACGGACGATGAGGTGGCCGAACGGGGAGACGACTTCGCTGAGTACCTGGCCTCACACGGCCTGTTCGTGGCAGGCTCTTCTGGCGTACAGGGCGAGTGGCCCAAGATTTTGCTCACGAGAGCAGAGGATGGGCTGCTGTACCTGGACCACACGCTTCCTGATGCGCGGGCGCGGGAGCACTACATCGTCAAGTTCGGGCGGGGCAGCAACGAGGCTCTTGCGTCCATCCTGCGGCATGAAGCTCCTTATATGGCTTTGGCACGAATGCTGGGGCTTCGCGTGCATGCAGACCTCGTACTGCTCAAGCGAGCGCTTTTCATCCCCCGGTTCGACCGCCAAGTGACGGGCGGGGGTGTTCTTCGCCTGGGACAAGAGAGCATTGCGACGTTGACGGGCAACCCTGGCTTCGATGCGGTGCCCAGCCACGACGAAGTGTGCCGGCAGCTGCTGCGGCAATGCACCCACCCCCTTGCAGAAGTGCTTGAGTACATCAAGCGGGATGTGGCCAACCTGGCTCTGGGGAATAAAGACAACCACGCACGAAACACCGCAGTCCAGCGCGACTTCAGTGGCGGTATCCGCCTGACACCCCTCTACGACTTTGCGCCGATGTACCTCCACCCTGACGGAATCGCCCGCCGCATCCGATGGGAGGGCAACGACAGCAGCGCTCCGGACTGGAACAGGGTCATCGACACGGTGTGTGAGATGGCGCAGACCCTGAGAGATGAGAAGCGGATGTCTTCTGCGCAGAAAAAAGCGTTGCGCGAGGTGTGCCGTCCGGCCTTGGTTGACGGCTTGCGCTCGATGGCTGAGCCTCTGAGAAAGATTGCAGCCCACGGTACTGACTTCGGCTTGGAACCGGCGGTGCACGCTCACCTCAAGCTCGGAATCGAGGCGCAAGCCCAGCGATTGACCGCGCTGAACTGAACTGGACGCCGACATGGACAAGCGATACGCAACCTTGCCCCTGCCTCAGCAGCTGGAATTGCGCAAGAAGGCCATCAACGACGTGCTGGCGAATCCGCAATGGAGCCTGGCGCAGGCCGTGCGCCATCTGAAGAAGACGATGCATCTCACTACTGCAGAACTGGCCAAGTTGGCGGGAATATCGTTTCGCACGCTGCAAGACATTGAGCGCGAGAAAAGCGAGGGAACGGTCCAGACAATGAACCGGGTCTTCGGCGTTCTGGGGCTCAAGCTCGGGGTAGTCCGCGTGTCGCACGACGACGAGTTTCGTGCCGTGTCGGCCTCCGAGTCCGCGCAGGAAGCCTGAGGTCGGGGCACAGGCCGTCGAACCGCCAAGCTTGTCAGGTATCGGAGAAATTTCCGGTAGGAAAAAGCCCTCTGAACCGGAAAGGCTCAGAGGGCGAATCAGGTGCCGAGTTGGCAGACGTCAGCACTTTAAGTCAACGCCTTGAGCATGGCTGTGGGGGCTGAAATCATCGTTGTTGGTTGTTGCCTTGCGTCATGGGGGAGGTCGTAGCACCTTTGTTACCCCGTTACCGCCGTTACCCTTCTTCGGCGACAGAAAGAGCCTGCGGCTTTGCTATCTTGGCCGCCTCGAAAGCAATGATGAGCAGCGTACCCGTGGGTTTGCCCTCGCGTGACAGGTAGAAATCTGCTTTCAGCTTGCCGGTCACTTTGACAAAGTCGCCTTTGGTGAGCTCCGGCATGGTCTCTTTCATCACGCGGCAGGTGTACCAGGTGGGCTGGGAGTCCTGTCCGCGCTGCGATTCCGCAATGCGAAATTCGAAGTAAGCCTTATTAGTCGATTTTGAGATTTTTTTCAGTGGTTGAGTAGCCAAATTACCGTAGACCATCATAGCTTGTGTCCTTATTCTGTGAGCGCAGCGAACAATTTCGATGCATCTCACAGACGTGTAGCGACTGGCTGGCGTTTTTCAGTGCAGGGTGGCCCCATTGGCCCCAAGTTTTTTTGCCAACAATTGGCTGAGGTTGGGCAGCATGGCGTCGAACACGATGGAGACACTGACGTCTGTGATGGCTAGCCCCTCCATCAGGTTGGGAAACTGCTCAGGTTCGGCCGCTGTCTCCATCCACTGAGGTAGCCCTCGCAACAGCGCCTGCAAGCGCTGAGGGTCGGGCATATACATGTCCAGGTGCTTTCGCAGCTCCAGGGCGTACGGAGCATCCGCGGTGAGAGACAAGACCACGGCTTGCGTGTCGCCCTTGCACGCCAATGAGATGGAAGTCTGTCCTTGGCTGAAGGCTTCCAGCAGTTTGGGCACCCTGGGGTCCCACGTCGGCACCAAGAAGCGGTGCTGAGCGTTCCCCAACTGATGGGTTATGACCAGGAACTTGATGTCGTCTCCGCGCTGGGAAACCCCCAGCGAGTAGCGAAGCGCTGCCTCACCCTGCCGTGCAATACCGTCAAACATTTCTTGGCTGCAATCGCCGCAAAGAAGCCAGTGACCTCTGACGCGTTGGCGGGTCTGGTGGTTATGGTCTTCGGTGGCCTCTTCAACTTCTTTGGGCGACATCAGCCGCCCCACGGTGTATTGGGCGCGGTGGCCGGTTTTTTGGATGTCCAGAATGTTGCTGTGTATCGTGTGCATGAATGTCCTTGATGCGGTTGATTCCGCATGACGTATAGGCACCGGGCGACTGCGCCGCACATGGCAGTGTGTTTTTTCAGTTGAGCCCGCGGTGCGGCTGCAATAAAGGCGACTGCGGTCGCGGCCATGGCGCCATGGCTGCTGGTCTGCGGTAGGGCAGGTAGTTGTCATCGAACCACCCGCGCATGGACCAATCACCACGACCGTCGAGCCTGACCCGGGGTAGCCAATTGGGGAGCTCCTGCACGATGACGTAGCCAGCGAGCCGGTCCTGCAGCTGGCTGCGACCATCGCGCAGCTTGACCTCCACGCTCTGATGCACCTCGTAGCAACCGGTCTCGAACAGCTTGAGCTGACGCCGGCCTTCCATCAGTCCCACCGCCGCGCTGTCCTTGACCAAGCCGTCCAGCGTGGCCATGACCCGCTGGTGGATGCGGCTGGTGCGGCTGAACACCACCACCCGTCGCAACGGCTGTCCAAGGGTGGTCTTGGCTCCCATCGACAGTACCAAGGCCCTCAATGAAGCCGCACGGTCCGAGCCGCGTGCGCTGCGGTCCACCTCGAACCAGGTGACCCCATCGGGCTCCATGGCCAGGGCGTCCGGTCGCAAGGTGAGGTGCTGACGTTTGCCGGCCGAGCGCGTGGTGACATGTAGCACGCCTTGTATTGGGGGCTGGTCGTGCTTGAGGTCCCGGTTCAGGGTCAGCAGCAGTTCTTGCTCTGTCATTGCCTGCAACCCCCGAGCTTCGGCACACAACGTCAGGAACTGCGACCAAAGCCGGTGCTCGGGGTTCGTCATGTCGGTCACCCGGCGCACGGAGGCGGCGGCCTCGAACCCGCGGTCTTCAAGCCACTGCGCTCCTTGCTGTGTGAGTCCGTAGACCGTCATGAACCGGTCGGTCCGGTACCTTGCGAGCAAATGGGCTTTCACCATGCCCCGCACCGCTCTTTGCGCTGCACTGAGCGCGGCTTTGAACGGCCGCTCGGCGAAGCAGTGGACCGCAATGTCTATCGTTCTGATGACCCGAAACCGGTCCACCAGCAGCAGCGAGCGGTTCCAAATCCGGTCCTGCAGGGCCAGAGTGCCTACCTGGGCCGTGAGCCCTCGGGGCACCGGACAGCCCGAGGTCTGTCCTGCCGACAAATCGTGTTCCATCCCAGGGGCAAGCGGCTCTGCGTCCGAGGGGCAATGCGTTTCTGTCCCAGGGCTAATGTGGGCGCGGTCCTGGGGTGCGCCGGGTCTGTCGTCGATTGTGTTGGTCATGGTGGGGGCTCCCTTCGGTGGTCCGTCCGGCACCCTGGGCCACCGTTGGTGACCCACTGGGTTGTGCCGGCACTACTCACGTGTAGGTACATCCCAAGCGACTGCACTACCCAAGGGCAACACCCAGCACACCTCGCGCACCAGGCAACTGTTGGGTGTGTTCGATGACCCACTGCACGGTCTCCACAGGGCATGGGGCAACTCTTCTTCCCCCTGTGAAGACCTCACCCGCGCGGGGGCGGGTGTCAGCGGCGTTTCCGTCGCGACGTCCCTCAAGGCGGCTGTACTCACTGCCCGGCTGCGCCGGTGCGAACCGCCGCCGTCCCGTAACGCTTTTTCTAGGCCACTGTGTTGGCTGGGACGGCTTGCGCAACTGTGGCTCCTGCACGCCGTACTCGCGCGGCTTGCCCCAGCCACGACATAGAAGGTGTTCGTCGGTCGTGGTTGGGGACCCGGGCCGCAGGCAGGGCGCTGCGCGCCTTTCGCCGACCGATGCTGGCATGCGCTGGGACGGCGGCGGTTCGCACCGCCTCGCCGGTCCCGTCGCGAGCAACTGTGTCCGCAAATACGCACCAACGTGCCGAGTGGATCCTCAAATACGCGGCAACTCACGAGACCATGGGCGCTGGCTGGACGCCAGCCCGTCCTCCTGCTGGTGAGATTCAGGATGGACGTCTGGTTTCTTCCGGGCCAGGCGTTGGGGAAACTGTGCGCTCGAGGGGGAGGGCGCCATCGATTTGGGTTCCCTCCAGGTAAGCGTGCTGGCATCTCAGGGCGAAAGTCGCGCGTCCCCTTGGGCGGGGCGTTGGCGTCCCTGTGGGAAATGCACGCTGGTGACAGGGTGCCTATACGTGTGTCCAACAACCTTTCTATGGAGCACACATGAACTTCAAACGGCGCGGTAGCCGCATCTCTCTCTATCGCAGCATCTGGGTCCCGAAAGGGCCTGGTGTGACGCACGGCCATACATGTCAATACTATGTTGGCAGTATCTGCGTCGACGCGACTGCCCTGCCATCCGAGTTGGCTGTCAAGCTCTCTCCTGACGAATGTGCGGCGCTGGAGCGAAAGGTCTTGGGGCCAGCTCGTGAGGCAAAGACGGCAGAGCTGCGCCGCGCACAAGCTCGGGAGGTCGACCCGAATTGGCGCCTGGATGAAGCGCTGCGGTTAGTCGGCGAAGCCGCTCTTCGAAGTCAGGCGGATGGAGTCATGGTGTCGCGAGTGCAGGCACTCAAGGCCGCCGTTGACAAAGTCAATACCGTCGGCGACCTTCCTGAAGCACCTTCCGAGCAGGCCCCCTCTGACCCGTTGGGAGAGGCTCTCAATGCGATTGCTGCGGCGAGTCAGGCGGTTCGCCAGGGGCGTTACGGGCGCGCACCTGACACTGGGTTCCGAAAGACACGGGTGTTCAAGCAGTGGACCGCAATCCTGGCAGCCATTGACGGCGCCGAGAGCAGTCTGCTGCGCGCGTTACAGGAAGCCGGCTACGCAACCAGGCGAAAGCGCTGAGGCCTTCGGCAGCGGGTGAAACAGGGGTTGCTATACGTAGTGCACGGATTGCGTGCGATCTAGGAAAGACTCCCATGACCCAGGAAAATTCTTTGTGCTCTAGCAACCCCTCCAACCTGACCAATGGCGACGCTGCCAGCGCGCTGAGTGCACGCGAGACTCGGGACGAACGTGTACGGCGCCTTTACTCTGCGCCCGGCGGAGCGTTAATGGGCTGGCTGTTCGATGAGGCGCGTGTTCGAGGGCATCAGCAGCATGAGCTGGCGAGGCAACTGGGCGTGACGGTAGGTTACCTTCACCAACTGCGCAACGGTCTTCGCCTGCCGTGCAACATCAGCCACGAGTTTGCCAAAGCCTGCGCCGCTTACCTGCTCGTTCCGCCGGTTGTGGTGAAGCTTGTGTCAGGGCAGATTGCCATGTCGGATTTTGCGTGGCCTGATGTGTCTGAAGCGGAACTTGTTGAGCGCGCATTTCAGCGGCTCTGCAACGACCCGGTCGTCATGGCTGCTCTCCCGGAGCGGCTGCAGACGCTTAACTTTGAGGCGCGGCGAGCACTGGTGATGCTGTATTCCGAATTGAGCTGCCAAGACTACTTTGCCCTGCGCGAGATTCCCGAAACGGTCAGGTGGCTCCAGCGCGCAGCGACGCTTCACGATGAGGCAGAGTGCGAGACATTGGTAGGCCATCGCGATGTGGCCCACTGAGCTCGCGCTGGTCGGTTAAGTGTTTGATTTCAAGGAGGCGTGCCATTGGTGCGCCTCCTTTTTTCTTGGCGACTGTCTTCGGATCTACCCTCGGCACGGACTCGCGCAGCGGTTGACGTCGTCTCGCGAGAATGGTTTTGCGGAGGGTTTCCTGCTCGGAAGCATGAATTTGAGATGCGCCTTTGGGAGGGCGTCACAGTGCGCCTCTGCAAATGCGACTAAGGCTGCACCCAGCGCAAGGCGCCGGTCTCCTTGAGGAGTTGTGGTCAGGAATAAAACGCGGGGCTAAACGTACCGTCAGGGCGCCGCACGGGGCACTTGGCGGCGCAAGGGAGCATTCAAGTTAGATCTCCAGCGTCAATCAGCCGTGCTGGAGAGCACTTTGCAACCTCTACTGACCATTGTCGACGTCGCTCGACTGCTAGGGCGTAGTCCCGCAACACTTAAACGGGACCTGCGTCGAAATCCCCACGCGGTTCCTCCTCGCATTCACCTGCCTGGCACGCGCCTCTTGCGATGGCGTGAAGAAGATGTCGTGGCCTGGCTGAAGTCTCATGCTGAGCACCGAGGTGAATCTCAGCGGGGTGGCCATGAGTAAAACCTTTGAGCCCCATGCCTATGCCACAGCCTTGGCCAAGGCCGGTACCTATGCCTGCGAGGCCGGCGTGTTGCACGAATGGAGAACCTCGCATTGGGAAGCACTTGATGACCGAGACGCGCGCGTCAGTGCGTATCGTTGGCTTGTTAAGAATGCGCCGGGGCACGCCAGTGATGCCAATGCGGCTCAGGCTGTGAGGGCGGCGGCGCTGTTCCTTCCATCAGTGCCGGCGCTGACTGAGCTCACCGTGATACCGGTTCGCAACGGCTACGTACACGTCGAGGGAGCCTGCGTCCAGCTCAAGCCCGCCGAGCAGGCGCTGGGCGTTCGCCATGTTCTGAACTGCACGTATGACCCAAGCGCCAGGGCTGTGGAGTTCATTCAGTTCGTTGAGCGCGCGCTACCGGACCCCGATGTTCGCGCCCGTGTGCAGGAGTATGTCGGCTACACCTTCTTGCCCGATGCGCGCTTTCAGCGAGCGCAGCTGTGGTTGGGCGAGGGGGCGAATGGTAAAGGCCTGCTGTCCTCCATCGTGCGTGCGCTGCACCATCGCTGGGCAAGCGTCGCACTGGATGAGCTTGATGGTTTCGAGCGCAGCGCCGTACTGGGCGCGAGCCTCATCTTCGCTGATGAAGTCCCTCGCGGCAGGATTCATGAGCAAACCCTCAAGAGGATGGTTTCGGGCGACCCTATCGCCATCAACCGCAAGTACCAGGCTGTGGTCAGCGTCGAGGTCACTGGCAAATGGATTGCGTGCGGTAACCACCTCCCGGCGGTGACGGACCACTCCACCGGCTTCTGGCGCCGATGGGACATCATCCCCTTCGGTGCGACGGTGCCGGAGAGTGAGCGAGACCCCGAGCTGGGCAAGCGCATCATTGCCCATGAGTTGGCAGGGGTGCTGAACTGGGCACTGGATGGGCTGCAGAGGCTGCTGGCGCGTGGGCGTTTTGACCCGTTGGTGCCGGCAGTGATGCGGCGAGCCATGCTCGACGCCAAAGTGGAAACCAACTCCATGCTTGCTTGGGCTGAAGAGTGCGATGTCAATGTAGGGGGTCCCTGCAAGACCTTGAAGTCTGAAGTCTTTCTCCACTACCGGGCGTGGTGTTCGGAGAATGCCTTGCAGACGCTGGGCTCGATTCAGTTCTGGAAGCGCTTGAGGGACCATTTCAAGGACCTCAGGGAGGAGCGGCCTCGCGTGGATGACGTTCAGCCTCGCAGGGTGAATGTGGTGATTCCCAAGGGGCGTCTGCCCAGGCCTTGAACTGCCGCAGGCCATGCATGGGACGGGGCCTAGCGCCCCGTCTTTTTACCTAGGGGCTGAGGTTGGGCCGAGGGGCTCATCTGGTCAAACCGGCGAGCCAATTGAGTCAAGTGATCCAAAAGGTATCGGGAAAGTGGCTGTTAGAAAACCCAGGAGCGCCAAAGGGCGCCGGCATCTTGGCTCACTTGGATCAACGCCTCGATGAGGCTCCACCTCAGCGCTTTGTGGATGTATCGAGAGCACCTGTTCGGTCTCCTTTTCAGGTGCGACCCTCTGAGGTGGCTTGCCGACTGACGACCGAGGCCGGCACCACTGGTACTAGGGAGTGTCAGCAGCTTGCGAGGGACGATTAGTCGGTCTTTAAGTCCACGTGGGCTGTAGTTCATCCCGCTGATGCCGGAGCTGGTGTGCCGGGCTCGGCCAGGAGCTGTCTATTCAAAGGCGCAAAAGCTGACTTTTGATCTTCGAACCAACCGCTCTCCGGCGCTTGCCGTAGCAGTGCCGGACCAATGCTGGGGCGTCACCGCGTTGGGCGAACTGGCCCTCGCCTTTGATTGACAGTTCGTACGAGTTGCCTAATGCGGCGCGGATGCTCATAGTAGAGTTCTTCAAGAACCGATTCAAAGATGTCCAACGCTTCATAGATCGCATGTTGGGACCTATCCGCTTCGCGAACCACAGGGTTCCCAGCCATTTAATGGCAAGCATGGAGTTCTTAACTGGAGCGTGCCGGGTAGGAAGAGCGTTGATCTTTTCGTGCATGGATAGTCTACTGCCTCCCCCTTGTTTTTGACCTCTGCAGTCTTTGGTACGCGAAGGGCATCTAACAAGAATTCTGCGGCCACTCGTATTCGATTCGCAGTCGCTGGGTACTCACCCATGATGAAATGAACGCAGCATATCCAGTTGTTCGTGCACGGCGTCAGGACAGCGTGGAGGGCTGGAGATTAGTACTGGAAAGGGACTGAAGTAAGTTGGGAAAAGGCGGGCCTCGTACTCTTCGCGCTCCAGGCGCTCATCCGGGACGGTTTCAATTTCTCCCCTTCCGGCAATGGACGCCACGTCCTTGCACGACGGTTGTCACACTTCATAAGTGCACTGAACTTGTACTCAACATTCGCGGGTCCAAATCATTCTGCGTCCGCATCGCGCGCAGAGTACCCGGACATCGCGAACTTCAGAGTATCTGCATCGAGTTGTAGCATTCCAGCCAAACATGTTGGGCAAACCCATGGGAGGGGCGGCGGCCTCGGCTATGGGCCAACTGCGGTGGGTCAATCTTTCCAAGATGATCGTCGGATGCCAGTTTGGAACGGTCAGTCGCACGACCGAGTGAAACGCACACTGGTTCCGCCATGCACGCCGGCCCCTCTATCGAGGGGGCTGGCGCGACTTGGCACGGTTAGTGGTCGTCGGTTACGACAGTCACGGTCTTGTGACTGTGCTTAGCGATCACCTATGCCTCTAGCTCCGTCTGTCTGGCCAACTACATCTGTAAAGGCGCCACATTGCCTAGAAATCCCCTTCCGCCCCCGGTATGAGGTCGACAGACCTTATTTCCACGGATCGGGTCGGGCCCAGGGATAAAAGCGTTGTCTAACCTTGTGTACCAACTACACGAAAGGCGACACAGATGGAAAACTGGATTCGGCCGCAACTCCCCTACTATGAGGTTGCGCTCACCTTTGCACCACCACGAGATGGAAAACCCCGGGACTGTTCAGGGCCAGGCCAAGGCGAGCCGCCACTTGAAAGCGACCGGCATTGGATGGCGGCACCTAGCCCGACCACTGCAGTTTTAAGGGCCATTGATGAGAGCCTAAGCCGAAAACCAATTGCACATAACCTTCTCGAATTCGAAGTCCGGCTTGCAAACTATCGTTCAGAAAAGAGAGATGACCTGGTGGCAGGCGTAAGCGTCACGGCTGCCGTCGACCCAAAGGCGGTTGAAGAGCTTCTCGCTATTCATCGAACCTGCAATGGGCATTCCGTCAAATACTACTCGGTGTTCATGGTGTTTCCAGACATCTCATATGAACACGTTGTTTGGACGACATTGAAGACCACGTCGGCGACAGAAGCCGTCTGGCTGGCTCGTGAAGATGCATTGAATTCGAAAATTCAATGTCATCCTAAGTGTTCCTTCTACGTCTTTGAAGGCCAGCCTGAGTTTTTGCGGTTTGCGAAGGAAGTTACAAATCAGCTACTGCCTGGCACACTGCCCATTGAGCCGCGTCTTAAGTCTGTGCCTAACAAAAGAAATCTAGTGCCGGGCTGCAAAAAAAGTTTGCATCGTGTTTGATACGACTATCTTCGACCCATACGGAGAAACTGGCGTCCCAAATTTTGCTTGGGTACCGCATGCCATTCTTTATGGTGACGTGAAGTGGGTAAGCCATGAAGCGAATATGGAGCTTCTGCACTACCTGAGGAACCGGTACTGTGATTGGAACTACGGCCCATATGCTGACTATTGATGACGTAACTGGACCCGCCTCTATGCGTTGAGCAGTGGTTTATCGGCTACCTAGCAGGCCGTTGTATTGCTCTAGGCCGCTAATGGAGATCGGGGCCACATGTGTGGCTTCGATCCCCAGCTTTCCCGTCCTGCCTTAGACCTCGAAGCCGGTGGCTTAGGAGTCGGTTAACGAGAAGAGGAACCTGGCCAAGGAGTGCGCTGGGCATCGGCTGTTCAGCCCACGTAGGTCAACAGTGGTCGCGAGGCGATTCATGCAACGGCCAAAGCTCTGACTTCGACTGACCGTGGGGTGCCACGGCCACTCCGGCATTGAGTTAACTCGCCCATGCGCTTGGCCGCATCTATGAACTGTCATGCCGCGCTGTCTGAGCTAGCCCGGCCGTCCATTCACCGTTCTTTGGCAAAAATTGCTTCTTGACAGGTGAATTCACACAATACAAGCACTTAGGAGGCCCTCTATCCGCCGGGCAAGAGGCCTGGGCTGTTGCCGGTTCCGTTGACACCGACCTAAGCTTTTTGAGCTTGCTCGAACTGTACGGGGCTGAGATAGCCGAGCGTCGAATGCCGGCGCGTCGGGTTGTAGAAGCACTCGATGTAATCGAACACGTCTGAACGGGCCTGGCCTCTTGTCCGGTACACCTTCCTGGCCGTGCGCTCGGTCTTGAGGGGGCTGAAGAAGCTCTCCATGGCCGAGTTGTCCCAGACTTCGCCGGCCCGGCTCATGCTGCAAGTGATGCCCTGTTCATCCAGCAGCTTCTGGAAGTGCTCGCTGGTGTACTGGCTGCCCTGGTCCGAGTGATGCAGCAAGGCCACCGGCTTGCCCCGGCGCCACACGGCCATCATCAGCGCATCCACCACGAGCTGCGAGGTCATGCTCTCCTGCATCGACCACCCCACGATGCGCCGCGAGTACAGGTCCAGCACCGCCGCCACGTACAGCCAGCCCTCGGCTGTCCAGATGTAGGTGAAGTCGGCTACCCACTTCTGGTTCGGACCGTCGGCCCGGAACTGGCGGTCCAGCACGTTGTCGGCCACCGCGCTGCGCGCGCCCCGGTCCTTAGGCAGTCCACGCCGTCGGGGTCTGGCTCGCAGCGCCTGCTCACGCATGAGTCGCTCGATGCGGTGCAGACCACAAGTCTGGCCTTGCTCCAGCACGTCGTGCCACACACGGCGGGCGCCGTAGGTGGGCCTTGTATGGGCTCGCTGGGATCGCGTATGTCATCGCGACCACCTGGGTGAGGCTCGAGTGAGTGGAGGCGCGCGATTCGGCGGGGGCGTCAGATCGCCGGATCTGACGCCAGAATGTGTGGCAGCGAACAGCCGCTGTGGGAGCTTTCTTGGGGTAAGCTCATCGCTTTAGCAGGCGAGGGGTCGCGCGTGCGCTTCGGTCAAAGTAAGTGCGTGTTGGTCATGCTGCACCCGGTGTTCGGCGGATGCGCAAGCCTTAGGTTTACGCGCATGTGGCAGGAGAGATCTTCATGGCTGCGCTTCTGACGCTGATAGCCGACTGACCCGTAGGTTCGACCGTGCCTCGATGAGAGAGACCAATTTAGATGCAGGAAATCAAGACAACGGCCGCGCGTGGACGCAATCTATCGGCTGAGGCACCAGAAAAAAGCGCTGATGTGGGCAAAGACCGCGCGCAACTCAAAGCGGTGGGTTCGCCAGGCGGCGGCGTAAAGCAGAGGGCCGGCCGGCCTGCAGTGGATCGTGATACCCGCAACCTGATTCTGGATGTGGCTGAGCAGTTGTTCGCAGAGAAGGGCTATGTACTGACGGCGACGCGTGAGATCGCTCAGCTGGCAGACATCCGTCAATCGATGATCTCGTACTACTTTAAGACTAAGCGCGCGCTGTTCGAGGAGGTGTTCAAGCGCCGCGCGATGTATTTGTCGGAACTGCGCAGCCGATATCTCGATGAGCTTCTGGAGAAAACGGGCGGCAAGCCTACGGTGCCAGAGATCATCCGCGCTTATCTTTCACCGCAGTTCGACCTCAAGCGCAGCGGTGCGGGCGGTTTGGCGTTCGTGCGGATACAGTCGCGGTTACACAACGAGCCGGAGGAGCTGGCCTTCAAGCTTCGACGCGACGTTTACGACCAATGCACCAAGCGCTACATTGGTGTGCTCGAGGGCCTGCTGCCGCAGGTGGATGCAGCCGATATCAGCTGGCGGATGGTGTTTCTTGTTGGCACCTACATCTATATGCTGGCGGATGTGGACCGGCTCGAGGATCTGTCCGATGGGCGATTCAGGACGGGCGATCCCGACGAACTCATAGCGCGCATGACCAACTTTCTGGCAACCGGCTTCCAGGCGGCATCTACGCCCAGGGCGTGGTAGGCACCTGCGTTTGGACTCAAGCGGAGGGCGTCTTTACAGAAGCGCCTGTCCTAGTGCAAACCCTGATGCTCTTGCCGATCTTTCAATTTTTGAATAATATTGGCCGGTCGACCGATTAAATAGATTTTCGTCTATGCAGTGTAGGGTCTACATCACCGGAGAGTTCTATGACGAAGACGTATCGCATTGGCCAGATTGTGCCGAGTTCCAACACGACCATGGAGGCCGAAGTCCCCGCCATGCTCCAGGCGCACTCAAGTGTTCGCCCCGGCACTCGGTTCACGTTTCACTCCAGCCGCATGCGGATGAAGAAGGTACAGAAGGACGAACTGGCGGCGATGGATGCCGAAAGTGATCGCTGTGCGCTCGAGCTCAGCGACGCTCGCGTGGATGTGCTGGGCTATGCCTGCCTGGTGGCGATCATGGCCATGGGCGAGGGATACCACCGTGTTTCGCAGAAGCGGTTGACTGATCGCACGGCGGGCAATGGCGGCACTGCGCCAGTGATTACAAGTGCTGGCGCGCTTATTGATGCGCTCAAGGTCATGGGGGCTAGAAAGATTGCCCTCGTGGCACCGTACATGATTCCTTTGACGCAACTGGTCATGGACTACATCACGGCCGAAGGTTTCGAGATCGTCGACTGGCGTGCGCTGGAGATTCCCGACAACCTCGACGTGGGTCGCCACGATCCGGCAAAACTGCCGGCCATCGTGGCCGGCATGGACTACAAGGATGCTGACGTGATCGTACTTTCTGCTTGTGTGCAGATGCCATCACTGCCGGCCGTAGCCCAGGTAGAGGCCGAAACCGGCAAGCCAGTCCTCACGGCATCTATCGCGACCACCTACGCGCTACTTAAGGAGCTGGGCTTGGATCCGGTCGTCCCTGGTGCCGGCGCGCTGCTTTCGGGTGCCTATCCCTACAACAAGGCGCTGGCGTGACCCACTCTGCCAGCACCTATCAGTACGGCGGCCACATCCACGGCAACGGCATTCGCCAGCACTACCTGCGCTATGGCGGGCAAGAAGGAGAGCGCGCCGCACGAAGCGCCATCCTCTTGATTCCGGGGATCACCAGCCCTGCTATCACCTGGGGTTTTGTCGCTGAGCGTCTGGGACGCCAGTTCGACACCTATGTGCTGGACGTGCGCGGACGCGGTCTTTCCTCCTCGGGGCCGGTCTTGGATTACGGCCTGGATTCGCAGGCTGCTGACGTGCTCGCTTTCGCCGAAGCCCTAGGTCTGCAGCGCTTTGCGCTGCTCGGGCACTCGATGGGCGGACGCATTGCAGTGCGCGCTGCGCGCAGAAAACCTTGCGGATTGACGCACTTGGTGCTCGTCGATCCACCGGTCTCTGGCCCCGGTCGTCGCGCCTATCCGGCCGCCCTGTCGTGGTACGTGGACTCGATCCGCCAGGCCTCGCGCGGTATGACGGCCGAGGACATGCGCGCCTTTTGTCCCACTTGGACAACGGAGCAGCGCCAGTTGCGCGCCGAATGGTTACACACCTGCTACGAGCCGGCCATCGTCCAGAGCTTCGAGGACTTCGGGCGCGATGACATCCATGCGGACCTGCGGCATATCGCTCAGCCAATGCTGCTACTGACGGCCGAGCGCGGCGATGTCGTGCGCGATGAGGACGTAGCCGAATGGCAGGGTCTTGCCCCACTGACCCAGCATGTGCGCGTGCCCGGCGCTGGGCACATGATTCCGTGGGACAACGAGCAGGGCTTCTATGCCGCTCTGGGCGATTTCCTTGGCAGCCGTGTTGATTGAGAGTTACCACGCATGCTTGTGCACCTCCTTATCTCTTTAAATGTGACGGCCTTGCGGAGCATCCTATGTCGGTGACCGATGTCGATCTGATCCGCGCCTGGAAGCAGGTGCTTTCGCTGTCTCGGTTGGAATGCGGTCAGACCGTAACCGTGCTAACGGGTGCGGATTCACACCGCCAGACAGTTCGCTGCGCGATTGCCGCAGCCAGTGACATGGGCGCCCGGGTCAATCACCTCGACCTGCCGCCAGTCAACGCTGAAAAGTCGCTCAGTCGCGATTCGCTGGCTTATCTAGGGACCACGCCGCTCACGGGCAACCCGGCCGCGATTGCTGCGCTCAAAGCCAGCGACCTCGTGCTGGACTTGATGACCTTGCTGTTCTCACCTGAGCAGCACGAGATCTTGCAGTCGGGCACCAAGATTCTGCTGGCCATTGAACCCCCTGAGGTACTGTGTCGCCTTGTCCCGACTGAGGCGGATCGCGCACGGGTACAGGCAGCCTCCAAGCTGATCGAGGCGTCTCGACAAGTGCACATCACCTCGGCGGCCGGTACCGATCTTCGCTGCCACATCGGCAGCTTCCCGGCGATCTGCGAATACGGCTTTGTCGACCAGCCCGGCCGCTGGGACCACTGGCCCAGCGGCTTCGTGTTGACCTGGCCGGATGAAGGAGAGAGCAACGGACTTGTCGTGCTGGACCGCGGCGACATCCTGCTGCCCTTGAAGGACTACGTAACCGATCCCATCGAACTTACCGTAGAACGAGGCTACGTTACCCGCATCCGCGGCGGACTGCAAGCGGACATCCTTAGGGAGTACATGGCGTCCTACGAGGACCCCGAAGCCTACGCAGTCTCACACATCGGCTGGGGCTTGCAGCCGCGTGCCCAGTGGTCCATGCTCGCACACTACAACAAGGAGAGCCACATCGGCATGGATGCTCGGGCCTTCGAGGGCAACTTCCTCTGGTCGATGGGGCCAAACAACGAGGCCGGCGGTAGCCGCACCACGGCCTGCCACATCGACATTCCCATGCGCAACTGCACAGTCGCGCTCGACGGCCACCCCGTGGTCGTCCGTGGCGTGGTACAGGACGAGCAGGGACTGGCGCGCGGTGCACGCCGAAAGGAGCTCGTGTGAACGACAACAGTCAAGTAGTTCCACCGGTTGGCACTCAGAGCGACATTTCTGCCTACGCGCGGCAGGGCTTTGGCACGCCGCTGCCGCTCAAGGCGCCGTTCGGACTTCTCATCATCGACTTCGTCAACGGCTTTGCCGACCCAGCGGTGTTCGGCGGCGGAAACATCCCGCAGGCGATCGCGCAGACTCGCCAGCTGCTGGCACAAGCTCGCGCTCGGGGATGGCCCGTGGCGCACAGCCGCATCGTGTTCTCGGACGACGATGCGGACAGCAATATCTTCTGCCTCAAGGTGCCCGGCATGCTCGCGCTCAAGGAAGGCAGCCACGACAGTGCCATCGTGTCGGCGCTTGCCCCCGCCGTTGGTGAGTACGTAGTGCGCAAGAGCACGCCGTCGGCCTTCTTCGGGACCATGCTCGCACCGTGGTTGGCCCAGCGTGGCGTGAAGACTTTGCTGGTCGCCGGCTGCGTGACCAGCGGCTGCGTGCGCGCGAGCGTGGTCGACGCCATGCAGTCGGGCTTTCGACCGCTCGTCGTCTCCGACTGCTGCGGCGACCGCGCCCTGGGCCCGCATGAGGCCAACCTGTTCGATATGTCGCAGAAGTACGCAGCTGTCATGCCCATGGATTCGGCAATGGACGCCGTGGACACCCTTTCGAACAACGCTTAGGAAGAGAAAACATGACCCAATACGTTATCGTTGCCGGCGGCGGCCACGCCGAGCTGCTGACCGCCCCGTGTTTGGCGCGTGAAGGGACATGCGTGACCCTCATCGAGGCTGAAGACAGGATCAATGACAGCCGTCGGGCATTGGTCGTTCACATCGAAAAGATCCTGATGGCGTTTTGACGGCGCTATGTCAATTTACAAGCTGGCCGATTTTGGTGGCCGATTTCTGACCACGCAAACTGAGCAACACCGAGGAAGGACTTTTCCAGGCGTGACGGCCTATGTGGAATGGTTCAAGCCAGTAAATGCAAAGGATGTCTCGGTAACTTTCGTTCACGGAGGCGGGGGGCAAGGCTCGGAGTTTTTGAGAACGCCCGACGGGAGGCCCGGTTGGGCGCACGCATTCTTGCAAGCGGGCTTTCCAGTATTCATTCTGGATAGGCCCGGCCACGGCCGTAGCCAATGGAACGACGCCGTACTTGGCCCGGCTTTGCCTCTGCCTGACTACGAGACACTGCACCCGCGCTTCGTTGAGCCTGCCAAACATGCGCTTTGGCCGGAGGCGGCGAAGCACTCGCGATGGCCCAACCACGCCACTCGAGCAGGGGATCGGTTCATGGCTAGTCAAGGGATGATGGCCACAACGCTCGCGGCAGCACAGCGCCATTGCGAAGCCATCGCGCCCGAACTGTTTTCCCTCACCTCCAAGACCGTGTTGCTCACGCATTCCGCAGGTGGGCCTTGCGGCTGGGCAATGGCAGCTGTAGGCGGCCCCCAGGTAGTGGCGATTATTGCCGTCGAGCCCCAAGGAGAACCTGGGCTTGTGCACGCGCAGGGTACGTTCACTAATGGGCTATGCGCAGCGGATTTCGCTGGTGCTAGCGATCCGTATCGTCGTCCTATTATTTTCGTGACTGGCGAAGCGACCTGGATGCGCAGGTCGAACGCCAATTCTGTTGCGTATCTAAGATCGCTAGGCTACAACGTGACACACATTCTTCTGGAAGAACACGGAATTTTCGGCAATGGACACATGCTCATGTCGGAGACAAACAGCGATGAGATTGCAGCATTGCTTATCGCGCATGTGAACCAGCATATTCATGTAACCGGTACGAACTGAAGGCAGTGTCAACGAAATAGAATTTCATAAATACTATGACTCTGAAAATTACCTCACATAAGAAGTTGAGCCGGAGACTTTAGGGATTCAGGAAGAAACCTCGCCTTAGCAGGCTGCTGAAATACTGGTACCCTCATCTGCAGCCAAGAACATCGACCGCTTAAAACGGTCTACAAGCGATTTTTTCGAAACCGGTAAGGGGTGAGGTACCCTCAAAGTCGTCATTTTTCGAGTTCTCCATCAGTATTTCAGCAGCCTGTTAGGTACGGCTCATCTGCCGTACTCGGCTGCGGGGACATCTAATTCAGACAACCCATATCAGGAGAAAATCAGAATGGACGGCATTTGTTACGCGCTTGTGATGGGTTCATCAATCAGTGAGCAGACTACGCCTGCATATGCACATCTGAGCATGATAATAATTTTTCATTGGATTGCGCTTACGATAGTAGTCACCACAAAGAATTCTTGGTAGAACTTTGATAACTTCAGCATCTTCCAAGTATACCAGTTAATCTCGAAGCGCCTTTCTGACCGAGACTAGAAGCGATATCTAGATCGATGCCCTATGTGAATCTGAAATTCGGCGATCAATGGGCTGCCGGTCTGAAGCGGTTCCAACGGACCATAAGTACAGGCGGGCCTCACCAATGCTCCTTGGTTTATTTTCCTCGTGGCTCTGTCTTAGGCGAATAACCCTAACGCATGATCCACCGAAGGTTTGCTTGTACGCCCATAAGTAGCACCAGGGCGCACGACCTGCCCAGCTTCAAGGTGCAGGAAAAGTGACCATAACGGTGCATTTCCGCACCACAAGTGGGAAAATAGTCATTGGCACGCAGGCACGATTAGTGCTCAGTCCATTCATGCCACACTGCATCGCTCAATCATGGAACCTAAAACTCGGGAAAACCCCATCACTCAATAGAGTCAATTTCATTTTTAATACGTCATTGGTCGGTCGACCGATTGATTTAGGAGCTGAGATGAAATGCTGACATGTGTTAGTAATTCCCACATATGTGTCAAGAAGACTGCATCCACTACTAGTGAGCTTTTTTCACTGGCCTGACGGATAACGCAGCGCTGCAGTCTCCATCGATCTAGAAAATTAAACCGTAAGAAGGATTTATCCATCATGAAAAGACACGTAATAATCGTCGGCGGCGGTCCTGTTGGCTTGATCACAGCCCTTGGCCTAGCGCGTTCTGGCACAAGCGTCACCATCATCGAGTCAGAAGATAAAATTAGCCAAAGTCCACGCGCTTTGGTGTACCACTATCCTGTGATGAAGCATCTAGAACGACTCGGGGTGCTTGAGGACTGTGTAGCACAAGGTTTTGTAAGAGACGACTTTGCTTGGCGAGTCTATGACACCCAAGAGTTGATCCACTGGTCCCTGCGAGGCCTACAAGACTACATTCAGTATTCACATGCGCTGCATCTTGGTCAAGACAAGGTAGCTCAGATCTTAACTGATCATTTGAAACGCATGTCGAACGTGACATTTCGTTATTCTACAAATTTCGTCAAGGCCTCTGAACATTCTGGTGGAGTGCTGGTCGAAGTGGAGTCAGGCGGGCTCGTTGATCAATTAGAGGGTGATTGGCTTATTGGCGCTGACGGCGCTGGGAGTACCGTACGTCGAGACGTAATGAATGCTAACTTCTTTGGAATTACATGGCCAGAGCGCTATGTAGCAACAAACACCCGGGTCAACCTTGACCAGTTCGGGTTTGCAAATACGACCATGCAGGTAGATGACATTTACGGTTCGGTCATATGCAGGATTGACCGCAAAAATCTATGGCGTGTTACGTTCATGGAAGATCCGATGCTGCCGATTGAAGGGTTGCAAGAGCGCATTCAAAAGAATTTAGAGAATTTGCTGCCACAGGGCGCCGGCTTCGAAGTGGTTTCATACTCCCCATATCGAATGCACCAGAGGGTTGCAGACCGGATGCGACAAGGCCGCTTCCTCCTTGTCGGCGATTCAGCTCACGTCACCAATCCAACTGGTGGATTAGGGTTAACTGGCGGCATGTTTGATAGTTTTGCTCTCGTGGAAGCTCTTAATCGTGTTATCCACGACGGCACAAATGCAGACATACTGGACGTTTACGACCGCGACCGTCGGCAAAAATTCATTGAACTGGTTTCACCTCGTGCAACATCAAACTTGCAAAGATTATATAGAACTGCACCAGGAACGGACATGAACGATTGGATCCGGCGCACCAGAGAAATCGGAAAAAGTCCGGACGCAATGCGAGAGATGTTCAGGTTTACGGAGAAGCTGGAAACCTTCTATTAGCGTGCGCGTTCAGCGAATAAACAGAGCAGTTGAATAAGATGAGTAGATTTTCATCGACATCAACTGCATGAGTAGATTGCGGTTGATTTCAGGAGCTGAAGATCTTGCGATACTCATCTGTTTTCTAGCTGATACTTCCGATCAATGCCTTTCTTCAAGGTTATGCATCGGATAATCTTAATCGGTAAAGTCCCACTATCAATCGAGGAAGACAATATAAATGTCGTCTAATACATACTCAAAAACGAGCCATGATGGCTTGTCTGAAAACTCTGACCGAGCTAGCTCCCTTGGCACTCTGCTTCGCAAGAAGTCCATGATCGCTACTGGCTTGGGTAATGCTCTTGAATGGTTCGACTGGACCATTTACGCTGTTTTTGCCACCTATATTGCCAAATCACTCTTTAACCCAGCAGATCCAACGTCTGCATTGTTGGGAACTCTCGCTGTATTCGCAGTTGGTTTTGTCTCGCGTCCGCTTGGAGGAATAGTTTTTGGACGATTGGCTGACAGAATCGGAAGAAAGGGAGTGCTGCTTAGTTGCATGGTCCTGATGGGTTTAGGAAGCCTGATGATCGCTGTCATCCCGTCGTATGCCCAGATTGGGGGATGGGCATCTTTCTTGATTCTTGTTGCACGTTTGGTCCAGGGCTTCGCGCACGGGGGCGAAGCAACAGCGTCTTATGCATACGTTGCTGAAATTGCACCAAAAGAACGCAGGGCTTTTTGGTCAAGCAGTATGTTTTTCAGTGTTGGAATCGGCAGCATTCTGGCGACTCTACTCGGCGCGCTTCTCAACCGAGTTATATCGGCCGAGGATATGAATAGCTGGGGATGGCGTCTCCCTTTCTTCCTGGGAGCATTGCTTTCATTGGCCGTCCTAATCATGCGTCGTAGCATGATGGAGAGCGACGTACACGAGTCTCACGTTGCTGACATTCAGTCAGGTGCTGAGTGGAGCAATGCGAAAATTCTGAAATGCTCAGTTGGAATTTTCTTCTACCAAGCGGGGGTCGGACTGCCCTACTACTTGTGGACTGGATATGCAGCCGTCTTTGCGATCACTCAGCGAGGCATGAGTCCAGCGCATGCATTCCTTGCCAGCGTTTTTGCACAAGTGATCTACATCATCGCGACGCCCATTTGGGGTTGGGTCTCTGACCGGATCGGGCGCAAGCCAGTAGCGATTTTCTACTTCATCGCTGTTGCCGTTCTTTCGTATCCGCTAATCAGGTCGATCACAAGCGATCCTTGGACGCTGTTCGCCGCTCAGGGCCTAATGTTAGCCCTTACCGGATGCGTAGGTGGAACAATGCCTGCGATTCTCGCTGAGCAGATTCCAACTCGATATCGTTCCCGCATTCTGGGAACGTCATTGCCGATCTCGCTCGCATTGTTCGGTGGCACCGCACCATACCTTAGTAGTTGGTTTAGCAGCATGAAGCTTGAATGGGCGTTCAACGTTTATGTTGCGGTTACTGTATTGATCGCCGCCGCAGTTGTATGGACTTGGAAAGAAACCAAGGGTATTGATCTGCGTGACGTTAGCTGACGGAAAAAGTTCGATGAGTCGGTCACCTCCATTGACCTGCCCCCTGTAGACGTACCAATCAAAAGTGGAAGTCCGGGTTCAAGGTTACTCGATGGGTTTCTGGTTTGATGGAAATTGAGCTGCATCGCCAGCGCGCTGGCGATGCAGCTCGGCGAAGCGAGCCGGTGGCATGCGTCCCAGGCTGCTGTGCGGTCTGACCTCGTTGTAGTCCGTTCGCCAGACCGCCACGGCCATCCTGGCCTGATGCAGGGTCTCGAACCAGCTCTCGTTCAAGTGTTCGTCACGGAGCTTGCCGTTGAAGCTCTCGATGTAGCCGTTCTGCATGGGGCGCCCCGGCTGGATCAGGATGTGACGGATGCCGTGGGCCTGCGCCCAGGCCATGAACTCCCGGCTGGTGAACTCCGGGCCGTTGTCTGTTCGCACGGCCTGCGGATACCCGCGAAACAGCGCAGCGCGGTCCAGAACACGGGTCACGTACTGGCCTGAGATGCCGAAATCCACCGCGATCTCCACGCTCTCATGACTGAAGTCGTCGGCCACCGTGAGGTACTTCAGACGCCGGCCGCCCGAGAGGCTGTCGCTCACAAAATCCATGCTCCAGACCTCGTTGACCGTGCGTGCCAACTGCAGCGGCACACGCTCGTTGATGGGCCGCTTGCCCTTCTTGCGACGGCGCACGGCCAGGTTGGCTTGCCGGTAGAGGCGGTACACGCGCTTGTGATTGACGCCAGGAAACTGCGGGCGCAGCAGGTCGTGGATGCGCCGGTAACCAAAGCGGCGACGCACGTGCGCGATCTCCACGATCTTCTCGTGCAGCTCCACGGTGGCCTGATCGGCCTGCGGCGGATGGCGATAGCTGTCGCGGGAGAGCCCCACAAGACGGCACGCGCGGCGTTCGGACAAATGGTGTTCGCTGACCATGGTCCGGATCGCCTCGCGCCTGGCCTGTGGGGCTAGCGCTTTACCCCCAGAACGCTCTTGAGCGCGTGCATGTCCAGGTGGGCCTCGGCCAGCAGCCGTTTGAGCTTGGCGTTCTCGGATTCGAGCTCACGCAGGCGCTGGGCTTCAGAGACCTGCATGCCGCCGAACTTGGCGCGCCACTTGTAAAACGTCGCGTCGCTGAAGCCGCCATTGCGGCACAGCTCCTTGATCGGCATGCCGGCCTCGGCCTGCTTGAGGAAGCCGATGATCTGTTCCTCGGTGAATCTGCTCTTCTTCATGTCCGTCATTCTCCGGGTGGTTGACGGACTTCACTAACTTCAGACTGGTACGGCTGGTGGGGGGCAGGTCAGTGAGCTCACGGCAAGCCCTGTGGTGCGCAAGCTCACCTTCACTGGCTCCACCGAGATCGGCCGGCTGCTGGCGGCGCAATGCGCCCCGACCCTGAAGAAGATGTCGCTGGAGCTGGGGGGCAACGCGCCTTTCATCGTGTTCGAAGACGCCGACCTCGACGCCGCAGTGGCGGGCGCCATGGCCGCGAAATACCGCAACACGGGTCAGACCTGCGTGTGCGCCAATCGCCTGCTGGTGCACGCCGCTGTGCACGACGCCTTCACGGCCAAGCTGGCGGCCGCCGTGGCCGCCATGAAGGTGGGCAACGGCATGGAGGACGGTGTTGAGCAAGGCCCTCTGATCGATGCGGCGGCGCTTGCCAAGGTGGAGTCATTGGTGGCCGATGCCGTGGCGGCGGGCGCGACCATCACCACGGGTGGTGCTCGCCACGCGCTGGGTGGCCAGTTCTATCAACCCACCGTGATTGGCAACGCCACTCGGGCCATGCGCCTGTGGTCTGAGGAAATCTTCGGTCCGGTGGCCCCGGTCTTCAAGTTCGAAACCGAGGCAGAGGCCATTCAAATGGCCAACGACACCGAGTTTGGGCTGGCAGCCTACTTCTACTCCAGGGACATCGGGCGGGCGTGGCGCGTGTCCGCGGCCCTTGAGTACGGCATGGTGGGCGTGAACGCCGGCATCATCAGCACGGCGGTCGCGCCTTTCGGTGGCGTCAAGCAATCGGGCATGGGCCGAGAGGGCTCCAAGTACGGCATCGAAGAGTACGTGGACACCAAGTACATCTGCATGGGCGGTATCTGAGCCTTCAAGGGCGGCTGCTTTCTTTCTTCAGACCACCCCACGTGAGTGCGGTGGTCTGCTTGCGTTTGGGCGAATGGGCTGCCCCGCAGGCCTCTCGTGCCGACTATCAGCGACCCCGATATCGGATATCCAAATGTTCGCTTTGATCTGGCTCAAGAGTGTCTCTATCGTCGGTGCTCAGTTTTCCATCGCACCCACACATGACTTGCCAAGATATGTTTCAACGCCGCGCTCTGCTCAAGACGGTTGTGTCGCAATAAGCGGAACGGCTAGGATTTGATGATGCAAGCGTTGTCAATCCAGCTCCAGAATTCGGTCCTGCGTGGGGTCCTCAAACGGCTGCACTATCCGCTGGAAGTGATGCTGGTGTGCGTACGCTGGTACGCGGCCTACCCGTTGAGCCTGCGCAACCTGGAAGAGATGATGGCTGAACGCGGCATCCAGGTAGATCACGCCACGGTTCACCGCTGGGCACTGAAGATGTTGCCGGTGCTGGCCAAGGTGTTTCGCCGGCGCCAGCGTCCGGTGGGTCGCTCCTGGCGAGTCGATGAAACGTATGTCCAGGTCGGCGGTCAGTGGAAGTATCTGTACCGCGCCGTCGACAAGCTCGGGCACACCGTGGACTTCTTGCTCACCGCTCGGCGCGATGTAGCGGCGGCCCGCCGATTCTTCGAGCGTGCCATTGATTTGCATGATGTCCCCGAGAAGATCACGATTGACAAGAGCGGCGCCAACACCGCAGCTGTGCGAGGCTTGATCGCCGACAGCGGCGTGGCAATTGAACTGCGCCAGTCAAAGTACCTCAACAACATCGTCGAGCAGGACCACCGGGCGATCAAGCGACGAACCCGACCGATGATGGGGTTCAAGTCTTTCTGGTCTGCCAGACGCATCATCGCCGGCATCGAGACCATGCACATGATCAAGAAAGGGCAGCAGCGCTGCCCGTGTGGCCATGCCATGTCCGCCGCCGACCAGTTTTACAGCTTGGCTCATTGAAACCGATCGACATCAACGGCCATTTGCCGCCTCGGCGCCACTATTGCGACACAACCGGATTGTGTATGGCCAGATGGAGCGCCACGTAGTCAATGGCGTGCGTCTTGCCCATTCGCGGCCGGGCGTAGACCAACGCGCCAGGAATACGAACACGAAGGCAGTGATTGACCAGATCCACCAGCGCCTCGATGGCCGCTGTGGCCACCCGGTAGTGGCGGCGTGTCAGCGGATGCAGGTGAAATGGTGGCGATGGCGAAAGAATGTTCGACGTTTTGAACGGATCTGCAATGTTGCCGTGGAGCGGTCTCGTAGGACGGGCTGTGGACATGGTTGGATCTCCGTTGAGATGGATGCGTCGACGCTCAGCGAGAAAATCCCCGCTGAATCTTCAACTGCTTGGCCCGCACGGGTCCGCTGACCCATTGCGCCAACACAGGTTGCGTGTCTGGGGGTGACAGCGTGTCGCCCCCGACGACGTCCTTGGCGCGAAGGCTGCGCTCATGTTCAAGCTTCGCAAGCGTCGTCGCAGCGCGCTTGCTCGTGCGGGCCACTTTTTTTCGCTGAGCCACGAAGTCCCCAATGGGATCGAACTCGGCACTCAAGACATCCAGCTGCTTTGCGCGCCTGGCGGCGAAATACTGCTGCCGCAACCACAGCGAATGCTGCTGATGGCGCCACACGCCTGACGCCAACAACGGCTCAAGCACCTCGGCACGCTGGGTAACCACGGTCACTTGCCTGAGGTCCAAGGGGTCAACGTGCACACGCACCACCTGGCCGATGAGATCGTGGCGTTTGGCAAACTGGTCACTGGTGTACCGAACATGCATGTACGTCAGGTGGGGCCTTTGGCCTCGGGCCACATTGCCATGAACCACACAATCCACGGGCTCGTGCAGCAAACGAGGTTCACGTTGCAAGGGCTGCGGCAGATACCTCAAACGCGTTGGCTCCCGACCAATGCCGAGCACGTGGTGTTCCATGGCCTCCAAGGGCGTGAGCCCGCCCAGGCTGCTGTGCGGCGTGCCGTTGTAGTTCCACACCATCATGGCCAGCAGCTCTTTGAGCTCGCTGGCACTGATGACCAGACGATCGTTTCCACCCGATTGCCGGATCCTCTTGAGCAACCGATTGCGCTCGGCACTGTTACCGGGCTCAATGGCCCCTGGCAAACGCCGCGAGAAGGTTTGCACCACCGTTCCAAAGAACCGCTCGATAAAAGGCCTGTCGTCGGGTGAATATGCGGGTCCAAAGTCGACTTGCGCACCCAGGGTGTCACACATCAGGCTCAGCGCCGCCCCCGACAGGTGAGCCCTGGCGTTGTCCAGTCGGATTTGCCTGAAGAGCGCGTATCGGGTCTGCTCAAACTTGGCATTCACGAAGCCGCCAGCCTCCATGAGCCGCGTCGAGGGAATGCTCAGGGTGGGCCGCTCTGCCGGCAGGATCGCAGAACAAATGGCCTCGACGACGTCGTGTCGATTGCATTCCTTGCCAAAGACCATGTGCCAGCCCAAGATGCACCGGGTGGAGACATCAATGACAGCCAGCAGCCACGCCCGCTCGATCAGAACGCTGTGCTCTCTGCCGGTCGGGTCTCGACCCAGAATGAGCTTCAGGCGCAAATCCAGCTTGTGGGCATCAAACTCCACGGTATCGAACGCGCTGGAAGCATCGCGCACAGCCGTTCTCAGTGCAGATTCCGGCTTGATGCGGTTTGCTGCCGCATGGGCCAACAAACTGGCCTGCTCGTTCAGGATGGTGAGCACCGTTCTGCCCAGTGAGCGCGTGGCCTTGTCTACCTGGTTCAAAGGGTAATCCGCCCAGGTCAGTCCCAATTCCAGGCAGCGCTTTTGAAACTTCCTGATCACCCCTTTGATGCCCGTGAGGCGGGTGCCATCACCTGAAGGCACCAGTTCAATGGCGCCAGACTTGATCTCATGCACCAACAGCTGCCTGAGCGAGGGGTGCCGCGCCAAAAGCTGGGCAAACGCACCGGCGTTGCCTGCTTTGCCTTCGGTGATGCGCTTGGGCTCGGCCAGCCGTTCATAGCCAGCGACGCGACTGTAGGGCACAAGGGCGCGGTAGCCCCAGGGACGTCCGTCCGCATGCAATTGTTTGGCCCTGGCCAAGCACCGGTACAAACTGGCTGGACTGACCCCTGTCTGGGCTTGAATCTGGCGAACTGGGATCCCTTGGGCATAGCTTTGAATTGCCACCTGACGCGCGCTTACCCGCGCCTGCATTGCGGGGGGCAACGCCCTCAAGTCCAAATGAGGCCAATCTCTATCCAGCGCTGCCAGCGAATCAGCCTGGTTGGAGGGGATCGGCTGAATGCTCATCGTCATGCCCTCTCAAACACAGTGCGGCCACCCAAGGGAGAGCGTGCAAGCTCCGGACAGATCACTTTGCCTTGCGCCAGCAGCTGGAAAACCGCAGCCTCGACCTCCTGCGCGCTGTACTCGCGCAGGCAGCCGCAAACATCCTCCATGGCCATGGCAACCCCCAACAGGACCATTACCTGTTGTTCCAACAGCGCATTGCGCCAGCCTCGCCACGTCGTCAGTTGAGCAACAACGTACGCCCAGTTGGCCACTGGCGTGGCCCAGTCGCGCAATTGGGTTCTGTCGCAATAAGGCAGTCGGGGACAATCGGGCATGACCCCACTGCATCTTCAACTTGCAAACTCGATCTTGCGCCGGGTGATCAAGCGGCTTCACTTTCCGTTGGAGGTCATGCTGGTGTGCGTTCGCTGGTACGCGGCCTACCCGCTGAGCTTGAGAAACCTAGAAGAAATGATGGCCGAGCGTGGCGTGTGCGTCGACCATGCCACTGTCCATCGCTGGGCACTGAAGATCCTGCCTGTCCTGGCTTCTGTGTTCCGAACCCGTAAAAGCCCAGTAGGCGGTTCCTGGCGAGTGGACGAAACCTACATCTTGGTCGGCAGTCAGTGGAAATACCTGTACAGGGCCGTTGACCGGATGGGCCAGACGGTGGACTTCCTGCTGACGGCCCGCCGTGACGAAGCTGCAGCACGGCGTTTTTTCGAGCAGGCCATCAACCAACACGATGTCCCCGAGAAGATCACGATTGACAAGAGCGGAGCGAACACGGCGGCTGTGAGGGGATTGCTGGAGGACAGTGGGCTGGCCATTGAACTGCGCCAGTCCAAGTACCTGAACAACATCGTTGAGCAGGATCATCGGGCCATCAAGCGGCGGGTCAGGCCCATGATGGGGTTCAAGACATTCCACACGGCCCGTCGACTGATCACGGGTATCGAGACCATGCACATGATCCGCAAGGGGCAGATGAACGGCCCCAAAGGGTCGACCGCGTCGCCGGCGCAGCAGTTCTACAGCTTGGCCATTTGAATTGAGAGGTCGTTGCCCAAGTCAGCACGCCTCCCATCCGCTATCGCGACAGAACCTCTTCAAGTTCAAGACGGAGAACGATGCTGTCGAGGCCGCCAACGACACCGAGTTCGGACTGGCCAGCTACTTCTACAGCCGGGACGTCGGCCGCATCCACCGCGTCGGCGAAGCGCTGGAATACGGAATGGTCGGAGTGAATGTCGGCAACATCAGCAGCGAGCACGTGCCATTCGGCGGGGTCAAGCAGTCGGGCTTGGGCCGGGAGGGCTCGCACCATGGCATCGACGAGTACGTGGAGCTGAAGTATCTTTGCATCGGCGACATCGAGACCGCGCCAGGCGCCTGAGCAAGATACAAGCAAGATGGCGCCCCGAACGCCTGGCCACCAATCGTCCCGCGGCCAGAGGGAGATGCGTGCGGCGCCGCAGCTGCGGGCGGCGGCCCGATATCGGGTTGGCCTGCGCGCGGCAGGTCGCGGCCGCTGGTGCTGTGCCTGCCGCCGGCGGTCTTCAGCGCTCCTGCAGTTCTGTCAGCTCCACCAGCGCCTGCGCCGCCGCTCCGAGCGCGGCGCGGTCGCGCATCGCCCAGAGCAGCCGCCGTTGCGTGCCGATGCCGCGCAGCGGCATGATCTGCAGGCCGAACGCACGGGCGTAGGGCAGGGCGCCTTCCCGCGGCAGCACGGCGAGCCCGAGTCCCATCGCGACCATGCGACCCATGGCGTCGAAGCTGCGCACCTGGGCTCGGACGCGCAAGGGCCGCTGCAGCGCTGCGGCCGCGGCGGCCAGCTGGCGTGTGAGCGAGGTGGAGCGCGGCAGGGTGACGAGGTCGTGTTCCAGCACTTCGGCGAGCGCCGCCGGCGCTGTCTGGGCCAGCGGATGGGTGCCCGGCAGCAGCAGGACCAGCTCGTCGATGTGGCAAACCGTCGTCTGCAGGCCTTCGGCCGGCGTGTTGTCGCCGATCACGGCCAGTTCGGCGGTGCCCCGGGCCACCGCGCGGACCGCCTCTTCGCTGGTCGCATCCTCCAGGTCGAGCACCACCTCGGGCCGGCGGCGGGCAAAGCGCGCCAGCAGCCCGGGCAGAAAGCCGCCGAATGCCGATGTGTTGGCCCAAAGGCGCAGATGGCTGGTCGTGCCGGAGCCGACATCGTTCATGGCCAACGCGAGTTGCTCCAGCCGGGCGACCATTTCCACGGCGTGTGGCAACAACACAGCACCGGCAACGGTGGGGACGACACCGCGCTTGCTGCGCTCGAGGAGCGGCGCACCCACGTGTGCTTCAAGTTCCGCGATGCGCTTGCTGCCCGCCGCGAGCGACAGTCCGAGCCGGTCCGCGCCAGCCGTGAGGCTGCCGTCATAAACGGCCGCCACGTACAGGCGCAGCGTGGTCAGGTCAAAGCGGTGCAGGTTGATCGCCATCGGCGAGCATCCTAAACCAAATGTTAACCATAGCTCAACGGATGCCTAAGCGTGCCCTTGCTAGCCCCCGCACAATGGCGGCTGCGCGGAGAACCGCCCCGAAACAAGGGGATCGCTGCGTGCAGCAGCGGCTGCCGACTGGAAGATGGTTGCGCGTAGCCGCTACCGCCTACTCAAGCGATCCCGGACTGGTCAAAGAATAAATGGCAGACACGGAAACCCCTCTTCTGAGCGTTCGCGGCGTGACCGTCCGGTTCGGCGGAATCGTCGCACTCGACGGCGTGACTTTCGACGTGGCGCGCGGCCATGTATGCGGGCTGATCGGCCCCAACGGTGCAGGGAAGACCACGCTTTTCAACTGTCTGTCGAGGCTCTACAGCTATCAGTCGGGCGACATCCAGTTTGAAGGACGATCGATCACCTCGATGCCCACCCATGACATCGCGAGGCTCGGCATGGGGCGGACCTTCCAGAACCTGGCGATGTTCCGTTCGCTGCCAGTGCGCGACAACATCATGATTGGGGCGCACTGCCGGTCATCCGCTGGCTTTCTGGCCAGCGCGTTGCGGCTGCCCAGGGTCGGTGCCGAGGAGCGCCGCCTGCGCGAGCGCGCCGACGAGATCATGGAATACCTGGACTTGACCAGGGTCGCGGACCGTCCGGCCGGGGACCTTCCGTTCGGCACCCAGAAGCGGGTGGAGATGGGTCGCGCCTTGGCCGCCGATCCTAAGTTGCTGTTGCTCGACGAACCAGCCGCCGGCCTCAACCATGAGGAGTTGAAGGATTTGGAGCGCTTGATTCTGGATGTCCAGCACAAGCGCGGGGTGACCGTGCTTCTGGTGGAGCACCACATGAGTCTCGTCATGAGCGTGTCCGATCACATCGTGGCACTGAGTTTCGGCAAGAAGATTGCCGAAGGCACCCCGGCCCACATCCAGCAGCATCCGGACGTGATCGCCGCCTACCTGGGCTCCGAAGAGCAGGAGGCGGCACATGGCTGACAAGCTGTTCGAAGCGAAAAACCTCAAGGCCTTCTACGGTCCGACCCAGGTGCTGTTCGGCATTGATTTCGCAATCGAAGCGGGCAGGATCACCACCATCCTGGGGGCCAACGGGGCCGGCAAGACCAGTACCCTGCGAGCCGTGTGCCAGACCGTGCGGACCACCGGGAGCATGACCCTGAACGCGGGGGCCGGCGAGGTGCAGCTGGTTGGCAGGAGCACCGACGCGATCGTGCGCATGGGCGTGGCGCACGTGCCCGATGGCCGCGGCACCTTCACTGCACTTTCGGTCGAAGACAACCTGAAGCTGGGCGCCTACGTTCGCCGCGACAAGGGCAACGTGGCGGGCGACATCGAAAAGGCCTACAGCCGCTTTCCTCGCTTGGCCGAGCGGCGCCACCAGCAGGCGGGAACCTTGTCGGGCGGGGAGCAGCAGATGCTGGCGATCAGCCGCGCCCTGATGCTGCGTCCGAAGTTGCTGCTGCTGGACGAGCCCAGCTTCGGCCTGGCGCCGCTGATCGTGGCCGATATCTTTCGCACGATGCGGCAGATCAATGCCGAGGACGGCGTCAGCATGCTGCTGGTCGAGCAGAACGCCACCCTTGCGCTGAACCTTGCTCACCATGCCTACCTGCTGGAGACCGGCCACGTCGCACTGTCCGGGCCATCGGAGCAGATCAAGAACGACGAGTCGGTGCGCCGCGCCTACTTGGGCTATTGAACGGATGGACGTACCCATGGAAGCCCTGCTATCCCAAATCTTCTCCGGCCTGGCCAATGGGATCATCTACGGTTCGGTCGCGCTGGCGCTGGTGATGATCTACCAAGCCACGCACCACATCAATTTTGCCCAGGGTGAGATGGCCACCTTCAGCACCTTCATCGCATGGGCGCTGATCCATCAAGCGGGCTGGCCCTACTGGTGGGCGTTCTCATTCACCGTGGCGGTGTCCTTCGCCGGCGGCTTGCTGCTGCAGCGGGTCGTGTTGCGGCCTCTGGAAAGGGCACCGGTGCTGACCAACGTGATCGTGTTCATCGGCCTGTTGCTGATCTTCAATGCGCTGTCGGGCATGCTGTTCGAGCACACCATCAAGGCATTCGAGAGCCCCTTTCCCAAGGACTGGGCGTTGGCCGGCCGCTTCTTCTCGGCCCACCAGCTCGGTTCGGCCGGCGTTCTGCTGGTGGTGCTGTTCGCGCTGTTCGCGTTCTTCAGGTACACCTCGGTCGGGCTGGCGATGCGGGCGGCGGCACAAAACCCGGAGTCGGCCAAGCTGGTGGGCATCCGCGTGAGCTGGATGCTCGGACTCGGCTGGGGGCTGGCCTCGGCCATCGGAGCCGTGGCCGGCATGATGGTTGCGCCCATCGTCTTCCTCGACCCCAACATGATGGCCGGCATTCTGCTGTACGGATTCGCGGGCGCGCTTCTTGGGGGTATCGACAACCCGCTGGGGGCGGTCATCGGCGGCCTGGTGGTGGGCGTGCTGGAAAACTTGCTCGGGGCGTACGTGATCGGCACCGAGCTGAAGCTGGTCGTCGCCCTGGTACTGATCGTCGGCATTCTGACGATCCGCCCGGACGGCCTGTTCGGCAAGAAAGTGGTGACGCGCGTATGAACAGGACGATCGACCGCAAGTGGGTCTGGATCGGCAGCTTGCTGGTCCTTGCCACGGTGCTGCTGCTGCCTTTCCTGGTCAAGAACTACCGGGTCTTCCAGTTCAACCTGGTGATCGTCTATGCGATCGCCATCCTCGGGCTGAACATCCTTACCGGCTTCAACGGCCAGATCTCGCTTGGCCATGGCGCCTTCTATGCCTTGGGCGCCTATACGGCGGCCATCCTCATGGACAGGCTGGGGTGGCCGTACTGGGCCACGCTGCCGGCGGCTTTCGTCTTTTGCTTCGGCTTTGGTTTTCTGGTCGGATTCCCAGCCTTGCGGCTGGCCGGGCATTACCTGGCACTCGCCACCTTCGCGCTGGGCCTGGCCGTGCCGCCCTTGCTGAAATACAAGAAGATCGAATGGCTGACCGGCGGGGTGCAAGGCATCGTGCTGAACAAGCCGGAGCCTCCGTTCACCTTCCGTTTTCTGGACCAGTCATTCAACGCCGACCGCTGGCTGTATTTCTTCAGCCTGACGGTGGCGGCGCTGATATTCCTGCTGGCTTGGAACCTGCTGCGTGGCCGGGTCGGCCGGGCGCTGATTGCGGTGCGTGACCATCCCATCGCCGCCACGGCCATGGGCATCAACCTGCCCTTGTTCAAGAGCATGACCTTCGGAGTCTCCGCCGGCGTCACCGGGCTGGCCGGCGCGTTGGGCGGCATCGTGGTTGCCTTCGTGTCGCCGGACAGCTTCACCGTGTACCTCAGCATTTTCCTGCTGGTCGGGGTGGTGGTCGCCGGGCTCGGCTCGATCCCTGGTGCCGTCTTTGGCGGCATCTTCATCCAGTTCGTACCCAACGTCGCCGACGAGATCTCCAAGTCGGCCCCTGCCGCCATCTACGGACTGTTCCTGATCGTCCTGATGTATCTGATGCCGACGGGCGTGATGGGCGGCGTGAATGCGCTGTGGGCACGCCTGCGCTCCCGCGTTGCGGGTTCGTCCTGACGCCGTTGCTTCCGGCACAAGCGTCATTTTTGTTGTCTCACTCAACTTAGGAGCTTCCGAACCATGTATCTCAAGCAGACGTCGATAACTCTCGCGGGCCTGGCTGCCCTGTGTTTCAGCCAAGCCACCTTGGCGCAGAAGAAGTACGACCCGGGGGCTGACGACAAGGAAATCAGGATCGGCAACATCGTGCCGTACTCCGGGCCGGCTTCGGCTTACGGCACCATCGGCAAGGCCATCGGTGCTTACTTCGACAAGGTCAATGCCGAAGGCGGAATCAACGGTCGCAAGATCAAGTACGTCAGTCTGGACGACGGCTACAACCCCGCGAAGACCGTGGAGCAGGCTCGCAAGCTGGTGGAGCAGGAGGAGGTGCTGGTTCTCTTCACCACGGTGGGGACGCCGCCCAACAGTGCCATTCACCGCTACATGAACCAGAAGAAGGTGCCGCAACTGTTCGTGGCATCGGGGGCGAGCAAATGGGGCGACCCGAAGGGCTCGCCCTGGACGATGGGCTGGCAGCCGCCATACACCGCGGAGGGCCAGACCTACGCCACCCACCTGCTCGAGTCGATGCCAAACGGCAAGGTGGCCATCCTGTATCAGAACGACGACTACGGCAAGGACTACCTGAAGGGCTTCCTCGACGGGCTGGGTGACAAGGCCAAGACCATGGTCGTCGCCCAGGCGAGCTACGAGGTCACCGATCCGACGGTGGACAGCCAGATCCTGACCTTGAAGAACAGCGGCGCCAATGTGTTCTTCAACATCACCACTCCCAAGTTCGCGGCGCAGGCGATCAAGAAGATTGCAGAGGTCGGCTGGAAGCCGGACGCCCACTATCTGAACACCGTCTCCTCCTCGGTCGGCTCGGTCCTGACGCCGGCCGGCCTGGAAAACTCGGTGGGCCTGATTTCGGTGCAATACATGAAGGAGCCCACCGATCCGGCGTGGGCCAACGATCCCGGATACAAGGCCTGGTTGGTTTTCATGCAGAAGTACTATCCCGCCGGTGAATTGACCAACCTGTTCAACGTGACCGGCTACAACCATGCCCAGACCCTGGTGCAGGTGCTCAAGCAGGCCGGCGACAACCTCACTCGGGAAAACGTGATGAAGCAGGCCGCCAGCCTGAACCTGCCCAGCATGCCGATGCTGCTGCCCGGCGTGGACATCAAGACCGGCCCGAACGACTACTACCCGGTGGAGCGCATGCAGCTGTCGAAGTTCGACGGCAAGACCTGGGTGCGCTTCGGCAAGGTGTACGGCCGCTGACGTCCGTCTGCGGGTGCGCGCCGCGCGCGCCTGAGAGGTTCGGGGGATGCAGCAGGCGCGGACTGCTGCCCTCCGGCGGGTCTCTCGGCGCGCAGCCAGGCGCCGACAACATGCAGGAATTGAATTGACCAAACACATCATCATTGCGGGCGGCGGCCCGACCGGCTTGCTTACCGCCTTGGGCTTGGCCCAACAGGGTCACCGAGTCACGGTGCTGGACGCCGAGGACAAGCCAAGCGACAGCCCCCGCGCGCTGGTCTACCACTGCTCGGTGCTGCCGCACCTGCGCGACCTGGGCATTCTCGACGACTGTGTCGAAGCTGGCTTTCTGCGCCAGGACCATGCATGGCGGATCTACGAGACCGGCGAAATGATTCGCTGGAACCTGAGCTGCCTCGAGGGCGTGGTGGAGTTTCCCTATTCGCTGAACCTCGGGCAAGACAAACTCGCGCGCGTGGTGCTCGAGCACCTGAAGAAGCACTCCAACGTCACCGTCCGTTACGGAGCCGCAGTCGTCGGGGGCACCGACCACGGCAGCAACGTGACGGTCCAGGTCGCCTCACGCGGTGAGCAGGAGGAGATCGAGGGTGACTGGTTGGTCGGTGCCGATGGCGCCGGCAGCTTTGTGCGCCGGCAAGTGCTGAAGATGCAGTTTTTTGGCGTCACTTGGCCGGAGCGCTACGTCGCCACCAATCTGCGCATCGACCTCGACGCGCTTGGCTTCAGCAACACGACCATGCAGGTCGATCCTGTCTATGGTTCGGTCATCTGCAAGATCGATCCGAACCACCGCTGGCGCGTGACCTTCGTGGAAAACGCGGACGTTCCGATGGAGGGTCTGGAACAGCGGGCCCACCAGATGCTGGCCAAGCTGTTGCCGCCCGGTGTGCAGTACGAAATGGAGGCGTGCTCGCCTTACCGTATGCATCAGCGGGTCGCGGACCGGATGCGTCATGGCCGCATCCTGCTGGTTGGCGATGCCGCGCATGTGACGAATCCGACCGGTGGACTGGGGCTGACTGGCGGCATGTTCGACAGTTTCGCGCTGGTCGAGGCGCTGGGGCGGGTCATCGACGGCCGCGCAGGTGACGAGATGCTCGAGTTCTACGACCGCGACCGGCGCCAGAAATTCGTGGAGCTGGTCTCGCCGCGCGCCACCCAGAACCTGCAGGCGCTCTACCATCTGCTGCCCGGCCAACAGCGTGACCAATGGATCGAGCGGGCCCGCGCCATCGCAGCCGATCGCGACCAAATGCGCCAGGTCCTGGTGTTCCACGAACAGATGCGTACTGTCTTCTGAGCGGCCTGCCTGTGTACGAGCTGGACGATTTCGGTGGCGTGTTCCTGACCACCGGTGCAACGGTGACGCAGGGCCGCACCGTTCCCGCGGTGTCGGCGTACGTCGAATGGTTCAAGCCGGCCCGGCGCAGGAGCGGGTCCATCACGGTGGTGCACGGCGGCGGCGGCCAGAGCTCGGAATTCCTGCGAACGCCGGACGACCGGCCTGGCTGGGTCCATGCGTTCCTGCGGGCCGGCTATGCGGTCTACCTTCTGGACCGGCCGGGCCACGGCCGCAACCACTGGAACGGCGCCGTGCTCGGGCCGGCGTCAGCGCCGGCCGACTACGAGACGCTGGTACCGCGATTCGTGGAGCCGGCCCGGCACATGCTGTGGCCGGAGGCGGCAGAACACCGTCAGTGGCCGAGCGAGAGCCGCGGTGCCACTGACCGCTTCATGGCCAGCCAAGGGCCCATGGCGACCCGGCTGGCCGCCAGCCAGGCGCACGTGGAAGCGATCGCCCCGGCGCTGTTCGACTTCGTCGGCGACACGGTGCTCCTTACGCATTCGGCTGGGGGACCGTGCGGGTGGGCGCTGAGCGCCTGCGGCGGGCCGCGTGTCAAAGCGATCGTCGCGGTGGAGCCGCTGGGCGCTCCCGGGTTCGAGCACGCACACGGCCGGTTCGACAACGGGCTGTGCGCGGCTGAATTTGCGGGTCCGCACAATCCCTACGCGCCTCCCATCGCGATCGTCACGGCCGAGGCGAGCTGGATGCGGCAGATGAACTTCCAGGCTGCGGACTACCTGCGGTCCCGCGGCGCGCGTCTCACGCATCTGGACCTGCCGGCTCTCGGAGTCACCGGCAACGGCCACATGATGATGTCGGAGCTGAACAGCGACATCATTGCCGATGTGGTCGTCGGCTGGCTGGACCAGCATGTCCGAACTTAAACCCCAAACGGAGTCTTTCTCATGGTGCGTTCCTTCCGCATCGGCCAAATCGTGCCGAGTTCCAACACCACAATGGAGACCGAGGTGCCGGCCATGCTGCTCGCGCACCAGGCTCAGTTTCCCGAACACCGCTTCACCTTCCACAGCAGCCGCATGCGGATGAAGACGGTGAAAAAGGAGGAGCTGGCTGCGATGGATGCCGAATCGGACCGCTGTGCGCTGGAGCTCAGCGATGCCCGGGTCGATGTGCTCGGCTACGCCTGCCTGGTGGCAATCATGGCGATGGGCCCCGGCTACCACCGCACTTCGCAGCAGCGTTTGCAGTTGCGCACTGCCGACAACGGCGCCACCGCGCCGGTGATCACCAGCGCTGGCGCCCTGGTCGACGCGCTGAAAGTGATGGGCGCGCAGCGAGTCGCACTGGTCGCGCCGTACATGAGGCCGCTGACGGAACTGGTCGTCAACTACATCCGCGAGGAGGGGATCGAGGTGAGCGACTGGCGGGCCCTGGAGATCCCGGACAACCTCGACGTCGGCCGACACGATCCGTTCCGCTTGCCCGACATCGTTCGCGGCATGAACACCCGGGATGTCGATGCCATCGTGCTGTCCGCCTGCGTGCAGATGCCGTCGCTCGCCGCGGTGCCGATGGTCGAGGCGATCACCGGCAAGCCGGTGGTTACGGCCGCGATCGCCACCACCTATGCCATTCTGAAGCAGCTTCAACTGCGGCCGGTGGTTCCCGGCGCCGGCGCGCTTCTGTCCGGCGCCTACGCATGACCAACGCCATGCGCCCGGCGCCCTCCGTGCTGCGGTATGGCGCCCACGTGCAGGCCAACGGCATTCGCCAGCACTACCTGCGTTACGGCGGCGACGACGGTGATGCGGCCGGTCGCGATGCCGTGGTCCTCATTCCGGGGATTACCAGCCCGGCTGTGACCTGGGGTTTCGTCGCCGAGAGGTTCGGCCAGTACTTTGATACCTATGTCCTTGACGTCAGGGGCCGTGGGCTTTCGGAGGCCTCCGAAGCGCTGGACTA
>NZ_AGTS01000149.1 GCF_000238595.1 Acidovorax sp. NO-1 | reverse complement strand
TTTGTGGTAAAGCGCCAATAGCTACATATTTAATAGCAAATGAATGCTGCGGGCCTTGGCTGGTACGGCCCGCAGCGCAGGGCCGCTACTCCGTGCGCTGGCGGTCCGACGCGTAAACCGCCGCCTGCACGCGGGAGCTCAGCCCGAGCTTGCGCAGGATGTGCTGCACGTGGATCTTCACCGTGGTCTCGGCGATGTCCAGCGCGCGCGCGATTTCCTTGTTGCTGGCGCCGCGGGCAATCTCGCGCAGCACGTCTTCCTCGCGGGGCGACAAGGGCGCCGCACCGCTGCCCGCCTCCGGCAGCGGCGCCGGGGCTGTGGCCGGGGCGGCCATGAGCGCGGCGGCCTCGGCCACGCCTTGCGACTGGAATGCCGCCACCAGCTTGCCCATGAGCTCGGGGCTCACCACAGGCTCGCCGCGCGCTGCGCGGCGGATGGCCTCGGCCAGCAGGTCGCCATCGATCGTCTTGAGCAGGTAGCCCTGTGCGCCGTTGCGCAGCGCGGCCGCCAGGTCCTGGGCATCCTCGCTCACGGTGAGCATGAGCACGCGCGACGCGGGCGCCACTTCGCGCAGGCCCCGGATGGCATCCACACCCATCACGCCGGGCAGGTGGTTGTCCATGAGGATCACCTGGGGCTGCAGTTGCGGCGCCAGACGCAGGGCCTCGGCAGCGTCTCCCGCCTCGCCCACCACCTGCAGGCCGGCATCCTGGCCCAGCAGCGCGATCAGCCCGCGACGGAACAGCGTGTGGTCGTCCACCACCAGCAGCGTGACCGGGGGCTGCTGCCCGGCATCCGGGTCGGCAGCGGGGGGCGGAGAAACGGAAAGATGGGTGCTTGTTGTCATGTCGTGGGCGTGGGCACCCTGGCCGCAACAGCCGGGGGTGCAAAGACGGTGTCGGTACCGGCACTGCCGGGGGCGCGACCCGCCACCATATCACCGGAAGATGGCACAACCGGCGTGCTCGCGGCGTTCACCGTGGGCAGCTCGATGCACACGCGGGTGCCCTGGCCGGGCGAGGACTCCACCTGCAGCACCGCGCCCACGCGCTGGGCCCGCTCGCGCATGATGCCCAGGCCCACATGCAGCGAATCGGGCGGCACGGTGGCCACGTCAAAGCCGCGACCGTTGTCCTGCACCTCAAAACGCCAGCGCGGGTGGCGGTGCATGCGCAGGTCCACCCGCGTGGCACCGGCGTGCTTGCGCACGTTCGACAGCGCCTCCTGCACCATGTGCAGCACCTGGATCTGCAGGTCCGAAGGCAGCGGCAGGCCATGGCCCTCCATGCTGAGCGTGGTGGCCATGCCGGTCTGGTGTTCAAACTTGGACAAGGTGGCGCGCAGTGCAGATTCGATGTCCTCATCGCTGGTGCGGGTGCGAAAGTGCACCAGCAGCTCGCGCACGTCGGCATAACACTCGCGCACGCCCTCTTCCAGCTCGCCCATGCTGCGGTCGCGCTTGACCGTGTCGCCCCGCGCCACGGCATCGCGCAGCAGCTGCGTCTGGATCTTGAGGAAAGCCAGGGATTGCGCAATGGAGTCGTGCAGCTCCCGCGCCAGCATGCTGCGCTCTTGCGCCACCGCCGCCTCGCGCTCGAGCGCGGTGGCGCGCAGCCCTTCCATGGCGCTGGCCAGGTGGCGCGTCATGGCTTCGAGCAGCTCGCGCAACTCGTCGTTCATCTCCACCGGCGAGCGAAAGAACAGGTCCACTTCGCCCAGCACGCGCTGCTGCATCTGCACCGGAATGGTCACCATGGTTTCAAAACCCGCCTCACGGCAGTGGGGCAGGGCCAGCTGGGTGGACGGCGTGATGGGGATGACCCGCGTGCGGGCCTGGGCCTGGGCCTGGCCACACAGGCAGCTGCCGGTGTGCAGACAGTGCTCGCCCTCGGCCATGCTGCGGGGCAGGCCGTCTGCTGCCAGCAGCACATAGCGTTCGTTGGCCTCGTTGGACCAGCGCACGGCGGCAGCATCAGCCCCCGCCACGCGGCGAATCTGCCGCACAAAGCCCTGGGCCAGCAGCTCCAGGCTACCGGCGGTGGAGGCCAGCGCGCTCACCTCGTACAACGCGGCAAGGCGCTGGTTCTGCACCGCGATGCTGGCCGTCTTCTCGCGCACCTTGTGCTCCAGCCCGTCATGGGACGCCTGCAGCGCGTGCGCCATGAGGTTGAAGCCCGCCGAGAGCTGGCCGAACTCGTCGTCTGTTTCGACAGGCAGGCGCGTTCCCAGCTCGCCCTGGCGCAGGCGCGTCTGGGCCTGCTGCAGCCGGGCCACGGGGTTGATGACCAGCAGGTAGCTCACGGCCATGAAGGTCATGGCCGCCACGATGGCCACGGCCATCATGAACAACTGGAACAGGTGCAGCGCTGCGGTCCAGCCGGCGATCTGAATCTCGATGGCGTCCACAAAGCCATCGACTTCCTGCACAAATGCGTCGGCCTGGGCCAGCGTCTGCGCGCGGCTGGGCGGGGGCACCACCATCCAGTCGCTGCGGGCCTGCGCCCATTGGCTGCGAACGGCCTCAAAACGGGCGCTGGTCTCATCGCTCCAGGGCACAAACAGGGGGCGCGAGGGGTCGCCGGTGCGCAACAGGTCCAGGCTGGCGTCGAACTGGCGCACGCGCTCGCGCACCGCCTCCTGGGGCTCGGTCTGCAGCACCAGCACCATGCGCAGCATGTTCATGCGCAGGCGGCCCGCTTCGTTGACGGCGGCGGCGCCGCCTTCGAGCTTCCAGGTGACCCACAGGGTGAGGCTGATGGACGTGAGCGCCACCAGCAGAAAACCCGCCCCCATGGCCAGGAGCTTGGTGGTCAGGGTGGGCTTGGCGCGCATGGGCGCAGTGTAGGCAGGGGGCATGCCCGCATTCTTGACCTGCATCAAGTCCTAAGCCCTTAGCATTTACGCCATGCCCGCCCCCCAGACCCTCGCCCCCGCCCGTCAAAACCCCACCCGCCCCGCCTGGCGCCCGGCGGTGGCGCTGGCCCTGGCGGTGGTGCTGGGCGGCTGCGGCGCGCTTGGCTCCGCGCCGCACGCCGAGCCGCTGCGCTGGACCTCCGCCGCCTGGCCCGACGCCCTGGCGGCCGTGCTGCCTGCCGATGTGCTGCTGCTGGGCGAACAGCACGACGCGCCAGACCACCAGCGCCTGCAGCAGGGTGCGGTGCAATGGCTGGCGGCGCGGGGGCAGCTGGCCGCCGTGGTGCTGGAGATGGCCGAGAGCGGCCACGGCACCCAGGCCCTTGCCCCGGACGCTACCGAAGCCCAGGTGCAGGCCGCGCTGCACTGGAACGACGCCGCCTGGCCCTGGAAGGCCTATGGCCCCGTGGTGATGGCCGCCGTGGCCGCCGGTGTGCCCGTGCTGGGCGGCAACCTGCCCCGCGCCCGCATGCGCGCAACCATGGGCGAGACAGCCTGGGACCAGCACCTGCCCGCGCCCGCGTTGCAACGCCAGTACGAGGCGCTGCGCGAAGGCCATTGCGGCCTGTTGCCCGAATCGCAGATGGCCCCGATGGCGCGCATCCAGATCGCCCGCGACGCCAGCCTGGCCCGCAGCGCGCTGCAGGCGGTGCGCCCGGGGCTGACCGTGCTGCTGCTTGCGGGCGGTGGCCATGTGCTGCGCGACCGGGGCGTGCCCACGCACTGGCCCGCAGATTTGAGGTCAAAAGTGCTTCTGGCACAAGCTGGTCAAGCGCAATCAGCTATCAAAACAGAAGTGGATTCCGTGGTGCAGACCCCTGCCCTGCCACCCCAGGATCACTGCGCCGCGCTGCGCCAGCGGTGGCAGCAGGGTGGGCGCGCGGGCGGGTAAGCGGGCCGCGCCAGCGCCACCGGCGCTCAGCCTCCAGCGCCGCGCTGTTCGCCCAGCAGCGCAGCAAACGCGTCGGCTGGCAGGGGGCGGCTGCACAGGTAGCCCTGGTAGGCATCGCAGCCGCGCTCTTCCAAGAACGCCAGCTGGCCCGGGGTTTCAACCCCTTCGGCCAGCACCGCCATGCCCATGCTGTGGCCCATGGCGATGATGGCGGCACTGATCGCCATGTCATCTTCGCTTTGCGGGATGTCGCGGATGAAACCCTGGTCGATCTTGAGCACATCGATGGGGAAACGCTTGAGCTGCGCCAGCGATGAATATCCGGTGCCAAAGTCATCCACCGCAATGCGCAGGCCCAGCGCGCGCAGCCGCATCAGCACCTGGCGCGCCTCGTCGGTGCGTTCCGCCAGGGCGGTTTCGGTGATCTCCAGCTCCAGCGACTCGGCCGGAAAGCCCGACTCCGCCAGCGCACTGGCAGCGCAGCCGGCCAGGTCGGTCAGGTGGAACTGCCGTGGCGACACGTTCACCGCCAGCGTGATGGGCGGCAGGCCTTCGGCGCGCCACTGCTGGCCCTGGCGGCACACCTCGCGCAGCACCCACTCGCCCAGCGGCCCGATCACCCCCGAAGTCTCGGCCACCGGGATGAAGCGGGCGGGCGATATCAGCCCCTCCGCCGGGTCGTTCCAGCGCACCAGCGCCTCGGCACCCAGGATGCGGCCGGTGGCGATGTCCACCTGGGGCTGGTAGTACATCTGCAGGTGGCCCTGGGCCAGCGCCAGGCGCAGGCGCGACTCCAGCGCCAGCCGCTCGCGGGCGGCCTGCGTCATCGCCTCATGGAAAAAGCACCAGGCACCGCGGCCCTGTGCCTTGGCGCCGTACACCGCCGCGTGGGCGCCCTGCAGCAGCAGCTCTTTGCTGCCCGCGTGCTCGGGGAACATGCAGATCCCCACGCTCACGCCCGCCACCACTTCAAAACCATCGGGCGAACGCCAGGGCTCGGCCACGGCCGCTATCAGATGCCGCGCCACGGCGGCGGCGCCCTCGGCATGGCGCAGGTCGCGCGCCACCACGGCCAGCTCGTCGCCCACCAGGCGGCCCAGCACATCGCCGGGCCGCAGGGCCGACTGCACTTGCCGCGCAATGTGCTTGAGCACCTCGTCGCCGATGGTGTGGCCGTAGCTGTCGTTCACGTCCTTGAAGCGGTCGAGGTTGAGCAGCAGCACCGCAAAAAGCTCGCCGCTGATGCTGGCCTCCTGCACCACCTGCTCGAGCTGCTGGCCGAACCACGCACGGTTGGACAAGCCCGTGAGGGCATCGTTGTGCGCCAGAAACTCCAGCTGCTTGCGCTGGGCCTTGTCTGCGGAAATGTCGGTGAACATGCACACGTAGTGCGTGATCTGGCCTGCCGCGTCGCGCACGACGGAGAGCGACATGTGCTCGGGAAACACCTCCCCGTTCTTGCGCCGGTTCCAGATCTCGCCCTGCCAGTGGCCTGTGTGCCGCACCACGCCCCACATCGCGTCGTAAAAGCTCTTGTCGTGCCGGCCCGACTTGAAGATGCGCGGCGTCTTGCCCAGCAGCTCCTCCTCGGTGTAGCCCAAGAGGCGCGTGACGGCGGCGTTGACCGACAGGATGCGGCTTTGCGCATCGGTCACCACCACGCCCTCGATGGTGTTGTCCACCACCGTGGCGGCCAGCCGCTGGCGCGCCTCGCTGCTCTTGAGCGCAGCCCGCGCGGCCTTGATCTCGTCCAGATCCTGCACCACGCACACCAGGTGGGCAGGCTCGTCGCCCGCCTGCGGAACCATGGTGACCGTGAGCAGCACCGGCACGCGGCTGCCATCGCCCGGGCGCAGGCACTCGCGCTCTTCCACGAAGTGGTCGATCGTGCCATCCACCAGGCGCGCCAGCAGAATGCGGGCGCGCTCCAGATCGGGAGGGGGCATCACGTCCCGCGCACGCAGGGTGAGCAGGTGTTCCAGCGAGGCCCCCAGCAGCCCGCACAGGCGGCCGTTGGCCCAGAGGATCTGGCCGTCCGGCGCCACGCGCGCAAAACCGGCAGGGGCGTGGCGCACGATCTGCGACAGCTCCTGCGCCATGGCCATGCGCACCCGCTCGGCCCGCCGCATGCGGCGCAGCAACCACCAGGCCAGCAGGGCGGTGAAGGCGACGTAGCCCCAGCCCTTCCAAGTCTGAAAATGCGTGAGCGCCTCGGGGTCTCTGACCCAGTGGATGAGCAAGGCATCGCCCACAAACACCCAGGCCACCCCCACCACCAGGTACAGCAGCATCCCCTGCCACGGGAGCAATTTGGAGGCGTAGCCTGGATTGTCCATCGACCTTTTCCTGTTCCCCGCGCGTTCCACGCACCACAGGCCATGCTGCGACAATTGCGCAGCTATGACCAACGCCTACATCCTTACCCTGTCTTGCCCCGACCGCCTGGGGCTGGTGCACGCCGTCTCGGGCTTTCTGCTGGAGCACGGCGGCAACATCGAAGAAGCCGCGCAGTACAACGACCACGCCACCGGGCTGTTCTTCATGCGGGTGCAGTTTGCCTGCGACCAGCACGACCACGCCACCCTGAAAGCCCGCCTGGCCAGCTTTGCCGAGCCCCACAACATGCACTGGAGCCTGCACGCCACGGCAGCCCCCATGAAAACCGTGCTCATGGTCAGCAAGGAGGGCCACTGCCTGAACGACCTGCTGTTCCGCTGGAAGTGTGGCCTGCTGCCCATCGACATACGCGCCATCATCAGCAACCACCGCGACTTTTATCAGCTGGCGGCCAGCTACAACGTGCCGTTCCACCACATCCCCATGACCAGCGCGACCAAGGCGCAGGCCGAAGCCAGGCAGCTGGAGATTATCGAGGCCGAAGGGGCCGAACTGGTGGTGCTGGCCCGTTACATGCAGATACTTTCTCTTGACTTATGTCAAAAATTGGCCGGACGGGCCATCAACATCCACCACAGCTTCCTGCCGAGCTTCAAGGGCGCCAAGCCGTACTACCAGGCCCATGACCGGGGCGTGAAGCTCATTGGCGCCACGGCTCACTACGTGACGGCCGACCTGGACGAAGGTCCGATCATCGAGCAGGACGTGGCCCGCGCAGACCACACCGACACGGTGGAAGACCTCACGGCCCGCGGCCGCGACACCGAAAGCCAGGTGCTGGCCCGCGCCGTGAAGTGGCACAGCGAGCACCGCGTGATCCTGAACGGCCACAAGACCGTGATCTTCCGCTAGCCCGATAACCCGTTCTGTCCCATGGCCACGGCAGCTCCCACCTCCTTCCTCAGCAGCGCGGCGCGGCGCATTCCGCCCATCCAGTGCCTGCTGACGTTCGAGGCCCTGGCCCGCCTGCGCAGTGTGACGCAGACGGCCGACGAGCTGTGCGTGACGCCCAGCGCCGTGAGCCACCGGGTCAAGCAGCTGGAGCAGATCCTGGGCGTGCGGCTGTTTGGCCGGGCGGATTTTTCGCTGACCACCGAGGGCAGCGCCTACCTGGCCCATGTGCGTGAAGGGCTGGGCGCGCTGCAGCGCTTTCCGGGCCAGGCGGCCGCGCCAGGGCGCCGGCGGCTCAAGCTGGCCGTCACGCCCACGTTTGCGCGCACCATCCTCATCCCGCGCCTGCGCCAGTTCACCGAGGCGTACCCCGAGATCGACCTGGCGCTGCAGGTGTCCATCCCGCTGCTGGACGTGGTGGCCGAAGACGCAGACCTGATGGTGCGCTTCGGCCCCGGCCACTATGCCGACGTGGAACACGTGGAAATTGCGCGCGATGTGGTCACGCCCCTGGCCTCGCCCGCCTTTGTGCGCGAACACGGGCCGTTCGAGCGCCCCGAAGACCTGGAGGGCGTGCCCCTGCTGCGCAGCCCGCTGGAGCCCTGGCGCACCTGGTTTGCCGCCACCGGCCTCGACTGGGCCGAGCCCAGCGAAGGCTCGCAGTTCAATGACATCGGCCTGATGTGCGACGGCGCCGCTGCCGGCATGGGCGTGGCGCTGGTGCGCCTGAAGCTCGGCGCGCCGTGGCTGGAAAACGGCACGCTGGTCCGCCTGTTTGCCACCGACACCGCCAGCCCCCACGCCCATTACCTGTGCTGGCGCACCGGCACCATGGACCGGTGGGAATGCGCTGCATTTGCCGAGTGGCTGCGCAAGACGATGGCGTAGTAGAGGCATCCCCTGAGTCGCCTTTGGCGCCTTCCCCCTTCTCTCGGCTGCGCCTGGAAGGGGGACGCAGCCCTCGCTGCGGGGCGGCCCTTGCTCGGCGGCCCTCGCCCGAGCCGCGCCCTCCTCCACCAGATTCAGGCAAAAATCAGCCCCAGCGCTTGTCCATCAAGCGCCAATAGCTATCAATTAGTGAGCATTCTGGCGCTTTTCACAAACGCCTGCAGAAAAGCTCACGCCCGGGCACCCGGCCATCCCCTACAGTGGCAGCCATGAACACTGCCGCCGCCCCCACCGCAGCTCCGTCAGAACGCGCCGCGCGCCAGGCCGAAGTGGTCCAGGCCCTGAGCCGCGTCGTACCCTCACACGCCCTGCTCTGGCACAGCGAAGACACCACTCCATATGAATGCGACGGCCTCACCGCCTACCGCCAGCGCCCGCTGGTGGTGTGTCTGCCGGAAACGTATGACGAGGTGCAGGCCGTGCTGCAGGTATGCCACCAGCTGCAGGTGCCCGTGGTGGCACGCGGCGCGGGCACGGGCCTGTCGGGCGGCGCCATGCCGCACGCCCTGGGCGTGACGATGTCGCTGGCCAAGTTCAACCGCATCCTCGACATCAACCCCGAAAGCCGCACGGCCGTGGTGCAGTGTGGCGTGCGCAACCTGGCGATCAGCGAAGCTGCTGCGCCCTACGGCCTGTACTACGCGCCCGATCCCAGCAGCCAGATCGCCTGCACCATTGGCGGCAACGTGGCCGAGAACTCAGGTGGCGTGCACTGCCTGAAATACGGCCTCACGGTGCACAACGTGCTCAAGGTGAAGGGCTTCACAGTGGAGGGCGAACCTGTCGAATTCGGCAGCGAGGCACTGGACGCCCCCGGCTACGACCTGCTGGCCGCCGTGATCGGAAGCGAAGGCATGCTGGCCGTGACCACCGAAGTGACGGTCAGGCTCATCCCCAAGCCCCAACTGGCGCGCTGCATCATGGCCAGCTTTGACGACGTGCGCAAAGCGGGCGACGCCGTGGCCGCCGTCATTGCCGCCGGCATCATCCCCGCCGGGCTGGAGATGATGGACAAGCCCATGACCGCCGCCGTGGAGGACTTTGTGCACGCAGGCTACGACCTGACGGCCGAAGCCATCCTGCTGTGCGAAAGCGACGGCACCCCCGAAGAGGTAGAGGAAGAAATTGGCCGCATGAGCGACGTGCTGCGCGCTGCAGGCGCCACCGCCATCTCGGTCAGCAACGACGAAGCCGAGCGCCTGCGCTTCTGGAGCGGTCGCAAGAACGCCTTCCCCGCCAGCGGCCGCATCAGCCCTGACTACATGTGCATGGACTCCACCATCCCGAGGAAGCGCCTGGCCGACATCCTGCTCGCCATCCAGGAGATGGAAAAGAAGTACCAGCTGCGTTGCGCCAACGTGTTCCATGCGGGCGACGGCAACCTGCACCCTCTCATCCTGTTCGATGCGAACGATGCCGACCAACTGCACCGCTGCGAGCTGTTTGGCGCCGACATCCTGGAGACCAGCGTGGCCATGGGCGGCACGGTGACGGGTGAGCATGGCGTGGGCGTGGAGAAACTCAACAGCATGTGCGTGCAGTTCTCTGCGGCGGAGAACGCGCAGATGTTCGGGCTCAAGCATGCGTTCGACCCCGCCGGTTTGCTCAACCCGGGCAAGGTCATCCCCACGCTGAACCGGTGTGCCGAATACGGAAAGATGCTGGTGCGTGGGGGGCAGATCAGCCACCCCGACCTGCCCCGCTTTTGACGCGCCATGAAGCCGCTGCAGGGCCTGGCTTTTCTGCTGCTCATGCAGTCGGCGGGCGAGGCGTTGTCGCACTTTTTGGCGCTGCCCGTGCCGGGGCCTGTGGTGGGCATGGTGGCGTTGCTGCTGGCGCTGCGCTGGGCGCCCGTGCAGCAGGCCGTGGCACCTGCCGCCACCTTTTTGCTCAATCACCTGTCGCTGCTGTTCGTGCCCGTGGGCGTCGGCGTGATGACGCACCTGGCGCTGCTGAGCGCGTACGGCCTGCAGCTCATCGTGGTGATTGTCCTTTCCACATGGATCGGCATGGCCGTGACGGCGCTGGTGCTACGCCTGTGGCAACCCACACCCACACCCCAGGCGGGCAACGATGCCGAACTTCGTTGAACTGTGGGTGTACCTCGCGTCGGCCCCGCTTTTCGGGCTAACGGCCACGCTGGCGGTGTACGTGCTGGCGCAGGCGCTTTCAGTACGCTCGGGCCACGCGCCGTGGGCCAACCCGGTGATGCTGTCGGTAGTGGTGTTGGCCGCTCTCATGCTGGCCACTGGCACCGCGTATCCCACGTACTTTGCAGGCGCACAGTTCATCCACTTCCTGCTGGGCCCTGCCGTGGTCGCACTGGGCTGGCCCTTGTGGCAGCGCCGCGCGGCCTTGCGCGCGCGTTGGGGCCGGCTGGTGCTGGCGTCGCTGGCCGGTGGCAGTGCGGCTGCAGCCAGCGCCGTGGGCCTGGGTTGGGCATTGGGCCTGCCGGGTGATGTGCTGATGTCGCTAGCGCCCAAGTCGGTCACTGCCCCCGTCGCCATGGGCGTGGCGGCGCAGATCGGCGGCGTGCCTGCCTTGGCGGCGGTGTTTGCAGCGCTGACGGGCATGGTGGGGGCGCTGTCAGCGCGCTGGCTGTTTGGGCTGATGCGCTTGCCCACCGATGCCGAGGGTATGGCGCTGCGGGGTTTTGCGCTGGGCACCGCGTCGCATGGCATTGGGGCGGCGCATGCCTTGCAGGTGCATGCCGAGGCGGGGGCGTATGCGGGGTTGGCGTTGGGGTTGCAGGTGGTATTGGCGGCGGTGTTGATGCCGCTCGTGTTTCGGTTGTTGTGACTGGGGCCGCCTTTGCAGGCGGGGCTGGTGTACGAAACGGATTTGATCGCGTCGGAAATGGGTCTGAATTTGGGTGTTTTTTGGCTCTAGCGCTTATGCAGCAAGCGCTAGTAGCTATTGTTTTTGATTGACCAAACCGTTCAGGCTGAGCCTGTCGAAGCCGGGGCGCCACCTCCAACCCGCTCGGGCTGAGCTTGTCGAAGCCGGGGCGCTGATCGTGGAGCGTGCCGGGTTCGAGGGCGGGAGCCGGGGTGTGCGCCCGGCGGCGCAGTAACTTTCTCTTGCGTCGCCAAGAGAAAGTCACCAAAGAGAAGGCGACCCTACTGTGCGAGTCCCTTCGCTGCGCTACGGGCAACCTGCGATGCTCGGGCAGGGGGTGCCACCGCAGAACTCGCTGCGCGCCTGCGGCGCTCCGCTCAAACAGCTGCGGTGAGTCAGTGCACGAGGTGCGTGTGTCCTTCGGCACACGCACGCACCCCCTGCCCTGCGCTTCTCGGCACGCACAGAAGGGAACCCAGCGGGATCGGACATCCACACGGGCCTTTGCTTCGCTGGGCCCCGAACGCGCAGGCGCTTCGCGCCGCGACCGCGAGGCCGAGCGCAGCGACGGCCCGTGTGGCTGTTGGCTGTTGGCTGTTCGGCTCCCCCACCCCTGCCGGCTGCGCCTGCGGCGGGGCGGTTGCGGGGTGAGCATGCGCGTCGGAGCGCGCATGCCTCGTAATCTGACTCGCCGTGGTTGTCCGAGCGGCGCGCGCAGCGCAAAGCGAGTTCCACGGCGCACCCCGAAACCGCCCCGACGTAGGTTGCCCCTTCGCACAGCGAAGGGGTCGCAGACTGGGGGTCGGGCCTCAGATCACTCCACAGAAAATCGCCCTGGAATAAAAAACCAAAGCAACGAGACCAGAAAAGCCGCCGACAGCAGCCTATCCAAGAGTGCATCTCTTCGTAGATAAAAACCAGCTCCCCAGAAAACTCCAGCCAACGCCAGCGCTAGTGCCAACAACAGCCCAGAAAAAGCACCCACGATGAATTTTCCGCTTGTCCACAGGTGGGCATGGATAGTCAACAGATAGATATTTACCAAGGCAAGGACAGCCGCTGCCGCCCCGTAGAAAATCCACCTCGCACGGCTAAGAAGGGATGCCACTATCTAAGCCCTTTTGAGTAAAGGTACGCCGCCAGCTCCCGCCGCCGACGCTTACCTTCATCGGTATTGGGGGCGTAGTAAAAATGGCCTGAGGCTTCGACCATCTGTTTTCCCAAGCTGGGGGTAGACAGTAATAATTTTTCGCGACTCATACCGGCATACAGTGGATCACCCTGAGCTTTCAGATCCACGACGATGACGTTTTTGATCGCTGGCGTTGTCTTGACCTGCTGAAGAAAATTCCCGCTGATGGGAGAGCCAATCAGGACCAAATGATTCACAACAGTACCCCCAGCGCCGTAATTTATCGCGACCTGCGCGGCAGCTAGAGACCCGTAGGAATAGCCGATCAGGTTGAACTGGGTTCCACTCTGTGGAAATTTATCGAGCGGCACTTGAATTAGCGATTTCCCAGCGCGAAAAACATCCACGCCGATGGCGGCATCTGCAAGCGTTCCACCAGACCACTTTTTTGGATCTACGGAGATTAGCTGGACGTGTTTCTCTGCAAATGCCCTCACCATGTCCGAGATGTAGCCCCCGTCCATTCCCGCGCCACCGAAAAAGAGATTTCCGACAATCTTGTCGCCGGGAACGAAGAACCGGGACAGTAAGGCAGCCCCCGCTTTTTGAGGGCCCAGGTCACCTCCTGCCGGAACGCTCTGTTTTTCTTTGATGTCCCACGGATAGTGCCCAGCCGCGTCACGTCCAAGCCCCATAGGACCAGGAGTCAAACCATTGGGGACGTAGTCCCGTCGCAAACACGCGGGTTCACCCGAAAATTCCTCGTCCCCAATCTTGGTCCCCATCGGACCCGGCATTACATGTTGCGTCAAGACAGCCCCCAAGGTGAAGTGGCGAGAGCCTAAGGCCCCTAGCCGACGTCAACCCACAGTTTTTTGCAACCAGAAGTAGTCCTCACCACGCCGATGCACCGCAGGAGCGAACGAGGTGAAGTTTGCCAAGGTTTGCGGTGCGGATTCCAGCACGCGCACACGACTCGTGGCACTGAACCCTGGTTGTGCACGCGTCGACGGTGTTTTCCTGGGCAGATAGGACCCATGGCTTGGCAGCACTCAACCACCCACCACCGCCCGCCAAATCTCCCCCGCGTGCGACACCGCAAACAGCACCAGTCCGATCAACCCTCCCACCACCGTCCCGTTGATCCGGATGTACTGCAAATCCTTCCCGATATTCACCTCGATCAGATCCGTCATCTCCTCGGTATCCCACCGCCGCACCGTCTCCTCAATGTGCTGAGCAATGAACGCCGACACATCCGGCGCCAGGTCCTCCACCCACCGCTCCAGCCGGTCATTGAACGACTGCCTGAGCGCCGCATCCCCCGCCAGCGACTCGCCCAGCCACAACCCCAGCTTGCCCACCTGCCGCGCAAGCACCGAATCGGCATCGGCCAGGTCGCGCTGCAGCGCGCCGCGCAGGTCCAGCCACAAGGTCTGCACATAGCCGCCCACAGTGGCATCGGTCTGCAGCCAGGTGCGGACCTCCTCGCCCTTGCGCTCCCATTCCGGGTCGCTGCGCAGGCGCTCGATAAAGCGCTGCACCGCCACATCAAACTGCGCACGCAGTGCGTGCTGCGGGTTGGCCGCCACGTCGGCCATCAGGCTCTCCAGCGCGCGGGCCAGCAGGGCGGAGCCCTTGTCGCCCAGCCAGTCGCTGGGTAGCAACTTCTCGGTGCGCGGGTGGTCCTTCTTGAGCCACAGCACGATGGTCTGCGCCACCCAGGCGCGTGTGTCCTCGTTCTTCAGCAACTCGATGAGCTTGCCCAACACATCGTCCAGCAGCGCCTGGTGGCGGCCGTTGTGGGTCAGCGTGTCCAGCACCGCCGCCAACGCACGCGACATGTCCACCTGCCCGATCAATGCACGGGCCGCCTTCTGGATGAAGCGCTCCACCTGCGCGTCCTGCACCGTCTCCAGCGCCGCAGAGACAAGCCGCGTGGCCTGGTGCCCCAGCAGCGCGGTGTTGCCCGGTGCCAGCAGCCACTGCGCCAGCCGCTCGGCGGGGTCGTGTCGGCGGATCAGCGCGACCAGCGAGGGCACATCCAGAAACTTGTCGCGCACAAATGCGGCCAGGTTGCGGCCAATGCGCTCCTGGTTGCGTGCGATGACTGCGGTGTGCGGAATGGGCAGGCCCAGCGGCTTGCGAAACAGCGCCACCACCGCAAACCAGTCGGCCAGCGCCCCCACCATGGCGGCCTCGGCGATGGCCTTGATGCAGTTGAGCACCAAGCCGCGTTCGACCACGCTGGTGGCGATGAACACCGCCGTCACCAGCAGCAACAGGCCCAGCGCCTGCCGCTTGGCGGTGCGCAGCGAGCGGTGCGCGGGACTGAGATCAGCGCGGGTCATAGCCAGCCGCGCACAACCTGTACAGCGCGCACGCCCTCACGCCCATGCAGGCAGTCAGGCCGCAGCCGCAATCTGGTCCAGCGCCTTCGACAAATGGCCCACGGTGCGGTCCACGTTGTGCCACTTCTCCAAGCCAAACAGGCCGATACGGAAGGTCTTGAAGTCCGGCCCTTCGTCGCATTGCAACGGCACGCCCGCAGCGGTCTGCAGCCCCACCTCCATGAACTTCTTGCCGTTCTGGATGCCGGGGTCGGTGGTATAGCTCACCACCACGCCGGGTGCCTTGAAGCCCTCGGCCGCCACACTGGGGAAGCCGCGTGATTCGAGCAGCGCGCGCACCTTGGCGCCCAGCTCGATCTGCTCATCACGCACCTTGGCAAAGCCGTATTCGCGTGTCTCGGCCATCACCTCGGAGAGGCGCACCAGTGCATCCGTGGGCATGGTGGTGTGGTACGCGTGCTGGCCCTTTTCGTAGCCCTCTGCAATCTGCATCCACTTCTTGAGGTCGCACGAGAAGCTGCTGCTGGTGGTGCCCTCGATGGCCTGGCGCGCACGTTCGCTCAACATCACCATGGCGCAGCAGGGCGAGCCGCTCCAGCCCTTCTGTGGCGCGCTGATGAGCACATCCACGCCCGTGGCCTGCATGTCCACCCACATCGCGCCAGACGCCACGCAGTCCAGCACAAACAGCGCGCCCACCTCGTGCGCGGCAGCGGTCAGCGTGCGGAGGTAATCGTCAGACAGGATGATGCCGCTGGCCGTCTCCACATGGGGTGCGAACACCACCTTGGGCTTCTCGGCGCGGATGGTGGCGGCGACTTCGTCGGCAGGGCATGGTGCCCAGGGCGCCTGCGGGCCGCTACCCTGCTGGCGCGCCTTGCACACCACCGAGCCGCCGCCCAGGCCCTTGTCGGCGTCAAAAATCTGCGTCCAGCGGTAGCTGAACCAGCCGTTGCGCACGATGAGCACTTTTTCCTGGTTGGCGAACTGGCGCGCCACGGCTTCCATGCCGAAGGTGCCGCTGCCGGGCACCAGCACGGCGGTGTGGGCGTGGTAGACCTCTTTCAGGGTGCCCAGGATGTCCTGCACCACGCCGGTAAAGCGCTTGGACATGTGGTTGAGTGCGCGGTCGGTGTAGACCACCGAAAACTCCAGCAAACCATCGGGGTCGATATCGGGCAACAGTCCGGGCATGTGCAAGGTCTCCATCAAACGGGGGCGCCACCCCGGTGCGGGCGGGCCAGGCGGGGCAGCTTAGCATGGGGTGCCGCGCTTCGCAGGCGCTTACCAGGTGTCGATGAAACGGTGCGACAGGGGTTTTACCTGCGCCGACGCCAAACCGCGCGCCAGCCATGCGCGCGTTTCGGCCGGGTCGATCACGGCGTCGATCTCCAGCGTGGTGGCCATCTGCATGGCCTCGCCATTGGCGTACTGGCGCGCCAGCAGCTCGGCAAACAGCGCGTCGCGCGCGGGGCCTTCGGGCTGGGCCTCCAGCTCTTTGCGGAAACCCAGGCGCACCGCGCCCTCCAGGCCCATGGCGCCGAACTCGCCCGTGGGCCATGCCACCGTGAACACGGGGGCATGAAAGCCGCCGGCCGTCATGCCCATGGCGCCCAGGCCGTAGCCCTTGCGCAGCACCACGCTGAAGTACGGCACGCGCAGACTGGCGGCGGTGACGAACAGGCGGCTGACATGGCGTACCTGCGCCGTCGCCTCGACGTCGGGGCCGACCATGAAGCCGGGCGTGTCCACCAGGCTGACCAGGGGCAGGCCATGGGCGTTGCACAACTGCATGAAGCGCGCGGCCTTGTCGGCCGCATCGGCGTCGATGGCGCCGCCCAGGTGCAGCGGGTTGTTGGCGATCAGGCCCACGGGCCGGCCTTCGATGCGTGCCAGCGCCGTATGGATGCCGGCGCCAAAGCCAGTGCGCAGCATGAGCAGGCTGCCTTCGTCCACCAGCCCGGCCATGGCGGCGCGGGTGTCGTACACGCGCAGGCGGTTTTCGGGCACCACACTGCGCAGGGCGCGCTGGTCGGGCGCCGTCCACTGCGGGGTGCGGCCCTGAAAGTACGACAGGTACTGCCGCGCGGCCGCCACGGCCTCGGCCTCGTTCTCCACCAGCACATCGATCACGCCATTGGCATGCTGCACGCGGCTCGGGCCAATCTGCTCGGGCTTGAACACGCCCAGCCCGCCGCCTTCGATCATGGCCGGGCCACCCATGCCGATGTTGCAGCCGCGCGTGGCGATGATCACATCGCTGCAGCCCAGCAGCGCCGCATTGCCCGCAAAGCAGCGCCCGGCCGCAATGCCCACCACCGGCACCTGGCCCGACAAGGCAGCATGGCGGGCAAAGGTGTGGATGTGCAGACCCGCCAGCACCGCCGAATCGGTGTCTCCAGGCCGGCCGCCGCCGCCCTCCGCAAACAGCACCAGGGGCAGTTTTTGCGCCATCGCAATGTCCAGCATGCGGTCGGTCTTGGCGTGGTTGCGCATGCCTTGCGTGCCCGCGAGCACCGTGGCGTCGTACGACATGACCACGGTGCGCGCCGCTTCCTCGCCGCACTGCGCGCCGTTGACCGATCCGATGCCCGTCACCATGCCATCGGCAGGCGTGTTGGCGATCAGGTCTTCCAGGCTGCGACGGCGGGTCTGGGCGGCAACTGCCAGCGCACCGTACTCGATGAAACTTCCCTCATCGCACAGGTCGGCAATGTTCTCGCGCGCCGTGCGCCCGCCCTGCGCGTGGCGTTTGGCGACTGCAGCGGGGCGCGCGGCGTCCAGGGTGAAGGCATGGCGGTCCCGCACGCGCTGCAGGTCGGGGCGGATGTGGTCGGGGTCGTGCACCGTGGCATCGTCCGCCAACGCCTCCACCGCCACCTCGGCGGCATCGAGCACCAGCAGGGGCTCGCCCTGCGCCAGGTAGGCGCCGGGCGCTGCCAGCAGCCGGCGCACCCGGCCCGCGTGCGGGGCCAGAAGCACATGCTCCATCTTCATGGCTTCGAGCACGGCCAGCTCGGCGCCTGCGGCGACGGCATCGCCCTCGGCCACGCTCAGCTGCACCAGGCGCGCGGGCATCGGCGCCAGCACGGCGCCTTCGGGTACCGGGGCGGAGGATTGAAGTTCATTTTGGCCTCCGGCGCTTTGCAGGCAGGCGTCATCAGCTATTTTTTCAATAGCATTGAGCAAGTCCGGCAGCACCGACTCCAGCCAGCGCGTATGCACCTGCTGGCTGGCCATCTCGGGCCGCCCGGCCAGCGCCTGCAGCAAGCCCAGGTTGGTGGCCACGCCGGTGATGCGGCACTCTTGCAACGCTCGCTGCGAGCGGCGCAGCGCATCGGCAAAGCGGGGGCCGCGCGTGTGCACGATGAGCTTGGCGAGCAGGGTGTCGTAGTGCGGTGACGGCGCGGCGCCCGCCACGCCATGGGTGTCCACGCGGATGCCTGGGCCCGTGGGCAGATCGAACCGGGCGAGCGTGCCGCTGCCCGGCACGGCGCCGCCGCTGGCGTCCAGCGTTTCGGCGTTGATGCGCCACTGCACGGCATAGCCTTCGGGCGCCGGGGGCTGGTCGGGGTTCAGCACCAGGTCGCGCAGGGTCTGCCCTGCTGCCAGGGCCAGCTGGGTCTGCACCAGGTCCACGCCGGTGACGGCTTCGGTGATGGTGTGCTCCACCTGCAGGCGCGGGTTGGCCTCGATGAACACATAGGGCAAATCGCTGGAGGCCAGATCCACCAGAAACTCGAAGGTGCCCAGGCCCTCGTACTGCACCTCACGCGCCATGGCCAGGGCGGCGCTGATGATGCGCTCGCGCAGTGGCCCGGGCAACGAGGGGCTGGGCGCGATTTCCACCACCTTCTGAAAGCGCCGCTGCAGCGTGCATTCGCGCTCGCCCAGCGCCATCGCCTCGCGCCCGTCACCCAGCACCTGCACCTCGATATGGCGCGCGTTGTTCATCAGGCGCTCGACATACACCCCGTCCACCCCGAAGGCGGCCTGCGCCTCGCTGCGGCAGCGGGCGTAGGCCGCGGGCAGCTCGTCCAGCGACTGCACGGCGCGCATGCCGCGCCCGCCACCGCCGCCAATGGCCTTGATGACGATGCCCGCACCTTGCTGCGAGTGCCAGAAGGCTTGTGCTTCTTCGAGCGAAACCGCCGCCTGCGTGCCCGGCATGAGCGGTACGCCGCAGCGCATTGCCAGGCTGCGCGCCTGGGCCTTGTCGCCGAACAGGCTCAGCTGCCCCGGCGTGGGGCCGATGAAGCGCACCCCGGCGTCGGCACAGGCGCGCGCGAAGTCGGCACGCTCGCTCAGGAAGCCGTAGCCGGGGTGCACGGCGTCGCAGCCGTGCTCGCGTGCGATCGCCAGCAGGCGCGCGCCGTCGAGGTAGGCCGCCGGCCCCGTGGCCCCCAGCGCCACTGCCTGGGTGGCCGCCCCGACATGCGGACTGGCGGCGTCGTCGTCGGCATAGACCGCGACGCTGGCAATGCCCAGGTCGTACAGGGCGCGCACGATGCGCAGCGCCACCTCTCCGCGGTTGGCGATCAGGACTTTGGAAAAGAACGGCGTGTTCATGGTTCTGCTTCTATTCTGATAGCTTCTGGCGCTTGCTACATAAGCGCTGGATGCCGATTTCGTTGATATCTCAATGATCTAGGCGCTGCGTGTGAAACAGGCGCTGCCCAGGCCAGGGCAGCCGCGCAAGGGCCGCCCCGCCGCGCTGGCTGCGTCCCCCTGCCCGTAGAGCGCAGCGCTGTGAGAGCGGGGGGACGGCGCGCAGCGCCACAGGGGGTGTCACTCGTCCTTCAGCAGGCGGCGCAACACCTTGCCCGCGCCCGTGGCGGGCAGCGCGTCGATGAAGCGCACCTCGCGCGGCGCCTTGTAGGGCGCCATGTTCTCGCGCGCCCAGGCCACGAGCGCGGCGGCTTCTACCTCCTGGCCCGGCTTATTCACGATGAAGGCGCGCACCACCTCGCCCTTCTCGGCATCGGGCACGCCGATCACGGCGGCCTGGGCCACGGCGGGGTGCTTGATGAGCAGGGTTTCGACCTCTTCGGGGAACACGCTGTAGCCCGAGACCTTGATCATCTCCTTGGTGCGGCCAATGAAGGTGAGGTAGCCATCCGCGTCGATCTTGCCCATATCGCCGGTGTGCACCCAGCCATTGCGCAGCGTCTTCGCCGTGGCTTCGGGCTTGTTCCAGTAGCCCTTGAAGTTGCCGGGGCCGAGGATGGTGATCTCGCCCACTTCGCCTGCGGGCAGCTCAGCTCCGGTGTCGGGTTCGATGATGCGCAGGGTGTTGCCCGGCACGGGCTTGCCCTGGGTGCCCCATCGGATGGCGGTGTAGGGCATGCAGGTGTCCATGGTGTGCGTTTCCGACAGGCCATAGGCCGCCTCGAACGCGATGCAGTGGGGCGCAAAGCGGTTCCACTGCTGCGCCAGCGGTTCGGTAAAGGTGATGCCGAAGCTCGTCACCGGGTTCATGCGCAGCGCGCTCCAGTCCATGTCACACGCGCCCGGCAACTGCATGAGGGCGGCATTCATCGGCGCGATGCTGTACCACCAGCTCACGCGGTGGCGCTCCAGCGCCTGTGCCACGCCCAGCGGGTCGAACCGGTACATCAGCACGGTAGCGGCTCCCGTCAGGGCCGGGATGTTCACGCCCATCAGCATGCCGGCAATGTGGTACAGCGGCGCCACAGCCAGCAGCACATCGTCCTGTCGCGTGTCGTTGCTATTCACTGCGGCCGCTGTCTTGAAACGCGCGTTTTCGTAGGTCAGCATGGCGCCCTTGGGCAGGCCGGTGGTGCCCGAGGTGTAGGTCATCAAGGCCACATCGTCCATCGCCAGGGCCACCGGTTGGGGCTGGCCGCCGGCACGCACCGTTGCCAGAAAGTCCTCGCAGCCAGCCGGAACGGGCGCTGCCGCAGCGCGCATCGCCAGCAACTCGGCGGGCACGTCGATGCTGGGCGCATCGGGCAGCAGGTCGCCATAGCGCACCACGAACACATGGGCGAGGGCCGTCTTTTCCCGCACCTTGCCGACCACCGGCAGCAGCACGTCGGCAGCCACGATGACGCGCGCCTGCAGGTCGGCGAGCTGGTATTCCAGCTCGTGCTCTTTGTTCAGCGGACCGCAGGGGCAGACGATGGCGCCGGTTTTCTGGATGCCGTAGTGCGCCATCACGTACTGCGGGCAGTTGTTCATGAACAAGGCCACGGGCTCGCCCTTCTGCACCCCCAGCGACTGCAGGCGCGCGGCAAATGCATCGCTCGCGGCGTCGAGCTCGGCCCAGGTGATGGGCTGGCCGTACCAGAGGTAGGCCGTGCCGTCCGGGGTGTTGCGGGCGTGGCGCCGCAAGTGTTCGTGCAGCGGCAGTGGGGATGGGTTGAGTGACATGGCGTTGTCTCCAAGGTGTCTGTATTCGCTGCTTCCGGGCGCCGACCAAGGGTTTTCGATAGGCCCTCTGACCCGCCGGCGTATTGCCAATATATACCGGCTGGTAGAACAATGCTACCCATGGGTAGAACTATAACGTCGCACAAAGGACACCGATGAGCCACCAGCCCCCCGTCAATGCCAGCGGCCGGCAAAAGGCCACCACCGCAGGATCGGACGAGAAACGCGAACGCATCCTGCGCGCGGCCGAAGCGCTGTTCGACGCGCAGGGTTACGCCAACACCACCATCGAACAGATCGTGCAGAAGCTGGGCGTGACCAAGCCCTTCGTGTATTACTACTTCCGCAACAAGCAGGAGATCTTCGAGACCCTGTCCTGGGCGCCCACCGTGGCGTGCTTCACCGCCATGGACTTTGCTGAGGACGACGATCGCCCCGCACACGTCAAGGCATGCGAAGGCATCGACCGCCTGATCCGCGCCACGCTGGAGCACCATCCCGCTGCGTTCTTCCCCTACCGCGAGCCCCAGGTGTACCGCCCCGAGTACATGGCCGCGCAGAAGCAGCTGGCCAACCACTTCTATGACCGGCTGTGCGCCCTACTGGAGGCTGGGCGGAAGGACGGCATGTTCGTCTTCAACGACACCAAGATCACCGCGCTGGCGGCCTGCAGCCTGCCCGGCTTTCTCTACAACTGGTACCGGCCTGACGGCCGCCTTTCCGCCGACGAGGTGGCGCAGGAACTGTCGGCGCTGGCCTATCGGGTCCTGGGCCTGCGCACCCGCCGCCAGCCCGCGCGCTGACCTGCCACGCACACGTTATTCCCGTTCCATTCCAACCACAACGCACTTCAGGAGACTTTTCACCATGCTTTCACGACGTTCCACTCTGGCGATGCTCGGCGCCGCCTCCCTTGGCCTGAGCCCCTCGGTGTTTGCCTCGGCGCCCTTCCCCAGCAAGGCGCTGCGCTGGATCGTGCCGTACCCGGCCGGCGGGGGCTCCGACTTCATGGCGCGCGTGGTGGGCCAGCCCATGTCGACGGCCGTGGGCCAGAGCGTAATGGTGGACAACAAGCCCGGCGGCAACGGCGCCATTGCCGTGGCCGACCTGCTGCGCAGTCCGGTAGACGGGCACACGCTGATCAACGTCGACAACGGCACACTGGTCTTCAACCCGGTGCTGTACCGCAAGCTCGGGTATTCGCCCGCCAAGGACCTCAAGCTGGTCACCCTGCTCGCGCGTGCGCCCATGATCCTGGTCGTCGGCCCCGGCTCCGATGCCAAGGATGCGAAGGATTTCATCGAGAAGGCACGCCGCAATCCCGGTGCGCAGAACTTTGGCTCGGCCGGCGCGGGCACGCCGCAGCACATGGCGATGGAGATGCTGATGCACCACGCCCAGCTGAAGATGACGCATATCCCGTACAAGGGCTCATCGCCCGCCCTGGGCGACCTGGCAGGCGGCCAGATCCCGGCGGTGATGAGCGACTACGCGGCCGCAGGCGGTTTTCTGCAGTCGGGCAAGCTGCGCGCGCTCGCCGTGGCCGACAGCCGGCGTCACCCCCGCCTGCCGGACGTGCCCACGTTCGAGGAGCTGGGCCTCAAGGGTGTGGAAGCCACAGCCCTGGTCGGCGTGGCCGTGCACGCCTCGACACCGGATGCCACGGTACAGGCACTGCAGAAATCCATCGCCCAGGCCCTGCTGTCGCCACAGACCAGTGCCAAATACCGCGAAGTAGGGATCGAGCCGGTGGGCAATACACCTCAGGAGTTCACGCAGATGATCGCCGCCGAGGTGTCGCGCTGGCACCCTCTGATGCGCGACCTGGGCATCACGCTCGACTGACCTCGACTCCCGCATGCGGGGAAACGCCGCTTCTAAAGCGTCCGAGGCGGTGTTGTGCATGCCCCTGTGGCTGCGACGGGGTACGGCGCCCGCTAGGATAGAACTCCTTTCGTCCATCTCATCGCCCTGCCCATGCCAGACTTTCGCAGTGACACCGTGACCCAGCCCACCCCTGCCATGCGCGAGGCCATGTTCAAGGCCCCGCTGGGCGACGATGTATTTGCCGACGACCCTTCGGTGAACGCACTGCAGGAGCACGCCGCCGAACTGCTGGGTTTTGAAGCGGCGCTGTTCGCCCCCTCGGGCACGCAGACCAACCTGATCGCGCTGTGGGGCCACTGCCAGCGCGGCGACGAGGCCATCGTGGGCCAGAGCTGGCACACCTATCGCTGGGAGGCGGGCGGCATGGCGGTGCTGGGCTCCATCCAGCCCCAGCCGGTGGAAACCCAACCTGACGGCACGCTGCGCATCGCCGACATCGCCGCCGCCATCAAGCCGGATGACCCGCACTTTGCCCGCACCCGCCTTGTGGTGCTGGAGAACACCACCGGCGGCCAGGTACTGCCCACGCCCTACATCGCCGAAGTGGCGCAGCTGGCACGCAGCCGCGGCCTCGCCATGCACCTGGATGGCGCGCGCATGTTCAATGCGGCCACGGCCAATGCCGCGCGCAACGACACAGACGTGTATGACGAAGCGCGCGCGCTGTGCAGCCACTTCGACTCTGCATCGCTGTGCCTGAGCAAGGGCCTGGGCGCGCCCGTGGGCTCGCTGGTGCTGGGCTCGCGCGACTTCATCCGCCAGGCGCGCCGCACGCGCAAGATCCTGGGTGGCGGCATGCGGCAGGCAGGCGTGCTGGCGGCTGCGGGCCACTATGCGCTGCAGCAGCATGTGCACCGCCTGGCCGAAGACCACGCCCGCCTGGACCGGCTGGCGCAAGGGCTGGCCGAGGCCAACCGCAGCCACCCGGCGTTGCAGGGCCGCATCACGGTACTGCCGTGGCAGACCAACATCCTCTTCACCGACCTGCATGCGGAGGTGGCGCCCGCCTTCACCGCCTGGCTGGCCCAGCATGGTGTGCGCGTGACCAGCAGCCTGTATGGCGGCGCCACGCGGCTGCGCTGGGTGACGCACCTGGATGTGAGCGAGGCAGACGTGACGGCGGCGCTGGACTGCGTGGCGCGCTTCGCGCTGCCGGGCTGAACCCGCTCAAGCGGCGGGGGAGGCCCGTCCACCAAACACACCAGTGCCCACACGCACCAGCGTGCTGCCGGCCTGGATGGCTGCCTCCAGATCGGCGGTCATGCCCAGGGACAGGGTGTCGAACTGCGCAAGGCCTGGCTCCCGGAGCCCAGCAATCTGATCAAAAAGCGCTCTGGCGCTGATGTGGATTGCGAGTTGCGCTTCAAATTCAGGAGCATGGTCCGGAATGCACATGATCCCCCGCACGGCAAGCCGTGGCAGTTTTGCGACAGCGCGTGCCAGGTCCAGCGCATCGCGCGGGGCCACGCCCGACTTGGTGGGCCCGCCGTCGATGTTGACCTGGATACCTATCTGCAGCGGCGGCAGGTGGTCGGGCCGCTGGGCCGACAGGCGCTCGGCGATCTTGAGCCGGTCCACCGTGTGCACCCAGTCAAAGTGCTCGGCCACCAGGCGGGTCTTGTTGCTCTGGATGGGGCCAATGCAGTGCCATTGCAGCGCCACACCAGGCAGGGCAGCGCGCACGGCGGCAATCTTGTCCACACCCTCCTGGATGTAGTTTTCACCAAAGTCGCGCTGGCCGGCGGCTGCCGCCTCCAGCACCGCCGGTGCGCCAAAGGTCTTGGAAACCGCCAGCAAGGAAACGCTGGCCGGATCGCGGCCGGCAGCCCGGCATGCCTGCGCGATCCTGCCCAGAACCTGTTGGAGGTTGTTAGCAATCGTGGTCATAATGTTTGGCAAGCGTATCAAACGATAGAGGGACTCCGTGGACATTACCCAACTGCTCGCGTTCAGCGTCAAGAACAAGGCTTCCGATCTTCACCTGTCCGCGGGCCTGCCGCCCATGATCCGGGTCCACGGCGATGTGCGGCGCATCAACGTCGATGCGCTGGACCACAAGACGGTCCACGGCATGGTGTACGACATCATGAGCGACTCGCAGCGCAAGACGTATGAAGAGTTTCTCGAAGTCGACTTCTCGTTTGAAATCGAAGGCCTGGCCCGTTTCCGGGTCAACGCTTTCAACCAGAACCGCGGCGCGGCCGCCGTGTTCCGGACGATTCCCAGCAAGATCCTGACGCTGGAGCAGCTCAATGCTCCCAAGATCTTCGGCGACCTGGCCCTCAAGCCGCGCGGCCTGGTGCTGGTGACCGGGCCCACGGGCTCGGGCAAGTCCACCACGCTGGCGGCCATGGTGAATTACCTCAATGAAACCGAATACGGCCACATCCTCACAGTGGAAGACCCGATCGAGTTCGTGCACGAGTCCAAAAAGTGCCTGATCAACCAGCGCGAAGTCGGCCCCATGACGCTGTCGTTCGCGGCGGCGCTCAAGTCGGCACTGCGTGAAGACCCGGACGCCATCCTGGTGGGTGAAATGCGCGACCTGGAAACCATCCGCCTGGCCATGACGGCTGCGGAAACGGGCCACCTGGTGTTTGGCACGCTGCACACATCGAGTGCCGCCAAGACGATTGACCGGATCATCGACGTGTTCCCGGCCGAAGAAAAGGAAATGGTTCGCGCGATGTTGTCCGAATCGCTGCAGGCAGTCATCTCGCAGACGCTGTGCAAGACCAAGGACGGCTCGGGCCGCGTGGCGGCGCACGAGATCATGCTGGGCACCAGCGCCATCCGCAACCTGATCCGCGAGGCCAAGGTGGCGCAGATGTACTCCACCATCCAGACCAGCAACAGCGTGGGCATGCAGACGCTGGACCAGAACCTGACCGACCTGGTGCGCCGCAACATCATCAGCCCGGCCGAAGCCCGCAGCAAGGCCAAGATCCCCGAGAACTTCCCCGGCTGATCTGCGCCCCCACCCTGAATCCCGCGGCGCCATGAACCGCCGCACACCGGAGCACTGTATGAAAGGCATTCTGAGCCTTCTGAAAATGAAAAGCCGGGGCGGCAAGCCTGCGGAAGACCACACGGATTCCGTGCTGTTCTCCACCGCGTTTGCGGGCCAGGGCGTAGACGAATCCATGCTGGTCCCCTGGGAGGCCCGCGCTGTGGAAGTGGGCGCCAAGCGCCTGCCCACCAGCCGGGGCGGCAAGCTGCTGCAGGGCCTGTGGGCCAAAGACAAGTACATGGCGCACCTGGACAAGGACGCTGTGGAGCGCATGGAGCGCTTTTTCGAGTTTGCGGCCGTACCGTCCAACCGCGACGTGATCCGCCAGGACGAATATGGCAATTTCATGGTGGTGCTGCTGACCGGCACCATCGCCGTGGACCGCGTGCAGCCCTGGGGCGAGCAATTGCGACTGGCCGAGACGCGCCCCGGCGATATCCTGGGCGAGATGTCGCTGCTGGACAGTGGCATCCGGTTTTCCGCCTGTACCACGCTCACCGATTGTGAGATCGCCGTGCTCAGCGCTGAGGCCATGGACGACATGATGACCAAGGATCCGCAACTGGCTGCCAGCCTGATTGCACTGCTGGCCCGCAAGCTCTCGCTGCGCCTGCGGGTGGTAAGTGCCCGCCTGAGCGACAACCAGAAGTGATGGCGATGCGCCGACACAATACCAACGAACGCACAGCGGACGAACAGCCCGGGGAGAACATCTGATGGAACGCGATCAGGCCAGTAAATTCATCAACGACCTGCTCAAGCTGATGGTGAGCCGCAATGGCAGCGCCCTGTTCATCACCGCAGAGTTTCCGCCCGCGATCAAGGTCGATGGAAAAGTGACCAAGGTCTCGCCCCAGCCGCTCACGCCCACGCACACGCTCACCCTGGCACGCGCCATCATGAGCGACAAGCAGGTGGCCGATTTTGAGCGCACCAAGGAATGCAACTTCGCCATTTCACCCGCCGGCATCGGGCGGTTTCGCGTCAACGCTTTCATCCAGCAGGGCAAGGTGGGCATGGTGCTGCGGACGATTCCGCTCACGCTGCCCACCATCGATGGCCTGGGCGTGCCGCAGGTGCTCAAGGAAGTGACGATGACCAAGCGCGGCCTGTGCATCCTGGTGGGTGCCACAGGCTCGGGCAAGTCCACCACGCTGGCCGCCATGGTCGACTGGCGCAACGAGAACTCCTTCGGCCACATCATCACGGTGGAAGACCCGGTGGAATTCGTGCACCCGCACAAGAACTGCGTGGTGACGCAGCGCGAAGTGGGTCTGGACACCGACAGCTGGGAAGCGGCCCTGAAGAACACGCTGCGCCAGGCGCCCGACGTGATCCTCATGGGCGAAATCCGCGACCGTGAAACCATGGAGCATGCGGTGTCGTTCGCCGAAACCGGACACCTGTGCCTTGCCACGCTGCACGCCAACAGCGCCAACCAGGCGCTGGACCGGATCATCAACTTCTTCCCCGAAGAGCGCCGCGCCCAGCTGCTGATGGACCTGTCGCTCAACCTGCGCGCCATGGTGTCGCAGCGCCTGATCCCCAAGCAGGATGGCAAGGGCCGCGCGGCCGCGGTGGAAATCATGCTCAATACGCCGCTGATTTCCGATCTGATCTTCAAGGGCGAAGTCTCCGAGATCAAGGAGATCATGAAAAAAAGCCGCAACCTGGGCATGCAGACGTTTGACCAGGCGCTGTTCGACCTGTACGAAGCCAACGTGATCAGCTACGAAGACGCGTTGCGCAACGCCGACTCGCTCAATGACTTGCGCCTGCAGATCAAGCTCAACAGCCAGCGCGCCAAGTCTCCCGATCTGGCGTCCGGCACGGAGCATTTCGCCATCGTCTGAGCCTGAACCGGCTTGCGCCTCTCCGCCTTCAGGACCCCGTGAAGCCCGCCCCCCAGGGCGGGTTTTGTTTTCCACCTGCACCTGCTCTTCCTACCCATGCCAAGCACCAACCCCCGCAATTACGACGCCACTCCTTCCCGCAAGGTCGCCTTTCTGGGCCTGGGCGTGATGGGCTACCCAATGGCCGGCCACCTCGCCCTGGCCGGGCATGAAGTCACGGTCTACAACCGCACTGCTACCAAATCAGTAGCGTGGTGCGCAGAGTACGCAAGCGCCAAGGCCCCAAAACATGCAACAACACCCCGGGAGGCGGCTGCCGGTGCGGACATCGTGTTCTGCTGTGTAGGCAACGACGATGACCTGCGTTCGGTGACGCTGGGCGCGGATGGAGCCTTTGCTGGCATGAAGCCGGGCGCCATCTTCGTGGACCACACCACGGCATCGGCCGAAGTTGCGCGCGAGCTGTACGCAGCGGCCAAGGCCCTGGGCCTGCAGTTTGTGGACGCCCCCGTATCCGGCGGCCAGGCCGGTGCACAAAACGGCCTGCTCACGGTGATGTGCGGCGGCGATACAGCGGCCTTCGAGGCCGCCCAGCCAGTCGCCATGGCGTTCTCCCGCGCCTTCACCCTGCTGGGTGACAGCGGCTCCGGCCAGCTGGCCAAGATGGTCAACCAGATATGCATTGCCGGGCTGGTGCAGGCGCTGTCGGAAGCCGTGGCCTTTGGAAAGAACGCCGGGCTGGACATGAAGCAGGTGCTGGACGTGATCGGCAAGGGCGCCGCCCAGAGCTGGCAGATGGACAACCGGGGCAAGACGATGGTGGACGGCAAGTTCGACTTTGGTTTTGCCGTGGACTGGATGCGCAAGGACCTGGGCCTGGTGCTCGACGAAGCCAAGCGCAACGGCTCGCGCGTGCCGGTGACGGCGCTGGTGGACCAGTTCTATGCCGATGTGCAGAAGATGGGGGGCAACCGCTGGGACACCTCCAGCCTTATCCAGCGGCTGACCTGACGCCTGCGCCCGCGGGGGCACGCGCAATGCATATGCAAAAAGGGGCCTTGCAGAGCCCCTTTTGCTTTCGTGCCACGCCCTTGGCGGCGTGCGCGACTCACCCCCGGGGTGCGTCGCTGCTGTCGGTGGTCACCGGTGCGGGTTGCGGTGCAAGTCGGCGCAGATCCTCTTCCGACACGATTTCAAACACCCGCACCACCTTCGCCACGCCGCTGACACCCCGGGCGATCTCGGTGGCGCGATTGGCCTCACGCTGCGAAACTCGGCCCATCAGGTACACCACATTGCGCTCCGTCACCACCTTGAAGGAGGTGGCCGAGATGTCCCGCGCATCCACCAGGCTGGCGCGCACCTTGCCAGTGATGAAGGTGTCGTTGGAGCGCTGGCTCAGGGTGGTCGATGGCATCACGGCCAGGTCGTTCACCACAGAGCGCGTGTTCTCCACCTGCGACACGATCTGCTCCACCGTCTGGCGGTCCTGTGCGTTGGGCACTTCGCCGGTCAGCAGCGCCTGGCGGTTGTAGCTTGTCACGTTGACATGCACTCGGTCGCCCAGGGTTTCGCGAATCCGGTTGGCAGCGCGCAGCTCGATACCCTCGTCTTCGATCTGCGTCCCTGCAGTGCGACGGTCCACCGCCATGACGCTGCCCACCACGGCACCGCCGACGATCAATGGAGCACACGCCGACAGGCCTGCAGCCAGGGTGGCTGCCGCCAGTGCGGTCATGACAGTGCGCTGGGTGCGGTTCACGGTTGTCGGGGTCATAGGGGAATCTCCTGTTCACCAAGTAACTGGGCGTCCACGCCGTCGCTCAGGCAATGCAGCACCAGGGCATGGACTTCGCGCACGCGTGCGGCGCGGTCGTGGGGCACGCTGATCAACACATCGGTTTCGCGCAGCATGGCGGCCAGCTTGCCACCGGTGCGGCCCGTCAGCACCACCACTGTCATGTCGCGCTCGTGGGCGGCCTCGGCAGCGGCCAGCAGGTTGGCGTCGTTGCCGGACACCGACAGAGCCAGCAGCACATCGCCCGCCTGGCCCAGCGCACGCACCTGGCGGGCAAACTGCTGCGCGGCATCGTGGCTGCCGCCCGCTGCGGCCGTGAGCAGGGTGCTGTCGGACGTGAGGGCCAGCGCCGCCAGTTCGGGCCGTTCGCGCTCGAAGCCGGCCACGCAGAACGCGGCAAACTGCTGCGCCTCGGCGGCCGAGGGGCCGTTACCACAGGCCAACACCTTGCCGCCGCTGGTCACACAGGCCAGAACGGCCTGCACGGCGGCGGCGATGGGATGGCTCAGAACCTGCGCGGCCTGGTACTTCAGGTCGGCGCTGTCGATGAAATGCTGTTGGATGCGTTGCTCAAGCATGAGGGCCCGATGATACCCGCCGGGTGTTACAGCTTTTGTAGCAAACCGTAGCCACCGGTCTTGCGCTGGGGGCTTGGTCGCTTTGCGGAACCCCGATGCCTACTGCGCATCAAAGGCCGCCTTGAGCCACTGCACCGAGGCCTCGACCAGCACCACATCAAAGCGGCAGGGCGGCGGCGATGGCAGGCGTAGGAGGTAGTGCCGGGCCGCAAAAATGATGCGCTGCTGCTTGGTGGCGCTGATACTCGCCCCGGCGCCGCCAAACGCGCTGCCCGACCGACTGCGCACTTCGACAAAGACCAGCGTGCCATCCCGCTCGCGCATCACCAGGTCAATCTCGCCACCGCCGCGCCCGGGCGTCCGATAATTGCGCACCACCAGCTGCAGGCCGGCCGCCTGCAGATGGGCCAGGGCCTGGTCCTCCGCCGCGTTGCCGCGTGCGCGTGTGGTGGTGGCAGGGCCCGAGTCCTTCGCCGGTTTTCTCATTCCAAGGAATTTCATTGAGCGCATCTTTCGCTTCAGCCCTTGATGCCGCGCGCGAAGCGGCGGCTCTCCAGCATTATCCCGAGGGCGCCCTGTACGTGGTGGCCACACCCATTGGCAACCTGGCGGACATCACCCTGCGCGCGCTGCACGTGCTGCAGATGGCCGACACCGTGGCCTGCGAAGACACGCGCCACACACAGTCCATGCTGCGCGCCTACGGCATCGACAAGGGTGCCGCCCAGCTGCTGGCCGTGCACCAGCACAACGAGGCCGAAGCCGCGCAGAACGTGGTGCAGCGGCTGCAGCTGGGCCAGCGCGTGGCGTATGTGAGTGACGCCGGCACGCCCGGCGTGAGTGACCCTGGCGCCCGGCTCGTGGCCGCCGTGCAGGCGGCCGGCCTGCGGGCCGTGCCCCTGCCCGGCGCCAGCAGCATCACCACAGCGCTGAGCGTGGCAGGCGCAGTGGCCCACAGCACTGAACATGGCGGTTTTGTGTTCGCAGGGTTTCTACCCGTGAAGAACGCAGAACGCGCCACGGTGATTGCGCAGCAGCTGGCCCCGGAGCCGCGCTGCGTGGTGCTGCTTGAAGCCCCCCACCGCATCAACGAGCTGGCCCAGGCCCTGGCGGTGCTGGGTGATCGCCCGGTAACGCTGGCACGGGAGCTGACCAAGCAGTTCGAGGAAGTGACCACGCGGCCCGCCCGGGAGCTGACGGCCTGGCTGGACGGCGCACCCCAGCGCTCGCGCGGCGAGTTTGTGGTGCTGCTGCACCCGGTGGCGGTGGCCAGCGACGATGGCGCCAGCCTGCGGGTGTTGCGCCTGCTGGTGCAGGAGCTGCCGCTGAAAACCGCTGTGCGCCTGGCTGCCGAGATCACGGGTGCATCGCGCAACGCGCTGTACGACACGGCCCTGACGTGGAAGCGCAGCGGCGCGAGCGGGGAAAATGAAGACGAAGTAGGCGACGCCGGGAGCTGATAACACCTCGGATTTCAGGCCAAATTGGCACCTGGCGCTTGATGGACAAGCGCTGATAGCTATATTTTTAATAGCATTTCATCCGCCACAGCGAATCCACTACCGGCCCTGGTGCCGCCGCCCCCTCCGGATCTATCGCCCCGACACCGCCAACCCGGCCGCCACCCCGCCAAACAAATCGCCTTCCACCTGGGGAGTGTCGGGAAACGCCGCTTTGAGCGCCTGGCGCAGCGGCCGCAAGGCCGACGAGCCCCCGGTGAGATAGATCGCATCCAGCCCCTGCACACCCAGGCCCGCCAGCTGCACACATTCCTGCGCGCAGGCCACCACCTGTTCGAGCGGTTGAGCGAGGAACTGCGCCAGCCCATGTGGCGTGACGGCGGCGCCCAGCCCTGCCTCGATCCAGTCCAGCGGCATGGGCGCGTCGGCATCGGCCAGCGACGCGGCGATCTTGGCCTGCTCCACGGTATTGGCCATGCGGTGCCCCAGGCGCTCGTGCAGCACCCGCATGAGCCGCGCGTGCAGCCGCGCATCGGAATAGTCGGTGCGCAGGTTCTGCGCATCGCGCAGTGCACGCGGCGAGTACAGCCACTGGATCAGGTGCCAGGTGGACAGGTCAAAAAACACCCGGCTGGGCACCTCGCGCCCCGTGGGCCCGGTATTCCGAAACCCGAGCAAGGGCATCAACAGGTCCAGGCTCAGCCGCCGGTCAAAGTCGGTGCCACCCACATGCACGCCGGTGGTGGCCAGCACATCACTGCCACGCTCGGCACGCGCCATGCGCTCCGGCCCCAGCCGCACCACCGTGAAGTCCGAGGTACCACCCCCAATGTCCACCACCAGCACCAGCGACTCGTGCGCGACGCGCTGCTCGTAGTCCAGCGCGGCAGCAATCGGCTCCAGCTGGAACGACACCTCGGCAAACCCCGCATCCAGCGCAGCCTGGCGCAACGCATCTTCCGCCTGCTGATCGCGGTCGGCATCCCCATCCACAAAATGCACCGGCCGCCCCATCACCACACGGGCGGGCATGCCGCCCAGCTCATCGCGAGCCCTTTGCACCAGCATGCGCAAGAAGAGGCTGATGATGTCCTGGTAGCTCACCATCTTGTTGTGCACCGCCGTCTTGTCCTGCAGCAGCGCACTGCCGAGCAGGCTCTTGAGCGACCGCATCAGGCGCCCCTCGGTGCCTGCCAGATACTGGCCCACGGCATCGCGACCAAAGTGTGTGCGGTGATCCTCTGCGTTGAAGAACAGTGCGGTGGGCAGTGTGTGCGCACTCCCCTCCAGCGCAATCATCCGCGCCAACCCCGCCCCCTGGCGCACGGCCATCGCGGAGTTGGAAGTGCCAAAGTCGATACCGAGGGTGGTGTCCTTCAGGAGGGGCATGGGTGACGTGTGGAAGCGATGAAAAAGTGTTCAACGCGCACCGGCTGAGGCCTCGGTGAACGAAGATATCGGATGCAGTTTTGGGGCAAGAAGAACCCGCAGGGCAGTGGGGGCAGAGCTGCCGCCCAGCCAAAAGCTACCGAAGCGCGACGCACCCGGAATTGAAAAAGCCCTTGATTCGCAAAAATCAAGGGCTTTTATTTGGTGGCCTGGGGCGGAATCGAACCACCGACACAAGGATTTTCAATCCTCTGCTCTACCGACTGAGCTACCGGGCCTGAGCCTCAAATTATAACCAGAAAAAACTGCCTTTGAACCAGAGTGCCAGGAATTTCTTGCACACCTAGCCGCGCTTACCCCGGCCCAGATCGACGCCCAGCTGGCGCAGCTTGCGATATAGATGCGTGCGCTCCAGCCCCGTCTTTTCGGCCACGCGCGTCATGGAGCCGCCTTCGCGGGCCAGGTGAAATTCGAAATAAGCCTTTTCAAAGCCATCGCGTGCTTCGCGCAGGGGGCGGTCCAGGTCAAACCCCTGGTGCGCATGGGGCCCTGCCTCCACGCCGGCCATGAGGGCCGCCGTCACGGCGGGCAGTTGCGAAAACGTGGGGTCGGCCGGGGCGTGCACGGGCGCCGGGGCGGCAGCCACCGGGGCGGCCTGGTGGGCAGCGTTGCGCGCCAGGCCCTGCTCCACGGCCTTGAGCAGCTTTTGCAGGGTGATGGGTTTTTCTAGGAACGAGAAGGCGCCGATCCGCGTGGCCTCGACGGCAGTGTCGATCGTGGCGTGGCCACTCATCATGATCACGGGCATGGTCAGCACGCCCGCCGTGGCCCATTCCTTGAGCAGCGAAACCCCGTCGGTATCTGGCATCCAGATGTCGAGCAGCACGAGGTCGTAGATGTTGCCGGCCCGGGCGGAGCGCGCCTGGGTGGCGTTTTCTGCGAGGTCTACGCTGTGACCTTCGTCGTTCAGGATTTCCGACAGCAGATCACGAATGCCGAGCTCATCGTCGACCACCAGAATGTTTGCCATGTGTGTTGAAGCGCCTTGGGGTACTGCGGGGCGGTGTTGTTATGACGCCACCGCTGGTTCAGGGGCGAATGATAACGACACTTGGGCGCCGCGCACCACGCCATCCTCCGTGCGATTGGACAGGTCGATGCGCGCACCATGCTCGTCGGCAATTTTTTTGACCACGGCAAGCCCCAGTCCAGTGCCCCGGGCCTTGGTAGTGACATAGGGCTCAAAGGCCCTCTGGAGGATGTGCGCGGGAAAGCCTCCTCCGCTGTCTGACACCGTGAGCCGGACGCGGCGCGAGGACTCACTCCAGCGGGTGCTGATGCGCACGGGCGGCACGGGATCAGCAGTGCCGGCCCGCGCCTGTTCGGTGGAATCTTGCGCGTTTTGCAAAAGGTTGTGCACGACCTGCCGCAGCTGCTGTGCATCGCCTGCTATCGGGGGGCAGCGCGGGTCCAGCTCTGCCTCCACCCGCACCATGGCGGTCTCTTCACCGTACAGATGGAGCACGTCCGTCACCAGGGCATTGAGGTCCAGCGCATGGAGTTCTGCCGCGGGCAAACGCGCGTAATCGCGGAACTCGTTGACCAGCCGCTTCATCGCATCGACCTGATCCACGATGGTCTTCACCGACTTGGCGAGGATGGCCTGCTCGGGGCCGGGCAGCTTGCCCGAGAGCTTCATTTCCAGCCGCTCGGCCGACAGCTGGATGGGCGTGAGCGGGTTCTTGATTTCATGCGCCAGGCGCCGCGCCACCTCGCCCCAGGCCTGCGCGCGTTGGGCAGAAACAATTTCGGAAATGTCGTCAAAAACCAACAGCCTGGTCGCATCGGGCAGTTCGGCCCCCCGCGCCACGAGGCTGGTGGCGTGCTGGCCGACTCCGCCGGAGCTTGCATGCAGCTCAAACGGTTGCTGCCAGTGGTCGAGCCCGTGGCGTTCGTGGTCGCCCAGAAAGGCATCAAAGTGCCCCTGTACCGATCTCGCAAATTCGGCAAGCCCGGGGACTTCCGACAGCGGCCGCCCCTCATACGCCGCCATCGGTGCCCGCAGGATGCGGGTTGCGCCCGGGTTGGAAGATCGGATCAGGCCCTGGGCATCGAGCACGATGACCCCGGCCGTGAGGTTGTCCAGAATGGTCTGCAGGTTGGCGCGCGCGGCATCCACCTCGCCCATGCTCTGCTCCACCGCCTGGCGCGCATCGGAAAGTTGCTGGGTCATCAGCGCAAAGGAACGCGTGAGCCCGCCCAGCTCGTCCTTGCCTTGCAGCACGGCCTTGGGGCTGAGGTTGCCCGCGGCAACCTCGCGCACACCTTCGGCCAGCACCAGCAGTGGGCGGGCGAGCTGATTGCCCAGCAACACCGCCAGCAGCACGGCGCCAAACACCGCCAAGAAAAGGCTCAGCGTGAGGGTGCCCACATACATGCGCCGCAGCCCCCCCCGGGCCAGGGCGCGCTCCTGGTATTCGCGATTGGCCTCCTGCACCGCAATGGCGTTGGCCACCAGCGCGGGTGGCAGCAGCAGCGTGGCCTGCAGGTAGCGCGGCTCCACCAGCAACCCCACGCTGGGGCTGCTCACCAGCGCAAGTACCTTCACGCGCGCGTTCTGAACGGCTGCGGGGTCGGAAATATCGTCGAGCCCTTCAATCTGTGCGGTGGCGCGTTGCTGGCGCACGGTGCGCAGCAAGGGCACCCCCGGCCGGTCGGGGTTCAGGCTGAAACGCGACTGGCCGGCACTGGCCACCGCCTGGCCCGCCGCATTCCAGAGCACCACATCGGTGGCGCCCAGCTGGTCGCGGATGCGCTCCAGCACCAGGCCGGCTGCCGCATCGGGGACCTGTGCCACCTGCGCACTCGCATTGCGGGTTTTGGCGGCCATGTCGGCCGCCATGGCGTCAAGGGACACGCGCGCCAGGTTGACCCCTGCGGACAAGGCACCCTCGACCTTGACATCGAACCAGCTTTCGATCGAACGCGTGACGAACTGGTAGGACACCACGTAGATCAGCAACCCCGGCATCAGACCCACCAGCGCAAAGATGGCAGCGAGTTTGACCAGCAGCCTGCTGCCAAAGCGCCCCTTGCGCAGGCGCATGCCCAACCGCACCGCAACCCACAGCAGCACGGCCAGAAGCAGCATCGCCACCAGCACATTCACGCCGAAAAGCCATGCGTAGTTGCGCTCGTACAGCGCCCGGTTGTTGGTGGCCAGGGTGAGCAGGAACATCAGCACCAGGCCGATGGCCGACATGATGGCCGCGCCAACCCCCACCGCCCACCGCACGGCGCGCGACTGGCTGGCCGCCGCCTGGGCAGAGGCAGACGCGGTGGACTGTGAGGTGCCGGGCGGGTTCACTTTGCAGGTTCCGCGGCCAGGCGCTGGCTGCGGGACACCAGTAGGTTCCAGCCCGATCGCCCCGCCACCCCGATCTGGAAAGGACGGGGCAGCTGGGACATGTCGAGTCGAAACCGGAAATTGACAGTGTGGACCGCATCGGCCTCGATCACGTCGCTATCAGCGATCTTCCAGCGCGAAATGCGCTGAATGGCCGATAGTGCGTCCGAGTAGTCATCGAAGTTCTGGCCCAGTACCACCCCCAGTCCACTGTTTGCAAAGGGCACAGGCGAGATGTTCAATCGCCATCGTCGGGTCAAGGGCTGATAACTGAGCCGCAGGTAACGGGTCGCTTCGGCAACCTGGCGGTCAGACCAGTACCAGCGGTCGCGCAGCACCTGGGCCTCGGCCACAAAGAACATGGGGATGCCTTTGTAGAGGGCGTCTTCTGCCAATTCCGGCAGGATCAGATCCAGTGTGGTGCTCAGATACAGGCCGTCCTCGGCCCGGTCCAGGCGCAGCTCTCCCACTTCCGGAGCCACCGGTTGCCCGGCCACGGCCGACGGCGCCCATGCAGCCCAGCCCAAAAACAGGCAAAACATCCCGGCCAGCAGCCAACGAGCTCTGAGAAGCTCATTACGCTGATTTTTGCAACAGTGCGTAAAAAAAACCGTCGTGATCACCCGACTGATTGTCCGGGACGGCACCGCGCTTGTCGTCGTTGCCGGGAATTAAATGGCCCGGCGACGGGAGCAACGTGGCGTCGGTGTTGTGTGCAAGAAACGTTTGCACCTGTTCATCGCCCTCTTCCCGGAAGACAGAGCAGGTGCAGTACAGCAGCCGACCGCCCGGGCGCAGAAGCGGCCAAAGCGCTGCCAGCAAACGCGCCTGCAGCCTGGCGAGCTGGGCAATATCGCTTTCACGGCGCAGCCAGCGGACATCCGGATGGCGTCGCACGATGCCGGAAGCGGTGCAGGGAGCATCCAGCAAAATGGCATCGAACGGGACGCCCTCGCAGTGCTGCTGCCACCAGTCTTGCGGGCGCGCTGCATCGGCCACCACCACCTTGGCACGCAGTCCCAGGCGCTGCAAGGCATCGCCAATCCGGGTACTGCGAACGGCATCCACCTCCAGGGCCGTAACCTGCAGGGGCGAACCGCTCCCCGCCATCTCCAGGAGGTGGGCGGTTTTGCCCCCGGGTGCCGCGCAGGCGTCCAGCACACGCAAAGGCTGGGCGAGATCCAGCCCTCCCAGCAGCAAGGGCGCAGCCATCTGGGCGGCGGCATCCTGCACTGAAACCCAGCCCTCAGCAAAGCCCGGCAGGGTTGGCACCGGTACGGGCTTGCGCAGCAGCAGCCCCATATCACCCACCGGTTTTGCTTCCAAATTAATAGCTGCGAGCGCTTTCTGGTAAAGCACTGGAGTGCTTTTTTGTGCATTAACGCGCAGCGTCATCGGAGCGTGGGCATTGTTGGCCCGCAGAATCTGCTCCCAGTGTGTGGGGTGGTCCTTGCGCAAACGCTCGATCCACCACACCGGATGGTTCCATCGGGCCAGCGGATCACGGTCGGTCCGTGCCACCAGCGCCTCGCGTTCGCGCAGAAAACGCCGCAGGCACCCATTGAGGAACGACGACTGCGCCCGGGTGGACGCGCTGCGCTTGGCGGCTTCCACCGCCTGGTTGACCAGGGTGAAAGGCTCATACGGGGATTGTTCGGGGTCCCAGCACAGCGCCAGCGCCGTGCACAGCAGCGCATCTGCAGCCGGTGGGGGCGTGCGTGCCACCATCTGACTGCGCAGCGCCTCGGCCCGCCCCGCCTGGCGCAGCACCTGGAACAGCAGAGCCTGCACGCCCGGGCGTAACGCGGCGTCTACGGCCGCCAGGGCTGCAGTGCCCGACTGGCCGGCGCGGATGGCCTGCAAGGCCCCGGCCACAGCTGCCAGCTGTTGCCACAGCGGCACGGGTTGGCCGCCCGCCGCGGGCGGAGTGCGGGCAGCACGCAGAGCCTGGTCAGGGCCGGAACCGCTCGGTGCGCGGGCAGGAGGTGGTGGCCGGGATGGGCTCATCGTGTTTCTCGCTTACTGTCTACAGCCCGCGTGCGGCCTTGAATCCGAACACCCAGGCCAGAACACTGGCCGGAAACTGGGCAATGGCGGCGTTGTAGTGCAACACCGCATCGTTGAACACACCAATCGCCTGTTCGTTTTGCTGAACAAGCTCCTGCCACCGCGCGCCCAGTGCCCTGGGCACCGATGGAGGCACGACCGCGGAATCAGCCCCTGCAGGCGTGGCGGCGACGCTTTGCGCTGGCATGCCGCGGTCGACCTTCTGCCAGCAGGCATGCAGCACCTCACGCGCCGCCGCCAGCGCTGCTACGGCGTCGGGCTTGAGAGGCCGCGCACGGGCCATGGCCAGCGACGCACTCAGCTGGGTAGCGGCACCTTGCAAGGCGGCCATCTCGGGCGCTGCGGCGCCAGCGAGCTCGGGTGCCTGTGCGGCATGCGATGCATCGACCTCGCCCAGAAACGCGAGCTGCCGCACCATGTGCGCATCAAAACTGCCAAACGCCTGCACCACGGCCGAGCGCAAGCGCATCAGACGGTTGTACGCGCCCAGCGCCCAGAACATGGCGATGGCAAAAACAATCCAGAAAAGGGGCGATGACCACATGCTCATTGGCCGGTTTGGCATGAACTGCGCATTACCGGCCCGAAAAAGACAATCAAAACGATCCAGGGGGATCGATCTTTCTGCGTGTCCCCAGAAAAAAGCTCCCGGCCTGCCAGGGACAGGACGGGAGCTTTCTGGAGCCAGCCCGGGAGCTTAGTCAGCGGCTGCGTCGGTAGCGGCGGATGCGCTGCCTTCGACTTCCGTTGCTTCGCCCTGGGCTTCCATCTCGGCGGCTTCGGCTTCGGCGATGGCACGGCGCTCTGCGTCGTCCATGGCGTCCTTGGCCTTGCGTGCCTGGTGGTAGGCCAGGCCGGTACCAGCCGGGATCAAGCGACCCACGATCACGTTTTCCTTCAGGCCACGCAGCTCGTCGCGCTTGCCCATGATGGCCGCCTCGGTAAGCACGCGGGTGGTTTCCTGGAAGGAAGCGGCGGAGATGAACGAGTCGGTCGACAGCGATGCCTTCGTGATACCCAGCAGCAGGTTGCTGTAGGTCGCAGGAATCTTGCCTTCGGACTGCAGTGCCTCGTTGGTGTTGAGGATCTCGGAACGCTCGACCTGTTCACCGGCAATGTAGTTCGACTCGCCGACGTTCTCGACCACGACGCGGCGCAGCATCTGGCGAACGATCACCTCGATGTGCTTGTCGTTGATCTTCACGCCCTGCAAGCGGTACACGTCCTGCACTTCATCGACGATGTAGCGCGACAGCTCTTCGATACCCAGCAAACGCAGGATGTCCTGCGGGTCGGCCGGGCCGTCCACAATCGATTCGCCCTTGTTCACCACCTGGCCTTCGTGCACCAGGATGTTCTTTTCCTTGGGCACGAGTTCTTCGAACACGTGGCCTTCAGGATCGGTGATCTGCAGGCGGACCTTGCCCTTGGTTTCCTTGCCGAACGACACGGTACCGGTCATCTCGGCCAGCGTGCCCTTGTCCTTGGGCGTACGGGCTTCGAACAGCTCGGCCACGCGGGGCAGACCGCCGGTAATGTCGCGGGTCTTCTGGCCTTCGACCGGAATACGCGCCAGCACTTCGCCGGGGCCCACATCCTGGCCGTCGCGCACCTGGATCAGAGCGCCCACCTGGAAGCCGATGGTCACCGAGTGGTCGGTGCCGGGGATCTTCACCTCGTTGCCCTGGGCGTCAATCAGCTTGACCTGCGGACGAACGACCTTGGCAGCGCCGCGGCGCTTGGGGTCGATCACCACCAGCGTGGACAGGCCGGTCACTTCATCGACCTGCTTGGCAACGGTGAGGCCTTCTTCGACGTTCTCGAACTTGGTCTGACCGGCGAACTCGGTGATGATGGGTCGCGTCAGCGGATCCCAGTTGGCCAGGATCGTGCCGGCCTTGATCTGCTGGTCGGCCTTCACCGTCAGCGTGGCGCCGTAAGGCACCTTGTGGCGCTCACGCTCGCGGCCATGCTCGTCCTGGATGATGATCTCACCCGAACGTGCAATCACCACCAGCTCGCCCTTGGTGTTGCTCACGTAGCGCATCGTGGCATTGAAGCCGATCACGCCGTTGGACTTGGCTTCCACGCTGGACGCGATGGCAGCACGCGAAGCGGCACCACCGATGTGGAACGTACGCATGGTCAGCTGCGTGCCGGGCTCGCCGATGGACTGGGCAGCGATCACACCCACGGCTTCGCCGAGGTTGATCAGGCCGCCACGGCCCAGGTCGCGGCCATAGCACTTGGCGCACAGGCCATAGCGGGTTTCGCAGGTCAGTGCGGTACGCACCTTCACTTCGTCCACGCCAGCGCTTTCCAGCTCTTCGATCACGTCTTCTTCGAGCATCACGCCCGCTTCGACCAGCACAGCGCGGGTTTCGGGGTGCAGCACGTCTTCGGCGGCGGTGCGGCCCAGGATACGGTCGCGCAGCGACTCGATCACTTCACCACCTTCGACGATGGCGCGCATCAGCGAACCATTGGAAGTGCCGCAGTCCTCTTCGGTCACGACCAGATCCTGCGTCACGTCCACCAGACGGCGCGTGAGGTAACCCGAGTTGGCCGTCTTCAGCGCCGTGTCGGCCAGACCCTTACGGGCACCGTGGGTGGAGATGAAGTACTCCAGCACGTTCAGGCCTTCGCGGAAGTTCGCGGTGATGGGCGTTTCGATGATCGAGCCGTCTGGCTTGGCCATCAGACCCCGCATACCGGCCACCTGGCGGATCTGGGCGGCAGAGCCACGGGCGCCGGAGTCGGCCATCATGTAGATGGAGTTGAAGGACTCCTGATCCACTTCCTTGCCGTGGCGGTCCATGACCTTCTGCTTGGACAGCTGGGCCATCATCACCTTGGAGACTTCGTCACCGGCCTTGCCCCAGATGTCCACCACCTTGTTGTAGCGCTCGCCAGACGTCACCAGACCGGACACATACTGCTGTTCGATCTCTTTGACTTCCTTCTCGGAGCGCTCGATGATGCCGGCCTTTTGCGGCGGCACCAGCATGTCGTCAATGGCGATGGAGATACCGGCGCGTGTGGCCAGGCGAAAGCCGTTTTGCAGCAGCTTGTCGGCAAACACCACGGTTTCCTTCAGGCCGCACTTGCGGAAGGACACGTTGATGAGCTTGGAGATTTCCTTCTTCTTGAGCGCCTTGTTCATGTGCGAGAACGGCAACCCCTTGGGGAGGATTTCAGACAGCAGCGCACGGCCCGCCGTGGTTTCGACCAGAGAGTACGACGGCACGAATTCGCCGGTTTCCTTGTCCTTGGTCCACTCGGTCATGCGCACCGTGATCTTGGCGGCCAGCTCCACTTCGCCAGCGTCCAGGGCACGTTGCACTTCGCCGGTATCGGCAAACACCAGGCCTTCGCCCTTGCCGTTGATGCGGTCGCGGGTGGCGTAGTACAGGCCCAGCACCACGTCCTGCGAAGGCACGATGGAGGGCTCGCCCGACGCAGGGAACAGCACGTTGTTGGAGGCCAGCATCAGCGTGCGGGCTTCCATCTGCGCTTCCACCGACAGCGGCACGTGAACAGCCATCTGGTCACCGTCGAAGTCGGCGTTGAAGGCCGCGCAAACGAGGGGGTGCAACTGGATGGCCTTGCCTTCGATCAGGATGGGCTCAAAGGCCTGGATACCCAAACGGTGCAGCGTAGGCGCACGGTTCAGCATCACGGGGTGCTCTTTGATGACCTCTTCCAGAATGTCCCACACCACGGGGGTGCCGGATTCGACTTCCTTCTTGGCGGCCTTGATCGTCGTCGCGATGCCCATGGCTTCGAGGCGCGAGAAGATGAAGGGCTTGAACAGCTCCAGCGCCATCAGCTTGGGCAGACCGCACTGGTGCAGCTTGAGCGTTGGGCCCACGGTAATCACGGAACGACCGGAGTAGTCCACGCGCTTACCCAGCAAGTTCTGGCGGAAGCGGCCCGACTTACCCTTGATCATGTCAGCCAGGGACTTCAGTGCGCGCTTATTGGCGCCGGTCATGGCCTTGCCACGGCGGCCGTTGTCCAACAGCGAATCGACAGCCTCTTGCAGCATCCGCTTTTCGTTGCGCGCGATGATTTCAGGGGCCTTCAGCTCCAGCAGGCGGCGCAGACGCGAGTTGCGGTTGATGACGCGGCGGTACAGGTCGTTCAGGTCGGATGTGGCGAAGCGGCCACCGTCCAGCGGCACCAGCGGACGCAGGTCCGGGGGCAGCACGGGCAGCACTTCCAGCACCATCCACTCGGGCTTGATGCCCGACTTCTTGAACGCTTCCAGCACCTTCAGGCGCTTGGCGTTCTTCTTGACCTTGACTTCGGAGCCGGTCAGGTCGCCGCGCAGCTTCTCGATCGACAGGTCGATGTCGATGGATTCCAGCAGGTCCTTGATGCCTTCAGCGCCCATCTTGGCGATGAATTCGTCGCCGTATTCCTTGCGCTTGGCGTCGTAGTCGTCCTCGGACATGATGCTGAACTTCTTCAGCGGGGTCATGCCGGGGTCGGTCACCACGTAGGCTTCAAAGTACAGCACGCGTTCGATGTCGCGCAGGGTCATGTCCAGCACCAGGCCCAGACGCGATGGCAGCGACTTCAGGAACCAGATGTGGGCGCAAGGCGCGGCCAGATCGATGTGGCCCATGCGCTCGCGGCGCACCTTGGTCTGCGTGACTTCCACGCCGCACTTCTCGCAGATCACGCCGCGGTGCTTCAGGCGCTTGTACTTGCCGCACAGGCATTCGTAGTCCTTGATAGGACCAAAAATCTTGGCGCAGAACAGGCCGTCGCGCTCGGGCTTGAACGTACGGTAGTTGATGGTTTCGGGCTTCTTCACTTCACCGAAAGACCACGAACGGATCTTCTCGGGCGAGGCCATGCCAATGCGGATGGCGTCAAAGTGCTCATCCGGCGTAAATTGCTTGAACAGGTCGAGTAGCGATTTCATGTGACTCTTTCCTTTTCGTCAAAAATCATAGCTACCAGCGCTTGATACACGGGGCTTTGGATGCTTAAACATACGCAAAGCCTTTATTAACAAGCGCTAGCAGCTCACTTTTTTAATAATCCCGATCCTGTTCAGGAGCGTTCGAGTTCGATGTCCAGGCCCAGGGAACGAATTTCCTTGACCAGCACATTGAACGATTCCGGCATGCCGGCTTCGATGGCGTGTTCGCCCTTGACGATGGATTCGTACACCTTGGTACGGCCCACCACATCGTCGGACTTCACGGTCAGCATTTCCTGCAGCACGTAGGCGGCGCCGTACGCTTCCAGCGCCCACACTTCCATTTCCCCGAAACGCTGGCCACCGAACTGCGCCTTACCACCCAGCGGCTGCTGCGTGACGAGCGAGTAAGGACCAGTCGAGCGGGCGTGCATCTTGTCGTCCACCAAGTGGTGCAGCTTCAGGTAATGCATGTAGCCGATGGTGGTCGGGCGCTCAAAGCGCTCGCCCGTGCGGCCGTCAAACAGGTAAGCCTGCGTGCGGGTGGGCGTGAGGCCCTTGCGTTCGGCGATGTCGTCCGGGTAGGCGATCTTGAGCATGTCCTTGATTTCTTCTTCCGAAGCACCATCGAACACGGGCGTCGCATAGGGCACACCGTTGGTCAGGTTGGCAGCCATGGCCATCACGTCGTCATCGCTGAGCAGCGAGAGGTCTTCCGTGCGGCCGCGCGAGTTGTACACCTCTTCGAGGAACTTGCGCACTTCAGCGGCCTTGGCCTGCTCCTGCAGCATGTTGCCGATGCGCTGGCCAATGCCCTTGCCGGCCCAGCCCAGGTGAACTTCCAGCACCTGACCAATGTTCATCCGCGATGGCACGCCCAGCGGGTTCAGAACGATGTCGGCAGGGGTGCCGTCGGCCATGTAAGGCATGTCTTCGACGGGAACGATCTTGGACACCACACCCTTGTTACCGTGGCGGCCTGCCATCTTGTCACCAGGCTGCAGGCGGCGCTTGACGGCCAGGTACACCTTAACCATCTTGAGCACGCCAGCGGGCAGCTCGTCGCCTTGCGTGAGCTTCTTGCGCTTTTCTTCAAAAGCCAGGTCGAAGCTGTGGCGCGTCTGCTCCAGCGAATTCTTGATGGATTCGAGCTGGGTGGCGACTTCGTCTTCCGCAGGGCGGATGTCAAACCAGTGGAACTTCTCCACCGAGGCCAGGTAAGCCTTGTCGATCTTCGTGCCCTTGGCCAGCTTTTGCGGGCCACCGTTGGCCACGCGACCGGTCAGCAGCTTCTCGATACGATCAAAGGCGTCGGCTTCCACAATGCGCAGCTGGTCGTTCAGGTCGAGGCGGAAGCGCTTGAGTTCATCGTCGATGATCTGCTGGGCGCGCTTGTCGCGCTGGATGCCTTCGCGGGTGAACACCTGCACGTCGATCACCGTGCCTTGCGAGCCCTGGTCCACGCGCAGCGAGGTGTCCTTCACATCCGATGCCTTCTCGCCGAAGATGGCGCGCAGGAGCTTCTCTTCGGGCGTGAGGGTGGTTTCGCCCTTGGGCGTGACCTTGCCCACCAGCGTATCGCCGGGCTGCACTTCGGCGCCCACGTAGATGATGCCGGACTCGTCCAGGCGGTTCAGCTGCTGTTCCGACAGATTCGGAATGTCGCGCGTGATTTCTTCGGCGCCCAGCTTGGTGTCGCGGGCCATCACCACCAGTTCCTCGATGTGGATCGAGGTGTAGCGGTCTTCGGCCACCACGCGTTCGGAGATCAGGATCGAGTCTTCGAAGTTGTAGCCGTTCCAGGGCATGAACGCGATCAGCATGTTCTGGCCGATGGCGATTTCGCCAAAGTCCGTCGATGCGCCGTCGGCGATCACATCACCCTTGACCAGCATGTCGCCCTTCTTGACGATGGGGCGCTGGTGGATGTTGGTGTTCTGGTTCGAACGCTGGTACTTGATCAGGTTGTAGATGTCCACGCCCACTTCGCCAGCCACGGCTTCGGCGTCGTTCACGCGCACCACGATGCGGGTGGCATCCACGTAATCCACGATGCCACCACGGTTGGCCGTGACCACCGTGCCGGAATCGACTGCAGCAACGCGCTCGATACCCGTGCCGACCAGCGGCTTTTCGGGGCGCAGCACAGGCACGGCCTGGCGCGACATGTTGGCGCCCATCAGTGCGCGGTTCGCATCGTCGTGCTCCAGGAACGGAACCAGCGAAGCCGCCACGGAAACGATCTGTGCAGGCGACACGTCCATGTACTGCACACGGTCTGCGCCGCACAGGATGGACTCACCCTTTTCACGGGCGGAGACCAGTTCGCCCGTCAGGCGGCCGTCCTTGTCGAGCTGCGCATTCGCCTGCGCAATCACGTACTTGCCTTCTTCGATGGCAGAGAGGTAATCGATGTCGTTGGTCACCTTGCCATCCACCACGCGACGGTACGGGGTTTCAATGAAACCGTACTCGTTCAGGCGGGCGTACAGGGCCAGCGAGTTGATCAGACCAATGTTCGGGCCTTCAGGCGTTTCGATAGGGCAGACGCGGCCATAGTGGGTCACGTGCACGTCACGCACTTCAAAGCCTGCACGTTCGCGGGTCAGACCGCCTGGGCCCAGTGCGGACACGCGGCGCTTGTGCGTGATTTCCGCCAGCGGGTTGGTCTGGTCCATGAACTGCGACAGCTGGGATGCGCCGAAGAATTCCTTCAGTGCGGCCGAGATCGGCTTGCTGTTGATCAGGTCGTGGGGCATCAGCGGCTCTTGCTCGGCCTGGCCCAGACGTTCCTTTACAGCCTTCTCGATACGTGCGAGGCCGGTGCGGTACTGGTTTTCGGCCAGCTCGCCCACGCAACGCACGCGGCGGTTGCCCAGGTGATCGATGTCATCGACTTCGCCGTTGCCGTTGCGCAGGTCCACCAGAATCTTGACCACGGCCAGGATGTCTTCGTTGGACAGCACCATGGGGCCGGTGGATTCGTCGCGGCCAATCTTGGCGTTGAACTTCATGCGGCCCACGCGCGACAGGTCGTACGTGTCGGGGTTGTAGAACAGGCGCTGGAACAACGCCTGCACGGCGTCTTCCGTCGGCGGTTCGCCAGGACGCATCATGCGGTAGATGGCCACGCGCGCAGCAAACTCGTCCACCGTTTCATCGATGCGCAGCGTTTGCGAGATGTAGGCACCTTGGTCGAGTTCGTTGGTGTAGATGACCTGCAGGTCTTGCACGCCAGCAGAGCGCAGCTTCTTGAGCAGCGCTTCGGTCAGCTCTTCGTTGGCCTTGGCGATGATTTCGCCGGTGTCGGCGTCCACAATATTGCGGGCGACCACGCGGCCAATGAGGAAGTCTTCGGGCACGCTGATGTGCGTGGTGCCAGACTGCTCCAGCTCACGGGTGTGGCGCGCGGTGATGCGCTTGTCCTTGGCGACGATGACCTTGCCGCTCTTGTCGGTAATGTCAAAGCGCGCCACTTCACCCTTGAGGCGCTCGGACACGAATTCCATCTGCGCGCCACTGTCCATCAGGCGGAAATTGTCGTTGACGAAGAAGTTCGCCAGGATGGACTCGGGGTTCAGGCCGATGGCCTTGAGCAGGATCGTGACCGGCATCTTGCGGCGGCGGTCCACACGGAAGTACAGGATGTCCTTGGGGTCGAACTCGAAATCCAGCCATGAGCCACGGTATGGAATGATCCGTGCCGAGAACAGCAGCTTGCCCGAGCTGTGCGTCTTGCCCTTGTCGTGTTCAAAGAACACGCCAGGCGAACGGGGCAACTGCGACACGATCACGCGCTCGGTACCGTTGATGATGAACGAGCCCTTGTCGGTCATCAGGGGCACTTCACCCATGTAGACCTCTTGCTCCTTCACTTCCTTGACCACCTTGGACTGCGATGTCGAGGACTCGCGGTCATAGATGATCAGCTGAACCTTGGCGCGCACGGCCGAGGCAAAGGTCAGACCACGTGTCTGGCACTCGCGCACGTCAAAAGCCGGCTTGGCCAGGTTGTATTCGATGAACTTCATCTCCACAAACCCGTTGTGGGAGACGATGGGGAAGGCGGCGTCAAATGCAGCCTGAAGACCTTCAATGGTACGTTTTTGGGGTGCTTTATCAGCCTGCAAGAAAGCGGTGTAGGCATCCTTCTGCATCTGCAGCAGATAAGGAACTTCGAGCACGCTATCGCGGGTGCCGAAACTTTTGCGAATTCGCTTGCGTTCGGTGTAGGAATAGGCCATGAGATCTCCGGGCAAAGACATGAGTCCTGGGTCTTCGACGACTGACCCACAAGGAGCGTTGTCCTTATGGGCTTGGCGGTTGGCCACTACCAACCATGGCGGACGGTGATGCGTTGCACATCACCCGAACCAAGGCGTCTTCTGCTGTCGGGGTTGTCAGAAGACACTCGAAAGCCTCGTTGCGAACGGGGCTTACGGGTGCTCTCTGAAAGCACCAAAGGCTGGAGGCCCTTTGAGGAGCACTCCAGCCCTTGAGCAAGACCGAATTACTTGAGTTCGGCCTTGGCGCCGGCTTCCACCAGCTTCTTGACGGCTGCTTCGGCGTCGGCCTTGGCAATGCCTTCCTTGACGTTCTTGGGAGCGCCGTCCACCAGGTCCTTGGCTTCCTTGAGGCCCAGGCCGGTGATTTCGCGCACTGCCTTGATGACGGACACCTTGTTGGCGCCGGCTTCCGTCAGCACCACGTTGAATTCCGTCTTTTCTTCGGCAGCAGCAGCGCCAGCGCCACCACCAGCGGCAGCAGGAGCAGCCATGGCTGCAGCGCTCACGCCAAACTTCTCTTCAATGGCCTTCACCAGGTCATTGAGTTCCAGAACCGTCATGCTGTCCAGCGCGGTCAAAAATGCGTCTTTATCGAATGCCATTTTGATTTCCTAACAATTGTGTTGGTTGACTGCCCAGCTATCAAGCTGCTGCAGGTTCGGCGGCCGGAGCGGCTGCGCCTTCGCCTTTTTTCGCCGCCAGTGCGCCCAGCACAACGGCCGTACGCGACATGGGGGACATAAGCAAGCCACAAATCTGAGCCAGCAGAACTTCCTTGGAAGGAATGTTGGCCAGTTGCTTCACGCCGTTAACGTCCAGGGCTTTACCACCGAAAGCGCCACCGCGAATCACCAACTTGTCGTTGGTCTTCGCAAAGTCAGCCACCACTTTCGCGGCGGCCACGGCGTCTTCGGAGAAGCCATAGATCAGGGGACCAGTCATCTGGTCAGCCACCACGTCAAACTGGCTGCCTGCCACAGCACGGCGGGCCAGGGTGTTCTTCAGAACACTCAGGCTCACACCCTTGCTGCGTGCATCAACGCGCAGTTTGGTCATGTCGGCGACCGTGATGCCACGGTATTCCGCGATCACAAGCGTTTGAGCTTTAGCGGCGAGGCTGGTCACTTCACTGATGACCGCTTCTTTCTCACTGCGATTAAGACTCAAGGTCTACTCCTTAAATTGCGCATTCAGGCTTGCACCCTCCTGCGCGCTCTTGTTGCAGCGACCAACTGTTTCGGAACGAATTCCATCTGCAGCGGGATCGCCATCTGCGTTGGCCCCACAAGGGGATTAAGTGCGGCGAGCCACACACCAACGGTCTTGGATGGCCTGCAGGCAGGTATTGCACCACCTGCAGCCCACCACATCAGGCCCTTTGACAGGCCCGAAGATTTTTTATCGCAATTACGCTGCGATGGATTGCGTATCCACGCGGACGCCAACGCCCATCGTGGAGGACACAGCAACCTTGCGCAGGTACAGGCCCTTGCTAGAAGCTGGCTTGGCCTTGTTCAGGGCATCGATCAGCGCAGCCAGATTGCCTTGCAGCTTTTCGTTGTCGAACGAGCGGCGGCCAATGGTGCTGTGCACGATACCGGCCTTGTCCACGCGGAACTGCACTTGACCAGCCTTGGCGTTCTTCACAGCGGTGGCGACGTCAGGGGTCACGGTGCCAACCTTGGGGTTAGGCATCAGTCCACGAGGGCCGAGGATCTGGCCCAGGGTACCCACAACGCGCATGGCGTCAGGGGCAGCAATCACCACGTCGAAAGGCATGTCACCAGCCTTGACCATGGCGGCCAAGTCGTCCATGCCAACGATGTCAGCACCTGCAGCCTTGGCTTCATCTGCCTTGGCGCCTTGCGCAAACACAGCCACGCGGGTCGTCTTGCCAGTGCCATTGGGCAGCACCACGGCGCCACGCACCACTTGATCCGACTTCTTGGCATCGATGCCCAGTTGCACTGCCACGTCGATGGACTCATCGAACTTGGCCGTTGCAGCTTCTTTCACGAGCGCCACTGCATCTGCAAAAGCGTACAGCTTGGTGCTGTCAACCTTGCCCTGCAGGGCCTTTTGCTTTTTCGTCAACTTGGCCATTTACAAACCCTCCACCGTCACGCCCATCGAGCGTGCGGAACCAGCCAGCGTACGGACAGCAGCGTCAACGTTAGCGGCGTTCATGTCCTTCATCTTGGTCTTGGCGATCTCTTCGAGCTGTTCGCGCGTGATCTTGCCAACCTTGGTCTTCAGGGCATTGGAAGAACCCTTTTCGAGCTTGATGGCCTTCTTGATCAGGGTCGTCGCGGGAGGCGTCTTGATGATGAAGGTAAAGCTCTTGTCCGCAAATGCCGTGATGACCACGGGCAATGGCAGACCTGGCTCCACACCTTGGGTCTGGGCGTTGAACGCCTTGCAGAACTCCATGATGTTGAGACCGCGCTGGCCCAGTGCGGGACCAATGGGTGGTGACGGGTTGGCCTTACCAGCTGGAACTTGCAGCTTGATAAAACCGACGATTTTTTTCGCCATGCTTTACTCCTTGCGGGTGATAACGCCAGCGCCGCACTACGCAGCTTGTGGCTCCCCGGGGTTAACGACTCGCTATCAAAATGTTCGCACCGAGCCGAAAAGTGCGACATCCAGATCCATGCCTGAGGGTGCAGGCTTCAGGTTTTTTCTACCTGACCGAATTCCAACTCAACCGGCGTTGAGCGACCGAAAATCATGACAGAGACGCGTACGCGGCTCTTTTCATAATTCACTTCTTCCACAGAGCCATTAAAGTCTGTGAAGGGCCCTTCCTTGACCCGGACCAACTCACCCACCATAAACTCGATCTTGTGGCGAGGCTTGTCCGTGCCTTCCTGCATCTGGCTGACAATTTTCTGGACTTCTTCTTCAGAAATGGGGGCTGGCCGATTCTTTGCCCCACCCACAAATCCAGTCACCTTGTTGGTGTGCTTCACCAAGTGCCAGGTGTCGTCGTCCATGACCATTTCGACGAATACGTAGCCAGGAAAAAGCCGACGCTCGGTCGTTTTACGCTGACCGTTTTTCATCTCCACAACTTCTTCGGTCGGGACGAGAATACGGCCAAATTTGTCCTGCATGCCAGAGCGACCGATACGCTCCAGAATGTTGCGTTCCACCGCCTTTTCCATGCCCGAATAGGCATGGACGATGTACCAGCGCAAGTCTGGATTCGCCGATGCAGCAGCGCCGGCAGGAGCTTCCGCTCCAGTGATTTCCGCAGCCGTGGTCATGACTTCCTCCAACCTAAAACCAAGTCGTACAAGACCCATTCCAGCGTCTTGTCGGTGAGCCACAGGAAAAGCGCCATCACCACAACAAATGCAAACACGTAGGCGGTCATCTGCAAGGTTTCCTTGCGGGTGGGCCACACGACCTTCTTCACTTCACGCCAAGCATCCTTGGCAAAGGCTACAAACTGGCGGCCAGGCTCGGAGACCAAAAACATTCCTGCTGCGGCAATCAGCCCAGCAATGAGCGCCCCCCATTGAGCAATCGGTCCTTGCTTGCTCAGCAAATAAAAGCCCGCCACCGAAGCGACCACCAAAGCCACAACTGCTGCGAGCTTGATCTTGTCTGCGCCGGTATTGACAGTTTCAACCTGTGAAGTGGCCATCTTTGAAATATTTCCTGCTTCTGAACACGGTGTCACCTAAGACGCCGAAGCCCGCCAGGGTCTGGCGGGCTTGTTTTGGGCCACTTTCAAGTGGCAGGGGCAGTAGGAATCGAACCTACAACCTTCGGTTTTGGAGACCGACGCTCTGCCAATTGAGCTATACCCCTGTATCCTGCCAATTAAGCAATGATCTTGGCCACGACGCCAGCGCCGACGGTACGGCCGCCTTCGCGGATAGCGAAGCGCAGACCTTCTTCCATGGCGATGGGGTTGATCAGCTTCACAGTGATCGACACGTTGTCGCCAGGCATGACCATTTCCTTGTCGGCTGGCAGCTCGATGGCGCCGGTCACGTCCGTGGTACGGAAGTAGAACTGGGGACGGTAGTTGTTGAAGAAGGGGGTGTGGCGGCCGCCTTCGTCCTTGCTCAGCACATACACTTCAGCGGTGAAGTGCGTGTGGGGCTTGATCGAGCCGGGCTTGCACAACACCTGGCCACGCTCCACGTCTTCGCGCTTGGTGCCGCGCAGCAGCAGGCCGACGTTGTCGCCAGCCTGGCCCTGGTCCAGCAGCTTGCGGAACATTTCCACGCCGGTGCAGGTGGTCTTGACAGTGTCCTTGATACCGACGATTTCGATTTCTTCGCCGACCTTGATGATGCCGCGCTCGATACGGCCGGTCACCACGGTGCCGCGACCAGAGATCG
>NZ_AGTS01000150.1 GCF_000238595.1 Acidovorax sp. NO-1 | reverse complement strand
GGCGCGCTGCGCTGCGCCACCCACCAGGTCATGCCCGCGGCCAATGCGGCCACCACCAGCGCGGCCCCGGCCAGCAGGGTCAGCGGCGCCGATGCAGTGCGTCGCTCGGCAGAAACGGCTGCAGGCACCGGGATGGCAGGAGTGTGCAGCCCGGGCACGTCGCCACGGGACCGCTCGGCGTCTGCGCGCCGCAGCGCATCGAGGATGTAAGACACTTTTTCAGCCTCCGGTGCGCAAGCGCGGCTCACTCACACCGGTCGCGCGGTTGAGCAGCATGAGGGTCAGGGGGCCAGCCCGGCCGTCGGGCGTCACGCCCTGGGCCAGCTGGAAACGGTGAATGCGCGACTGGCGCAATGCGGGCGTCATCGGGCGGCTGCCGGGGCCGTTGCCGCCCGCGGCCCTGGAGGCCAGCTGCAGGTCCAGCCATGCGGCGCCTTCCGGGCTGTCCACGATGTCGCCGCGCTCGGGCATGCCCGGCGGGGTGCGCCACAGCGTGGCCATTTCGCCGCGCCAGACCTGGGCCAGCTCGGCCACCGGCAGCTGCACGGTGCGGCCGCCGCCTTCCAGCACGGCCATGTCGCCCTCCAGGCTGCGAAGCACCACCGACACGGGCACCTCGGCGTCTTCCGTGGGATAGAGCGCCAGCACCACCGGCCGGTCCATCTGGCGGACGAGGTTGAGGCCGGCGCGGCGGTTGCGGTAACACCGCAGGCCCTCACGCGGCAGGGTGGCGCAGGCGTCGGCGCCCGCCGGTACCGCAGCCCCCCACGCAGACGCCAGCACCTGCCAGGCTGACGCATCGTTTGCCGGTTGTGCCTGCAGAAAAGGCTCCAGCGCAGACGTCGCCGCACGCGGTGCCACCGCATCCGCCGTGCCTGGGTTGCCCTGCGGACCAGATGCCGGTGCGCCCGCGCTCTGGGCCACTGCGCTGCTGCCTGCACTGGAAGCGGCCGCCCGGGGGGCAGGCTGCGGCTCCCCCAGGTTCCAGGGCAATACCCCCACACCCGCGCCCAGCGCGACCACGGCCGCCGCGCCGGCCACGGCCCCCACGCTGGCCCACACCCACCGGGGCAGCGTGGCCCGCGCACCCCGCAAAGCCTGTGCAGACCCCGGCGCATCGAATACCTCGCGCGCGGCACGGTTGACGATCGCGCGCGTGACCTGCCGGGCCCCCTCGGCGTAGGCGCCGAGCAGCGCGCGGTCGCACAGCAGATTGATGCGCCGCGGAATGCCCTGCGAAATCTCCTGCACCCGGCGCAGGGCCCGCCGGTCAAAAGGCAGCGGGCCGTTGAGCCCCGCCACGGCAAGGCGGTGGGCGATGTACTGCTCGGTCTCCTGCGGGCTGAGCGGCCCCAGGTGAAACCGCGCAATCACGCGCTGCGCCAGTTGCTCCATCGACGGCTGGGCCACCATGGCACGCAGTTCGGGCTGCCCGATGAGAATGATCTGCAGCAGCTTGCGCTCGCTGGTCTCCAGGTTGGTGAGCAGGCGCAGCTGCTCCAGCACATCGGCCGACAGGTTCTGCGCCTCGTCGATGATGAGCACGGTGTTGCGCCCTGCGCCGTGCGCAGCCAGCAGCGAGGCATTGAGCGGGTCGATGTAGTCCTTGACGGTCTCCACCCCCGGTACGGTGGGCTGGTGCGGCACGCCAAACTCGTCGCAGATGGTGCGCAGCAGCTCGCCCACGGTGAGCTTCGGATTGAAGATGTACGCCACGTTGCAGTGCGCCGGAATCTGTTCCAGAAAGCAGCGGCACACGGTGGTCTTGCCCGCCCCCACTTCGCCGGTGAGCAGCACAAAACCCCCACCCGCATCCAGCCCATACAGCAGGTGCGCCAGCGCCTCCCGGTGCCGCTCGCTCATGAACAGGTAGCGCGGGTCCGGGGCGATGGAAAACGGGGGGTGCTGAAGACCGAAGAACGGTGCGTACATGGAGGGCGTGTTCACCGGCCCAAGGATACCGCCCGGCGGCGGGCAGGGTTTCACCTGACAAGGACTTACCCGCAAATTGTCGTCGGAAAGACAAGATGACGTCAAAGTGAGTCCTAGCATTGAACCCAACGCGCTGCCACAAGGCCGCGCCACCGACTGTCACCCGGCTGACACCCACACTTTTAGGAAGCTGCAATGTTGACCACGTTCCCGCAACTGCTGCTCAAGCATGCCGCCGAGCGCCCGACCGCACCGGCACTGCGCGAAAAAGAATATGGCATCTGGCAAACCCACAGCTGGGCCGACCTGGTGCAGCTGGTGGAACAGGTGGCGGCGGGCTTGCACCTGGCGGGCCTGCGCCGCCATGAACACATGGTGGTGATCGGCGCCAACCGCCCCCGCCTGTACGCCACCATGCTGGCCGCCCAGTCGCTGGGCGCCATTCCGGTGCCGCTGTACCAGGATGCCGTGGGGGCCGAATGCGTGTTCCCGCTCAACAACGCCGAGGTGCGCTTTTGCCTGGTGGAAGACCAGGAGCAGGTGGACAAGATTCTGGAGATCCGCGAGCAGTGCCCCCAGATTTCGAACATCTACTTTGACGACCCGCGCGGCCTGCGCAACTACGAGGAACAGGGTCTGGCGTCGCTGGACTCGCTGATCGAAGCCGGCAAGGCGCACGTCGCCAAAAACCCCGAGTGGTTTCGGAGCGAGGTCGCCAAGGCCCGGCCCGACGACGTGGCCGCCATGTTCTTCACCTCGGGCACCACCGGCAACCCCAAGGGCGTGGTGCACACGCACAGCACGCTGCTGGACCGCGCCAGCGCGGGGGCAGAGTTCGACAGGCTCACCAGCAGCGAAGAGGTGCTGGCCTACCTGCCCCCGGCCTGGATCGGCCAGAACATCTTCAGCTATGCGCAGTGGCTGGCCTGCGGCTATGTGGTGAACTGCCCCGAGTCGGCCAGCACGGTGACCATCGACCTGAAAGAAGTCGGCCCCACCTACTACTTTGCGCCCCCCCGCATCTTTGAAGGCCTGCTCACCAGCGTGATGATCCGCATGGAAGACGCGGGCACCATCAAGCGCAAGATGTTCGAGGCCTGCATGAGCGTGGCCAAACGCGTGGGCCCGGCCCTGATGGACGGCGAGCCCGTGGGCACGATCGACCGCATCAAGTACGCGCTGGGCAACCTGCTGGTGTACGGCCCGCTGCGCAACAACCTCGGCTTCAGCCGCGTGCGTGTGGCTTACACGGCAGGCGAGGCCATCGGCCCGGACCTTTTCACCTTCTACCGCTCCATCGGCATCAACCTCAAGCAGTTGTACGGCTCCACCGAGACCGCCGTGTTCGTCTGCCTGCAGCCCGACAACCAGGCGCGCGCCGACACGGTGGGCGTGCCGATCCGCGGTGTGGAGATCAAGGTGGCCGACAACGGCGAGATCCTCGTCAAGTCCGCCGGTTTGCTCAAGGAGTACTACAAGAACCCCACGGCCACGGCCGAGGTGCTCACCGCCGATGGCTGGTACCACACGAGCGACGCCGGGTTTCTGGACGCGCACGGCCACCTCAAGATCATCGACCGCGTGAAAGACGTGGGCCGCATCAAGGGCGGCGCCAACGACGGCGCGATGTTTGCGCCCAAGTACGTGGAGAACAAGCTCAAGTTCTTCCCGCACATCAAGGAAGTGGTGGCCCTGGGCGATGGCCGCGAGAAGGTGTGCGTAATGGTCAACATCGACTTCGACGCCGTGGGCAACTGGGCCGAACGCCGCAACCTGCCCTACGCGGGCTACACCGACCTGGCGCAACAGCCCGAGGTGTATGAGCTGATCCGCGAGTGCATCGAGAAGGTCAACGCAGACCTCGCCACCGACACCATGCTGGCGGGCAGCCAGGTCAGCCGCTTTCTGGTGCTGCACAAGGAGCTGGATGCCGACGACGGCGAACTCACACGCACCAACAAGGTCCGCCGCGGCTTCATTGCCGAGAAATACGCGGTGCTCGTGGATGCACTCTACGCAGGCCGCACCGAGCAGTACATCGAGACCCAGGTCAAGTTCGAGGACGGCCGCACGGGCAGCGTGAGCGCCACGCTGAAGCTGTCGGACACCAAGACGTTTGCACCGGTCAAGAAGGCCGCGTGATCACGCACTCCCATCCATTGAGTCCAGGCATCCATCCATGACCAAAAAGAAGATCGGCGACGTCATCCTCGACGTCAAGAACATCAGCCTGCGGTTTGGCGGTGTGAAGGCGCTGACCGACATCTCGTTCAACGTCCGGGAGCACGAGATCCGCGCCATCATCGGCCCCAACGGCGCGGGCAAGAGCTCAATGCTCAACTGCATCAACGGCGTGTACACGCCGTCCGAGGGTTCCATCACCTTCCGGGGAAAGACGTTCTCGCACATGAACTCGCGCCAGGTGGCCGAGATGGGCGTGGCGCGCACCTTCCAGAACCTGGCACTGTTCAAGGGCATGAGCGTGATCGACAACATCATGACCGGCCGCAACCTCAAGATCAAAAGCAATCTGCTGATGCAGGCGCTGCGCATCGGCCCGGCCGAGCGCGAGGAGATCCGCCACCGCGAGTACGTCGAGCACATCATCGACTTCCTTGAAATCCAGGCCTTTCGCAAGACCCCCGTGGGCCAGCTGCCCTATGGCCTGCAAAAGCGCGTGGACCTGGGCCGTGCCCTGGCCATGGAGCCGCAGGTGCTGCTGCTCGACGAGCCCATGGCCGGCATGAACGTGGAAGAAAAACAGGACATGTGCCGCTTCATCCTCGATGTGAACGACGAGTTCGGCACCACCATCGTGCTCATCGAGCACGACATGGGCGTGGTGATGGACATCTCCGACCGCGTGGTGGTGCTGGACTACGGCAAGAAGATCGGTGACGGCAGCCCCGACGAAGTCCGCAACAACGAAGACGTGATCAGCGCCTACCTGGGAACCAGCCACTAAAAGGCAGGGAAAAGCAACATGGCATTCTTTCTTGAAACACTGATCGGCGGCCTCATGGCCGGCATGCTGTATTCGCTGGTGGCGCTGGGCTTCGTGCTCATCTACAAGGCCTCTGGCGTGTTCAACTTTGCGCAGGGCGCCATGGTGCTGTTCGCAGCCCTGGCCATGGCGCGCTTTGCCGAGTGGATCCCCAAGTGGACCGGCATCGACAACCTCATCGTTGCCAACCTGGTGGCCTTCGTGATCGCCGGCGCCATCATGTTTGCGGTGGCGTGGCTGATCGAGCGCCTGGTGCTGCGCCACCTGGTCAACCAGGAAGGTGCGACGCTGCTGATGGCCACGCTGGGCATCACGTACTTTCTGGAAGGCCTGGGCCAGACGATCTTTGGCAGCAACATCTACAAGATCGACATCGGCATGCCCAAGGAGCCGATCTTCATGCTCGACAGCGTTTTCCAGGGTGGCATCCTGATCAACAAGGAAGACGTGATTGCCGCCGCCATTGCTGCCTCGCTGGTGGCCCTGCTGTCGGTGTTCTTCCAGAAGACCTCCACCGGCCGCGCCCTGCGGGCCGTGGCGGACGACCACCAGGCGGCACAGTCCATCGGCATTCCGCTCAACCGCATCTGGGTGATCGTGTGGTGCGTGGCGGGTGTGGTGGCCCTGGTGGCCGGGATGATCTGGGGCAGCAAGCTCGGGGTGCAGTTCTCGCTGACCACGGTGGCGCTGCGTGCGCTGCCGGTGGTGATCCTGGGCGGCCTCACATCCGTGCCGGGCGCCATCATCGGCGGGCTGATCATCGGTGTTGGCGAGAAGCTCTCCGAGGTGTACCTGGGCCCGTTCGTGGGCGGGGGCATCGAGATCTGGTTTGCGTACGTGCTGGCACTAGTGTTCCTCTTGTTCAGACCTCAGGGTCTGTTCGGAGAGAAGATCATTGATCGCGTGTAACCCATAAGAACAACAGGAGACTTCCATGCTCTACCGCGAAAACGGCCAGTTCAAAACCAGCTACCGCGCCGACCAGCAGATCTTCCCGATCGCGCAGGACCGCATTGCGCTGGCCATCATCCTGGCCATTGCCTTCATCGCCGTGCCCATGCTGGCCAGCGACTACCTCTTCCGCGCCATCCTGATCCCGTTCGTCATCATGGCCATGGCGGCGCTGGGGGTGAACATCCTGGTGGGCTACTGCGGCCAGATCTCGCTGGGCTCGGGCGCCTTCATGGCCGTGGGGGCCTACGGGGCCTACAACTTCTTCGTGCGCTTTCCGGGCATGCCGCTGATTCCGGCGCTCATCCTGGGCGGCCTGTGCGCCACGTTCTTCGGCATCCTGTTCGGGCTGCCCAGCCTGCGCGTGAAGGGCCTGTACCTGGCCGTGGCCACGCTGGCGGCGCAGTTTTTCAGCGACTGGATGTTCCTGCGCATCAAGTGGTTCACCAACAACTCCGACTCGGGCTCGGTGTCGGTGAACAACCTGCAGGTGTTCGGCATGCCCATCGAGAGCGCCACCAGCAAGTACCTCTTTTGTCTGGCGCTGCTGGTGGTGGTGGCCCTGCTGGCCAAGAACCTGGTGCGCGGCGCGATTGGCCGGGAGTGGATGGCCATCCGCGACATGGACGTGGCCGCAGCGGTGATCGGCATCCGCCCCATGTACGCCAAGCTCAGCGCCTTTGCCGTGAGCTCGTTCATCGTGGGCATGGCCGGTGCACTGTGGGCTTTCGTGCACCTGAGCGCATGGGAGCCTGCGGCCTTCTCGGTAGAGATCTCATTCCGGCTGCTGTTCATGGTGATCATTGGCGGGCTCGGCTCGATCATGGGGGGCTTTTTTGGCGCGGCGTTCATCGTGGTGCTACCCATCGTGCTCAACCAGTTCCTGCCGGCCTTCATGGGGATTTTTGGCATCGAGGTCTCCACCGCCGGCATCTCCCACGCCGAACTGATGATCTTTGGCGCACTGATCGTCTGGTTCCTCATCGTCGAGCCGCATGGCCTGGCCAAGCTGTGGTCCACCGCCAAGCAGAAGCTGCGCCTGTGGCCTTTCCCGCATTGAGCGGGCGGTCCCTGAGGAAACCCCGTACTCGCAATTCCCGATACGTTCCGCCTCCATTGACGCGTTAACTGTCTGTTCCATCCGGTTTTCCCCCCGTGCTTCAACACATTCATTCAAAGGAGACATCCATGAAGCTTTCCAAACTCGTGATCGCCGCTGCGGTGATTGCTGCCGGCGCCTCCGCCGTCACCACCAGCGCCCTTGCGCAGGCCAAGGAGCAGTTCTTCCCGCTGCTGTCTTACCGCACCGGCCCCTACGCTCCCAACGGTGTGCCATGGGCCAATGGCAAGCAGGACTACATCAAGATGATCAACGCCCGCGACGGCGGCATCAACGGTGTGAAGCTGACCTTTGAAGAGTGCGAAACCGGCTACGCCACCGACCGCGGCGTGGAATGCTACGAGCGCCTCAAGAGCCGCCCCGGCGTGACGCTGTTTGACCCCCAGGCCACGGGCATCACCTTTGCGCTGACCGAAAAGGCCCCCGTGGACAAGATCCCGCTGATGACGCTGGGCTATGGCCTGTCGGTAGCGCAGGACGGCCAGGCGTTCAAGTGGAACTTCCCCTTCATGGGCAGCTACTGGACGGGCGCCGACATCCTGATCCAGCACCTGGGCAAGACCAACGGCGGCCTCGACAAGCTCAAGGGCAAGAAGATCGCGCTGGTGTACCACGACAGCCCGTTCGGCAAGGAGCCCATCCCGCTGCTGCAGGAGCGCTCCAAGATGCACGGCTTTGAACTGCAGCTGCTGCCCGTGACCGCACCCGGCGTGGAGCAGAAGGCCACCTGGCTGCAGGTGCGCCAGAGCCGTCCCGATTACGTGCTGCTGTGGGGCTGGGGCGTGATGAACTCCACCGCGCTGAAGGAAGCGCAGGCCACGGGCTACCCGCGCGACAAGATGTACGGCGTGTGGTGGGCTGGTGCCGAGCCGGACGTGCGTGACGTGGGCGACGGTGCCAAGGGCTACAACGCACTGGCACTGAACACCTCGGGCCAGCAGCCCAAGGTGATCCAGGACATCCTCAAGCACGTGCATGGCGCAGGCCAGGGCACGGGCCCCAAGGACGAAGTGGGTTCGGTGCTGTACACACGCGGTGTGATCATCCAGATGCTGGCCGTGGAATCCGTGCGCCGCGCGCAGGAACGTTTTGGCAAGGGCAAGGTCATGACCGGCGAACAAGTCCGCTGGGGCATGGAAAACCTGGCCTTGGACCAGAAGAAGCTCGACGCGCTGGGTTTCAAGGACGTGATGCGTCCGCTGTCCACCAGCTGCGCCGACCACATGGGCTCCACCTGGGCCCGCGTGCACACCTGGGATGGCGCCAAGTGGAACTTCTCGTCCGACTGGTACCAGGCTGATGAGCAGATCTTGAAGCCCATGGTCAAGGCCGGTGCGGACAAGTACCTGGCCGACAAGAAGATGACGCGACGCGACGCAGCGGACTGCCAGAGCTAAGCACATCCCCCTGAGCGGCTTTGCCGCTTCCCCCTTCTCTCTTTGCGCTTCGCGCTGCGGGAAGGGGGACAACGCCAGCGCGGCGGGGCGGCCCTTGCGCGGCGTTCCTCGCTTGGGCTGGGACGGTTTTTACCGCCAGTGATTCGCGGTTGCGCTCTCGGGGGCAGCCGCCAATCCAAAGGGTTGGGCAACAGCCCTTTGGATTGGTACAGGAAGGCAACACCATGGACTCCAACAGCAATATCGTTCTCAACGTCAACGGCATCGAGGTGATCTACAACCATGTGATCCTGGTGCTCAAGGGCGTCTCGCTGCAGGTGCGCGAGGGCTCCATCGTGGCCATTCTGGGGGGCAACGGGGCGGGCAAGACCACCACACTGCGGGCAGTGTCCAACCTGCTGCAGGGCGAGCGTGGGGCGGTCACCAAGGGCAGCATCGAGCTGCGTGGCGAGCGCATCGAGAACCTCTCGCCCGCCGACCTGGTGCAGCGCGGCGTGGTGCAGGTGATGGAGGGGCGGCACTGCTTTGCCCACCTGACGATTGAAGAGAACCTGATGACGGGCAGCTACACCCGCACCAGCAAGGCCGAGATCGCGGCCAACCTGGAGAAGGTCTACAACTACTTTCCGCGCCTCAAGACACGCCGCACATCGCAGGCGGCCTACACCTCGGGCGGCGAGCAGCAGATGTGCGCCATTGGCCGCGCGTTGATGGCCAACCCCAGCATGGTGCTGCTGGACGAACCCTCCATGGGCCTGGCGCCGCAGATCGTGGAGGAGGTGTTCAACATCGTGAAGGACCTGAACACCAAGGAGAAGGTCACCTTCCTGCTGGCCGAGCAGAACACCAACATGGCCCTCAAATACTCGGACTACGGCTACATCATGGAGAGCGGCCGCGTGGTGATGGACGGTGCCGCCAGCGACCTGGCCAACAACGAGGACGTCAAGGAGTTCTACCTGGGCGTGGGCGGCGGCGAGCGCAAGAGTTTCAAGGATGTCAAAAGCTACAAGCGGCGCAAGCGCTGGTTGGCTTGAGGAGCCCCCTGTGGCGCTGACGCGCCTTCCCCCTCAGGGGGACGCCACCAGCGCGGCGGGGCGGCCCTTGCGCGGTGGCGCTGGCCTTGGGCAGCGCCGGTATTCCAGGCTCCGCACCTTTTCAAACGCTGAACGAATCACTCCTTATTTCATAGCTGCTTGCGCTTTATGGATAAGCGCCAGAGGCCAATTTCACCTTAAACCACCTCACAAGGAACCCCAGGCATGAGCACGTTTTATGACGCCCTGGAAACGCGCAGCCCCGCAGAGCGCGAAGCGGCCTTGATGGCGGCGCTGCCGCAGCAGATCGCCCATGCCCAGAAGGCGTCGCCGGCGTTTGCCAGCATCCTCGCGGGCGTGGATGCATCGACCGTTACCACCCGCGCGGCGCTGGCGCAGCTGCCCGTCACGCGCAAGTACGAACTGCTGGAGCGCCAGCAGGCGGGCCGCGCGGCCAATGTGTTTGGGGGCTTCAGCGCGCTGGGCTTTGGGCCCGGCATGACCCGCGTGTTTGCCAGCCCCGGCACCATCTACGAGCCCGAGGGCACGCGGCCGGACTACTGGCGCATGGCGCGGGCCATCCACGCCGCGGGCTTTCGCAGTGGCGAGCTGATCCACAACAGTTTCAGCTACCACTTTGTGCCTGCGGGTTCGATGATGGAAACCGGCGCCCACGCGCTGGGCTGCACCGTGTTCCCCGGTGGCACGGGCCAGACCGAGCAGCAGGTGCAAGCCATGGCCGAGCTGCAGCCAGCGGGCTACATCGGCACGCCCAGCTTTCTCAAGATCATTGTCGAAAAGGCCGCAGAGATGGGCGTGGCGCTGCCCAGCGTGACCAAGGCCCTGGTGTCGGGCGAGGCGTTTCCACCCTCGCTGCGCGACTGGTTTGCCGAGCGCGGCATCGCGGGCTACCAGTGCTATGCCACGGCGGACCTCGGCCTGATTGCGTACGAGACCAGTGCACGCGAAGGCCTGGTGCTGGACGAAGGCGTGATCGTCGAGATCGTGCGCCCTGGCACCGGCGACCCGGTGCCCGAGGGCGAGGTGGGCGAGCTGGTCATCACCACGCTCAACCCCGATTACCCGCTGATCCGCTTTGGTACTGGCGACCTGTCGGCGGTGCTGCCGGGCCAGTGCCCCACCGGCCGCACCAACACCCGCATCAAGGGCTGGATGGGCCGGGCCGATCAGACCACCAAGGTGCGCGGCATGTTCGTGCACCCCGGCCAGATCGCCACCATCGCGCGGCGCTTTCCGCAGGTGCAGCGCGCCCGGCTCGTGGTCAGCGGCGAAATGGCCAACGACCAGATGGTGCTGCAGGTCGAGACAATTGAGACCGCCGAGGGGCTGGCCCGCCAGCTGAGCGACGCGATGCGCGAAGTGACCAAGCTGCGCGGCGAAGTGCAGATGGTGGCCCCTGGCACCCTGCCCAACGATGGCAAGGTCATCGAAGACGCGCGCAGCTACAAGTAAAAGCCCGGGCTTCCCCGATCTCGGGGGGCTCGGGTTCCGGTGCAAGAGCACCGGAGGCAGGGCACAAAGCACGCGCACCGTGCGGCGCTTTTGCGGTGTCCAACGGTTTTGCGGCAGCGCAATAAGTGCCCAACTTGCGTGCCAGCAGCCCGCAGTGTTTACCCTAGGATTGCTAATTAATTGATAGCATCAAGCGCTTTATTTACAAGCGCTACGGGCCATTTTGTTGCAGAAACCCTGTCGGCAGCAGGCTACGTAATATCCGCAATGCTCCCGTAAACCCCCCTCGCTATCATGGCCCGTCATTCACTGGAGAGATTATGAAAACAACGCTGAAACTTGCTCTGATCGCCGCAGCGGCAGCCACCGCTTTTGGCGCGAGCGCCCAAGACTATCCCGCCAAGGACAAGACCGTGACCATCGTGGTGCCGTTCGCTGCTGGCGGCCCCACCGACCGCGTGGCACGCGACCTGGCCGAAGCGCTGCGCGGCCCACTGGGTGCTACCGTGGTGGTGGACAACACCGCAGGCGCTGGCAGTTCGGTGGGCGCTGCCCGTGTCGCCCGCGCCGCACCCGATGGCTACACGCTGCTCCTCAACCACATCGGCATGTCCACCATGCCCGCGCTGTACCGCAAGCTTGCGTTCAGCGTGCCCAATGACTTTGAATACTTGGGCATGGTCAACGATGTGCCCATGACGCTGATTGCTCGCCCCACCATGCCGGCGAACAACATGAAAGAGTTGACCACCTGGATCAACCAGAACAAGGGCAAGATCAACCTGGGCAATGCCGGCCTGGGCGCTGCCTCCCACCTGTGCGGCCTGATGTTCCAGAACGCCATGAACGTCGAGATGACCACGGTTCCCTACAAGGGCACCGCCCCTGCCATTACCGACCTGATCGGCGGCCAGATCGACTTGCTGTGTGACCAGACGACCAACACCACGCCGCAGATCGAAGGCAAGAAGGTCAAGGCCTACGCCGTGACCACCAACAAGCGCCTTACCACCCCTGCCCTCAAAGATCTGCCCACACTGGCCGAGGCAGGCCTCAAAGACTTCAACGTGACCATCTGGCACGGCCTGTACGCCCCCAAGGGCACCCCAGCCGCGGTGGTCACGAAGATCAACGACGCGCTGAAAGTTGCACTGAAGGACGCGGACTTCATCAAGAAGCAGGAAGGCCTGGGCGCCGTGGTGATCACCGACAAGCGCATCGAACCCGCCGAGCACAAGAAGTTTGTGGCCGCAGAGATTGAAAAGTGGGGTGCTGTGATCAAGGCGGCGGGGACGTTTGCGGACTGATTGTCCTGAAGAAGGCAGCCAGTTCCCGCCAAACCCGGCAAGCACAAAGGCCGTCCAACCGAAAGGTGGTCGGCCTTTTGTTATTGGGGCATCTCTGTGATTGCGCGGGGCGACGCGCCTTGGATCACTCCATCAACATCGGCTCGCAAGTGAGCCGCTGCGGGTCCAGCGGCACCACACGGGCAGCCTCCACATCAAATCCCCAAGCGGCTTCCACGCCTGGTGGCCCCTGCAACGTGGCCTCGCCATTCCAGCGTACCAAGGCTACAAAGCTGGTCCCTCCGCGTCCGTCAAGGTCGCACTGTCCTGCAAAGGAGTCCACAAGCTCCGGCAGCTCGGAGCCATCTCCGTCTGTGCTGAAGTTGGAAACTTTGGGTAGCTGCTGGACAGCCAAGATTTTGTTGCGCGGGTACGGCTGGGATGGGTCACCGCCCGACATTGCAAACTGCGTAACTCCAATGCTCCTGGCCAAGAACAGGTACGGCACGCTATCGCCGCACAACAGCAGACCGCGGGTCCAACCCGTTTTCTCAACGCTCGCTTGCCGCACGTCGTCACTGGAAGCGAACCTACATGCAAGCCCCTCTGCAACGGTGTCGCCGAGGGGGACCACAGCGTACTCATGCCCAATCAAGCGGGAAGCCACATCAGTGGCTTCGGCCCCGCCGTGACCCGCAGGCCTACACGCTGACAGTGCCACACAAAGAAGCAGCAAAGGCATCTGTTTGATGCTTACCATCGCCTCATATCCCCCGCGTTGATCTTGAGGCCCGTGCCGCTTGGATTCAACAATCGCTTTTGCCCATGGGATTCAACGATGGTGTATTCACGGGGCGCTCTTCCGTACAGTGTTTTGGGATCAACACGCCCGGCCAGACCCCTTCCAGCATCCAGCTCGGTGCGAACTTCAAAATGCAAATGCTGGTCTTCGCCAGCCATGGCACTGGCGTTGCCCGAGTTCCCTGTGTACGCGATGACCTCTCCTTGTGAAACCTTGGTCCCACGCACAACTGAAACTAAGCTGAGGTGCGAATACAAAGCAAACAGAGTGCGCCCTTGAAACACAAACTCAAGGATCACCAATTTGCCGTGTCCTTTAGGGCTGTGGTTCTCACTTTTTCGAATCACCCCCCTCAGCAATCGCATAACAAGCCGTAAGCGGCGTCGCCACCAAATCCCACCCCTGGTGATCGCGCTTCGTGCCGTCGGCGTTTCTACGGACTGTGCCGAAAGTGTTATTCGTCACATCGCGCCGAATGCGGTTGGTCTCCAAAGGCCAAGCCAAAAAACTCATTGTTGAAATCCCTCCATGATTTGCAGCGACCTCTATCGGGCCTGGCGGAGGAAATCATAGGAGTGGAGGTGCGGCCAAGCTTTTCACCGCGCGTAACAGTCTGACTCGGTTGTAACTCCTGAAACAGGGCACACCTGCGAAGCGCAGCCCACTGCGATGCGGGTTATCCATCTGCACGGATCAGTGCGCCGCGCTTAAAACAATGAGCACAGCACACACACGAAAGGCACACAATGATCCGGATCGCTCAACAACACCGTCGCTACGCCCTGTCCACCATTGCTGTGTTGGCACTTGGTTCGTTCTCCGCTTTGGCGACCACGGCCGCGCACGCGCAGGCGGCGTGGCCCAACAAGCCCGTGCGCATCATCGTGCCCTTCGCGCCGGGCGGCACCACCGACATCCTGGCCCGCGCGCTGGTGCCGGACCTCAGTGCGGCACTGGGCCAGCAGTTCATCGTGGACAACCGCGCCGGCGCCGGCGGCAACGTGGGAGCCGATATCGTGGCGAAATCGCCCGGTGACGGATACACCTTGCTGATGGGCACCGTGGGCACGCACGGCATCAACCGTGCGCTGTATGCCAAATTACCCTTCGATCCCATCAAGGACTTTGTCCCCATCACGCTGGTGGCGGCAGTGCCCAATGTGATGGTGATGAACGCCGACAAGGCGCGGCAGATGGGCGTGAAGAACGTGCAGGACTTCATCCGCGTGGCCAAAGCCAATCCGGGCAAATTGAACATGGCGTCCAGTGGCAATGGCACATCGATCCACCTGGCGGGGGAGCTTTTCAAGAGCATGACGGGCACGTACATGCTGCATCTGCCCTACCGCGGATCGGGCCCTGCGCTGATGGACATGGTGGCGGGCAATGCGGATGTGATGTTTGACAACCTGCCCTCCTCCATGGCGCAAATCAAGGGCGGCAAACTGACGGCGCTGGCGGTGACGAGTGCCGAGCGCTCCGGCGCGCTGCCCGACATTCCCACCGTGGAACAGGCCGGTGGGCCATCGCTCAAGGGCTACGAGGCCAGTTCGTGGTTCGGGCTGCTGGCCCCGGCAGGCACGCCGCCCGAGATCGTGAACCGGATTCAGCAGGAGGTGGCCAAGTCATTGGCCTCTCCCGCGATGAAGGAGCGCCTGATGGCGCAGGGGGCGATTCCCGGTGGCAACAGCCCCGCCGAATTTGCCAAGCACATCGACAGCGAACACAAGAAGTGGGCGCAGGTGGTGAAGGCGTCGGGGGCGAAGGTGGACTGAGTCTGCTGCGAAGTGCCTCTTACACGCCCCACACCACATCGACATTCTCTGCCGCGCTGCGCCTGAGCATTTCGATAAAAGGGGCGGCCCGCTGGCGCAGGCGCACCGTGTCTTTACGTTCGTTGTTGGCAGCTTCCTCTTCGGTCTCGTCCTCCACCGCGGGTTGTGCTTCGTCTGCCAGCACGGCGGCCTCCAGCGCGGCGATGGCTGCGGGGATCTGGGCGGCCGTCACGATGCCATTGGCGCCAGGTGTCTTGCCGATGATTTCCAGAATCTGGCGGCCCTGGGGTTCCAGCATGATCAGGTCGGCTGCGGCGCGGGATTTGAACTTGTAGAGCATGGTGATGTGTCTTTCTGGTTCCAACCAGGGGAGTAGATGTAGTCGCGTGTGAAAGGGTAGACCGATTGTGCGCCGGGCAAGGCACCTGTGGCCGTATTTCCATCGGGCCTGGTGGCCAGCATCTGGTGCAGTGCCATCCAGCCGCGCTCAAACCCCAGGGCACTGCCCGCCAGATACAGGCGGTATGCACGCAAGACCTTATCACCCTGCTGCGCCCCACCCTGTGCGGCCAGCACCTCACGGGCCGCAGGCAGCTGGGCCTCCAGGGCGTCGGACCAGGCCCACAGGGTGCGCGCGTAGTGGGGCCGCAGGTTTTCTGTGTCCACCATCTCCAGCCTCGCGCGGGCCATGTCGTGCAGCACCGCACTCACATGCAACAGCTCGCCGCCCGGGAAGATGTACTGCTCGATAAAGTCACCCATGCCCGCGCCCAGTTGCGCGTTGTCCGCGCCCCCCGCAGTGATGCCGTGGTTCAGCACCAGCCCGCCGGGGCGCAGCAAGCGAAACACGGTATCAAAGTAGCGCCCCATCTGCGCGCGGCCCACATGCTCGAACATGCCGACCGACGCGATCTTGTCAAAGCTCCCGTGGGTCTCCAGCTCGCGATAGTCCTGCAATTGAACCCGCACACGGCCTTGCAGACCGCGTTCATGGATCAGCCGCTGCACATGCGCGTGCTGGTTGCGTGACAGGGTGATGCCTGTGGCGTTCACACCATAGTGCTCGGCCGCCCACAGCAGCAGCCCGCCCCAGCCCGCGCCAATGTCCAGGAACCGGTCCCCAGGCTGCAGCTGCAGCTTGCGGCAGATGTGGTCGAGCTTGGCCTCTTGAGCCTGGGCCAGCGTCAGGTCTGGCGCGCGGTAGTAGGCACACGAATACACCCGGCGCGGGTCGAGCCACAGCGCATAGAAGTCATCCGACAAGTCATAGTGAAACTGCACATGGCGCGCGTCGTGCGCCAGCGTGTGCACCGCCATCGACCGCGCGCGTGCCAGCACACGGTGCCACCAGCCATGGTGGTGGTCGCGCGCCGGGTCGCGCGTCAGCAGCCCTGCCGCAGCGGCCATCAGGTCGCGCATGCCGCCTTCCAGCGCCACCCGCCCCTCGACGATCGCAGCGCCCACGTTGCCAATCTCGCCTGTGGCCAGCGCCACCAGCGCCATGCGGTCGCGAAAGCGCAAGGTCACCGCCGGATCGGACGCGCCCAGTTTCTGGCCCGCGGGTAGCTGGACCGCCATGGGCACCGGCAAAGTCGCCAGCCGCCCCTCCAGGGTGTGCAGCAAGTGCTTCATGCGCCGCATCTTGAAAAGTTCGCTGCGGCGCGTCAACACCCCATGGAACCCTGGGGGCTTCGCCGGGAACGCCCCATTGACAGCACTTTGTTTAAGCCTAAACTATTTTCCCATGAACATCCTCTGCATTGGCGGCGGCCCCGCAGGCCTTTATTTCGCCCTGCTGATGAAGCAGCAGAACCCGGCGCACAGTGTCACCGTGGTGGAGCGCAACCGGCCGTTCGACACCTTCGGCTGGGGCGTGGTGCTGTCGGACCAGACGCTGGCCAACCTGCAAGCGGCCGATGCGCCCACGGCAGCGCTCATCGGCGATGCGTTCAACCATTGGGACGATATCGAGGTGTTCTTCAGGGGCCGCAGCGTGCGCTCCACCGGCCACGGCTTTTGCGGCATTGGCCGCAAGCGGCTGCTTAACATCCTGCAGGACCGCTGCCTGGCGGTGGGCGTGGAGCTGGTGTTCGAGACCGACGTGGCCGACGACCAGGCGCTGGCTACGCAGTACAACGCCGACCTGGTCATTGCCAGCGACGGCCTCAACAGCCGCATCCGCACCCGCTACGCCACCACCTACCAGCCCGATATCGACCTGCGCGAGTGCCGTTTTGTCTGGCTGGGCACACACAAAAAGTTGGATGCTTTTACGTTTGCTTTCGAGCAGACAGAGCATGGCTGGTTCCAGGCGCATGCCTACCAGTTCGATGCCGACACCTCCACCTTCATCCTCGAAACGCCCGAGACTGTGTGGAAGGCCCACGGCCTGGACGCCATGGAGCAACCCGAGGCGATTGCGTTTTGCGAGAAGTTGTTTGCCAAATACCTGGACGGCAACGCGCTCATCAGCAACGCCACGCACCTGCGCGGCTCGGCCAACTGGATTCGTTTTCCACGTGTGATCTGCAACACCTGGGTGCACCGTGAGACAGTTGGCGGCAAGCGCGTGCCCATCGTGCTGATGGGTGACGCAGCCCACACCGCGCACTTCTCGATTGGCAGCGGCACCAAGCTGGCGCTGGAAGATGCCATCGACCTTGCCAACGAGTTCGCCACAGGTCTTCCTATCGATGAGGTACTGCAGCACTACGAAGCACGCCGCAGCGTGGAGGTGCTCAAGATCCAGAACGCCGCACGCAACAGCACCGAGTGGTTTGAAAACGTGGCGCGCTACACCGGCATGCCCATTGAGCAGTTCACCTACTCGCTGCTCACGCGCAGCCAGCGCATCAGCCACGAGAACCTGCGGCTGCGCGATGCAGCGTGGCTGGAGGGGTACGAGGCGTGGCTCGCCGGAGGTAAGGCCGCCGTGCCGCCCATGCTCACACCCTTCACGTTAAAGAGCGTGACTCTGAAGAACCGCATCGTCGTCTCGCCCATGGCCACCTACAGCGCGGTCGAGGGCGTGCCGCAGGACTTCCACCTGGTGCACCTGGGCGCGCGGGCCCTGGGCGGTGCAGCGCTGGTGATGGTGGAAATGACCAGCCCCACGCCGGAAGGGCGCATCACCCCCGCCTGCACGGGCCTGTGGAATGACGCGCAGCAAGCCGCCTTTGCGCGCATCGTGAACTTTGTGCACGGCAGCAGCACGGCCATGATCGGCCTGCAGCTCGGCCACAGCGGCCCCAAGGGCTCCACCCGCGTGGGCTGGGAGGGCACGGACGAGCCGCTGGAGGCGGGCAACTGGCCCCTGCTGGCCGCCAGCCCCATCGCCTACGGTGCACAGAACCAGACCCCCGCTGCCATGACCCGCGCCGACATGGACCGCGTGACCGCCGCGTTTGTAGAGAGCGCCCGCTGGGCCGTGGCCTGCGGCTTTGACTGGCTGGAACTGCATTGCGCACACGGCTACCTGCTGGCCAGCTTTTTGAGCCCCGTCACCAACCAGCGCACGGACGACTATGGCGGCAGCCTGGACAACCGCTGCCGCTACCCGCTGGAAGTGTTCGCCGCGCTGCGCGCCGTGTGGCCCGATGACAAGCCCTTCAGCGTACGCATTTCGGCCCACGACTGGCTCCCGGATGGCAACACCGCTGACGACGCGATTGCCATCGCACGCCTGTTCCAGGCCGCGGGCGCCGACCTGATTGACGTCTCCTCCGGCCAGACCACGCGCGACTCGCGCCCCGTGTACGGCCGCATGTACCAGACGCCGTTTGCCGACCGCATCCGCAACGAGGTGGGCATTGCCACCATGGCGGTGGGCGCGATCACCGAGGCCGACCACGCCAACAGCATCATCGCCGCCGGCCGCGCCGACCTGTGTGCCATTGCACGCCCCCACCTGGCCGACCCGGCCTGGACGCTGCACGCCGCCGCGCAGCTGGGCCCTGTGGCCGCAGCGCACACCGACTGGCCTGTGCAATACCACAGCGGCCGCGACCAGATGCTGCGCGAGATTTCAAAACAAAAACAGGTCGCAGCGCTTACCAGTCAAGCGCAAGCAGCTACCAAAATTGAAGCAATCGAGTAAGCCACCATGGATCTCGAAGCCCGCCTGCACGGCGCTGCCCCCAGCGAGCACCCCGAGGCCTTGCGCCTGTGGCTGCGCCTGCTCACCTGCACCCAGCTCATCGAAAAGCAGGTACGCAGCCACCTGCGCGCGCAGTTCGACACCACCTTGCCACGCTTTGACCTGATGGCGCAACTGGAGCGCGCGCCGGACGGCATGAAGATGAAAGAGCTCTCGCGCCGCATGATGGTGACGAGCGGCAACATCACTGGCATCACCGACCAGCTCGTGGACGAGGGGCTGGTCGAGCGCATGGATGTGGAAGGCGACCGCCGCGCCTACCTGGTGCGCCTCACGCCGCAGGGCCGCGCGCAGTTCAACACCATGGCGCGCCAGCACGAGCAATGGATCGTCGAGGCCTTCGCCGCGCTGGGCGAGCGCGACATCGCCACCCTGTACCGCCTGCTGGGCAAGGTGAAGGAACACACACAGAACAATTCTTTGGAGACAGCCGAATGAAGCACTACATCGGGGCGAGCAACCCCATGCGCGAGCAGTTCAACCCGCAGGCCAGCTATGTGGCCGAGCACTTTGCCTGGAGCTTTGCCGATGGGGTGGGCACCGTCACGCTCAACCGGCCGGACCGCAAGAACCCGCTCACCTTCCAGAGCTATGCCGAGTTGCGCGATTTTTTCTATGCGCTGCGCTTCGCCACCGACGTGAAGGCCATCGTGGTGACCGGCGCAGGCAGCAACTTCTGCTCGGGCGGCGACGTGCACGAGATCATCGGCCCGCTGACCACCATGACCATGCCCGAGCTGCTGGAGTTCACGCGCATGACGGGCGACCTGGTGAAAGCCATGCGTGCCTGCCCGCAGCCCGTGCTGGGCGCCATCGACGGCATCTGCGCAGGTGCGGGCGCGATGATGGCGCTGGCCTGCGACATGCGCTACGGCACCGAGGCGACCAAAACGGCCTTTCTCTTCACCCGCGTGGGCCTGGCCGGTGCCGACATGGGCGCCTGTGCGCTGCTGCCGCGCATGATCGGCCAGGGCCGCGCCAGCGAGCTGCTGTTCACAGGCCGCGCGATGACGGCGCACGAAGGCCTGGCTTGGGGCTTCTTCAACGACCTGTATGAAAGCGCCGACCTGCTGGCCAACGTGCAGGCCACGGCGCGCGCACTGGCCGACGGCCCCACCTTCGCCCACGGCATGACCAAGACCATGCTGAGCCAGGAGTGGAGCATGACCATCGAGCAGGCCATCGAAGCCGAAGCGCAGGCCCAGGCCATCTGCATGCAGACGGAAGACTTCCGACGGGCGTATGAGGCGTTTGCCGCCAAGCAAAAGCCCGTATTCCAGGGAGATTGAACCCATGCACGTTGCAACGCCCCCGGCCCCACGCCCGCCCTCGACGGCGCACCTGGCCCTGCCCTTTTTTGACGATGCCCACCGCACCCTCGCCGAGGGCCTGGTGCCCTGGGCAGCCGCGCAAGAGGTCGATGAAACCGATGACCGCGCCGCCTGCCGCGACTGGGTGCAGCGCCTGGGCGCGGGCGGCTGGCTGCGCTACTGCGTGCCTGCCGCCCACGGCGGCGCCCTTCCCGCGCTCGACTCGCGCGCGCTGGTGCTGCTGCGCGAAACGCTGGCCTACCACTCGCCGCTGGCGGACTTTGCGTTCGCGATGCAGGGGCTGGGCAGCGGCGCGATCACGCTGGCGGGCAGCCCGGCGCAGCAGGCGCACTACCTGCAGGGCGTGGCGCGCGGGGAATTGATTGCGGCGTTCGCACTGAGCGAACCCGAAGCGGGCTCGGACGTGAGCGCTATGCAAACAGTAGCTACCAGCGCTTATCCATCAACCGCTAGCGGCAAAGAACACTCCTATTCCCTCACCGGAACCAAGACCTGGATCAGCAACGGCGGCATTGCCGACTTCTACTGCGTGTTTGCCAAGACCGACCCGGCAGGCGGCACGCGCGGCATCAGCGCCTTCATCGTCGATGCGAACACGCCGGGGCTGGACGCCTCGCGACACATCCACGTGATGGCGCCGCACCCGCTGGCCACCCTGCTGTTCACCAACTGCACCGTGCCTGCCACGGCATTGCTGGGTGAAGAGAACGGCGGCTTCAAGCTGGCCATGCGCACGCTGGACATCTTTCGCGCATCGGTGGCCGCCGCCGCCCTGGGCATGGCGCGCCGAGCACTGGCCGAGGCGGTGCACCACGCGCGCCAGCGCCGCATGTTCGGCCAGACGCTCGCCGACTTCCAGCTCACGCAGGCCAGGATCGGCGAGATGGCCGCGCTGGTGGACAGCGCCGCGCTGCTGACCTACCGCGCGGCCTGGCTGCGCGATCAAGGCCAAGCCCGGGTGACCGCCGAAGCCGCAATGGCAAAAATGACCGCCACCGAAAACGCCCAGCGTGTGATCGACATGGCGCTGCAGCTGCACGGCGGGCGCGGCGTGGAGGTGGGCAGCAAGGTCGAATCGCTGTACCGAGACATCCGCTCGCTGCGCATCTACGAAGGCGCCACCGAGGTGCAGCAACTCATCATTGGCAAGGCCGCTTTGCAGGAGTGATCTGAATATGAGTGTTTCTTCCGCCCAGCCCGACCACTTTGTGCACGACCGCCTGCCGCCACAAAGCGCCTGGCCCACGCTGCGTTATGACCTGCCCGAGCTGCAGATTCCGGATCAGGCCAACCTGGTGCACGCCCTGTTCGACCAGGCCGAGCGGGCCGAGCGGGCCGGCAACATCGACCGCCCGTTGCTGCGCGGCCCGCACCGCACCTACACGTACCGCGACGCCCGCACCGAGGCCGCGCGCATTGCCGAGGTGCTCACGCAGGACCACGGCCTGGTGCCCGGCAACCGCGTGCTGCTGCGCGGCGGCAACACGGTGGAGATGGCGCTGGCCTGGCTGGGCACGGTCTACGCCGGGCTGATAGCGGTGGCCACCATGCCGCTGCTGCGCGCGGGTGAGCTGGCCAACATCATCGAGCGCGCCCAGCCCACGCTGGCGCTGTGCGATGGCCGCCTGCTGGCCGAACTGGCGGCGGCGCAAGACCAGCACCCCGTGCTGACCACCATCGTGCCCTTTCATACCGCCACGGATCCTGCCGACCTGCTGCAGCGCGCCCAAGGCAAGCCCGGCAGCATGCAGCCCTGCCCCACATCGGCCGATGACATCGCGCTGATGGCATTCACCTCGGGCACCACAGGCGCACCCAAGGCCGCCGTGCACACGCACCGCGACGTGCTGGCAGGCTGCGAGGCCTGGCCACGCCATGTGCTCAAGGCCACGCCCGACGACATCGTGGCGGGCTCGCCACCGCTGGCGTTCACCTTCGGACTGGGCGGGCTGCTGGTGTTTCCGATGTGGGCCGGGGCCAGTGTGTACTTCCCCGACCAGCCCTACACGCCCGAAACCATGGTGACGCTGATGCGCGACGCGGGCGTCACCATCAGCTACACCGCGCCCACGTTCTACCGGCAGATGGCTCCTTTCGCGAAGAAGATCGGGCTGCCGCAACTGCGCATCTGCGTGAGCGCGGGCGAGGGCCTGCCCGACGCCACGCGCCAGCTGTGGAAGGACGCCACCGGCATCGACATGACGGACGGCATCGGCGCCACGGAGATGTTCCACATCTTCATTTCATCGGCAGGTGGCGAGGCGCGGACAGGCGCCATCGGCAAGGTGGTGCCCGGCTACACCGCCAAGGTGGTGGATGACGATGGCAACGAGGTGCCACGCGGCACCGTAGGCAAGCTCGCGGTGATTGGCCCCACGGGCTGCAAATACCTGGATGACCCGCGCCAGGCCAAATACGTGAAGGACGGCTGGAATTACCCGGGCGACGCGTTCACGCAGGACGCCGACGGTTATTTCTTCTACCAGGCGCGCGATGACGACATGATCATCACCGCCGGCTACAACGTGGGCGGCCCCGAGGTGGAAGACGCCCTGCTGCGCCACCCGGCTGTGGCCGAGTGCGGCGTGATCGGCGTTCCCGACGAAGAACGCGGCATGGTGGTCAAGGCCGTGTGCGTGCTCAAACCCGGCCACACGGGTGATGCCGCCATGGTGAAAACTTTGCAGGACCATGTGAAGGCCACCATCGCCCCGTTCAAATACCCGCGCGTGGTCGAGTTCGTGACCGCGCTGCCCCGCACCGAAACCGGCAAGCTGCAACGCTTCAAGCTGCGCCAGGCCGCTGCAACCCCTCAAGCGGAAGTGAAAGCACCATGACACTGCAACACGCCCTTTTGCAGCCCGAGGGCTGGGTCACCCCCAAGGGGTATGCCAACGGCGTTGCCGCACGCGGCACGATGGTTTTTACTGGCGGCCAGATCGGCTGGAATGCGCAGCAGCAGTTTGAGAGCGATGACTTCATCGACCAAACGCGGCAGACGTTGTTGAACGTGCGGGCTGTGCTGGAAGCCGGAGGCGCAGGGCCTGAGCACTTGGTGCGGCTGACCTGGTACGTGGTGGACCGCACGGAATACAACGCGCGGTTGAAGGAGCTGGGCGCCGTGTACCGCGAGGTGCTGGGCAAGAACTTCCCGGCCATGGCCTGTGTGCAGGTGGCGGGGTTGATGGAGGACCGGGCGAAGGTGGAGATTGAGGCGACGGCGGTGGTGCCGGATGTTGGTTGAGATTCGTCGAAGTCAGTCGTTTTTCGATGAAATT
>NZ_AGTS01000151.1 GCF_000238595.1 Acidovorax sp. NO-1 | reverse complement strand
GGGCGGCAGCGTTGACGATAACGTCCGGGCGCAGCTGGCGCACGGTGTCGCGCACGCCTTCGGGGTTGGCAAAGTCGCCGCAGTGGTCCTGGCTGTCAAAGTCCAGCGCGGTGACCTGGCCAAGAATGGACAGGCTGCGTTGCAGCTCCCAGCCCACCTGGCCGCCTTTGCCAAGCAGCAGGATGTTCATGCAGCGTTGCTTTCGTATTGCCGGGCAACCCAGTCGCGGTAGGCGCCGCTTTGTACCTGGGCCACCCATTCGGGGTTGTCCAGGTACCACTGCACGGTTTTGCGGATGCCGGTCTCAAACGTTTCGGCAGGTTTCCAGCCCAGTTCGCGCTCGATCTTGCGCGCGTCGATGGCATAGCGTCGGTCGTGGCCGGGGCGGTCTTTCACGTAGGTGATCTGGGTGCGGTAGCTTTGGCCGTCGGCGCGGGGGCGCAGTTCGTCGAGCAAAGCGCACACGGTGTTCACGATGTCGATGTTGGGTTTTTCGTTCCAACCGCCGACGTTGTAGGTTTCACCCAGGCGGCCCGCTTCGAGCACGCGGCGGATGGCGCTGCAGTGATCCTTCACATACAGCCAGTCGCGCACCTGCATACCGTCGCCATACACGGGCAGGTTCTTGCCGGCCAGTGCGTTGACGATCATCAGCGGGATGAGCTTTTCTGGAAAGTGCAGCGGCCCGTAGTTGTTGCTGCAGTTGGTGGTGAGCACCGGCAGGCCATAGGTGTGGTGCCATGCGCGCACGAGGTGATCGCTGGCGGCCTTGCTGGCGCTGTAGGGGCTGTTGGGCTCGTAGCCATGCGTCTCTGTGAACGCAGGGGCGTCAGCAGCCAGGGTGCCATACACCTCGTCAGTGCTCACATGCAGGAGCCTGAATGCTTCTTTATTGATAGCTGGGAGCGCTTGCCAGTATTGCCTCACAGCCTCCAAAAGCCTGAAAGTGCCGACCACGTTGGTCTGTATGAAGTCTTCGGGGCCGTGGATGGAGCGGTCCACATGGGACTCGGCGGCGAAGTTGATCACGGCGCGCGGCTGGTGCTCAGCCAGCAGGCGGGCCACCAGGGGGGTGTCGCCAATGTCGCCTTGCACGAACACGTGGCGCGTGTCGCCCTGAAGGCTGTCCAGGTTGTGCAGGTTGCCTGCGTAGGTGAGCTTGTCAAGGTTGACAACGGGCTCACCCGCCGCGGCTACCCAGTCGAGAACGAAGTTGGCGCCGATGAAACCCGCGCCGCCGGTGACCAGAATCATAGGGATGGCTGTTTGAAATGCCCGCTTGGCAAAACCCGTGATTATCCCTGCGCGCCGGACCTCCGGGTAACAGAGTTCAACGCGCTTGCTTCTGCCCCGGCCTGGCGTCCCTCAGAAGTGGATGCCGCGCATCATCTGCTGCAGTGCCACCGCCTCGGCCGACAGCTGCGGCTTGGCGTCCTTGCTGCCCTTGGCGGCGGTGGAATCCGGGAACATGCGAAAGCTCGTGTTCATGCTGATCTGCGCCACGCGCGGCACGAGGGCGTGCAGCAGCTGGCCAGTGATGCCAAGGCGCGTGGCAATGCGCACCGGCTTGAAGATGCAGGCCTGGGCGATCATGTCGGCCGCCTCTTCGGGGCTCAGCGTGGGCACGTTGTTGTAGATCTTGGTGGGCGCGATCATGGGCGTGCGCACCAGGGGCATGTTGATGGTGGTGAAGGTGATGCCCTGGTCGGCAAACTCGCTCGATGCGCAGCGCGTCCACGCGTCCAGCGCCGCCTTGCTGGCCACATAGGCCGAAAAGCGCGGCGCGTTGGTCAGCACGCCGATGGAGCTGATGTTGACCACATGGCCCTTTCGCCTTTCCACCATGCCGGGCAGGAAGCCCATGGTCACGCGCAGGCAGCCGAAGTAATTGAGCTGCATGGTGCGCTCGTAATCGTGGAAGCGGTCGTAACTCGACTCAATGGCGCGGCGGATGGAGCGGCCTGCGTTGTTGATGAGGAAATCCACACCGCCGTGGTTGTCGATGAGCAGTTGCACGAAACGGTCGCAATCGGCCATGTCGGCGATGTCGGCCGAATAAGCGATGAACTGGTAGCCCTTGGCCTTGGCTTCGGCGCAGGCCTCATCCAGCTTGTCCTGGTCGCGGCCGCAGATGATGGTGGTGGCACCCGCCTCGGCAAACTTGTGCGCGGCCGCCAGACCAATGCCGGACGAGCCTCCCGTCACCAGCACCACCTTGCCACCCACCGTGCCCTTGAGCGTGCGGTCGATGAAGAGCTCGGGATCAAGGTTGCGCTCCCAATAGTCCCACAGGCGCCAGGCGTAGTCCTTGAGATTGGGGCACGACACGCCCGAGCCCTTGAGCGCAGCCATGGTTTCGCGGCAGTCAAAGCGCGTGGGGTAGTTCACAAACGTCAGCATGTCCTCAGGCAGGCCCAGGTCCTTCATGACGGCATTGCGCACACGGCGCACCGGTGCCAGCGCCATCAGGCTCTTCTTCACGCTCTTGGGGATGAAGCCCAGCAGCGCGGCGTTGACGAACAGGTTCATGCGCGGCGCATGGGCTGCGCGGCTGAAGATGTCCAGCACATCGCCCACGCGGTAACCCACGGGGTCCACCAGGTGGAAACACTTCTTGGTGATGCTCTTCTGGTGGCTGATGACGTTGAGGGCGTTCACCACGAAGTCCACCGGCACGATGTTCACGCGCCCGCCCTCCAGGCCCACCGTGGGCATCCAGGGCGGCAGCAGCTGGCGCAGGCGCTGGATGAGCTTGAAGAAGTAGTAGGGGCCGTCGATCTTGTCCATTTCGCCGGTCTGGCTGTCGCCCACCACCATGGCGGGGCGGTACACCGTCCAGGGCACCTTGCAGTCCTGGCGCACGATCTTTTCGCTCTCGTGCTTGGTCTGGAAGTACGGGTGGTCCAGACCCTCGGCTTCCTCGAACATGTCCTCGCGGAACACGCCTTCGTACAGGCCGGCAGCCGCGATGGAGGAGACATGGTGGAAATGCCCGGCATCAATCGCCTTGGCCAGATCCACCGTGTTGCGCGTGCCCTCGATGTTCACGGCCACCTGGGTTTCCTCATCGGCAGCCAGGTCGTACACCGCCGCCAGGTGGTAGAAATGGTCGATCTGGCCCTTGAGCTTTTTCACGTCGTCGGCCGCCACTCCCAGCTTCTTCGCAGTGAGGTCGCCAAACACAGGGACCGCACGCGTGGGCCCCACACCCCAGAAGCTGCGCAGGTCGGCCACCTTGTCCGCACTCTCCTTGCGGATCAGGAAGTGGACCACCGCCCCCTTGCGCTCCAGCAGCTTCTTGACCAGCCGCTTGCCAATGAACCCCGTTGCCCCCGTCACGAAATACTGCATGGATAGCTCCTCTGAGATGACTTCATTCTTGCCCAAGGGCCGCGCACACCGATTCAGCACAAACCCGCGCCGATACTAGGCAAGCCTGGCCTGCGCAGGCTAGATGGCACGCTCTACATTTTTAGGAGCGCGCGCCTACACCTTGCGCGTCACGCGGCGTACAGTGCGGCCATGCGTCAGAGGCCAACCGCCCTGGCAAATCCACCCCAACCGCACAACGGAGGCCCCATGGTCAAGAAACTGCAGAAACTCAGCGCCGACAAGAAGAAGAGCAACGCCCAACTGTCCAGCACCGTCAAGGACTCCGCCCAGCAGATCTGGCTGGCGGGCCTGGGCGCCTTCTCCAAGGCGCAGGAAGAAGGTGGCAAGGTGTTTGAAGCCCTGGTCAAGGAAGGCCTGACCATCCAGCGCAAGACCCAGGCCGTGGCCGAAGAAAAGATCACCGAAGCCACCAGCCGCGTGACCACCATGGCCAGCGACATCGGCTCCAAGGCCCAGGGCCAGTGGGACAAGCTCGAAAACATCTTTGAAGACCGTGTGGCCAAGGCCCTGGCCAAGCTGGGCGTGCCCTCGGCCCGCGACCTGGAAGCCCTGAGCGCCCGCGTGGACGCACTGGCCAAGGGCAGCAAGGCTGCTCCCGCCAGGGCAACTGCCAAGCCCGCCGCCAAAGCCCCTGCCAAGAAGGCTGCGGCCAAGAAGACCGCGCCTGCCAAGGCAGCCGCCAAGCCCGTAGCCAAGGCCCCCACCAAGAAGGCTGCGGCCAAGAAGACCGCCCCACGCGCCGCCGCCGCGGCCACCAGCACGCCATCGGCCAGCTGATCCCGGCTTGCCACTGGCAAGCCCTCAGCCCGCACCCAGCGGTCCACGCGCCACGGCGTCTGGGCCGCTTTTCTTTTTTTGGCGAAACCCATGAAGTGCGCTACAAGCGGCGTGGGTACTGCATACGCACCCCACCTTCATGTCGCACTGCAGCATGACTGCGTGGGTTAGAGTAGCCACCAGAGACAACGCAACAACGACACGCAACGACGCGAAGGGCCTGCACACATGGTGAAGAAAGCGCCACGCCGCACCGCAGAACGCATTCTGGAAGTGACGCTGGACCTGTTCAACCGGTTCGGCGAGCCCAACGTCTCCACCACCCTGATCTCTGCCGAGCTGCGCATCAGCCCCGGCAACCTGTACTACCACTACCCCGCCAAGGACGAGCTGATCAACGCGCTGTTTGATCGCTACGAAACCGCGCTCACCGAGCTGCTGGCCGCCGCCGATGGCGTGCGCAATGTGGAAGACGCCTGGTTCTTCATGCACTCGCTGTTCGAGCTGATCTGGCAGTACCGCTTTCTGTACCGCGATCTCAACGACCTGCTGTCCAAGAACCGGCGCCTGGAAACCCACTTCCAAGCCATCCTCAAGAACAAGACCCGCGCCGTGCGCGCCATGCTCGACGGTATGGGCCGCGCAGACGCGCTGCACATCGACTCGCGCGAACTGGAGGCCACCGCCACCAGCATGGTCGTGGTACTCACCTACTGGCTCAGCTTTGAATACGTGCGCGACCCGCGCCGCGCGCTGGAGCCCGAAAGCGCCCAGGCCGCGCTGCTGCGTGGTGCCCACCATGTGCTGAACCTGCTCATGCCCTACCTCGAAAGCAGCCAGCGGGCCCACCTGCTGCAGCTGGTCGGTGCCTACGCAGCAACGCCAGGCTGATAAAAGCCCACCCGCCACAGACACCCCCAACAAGAACTCTCGGAGACACACCATGGCCAAATGGACCCCCTTCCCCCACGCAGGCGACTACCAGTTCGACGCCGCGAGCGTCAAGAAGCACTGGGCACGACTGCATGGCGGTGATGCCGAACCCTGCCCCAAGGACGCCGCCGCACTGCAAGCCTGGGCGCTGTTCCACAACGGTGATTTTGAGAAAGCGGCGGCGGCGGGACTGGCAGCCGGGGGTGCAGGCATCACTGCGGCCAACAAGGCTACCTCCATCTATGCCAATTACCTGGAGCCCAAGGAGAAGGCGCGCCTGGACCTGTTCATGCAGGTGGCCGAACGGGCGGAGGCCCAGGCGGCGGCAGAGCCCGATAACGCCAATGCCTGGTACTGGCATGCCTATGCGCTGGGCCGCTACAGCCAGGGCATCAGCGTGGCCAAGGCACTGGCGCAGGGGTTGGGTGGCAAGGTGAAGGACTCGCTGGAGAAGGCCATCGCTTTGTCACCCAAACACGCCGATGCGCGCATTGCGCTCGGCGCGTTCCACGCCGAGGTGATCGACAAGGTGGGCTCGCTGATTGGCGGCATGACCTATGGCGCCAAGAAGGACACGGGCCTCAAGCTGTTCCAGGAAGCGCTCAAGCTCAACCCCGGCTCTGCCATTGCGATGATTGAGTACGCCAACGCGCTGGTCATGCTGGAAGGCGACAAGAAGATGAAGGAAGCCACCGCGCTCTACGAAAAGGCCGCCGCCGCCGAGCCGATGGATGCCATGGAACGGCTGGATGTGGAGATGGCGCGGGCTGAACTGGAAGAGGAGTAGGGACATCCCCCTGAGGCGCTTCGCGCCTTCCCCCTTCTCTCGAATCACTGCGTGATTCGGGAAGGGGGACACCGCCAGCGCGGCGGGGCGGCCCTTGCGCGGCGGTTGCTGGTGTTTGGGCAGCGACCGTTTTGATGGTCTGTGACGAATGAGCCGCCACTTCATGCTGAGACTACGCCGTCAAAAGCGCGGTAGGTGCGGCTTCCGACTTCCAACCACCGAATACAGTTTCCTAGCGCGCACGCCCACCCAAAGCTTTGGCAGGCCTCAGCCCCCAAACCGCCGCGCAGCAATCTCCAGCAGCCCATCAAAAATCAGGTTGTCCACCAGCTCGAAAGGCCGTGTCATGCTGGGCGCCATCTTCCAGCCTGCGCCGCCGGTCATGATGCAGGCGGGCTCCTGGCCGCAGTGATGCAGCAGATGCTGGTACATGCGCTCCACGGCACCGGCGATGGCGTAGGTGCCGCCGCTGGTCAGTGCATCGCTGGTGTTGGTGGGGAACGGGCGCACTTCACCAGTCGGCACATGCAGGCCGGCGGTGCCCGATTCGAGCGCGCGCAGCATGATGCCGTGGCCGGGCAGGATGAGGCCGCCCATGAAGCGGCCGTCGGTGTCGATGCACTCCACCGTCACCGCCGTGCCCACCATCACCACCACCAGCGGCCGTGCAGGGCCGCGTGCCAGCACATGGTGGCGCGCGCCGATCATGGCCACCCATCGGTCCGATCCCAGGCGCGAGGGGTGGTCGTAGCCGTTGGTGAGCCCCGCCTCCTGCGCCGACGACACCACCCACGAGGGGGCAACGTCCCAGAGCTCCATCTGCTCCTGCACGCGGCGTTTGACGGCGTCTCCCGCCACCACGCAGCCCAGCATGCGCTCCGGGTGCGGCAGCGATGCCCAGCTGCCTTCGGCCAGGCGGTCGATGTGGTCGAGGAACTCGGCGCCATGCGCAATGAGCGCAGCCCCGGGGCGGGGAGCGTCGTACAACGCCCATTTGAGACGGGTGTTACCGACGTCGATGGCCAGGAAAGTCATGCGGCGGATTATCCCGAGTTTTGCGAGCCCGCCCGATTCCGGGACAGACAGGCCCCACGCAGACAAGTCCCACACCACGCCCCTCCCGAGAAAATCGTGTCGCGCCCCTGTCCGACACCACACGGTCGCCAGTTACCGCTACAGTGGCCTTTCCTGTTTCTGCAATATTAGGAGGTACGACATGGGTCTTTTCAGTTTCATCAAGGACGCCGGCGAAAAGCTGTTTGGCGGCAAGGAAGCGCAGGCAACCACCGCAGCGCCCCCCACACAGGATGAGCTCAACACCAAGGCGGCCAAGGCCATCGAAACCTATATTGCCTCGCAGAACCTGGGCACCAGCAATGTGCAGGTGGCGTTCGACGGCACACAGGGCAAGGTCACCGTCAAGGGCACAGCCCCCACCCAGGCGGCCAAGGAAAAGGTCACCCTGTGCTGCGGCAACGTGGCCAGCGTGACCAGCGTCGAGAACCTGATGGACGTCACCAACCCCGAGCCCGAAGCCCAGTACCACGACGTGGTGCGCGGCGACACCCTGAGCGCCATCGCCAAGAAGTTCTACGGCGACGCCAACAAGTACCCCGTGATCTTCGAGGCCAACAAGCCGATGCTCAGCCACCCCGACAAGATCTACCCCGGCCAGAAGCTGCGGATTCCGCCCCTGGCCAAGTAAGTTTTCTCGGCTTCAAGGCCAAAGAGCTGCCAGCGCTTGTACATCAAGCGCTGGCAGCTCTTTTTTTGATCGTAGCCAAACCCGGGAATGGGCGCCGCTTGGACCGGGGATGCCAAGCAAGGGCCGCCCCGCAGCGAGGGCATCGTCCTCCTTCCCGAATCGCGCAGCGGTTCGAGAGAAGGGGGAAGCGGCTCAGCCGCTCAGGGGGTTGTCCTCAGCCTTCATCCCTGCTTCCACGGCAGGCCATGAAAGCGCCAGCCGCCCTTTTTGCCGCGCTGGCCTTGCCCATCCGCATCGCCCTCAAACCCTTCGAGGATGTTGTAAGCCGTGATACCCAACTCAGTGGCGCGGCGCGCTGCGGCAATGGAGCGCACGCCGCTGCGGCACAGCAGCACCGCCCGCGCGCCCTCGGGCACGGCGGCGCGCATCTGGGCATCAAAGTCGGCGTTCATCGCCATGCCCGGCCACTGCTTCCAGGCCACGGCGGCGGCACCGGGCACGTAGCCGATCCACTCGCGCTCGGCGTCACTGCGCACGTCCACCAGCACGGCCTGCCCGGCCTGCACCCATTGCCAGGCCTGCTGGGGCGTCACGTCACCGGCATAGCCTTCGGCGGGAGAAATCTTGGCTTCGGTCATCGTCAATGTCCTTCTTTCAGTCCCACAAGGGGGCAGGTTCGTCGCGGAGATGGCTGCGCAGCCGGGCGTAGTCGGGCACCACGGTGGCCACGGTGTCCCAGAAGCGGGGGCTGTGGTCCATCACGCGCAGGTGGGCCAGCTCGTGCGCCACCACGTAGTCGATGATGGCCGGGCGGTAGTGCAGCAGGCGCCAGTTCAGGCGAATGGAGCCGTCGGCCTTGGCGCTGCCCCAGCGGGTGTTGGCGCTCGACAGGCGCAGGCTGGCCCAGCGAACGCCCAGCAGCGGAGCAAAGTGGTCCAGCCGCTCGGTGAAGTGGCGGCGCGCGTCGCGCATCAACCAGGCCTGCACCGCATCGCGGACCTGCGCCGCACTGGCGCTGTGGGGCAGCGCGATGTGCAGGCTGGGCTGTTCTGTTGCGGTGACCAGCGCCCCACCCTTGCCCGCAAAACCGTGGCTCGGGTCCAGCACCAGCTTCAAGGGCTCGCCCAGATAGGGCAGCTCTGCGCCATGGGCCCACACGATGCGGCCGCCTTCCATGCGCTGCTGGCGCTCACGCGCCTCGCCCAGCTTGCGCAGGATCCAGTCGGATTTTTCGCGCAGCGCGGCATCTACGGCGCCCAGCGTGACCCAGCTCGGGGCCCGCACCGACAGGCCATCGGCCCCCACGGTAAAGCCGATGCTGCGGCGGCGCGCGCGTTGCAGCGCATAGGCCACCACGGCATCGCCCAGCAGCACCTCGCGGCTGGCCTGGGGGTGGCGGAACTCGGCGGGGGACAGCAGCGAGGGCAGGGGCGCCGCTGGTGCTGGTGCGGGCGCTGGTGTCGCAAAGGTGTTAGCTATCTTTTCAGGAGCTGCTAGCGCTTTACCATCAAGCGCTGGCGGCATTTTTTGCTTGATATTTTCAGCATTGCCCCCCGGCGCCGCAACCAGTGCGCCCGGTGGGTCGAAAAGGTCCAGCGCCAACTGCACAAGCCGCTGCATCACGGTGATGCTTACTCTTCGCTGGCCGCTTCGGTGGTCCTGGCGGCCGGGATGACCACGGCAGGGTATGCATCGGGGTCCAGGCGGCGCATTTCGGCCTCGATCCAGGCCTCCACCTCGCGCATGAGTTCTTCAGGCTGGCGGCCTTGGCTGGAGATGGCCTTGCCGATGGACACATCCACCACGCCCGGCCGTTTGACGAACGCCTTGCGCGGCCACACCTTGGCCGAGGTCACGGCAATCGGGATCACCGGCGCACCGGTGTCAATCGCCAGGCGTGTGCCGCCGGTCTTGTAGTTGCCCTTCTGCCCCCGCTCGATGCGCGTGCCCTCGGGGAACATGATGATCCAGATGCCCTTGGCCAGCAGGTCCTTGCCCTGCTGCACCACCTTGTTGAAGGCCTGCGTGCGCTGGTTGCGGTCGATGTGGATCATGTCCAGCCGCCCGATGGCCCAGCCGAAGAAGGGCACGTGCAGCAGCTCCTTCTTGAATACATACGCCAGAGGGTGCGGCATGATCACCGGCATCAGGAAGGTCTCGTACGTGGACTGGTGCTTGACCAGCAGGATCGCGCCTTCGCTCTCGCCCTGCGGCAGGTTCTCCATGCCGGTCACCTCGGCGCGGATGCCCAGGACCACCCGCGCACCACTGATGCACAGCGACAGCCAGGCCCGCGCAATGCGGTACAGCGGCACACCCCGCACGCCCAGCAACGTGCCCAGCATGATGGCCAGGGCGTAGGGCACCACGGTGATGCCCATCCAGAGAAGGTGAATGACGGAGCGAAGAAAAGCCATTTTTACAGTCTTTTTGGCCGCCAGGGCTTACCAGTAAAGCGCCAGCAGCTATTAATCAAGTAGCAATCACAGGGTGCGCCCCCTGCCCCGCCAGCGGCAACGGGGCCGCGGCCCCTGCACCCACCGGCTGCACCACGGGCAGCAACTGGTCCACAAAGTCGCCCAGGCTGGCGTGCACCACCGTGCCCGGCGGGAGCCCCACCGGCAGCGGCCCGCCCGGCACCACCTCGGCCGAACGCCCCGTGCACACCAGGTGCACCCGCGCACCCAGGGCGGCACCCGCCTGCAGATGGGCCACGCAGCTACCCACCACGCGCATGTCATGCCGCTCCACCCCATAGCGCTCGCCGATCTGCTCCAGCAGGCCCGGCGCCGGTTTGCGGCAGGCGCAGTTCTCATCGGCGGCATGCGGGCAATAGAACACGGCGTCGATCCGCCCGCCCACAGCCGCCAGCTGCCGGTGCATCTTGGCGTGGATGGCATTGAGCGCCACCACGTCAAACAGCCCCCGGCCCAGCCCGGGCTGGTTGGTGGCAACCACCACGTGCCAGCCCGCATGGTTGAGCCGGGCAATGGCTTCCAGCGCGCCGGGCACGGCCATCCACTCGTCGGCCGAGGTGATGTATTCATCCCCCAGCGGGTTGAGGGTGCCGTCGCGGTCCAGGATGACGAGTTTCATGGGGTAAGTTTCCCTTGTGAGAGCCGCCAGCCTATCAGCCCCAGGGTCACACGGCCAGGCGTGACAGGTCGGCCACGCGGTTCATCGCGTTGTGCAGCATCTTGAGCAGGCCCAGGCGGTTCATGCGCACATCCAGTTGCTCGGCGTTGACCATCACATCGTCAAAGAACGCGTCCACCGGCGCGCGCAGCACGGCCAGGGTCTGCAGGCTGGCGGTGTAGTCGCCCGCGTCGAACTGGGCGTTGGCCTCGGGCACAAAACGCTGCAGTGCGGCAAACAGGTCCTGCTCGGCTTTTTCCTGCAGCAGCTCGGGGTTGACGTGGGCGTCCACCGGGCCCTCTGCTTCGGCCTTTTTGAGAATATTGCCGACGCGTTTGTTGGCTGCGGCCAGGGCCGGGCTTTCCGGCAAGGCCGCGAAGGCGCGAACGGCGGCGAGGCGCTGCGGAATGCTGGCCCATTGACCCAGCTGGCGCGCGTAGATGGCGGCATCCACTTCCGCTGGCGAGAAGCCGCCATCCCGGAGATAGCCCTTGAGGCGCTCAACCAAGAAGTCGTCCAGCTCAGACGCCTTGTCCTGCACCAAGCCCGATGGGAAGGCAGCAGAAGCCAGCCGCGTGAGCTCGTAGAAATGCAAAGGCAGGCGCTGTTCAATCAACATCCGGATCACGCCCAGCGCATGGCGGCGCAGCGCAAACGGGTCGCGGTCGCCCGTGGGCAGGTTGCCAATGCCGAACATGCCCACCAGGGTTTCCAATTTATCGGCAAGCGCCACCACCACGCCCGCCATATTGCGCGGCAGTGCGTCGCCCGCAAAACGCGGCTTGTAGTGGTCTTCAATGGCGTGCGCCACGGTCTCGCCCAGGCCGTCGTTGAGTGCGTAGTAGCCGCCCATGATGCCCTGCAGCTCAGGGAATTCGCCCACCATGTCGGTCACGAGGTCGGTCTTGGCCAGTTGCGCAGCTTTGTCGGCATCAGCGACCAAGGCCGCGTCGCCCAACTGCGTGGCAATGGCCTTGGCGATGGCGCGCACGCGCTCCACACGTTCCCCCTGCGTGCCCAGCTTGTTGTGATAGACCACCTTGGAGAGGCCTTCGACGCGCGAGGCCAGCGTCTTTTTGCGGTCCTGGTCGAAGAAGAACTTGGCGTCGGCCAGGCGCGGGCGCACCACGCGCTCGTTGCCGCCGGTCACAAAGCTGGTGTCCTCGGGGCTGATGTTGCTCACCACCAGGAACTTGTTGGTCAGCTTGCCCGCGGCATCCAGCAGCGGGAAGTACTTCTGGTTGGCCTTCATCGTGAGGATGAGGCACTCTTGCGGCACGCCCAGGAACTGCTCTTCAAACTGGCAGATGACCACGTTGGGGCGCTCGACCAGCGCGGTCACTTCGTCCAGCAGGGCCTCGTCTTCGATGGGGCGGGCGCCGTTGCCCACCGTGGCGGCAGCAGCGGCCAGCTGGCGGGCGATCTCGGCCTTGCGCTCGGCAAAGCTGGCGATCACCGCGCCGTCTTTCTTCAGCGTGGCGGCGTAGCTGTCGGCATCGGCCAGCACCACGGGCGACACGGCGGCTTCAAACCGGTGGCCAGTGGTGCTGTTGCCCGCCATGAGGCCCAGCGCCTTCACGGGCACCACGGTACTGCCATGCAGCGCCACCAAGCCGTGTGCGGGGCGCACAAAGTTCACGCTGGTCCAGCCGGGCAAAAAGTTGTCCATACCGCAGTCGGTTTCGAGCTGGTAGCTCATCACCTTGGGGATGGGGAGCTTGGCAATCGCTTCATCCAACGCCTTTTGCAGGCCCGCCGCCAGCGTCGCACCGGCCACCACGCTGTCGTAGAACAGGGCTTCGGCCTTGCCGTCCTGCGCGCGCTTCAAGGCGGCCACGGCGGCTGCGGGGTTGGACACATCGGCGCCCAGCGCCTGCAGCTTTTTCAGCAGCGCAGGCGTGGCGTTGCCGCTGGCATCCAGGCCCACGGTCACGGGCATCAGCTTTTGCTGTACGGCCTTGTCAGCAGCCTTGTCGGCCACGGCGGTCACATGCGCGGCCAGGCGGCGGGGCGATGCAAAGGGCGTGACGGCGGAAGCGGCTGTGGCCAGGCCCTGCGCCTTGAGCTGATCTGCCATCACGGTGGCGAAGGCATCGCCCAGCTTCTGCAGCGCCTTCGGAGGCAATTCTTCGACAAACAGTTCAACGAGGAGGTTTTGGGTCGTCATGTTCTTGTTCTTTCGCTCGTTCACGCGGCCTTTTTGACCATCTGTTCCACCCACTCGCGCGGCGCCATCGGGAAGCCCAGGCGCTCGCGGCTCTCGTAGTAGCTTTGCGCCACGGCACGGGCCAGGTTGCGGATGCGGCCAATGTAGGCGGCACGCTCGGTCACGCTGATGGCGCCGCGTGCATCGAGCAGGTTGAAGCTGTGCGCGGCCTTGAGCACCTGCTCGTAGGCGGGCAGCGCCAGCTGCTGCTCCATCAGGTACTTGGCCTGCTTTTCGTGCGCGTTGAAGGCCGTGAACAAAAAGTCCGCGTCGCTGTGCTCAAAGTTGTAGGTGGACTGCTCCACCTCGTTTTGCTTGTACACGTCGCCGTAGCTCAGGGTGTCGGTCCACTTGAGGTTGTAGACGTTGTCCACGCCCTGCAGGTACATGGCCAGGCGCTCCAGGCCGTAGGTGATCTCGCCCGTGGCGGGCTTGCAGTCGATGCCGCCCACCTGCTGGAAGTAGGTGAACTGGGTCACCTCCATGCCGTTGAGCCAGACCTCCCAGCCCAGGCCCCAGGCGCCGAGCGTGGGGTTCTCCCAGTCGTCTTCGACAAAGCGGATGTCGTTCTTTTTCAAATCGAACCCCAGGGCTTCAAGACTGCCCAGGTACAGCTCCAGGATGTTGGCGGGTGCGGGCTTGAGCACCACCTGGTACTGGTAGTAGTGCTGCAGGCGGTTGGGGTTCTCGCCGTAGCGGCCGTCCTTGGGGCGGCGGCTGGGCTGCACGTAGGCGGCCTTCCAGGGCTCTGGGCCGATGGCGCGCAGGAAGGTGGCGGTGTGGCTGGTGCCCGCACCCACCTCCATGTCGTAGGGCTGGAGCAGTGCGCAGCCCTGGGCGTCCCAGTACGACTGCAGCTTGAGGATGATTTGTTGGAAGGTCAACATGCGTTGGTGTGCGCGGTGCAAACCGCGCAGGAAGGGGGTGTTGGAACCATGGCGCGCCAGACACGCGCGCAAACATCGGATTTTACGGCCCCACAACGCTATCGGCCCGCCTGCCCCGCAGGACAGACGGGCCGCAAGGCCTCAAGGGGGATTTCAGTAGCTCCAGGCGCGAGCGCTAGCCGCGACGCATAAATCTGGCTCGGCCCAAGCCAGAAGCCACCGTGCAAGGGCCGCCCCGCCGCACGGGTGGCGTCCCCCTGCCCGCATCGCACAGCAATGCGAGAGCGGGGGGAAGCGGCGCAGCCGCTCAGGGGGGTCTCAGGCTATCCAGCGCCGCAGCACCAGGCTGGCATTGGTGCCACCAAAGCCAAAGCTGTTGGACAGAACCGTGGTGAGCTCGGCGTCGCGCGTCTGCGTGACCAGCGGCATGTTGCCAAGCGCCGGGTCCGGCGTTTCGACATTGGCCGAACCGGCGATGAAGCCTTTGTTGAGCATGATCACGCAGTAGATCGCCTCCTGCACGCCAGTGGCGCCCAGCGAATGCCCGGTGAGCGACTTGGTGGACGAGAACGGCGGCACCTTGTCGCCAAACAGCGCCTGCATGGCACGCACTTCCTGCATGTCGCCCACCGGCGTGGAGGTGCCATGGGTGTTGATGTAGTCGATGGGGGCATCCAGCCCCTGCATGGCCTGCTGCATGCAGGCAATGGCGCCGTCGCCCGAGGGGGCCACCATGTCTTCACCGTCGCTGGTGGCGCCAAAGCCCACCACTTCGGCCAGGATGGTGGCGCCACGGGCCTGGGCGTGCTCCAGGCTCTCCAGCACCACCGCCCCGCCGCCACCGGCGATCACAAAACCATCGCGGTTCGCGTCGTAGGCGCGCGAGGCTTTCTCGGGGGTGTCGTTGTACTTGCTGGACATGGCACCCATGCCGTCAAACAGCAGCGACATGCCCCATGAGAGTTCCTCGCCGCCGCCCGCAAACATCACGTCCTGCATGCCCCAGGCAATCTGCTGCGCGGCCACGCCAATGCAGTGGGCCGACGTAGAGCAGGCCGAGGTGATGGAGTAATTGATGCCCTTGACCTTGAAATTGGTGGCCAGGCACGCGGACACGGTGGAGCTCATGCAGCGCGTGACCTGGTACGGGCCCACGCGGCGGATGCCCTTGTCGCGCAGCGTGTCGGCTGCTTCGATCTGGTTGGCGGGTGAGCCGCCGCCCGACCCCATGATGAGGCCCGTGCGCGGGTGGCTCACCTGTTCGGGCGAAAGGCCTGCTTGCTTGATAGCGTCTTCCAGCGCGATCTGCGCATAGGCCGCCGCATCGCCCATGAAGCGCAGCTGCTTGCGGTCGATGCGCGCCTCGATGTCGATCTCGGGCGCGCCGCCCACCTGGCTGCGCAGGCCCAGTTCCTTGAACTTTTCCACGGCCTTGATGCCGCTGGTGCCCGCACGCAGCGAGGCCTCCACGGTGGCCAGGTCGTTGCCAATGCACGAGACGATGCCCGCGCCGGTGATGACTACGCGCTTCTTGGTGGTCGTCATGCTGCGTCCTTGCCGTCTTCCTCGCGCTTGAACAGGCCCACACGCAGGTCGTTGGCTACATAGATTTCCTTGCCATCGGCCAGCAGGCGGGCATCGCCAATGGCCATGACCAGCTTGCGCTTGATGACGCGCTTGATGTCGATTTCGTAGGTGACCAGCTTCACATCGGGGCCCACTTCGCCGGTGAACTTGACCTCGCCCGCGCCCAGCGCGCGGCCCCGGCCCGGCAGCTGCAGCCAGGTCAGGTAAAAGCCGATGAGCTGCCACATGGCATCGAGCCCCAGGCAGCCGGGCATGACGGGGTCGCCCTGGAAATGGCAGGCAAAAAACCACAGGTCGGGTTTCACGTCAAGTTCGGCGCGGATCTTTCCCAGCCCGTGCGCGCCACCATCGCTGTCGATGTGCGTGATGCGGTCAAACATCAGCATGGGCGGCAGCGGCAGGCGCCCGCTGTCGGCGCCGAACAGCCGGCCCTCGCCGGAGGCGATCAGTTGTTCGTAGGAAAAGGAATCTGCCATTTTCAGTCGTGCTCCAGAACAGCGGTTGCCCCGCCTCAAATCGTCATTGTTTGCAATACAGGCCCGGCTTGCGGGCCCCTATTATCAAGGCATAGGGAGCCGCCTCTAAACAATGCCCTGCGGTGGCGCCCGACCCACCCGGCGCGCACCTGACGTGGATCAACCCCGCACGCGCCCGCGCTGGCGCCTGTGGAGCAGCCATGCCACCAGCAGCGCCAGGCCGCCGGTCATCCACAGCGGCCAGAGACCCCAGCGCGATACCCACCAGGCATACGGCGTGATGTGCCAGCCGCGCTGGGCGTCCAGCCCCCGGCCCTGTACCTCGCCCCTGAGCACGCCGCGGGTGTGGCGCGCCAGCTGGTGCGTGACCACGCCGCGGTGGTCGATGATGGCCGTGGCGCCGGTGTTGGTGGCGCGCACCATGGGGCGCTCGAACTCCAGAGCGCGCATGCGGCTGATGTGCAGATGCTGGTCAATGGCCAACGTGTTGCCAAACCAGCCAATGTTGCTGAAATTGACAAACACCGTGGGCGCCTGCGCCGGGTCGATAAAACGTGCGCCCAGCTCCTCGCCAAAAAGGTCTTCGTAACAGATGTTGGGCGCGATGCGCTGGCCCGCCCACGCAAAGGAAGGCTGTGCAACCAGGCCCCGATTGAAATCCCCCAGGGGGATGTTCATCATGGCGGTGAACCACTTGAAGAACGGCGGGATGAATTCGCCGAACGGCACCAGGTGGTGCTTGTCGTAGCGGTAAGGCGCCGCCAGCGTGGTGGGGCCCAGGCCCAACACCGAATTGGTATAGCCCTGTTCCTGGTCGCCCAGCGGAATGCCCAGCAGCGCGGCCTGCGTGCCCTGGGCCCCTTGCGCGTAACGCTGCTGCAAGCCTTCCAGGTACCCCGGGCTCAGTTGCTGGGGCAGCAGCGGAATGGCCGTTTCGGGCGCCACCACCAGGTCAGCGCGGGCCTCGCGCAGCGCCTGCGCATACCACTGCAGGGCCAGCGGTACGCCGCTGCCCGGCTGGAATTTTTCGTCCTGCGGGATGTTGCCCTGCAGCAGCTCCAGGCTGAGTGAAGGGGCGGCTGGCTGCACGGGTGTGCCACAACCGCTGATAGCGCAATGGCGGCCCCAGGTGGCTGCGGCCAGCAGCGCCGCCAGCGCCACCAGACCGGCCCACACGCGCGCACGCCGCAAGTCGGCACTGCGCAGCTGCACAGCCCCCATGGCCAGCATGGCGGCCACGGCGCCGACACCGTACACGCCCACGCTGCGCGCCAGCACGCCCAGTGGGCCATCCACATGCGCGTAACCGCCAGCCCCCCAGGGGAAGCCCGTCCACAGCGTGCCACGTGCCAGCTCCGCCAGCAGCCAGAATGCTCCGAAAACAATAGCTGTCAGCGCTTTACTGGTAAGCGTGAGACGGCAAAAAAGCCCCAAAACCGCTGCATAGTAGCTGGCCAGGAATGCCGCCAGGCCCAGCACCGCAGCCACCGCCAGTGGCGCGGCCAGCCCGCCGTAGGTGTGCATGGAGATGAAAAGCCACCAGAAGGTGCCGGCCAGCCAGGCGGTGGCGAACAGCCCGCCCAGAAGCGCGCCGCGCTGCCAGCGCACACAGGCTGCCGGGTGTGGGCGCACCAGCCAGGCCAGCACGGCCAGCGAGGCGATCTGCAACCACCACAGGGGCTGACCGTTGCCCGGCCAGGCCAGCGACGCCGCCTGCGCGGCACCGGCAGCCACGGCCAGCAGCGCCTGCAAGGCCAGCGGCGGCCCCGCCATGGACACAGCGCGGCCCATCAGTCGCTGGTGCTGGCGTCTTCGACGCGCGACACCTTGAACCAGCGCACGGCGCCGCCCTTGGTGTGCAGCACGACGAAATGCAGCCCGCTGAGCTGCAGGTGCTCGCCCCGTTTGGGAACGTGGCCCATTTCGTGGGCGATCAGGCCACCAATGGTGTCGAACGACTCATCGGGGTCGCTGCCCTTGACCTGCACGTCGAACGCTTCGGAGACACGCTCCACCGAGGTGTCGCCACTGACGCGGTAGGTGTGGTCGGCCAGGCCGAAAATGTCGCCGTTGTCCTCGGGAATGTCGAACTCGTCCTCGATCTCGCCGACGATCTGCTCAAGCACGTCCTCGATGGTGATCAGGCCGGCCACACGGCCGAACTCGTCGATCACGATGGCCAGGTGGTTGCGGTTGCCGCGAAACTCGCGCAGCAGGTCGTTCAAGCCCTTGCTTTCAGGCACGAAGACTGCGGGGCGCAGCAGGGTGCGGATGTTCAGCTCGGGCGACCGCTGCAGCTTGAGCAGATCCTTGGCCATGAGGATGCCGATGATGTTGTCCCGCTCGCCCTGGTACACCGGAAACCGCGAGTGCGCGGTGTTGATGACCAGGTGCAGCATCTCGTCAAACGGCGCCTCGATGTTGACGAGGTCCATGCGGGGCGCAGCCACCATCACATCGCCTGCGGTCATGTCGGCCATGCGGATCACGCGCTCCAGCATCACGCGCGATTCGGCTCCAATGACCTGGTTGTCCTCGGCGTCGGCCAGGGCACCGATGAGCTCTTCGGTGGAATCAGGGCCGGGGTGGATGAACTCGGCAACCTTTTGCAGAAAGGTGCGCTTGTCTTCCTTTTCGGGCGCTCGCCCGGGATGCGGATCTGACACTGTTTGAGAGCGTGCGCGCGGTAGTGGGTCGGGCCCCAAGGATAGCGGATTGTGGTGTCAGCCCGTCCAGGGGCTGCGCCGGTGGCTATTCGGCCGACTGGTGGCGTGCGTGCTGCACGCCGCTGCGCACTTCCTGCACGCTGGCCAGGAAATCCCAGAACTGCTTGGCCTGCTTCTTGATCTGGTAGTCCACCTCGGCGAACTGCTGCTCCACCATTTCGGTCATGCGCGTGTCCAGGTTGGCCGGCTCGATCTGCAGATAGGCCTCGGACTCCGAGCCATCGCGTCGCACCGTGGCGCCCGCCTTGCGCGCGATTTTCAGCATCGCGGTGTTTTCGGACAGCGCGTGGATGAACACCATGTTCACGCCCTCGTTGCGGGCGTGCATCACGGCCCGCTCGAACAGGCGCGCCCCGAAGCCGCGCCCGCGCGCCTGCTTGAGCACCGACACGCCGAATTCGGCGCAGTGCTTGTATTCCGGGTGCTCCGAAAAGGCCAGGTGCGCCATGGCGATGAGTTCAAGCCGGCGGTTGTAGATGCCAAAGATCTCGTCGCGGTCGAAATCCAGCTGCTCGGCATAGCGGCGGATCTGCTCGTCATTGGCCGCATAGCCAAAGCGCAGGTAACGGTCTTCAGGCTCGAGCTGAAGCAGGTGCTGGGTGATCCGCTCGCGGTACGAGGGGCCCAGGGCACGAATGGGAACCATCACGGGCACCTCCTTCTTGACGCCATGTTCAGGGGCGACAACGCCGCCGGTGACGGGACGCAGCATGTCTCGGCCTGCGTACCAGGATGCTTTGAGCCAGTCTTTTGTTGCGATCATGCGGGTAAATATAAGGGTTTTCCCTCAGCAACTCCAGCCAAATTTGCTGCGCTGCAACAAAATAGTGGGCTCTCTCAAATACACACAAAATCAGGCTCCAGCGCTTTACTGGCAAGCGCCAACAGCTATGAAGGATATAGCAACAGGCCCGGTGTGCAGTCGCTTGGGAGACCGCCAGCCGACCCGTGGACCATGGCTGCGCAGGGTATCGCGGCTTGCGGCCCGATGGCAAGCGCCCGCCCTGCTGCGTCAGACAGGAACGGCAGTGGTGGCCTTGACGCGGTCCAGCACAAAGCTGGTCTTGCAGTCCTGCACGCTGGGGTGCTTGAGCAGGGTGTCCATGATGAAGCGGCTGTAGTGCGCCATGTCGGCCACCACCACGCGCAGCAGGTAGTCCATCTCGCCGGTGAGCGAGGCGCATTCGACCACCTCGGGCCAGGTCTGCACACTGGCGCGGAACAGGTCCATGGGGTTGCGCTTGTGGCTCTCGGTGTGCTTTTCGAGCCGCACGTTCAGGTACGCCGTGAGCCCCAGGCCGACGGCCTCCGGCGACACCAGCGCCACATAGCGCTGGATCACGCCGCTGTCTTCCAGGCGCTTGACCCGACGCAGCACCGCGCTGGGCGACAGGCCCACCTGTTCGCCAATGACGTCATAGGTTTCTCTGCCGTTGTCTTGCAGGCGGCGCAGGATGGCCCTGTCCAGCTTGTCGAGTGCGTTGAAACCATTCATGGCGCAGGATTTTACGAAACACCGCGCCGACCCCGCATGCCACACCGCGGGCACGGGTATGTCCCGATAGTGACTCCCTGCGCTCAATAGAAAAATTGATCCTGCAAAAAAGAACGGTCGTTCGTTTTTGCACCATAAGAAACCATACCAACGGAGACAAACACATGACCGGATTTTTCAGCCGCTTTTTGCGGCGACTGTTGCTGGCGGCCACGGCGGGGCTTTTGCTCATGGGCGCCAATGCCCAGGCACAGAGCGGCTACACCCAGACGCGCTACCCCATCGTGCTGGTGCACGGCCTTTTTGGCTTTGACTCGGCCCTGGGCATCGACTACTTCTACGGCATCCCCGACGCCCTGCGCCAGGGCGGCGCCAGGGTGTACGTGGCGCAGGTGTCGGCCGCCAACAGCACCGAGGTGCGCGGCGAGCAGTTGCTGACCCAGGTCAAGACCATCCTGGCCATCACCGGCGCTGCCAAGGTGAACCTGGTGGGCCATTCGCACGGTGGCCCCACCACGCGCTATGTGGCCGGAGTCGCCCCCCAGCTCGTGGCCTCCGTGACATCGATTGGTGGCGTGAACCGGGGCTCGCGCGTGGCCGACATCCTGCGGGGCGTGGCGCCCGCGGGCTCGGTGTCGGAGGTGGTGGCCAGCGCCGCCGCCAGGGCGCTGGTGGGCCTGATCAACCTGACCTCCGGCGGTACCGGCCTGCCCCAGATGCCCACGGCAGCGCTGGACTCGCTGACCACCGCAGGCTCGGCCAAGTTCAACAGCCGCTTCCCGCACGGCGTGCCCACCTCGGGCTGCGGCAGCGGCGCCGAGCTGGTGAACGGCGTGCGCTACTACTCCTGGACCGGCACCCTGCCCCTGACCAACGTGCTCGACGCCAGCGACGCCCTGCTGGCCACGCTGAGCCTCACATTTGGCGAGTCCAACGACGGCCTGGTATCGGCCTGCTCGTCGCGCCTGGGCAAACACCTGGGCGACTACCGCCAGAACCATCTGGACGAAGTCAACCAGCTGCTGGGCCTGCGCGACTGGTTCTCTACCGACCCCGTCACGCTGTACCGCCAGCACGCCAACCGCCTCAAATCGGTGGGCCTGTAAGCCATGAAGGCCGCGCGCGCCCTCAGTGCAGGGGTGGCCCTTGCCGCCGCCACGGCCGCCGTGGTGTGGTGGCTCGGGGCCCCCGGTCTGCCGGACGCCGCATCCACGCCAACCCCGCAGGGTGCGGCCGCCGCGCCCGCCGGGGGTGCGATGCTTGCGGGGATATCGCAGCCGGCGCGGCCCATGGAGGACAGCTTTTTTGCCCCCGGCCGCGCCGCGGTGGCCGACCACAGCGCAGACCCGCTGCTGGTGCACGGCCTGCGCGACACGCTGGAAGCCCTGCTCCTGGAAGCGCGGGCCGAGGATGCGAGCGACCCCGCCGCGCTCAAGCAGCGGCTGGCGGCGCTGGTAGGCCAGCACTTTTCTGCAGATCTGGCCACCCGCGCGCTGGCACTGGCCGAGCGCTACGTGGACTACCGGGTGGCGCTGGGCCAATTGCGCTCGCCCCAGGACATGAACGACCCCGCCGCCCTGCGCGAGGCGCTTCAGGCACGGCACCGGGTGCGCCAGCAGTTTTTTGACGGCCCCGAGTACGACGCTTTGTTCGCCCGCGAGGCAGACCTGGACCGCTACACCCTGGCGCGCCTGGAGATTGCGCACAACCCCGGCCTCACTGCCGAGCAACGCGCCCAGGCGCTGCGCGATGCAGACAACGAACTGCCCGAGGCACGCCGCGCCGAGCGCGCCGCCGCCACCGTCCACCTCGACGCCGCGGCCCAGACCGCCACGTTCAACGCCCAGAACACCGACGAACGCACCCGCCACGCCGCGCGCAGTGCCCGCTACGGCGAGGCCGCCGCCCACAACATGGCCCGGCTCGACCGGGAAGAACAGCACTGGCAGCAGCGGCTGGCGCAATACGACCAGGCGCGTGCGCAGCACGGCGATGGCCCCGGCCTGCAGCAGCTGCGCCAGCAGCTCTTCAGCGAACAGGAGCAGCCCCGCATCGAAGCCGCACTGGCTTTGCGCAAGCTGCAGTCCGCTGCGCCCGGCTCCTGACAAGGCGGCCTCCACAGCGCTTTCCAAGCGCAACAAGTGCGCCAAAGATTGACGATTCACAATATTCCTGCAAATCAAGCGCCACCGGCTCTTGATTTCGCCAGAAACATGAGGCAGGGCGCGCCTACAGTCCATGACATTCATCAACGACGAATGCCGGAGACACCCATGAACGCCGCCTTGCCGCAACAAACCGCCGCCCAGCTCGACGCCTGGGACAACCCCATGGGCCTGATGGGCTTCGAGTTCGTCGAATTCACCTCGCCCCAGCCGGGCGTGCTGGAGGCGGTGTTTGAAAAGCTGGGCTTCACGCTCGTGGCCAGGCACCGCTCCAAGGACGTGGTGCTCTACCGCCAGAACGGCATCAACTTCATCCTGAACCGCGAGCCCCACAGCCAGGCGGCTTACTTTGGCGCCGAGCACGGCCCCTCGGCCTGCGGCCTGGCGTTCCGCGTGAAGGACGCGCACAAGGCCTACCAGCGTGCCCTGGAGCTGGGCGCCCAGCCCATCGAGATCCCCACCGGCCCCATGGAACTGCGCCTGCCCGCCATCAAGGGCATCGGGGGTGCTCCGCTGTACCTGATCGACCGTTTTGAAGACGGCAAGTCCATCTACGACATCGACTTCGAATTCATCGAAGGTGTGGACCGCCGCCCCGTGGGCCATGGCCTGAACGAGATCGACCACCTGACGCACAACGTGTACCGCGGCCGCATGGGCTTCTGGGCCAACTTCTACGAGAAGCTGTTCGGCTTTCGCGAGATCCGCTACTTCGACATCCAGGGCGAATACACCGGCCTCACCAGCAAGGCCATGACGGCGCCCGACGGCAAGATCCGCATCCCGCTGAATGAAGAGTCCAAGCAGGGCGGCGGGCAGATCGAAGAGTTTTTGATGCAGTTCAACGGCGAAGGCATCCAGCACATCGCGCTGATCTGCGACGACATCCTGTCCACCGTGGACAAGCTCGGCCTGGCCGGCGTGCCCATGGCCCCAGCCCCCAACGACATCTACTACCAGATGCTGGAAGGCCGCCTGCCTGGCCATGGACAGCCCGTGGGCGAACTGCAGTCGCGCGGCATCCTGCTCGATGGCACCACGGCCGACGGTACACCGCGCCTGCTGCTGCAGATTTTCTCGACCCCCATGCTGGGCCCCGTGTTCTTCGAGTTCATCCAGCGCAAGGGCGACTACCGCGACGGCTTTGGCGAAGGCAACTTCAAGGCCCTGTTCGAATCGCTGGAGCGCGACCAGATCGCCCGCGGCGTGCTTGAGGCCAAGAAGGCCTGAGAGGGAGTGAGCGCCATGACCACCGAGTCTGTCGTCAAACCCGTCGTATACGGCGCGAGCGACCGCCCTCCGCGCGGCGACTACAGCCGCGCCCGTGCCGACTACACCTGCACCCAGGATTACGCGAGCTACACCGCCGCCGACCACGACACCTACCGCCGCCTGTACGAACGCCAGCGCGCCCTGCTGCCGGGCCTGGCGAGCCAGGCGTTTATCGACGCCCTGCCCTCACTGGGCGCGAGCGACCGCATCCCGCGTTTTGAAGAGGTGAACGAGCGCCTGTACAAAGCCACCGGCTGGGAGCTGGTGGGCGTGCCGGGGCTGATCCCGGAGGTGCCGTTTTTCACATTGCTGGCCAACCGCAAGTTCCCGGTGACGGACTGGATCCGCAAGCCCGAGGAGTTCGAGTACATCGTCGAGCCCGACATCTTTCACGACCTGTTCGGCCATGTGCCGCTGCTGTTCAACCCGGTGTTTGCGGACTATGTGCAGCGCTACGGCCAGGGCGGTCTGAAGGCGCAAGGGCTGGGGTCGTGCGAGATGCTGTCGCGTCTGTACTGGTACACGATCGAGTTCGGGCTGATCCGCGAGGCGGGGCAGTTGCGGGCGTATGGCGCGGGGATTTTGAGTTCGTCGGGCGAGCTGGCGTATTCGGTGCAGAGCCCGGAGCCGCAGCGCATTGCGCTGCAGCTGGAGCGCACCATGCGCACGCGCTACAAGATTGATACGTACCAGCAGACGTATTTTGTGATCGACAGTTTTGAGCAGCTGTTTGAGATGACGGCGGCGGACTTTGCGCCGATTTATGAGCGGCTGCGGGGGTTGCCGGAGTTTGCGGCGGATGAGCGGGAGGCTGTGGCGGCTTGATTTTGAGTCAAATCGGCCGCTAGCGCTTATCTGGCAAGCGCTGATAGCTATTGTTTTTGCATGTTCAGGCGGCGGCACGTACTGCTTTGCGCCCTCCGCCCGTGCGCGCTGTCGAAGCCTGCGCACCACCAACCCGTTCGGGCTGAGCTTGTCGAAGCCGGGGCGCGCTCACAGGCTCGCTGATGGACAGCGTGTCGTGGTTGAGGCGGAGGCCGGGAGTCGCCCGGCATGCGAGTAACTTTCTTTCGCGTCGCCGAAAGAAAGTCACCAAAGAAAGGGCGACCCTACTGCGCGCGTCCCTTCGCTGCACTAACGGGCAACCTGCGATGCTCGCACAGGGGGTGCGCCGCAGAACTCACTGCGCGCTACGCGCTCCGTTCAAACAACTGCGGCAAGTCAGAGCACGAAGTGCGTGTGTCCTTCGGCACACGCACGCACCCCCTGCCCTGCGCTTCTCGGCACGCGCAGAAGGGAACCCGAGGGACATCCACTCGGGCCATTGCTTCGCTGCGCTGCGCTCGGCCCCCTCACGCGGGCGCAAGCGCCACGCGCTGCGAAAGCTGGGCCGAGCGCAGCGATGGCCCGTTCGGCTGTTAGATGTTCGGCTCCTCACCCCTGCTGGCTGCGCCTGCGGCGGGGCGGTTGTGGGGTGAGCATGGGCGTCGGAGCGCCCATGCCTTGTGAACTGACTCGCCGTGGTTGTCCGAGCGGCGCGCCGCAGGCGCAAAGCGAGTTCCACGGCGCACCCCGCAACCGCCCCGCCGCAGGTTTGCCCCGTAGCGCAGCGCAGGGGTCGCAGACTGGGGGTCGCCTTTCTTTTGGGTACTTTTCTTTGGCGAAGCAAAGAACAAGTACCTCGCCCGCCGGGGCGACTCCCGGCCTCCGCACTCACCACAAGCATGCGCTTCAAACCAGCGCGCCCAGGCTTCGACAGGCTCAGCCCGAACGGTAGACGGAAACTCGATGACTATGAAAACAATAGCTGCTAGCGCTTTATACATAAGCGCCAGAGGCCAAAAACAATAAAAAAATCACCCCCACCCCATCTCCTCAAGACAAGCCTTCATCACTCCCGCATCAAACGCCATCTGCACATGCGCAACCCCCTGAACCAACCGGTTGTCCGCCCCCGGCAAACTGGCAGTGCTCGCCGGAAACACGATGTTGTCGCAGTTGGAATACCAGCAGGTAAACAACGCAGCCCGCCCCGCAGGCTCGGCCCTCTGTAGCGCCAGCACCCAGTCCCCCGCCAGGCTCATCTGCCGCCCATTCACCGCCCGGCTGAAGCGCCCCAGCCATGTTCCGCCATGCGGCGTGCCCAGCGTCAACACCCGGTGCACCCGCCCATCGGCCTGGTGCGCGCGCAGCCACGCCCGCACCGCCAAGCCCCCCATGCTGTGGCAAAGCACCACCGGCGCCTGCCCCGTGGCGGCAGTTACCCGCAAGACAGCGTCTTCAATGATGTCCGCGTACTCGTCAATCGAGCCCATCACCGGCTCCAGATTGACCGCCACATGGGCATGGCCCTGGGCTTGCAGTGGCGCAAACCACGGCAGCCACAGGCCCCGGTTGCACATGAAGCCGTGCACCAGCACCACGCCGCGCTTGCCCGTTGGCTGGGCGGGCAGCCAGTCGGGCACGGACTGGTGGCGAAACGGCTGGCGCCAGCCAAAGACCTGCAGCGCCACCCACACCTCGGCCCACCAGGCACCCACCACCTGCGACAGGCGGGCGCGGGGCGCCGCGTCGGTACGGTTGGTGATATGCATCAGTACAAACTCCACCGCCATCACCACCAGGAACATCCCCAGCGGCACCAAGGCGCCCAGCACGGCGCGCAGGGGTGAATGGGGCCACTGCCACACCAGCCAGGCGGCCATGGCCAGCAGGATGCACAGGAGAAGGATTCGTTGCCAGCGCGCAATCATGGTGATGGTGGTGAGGATGCAATGATGTAATCGACCAGCCGCATTGTGCGGCTTGGGCACCGCCCCGAGGCCATCAACACAACAGGAAGGAACCCCGCCCCATGGATGCCGCCCAGACCATCCGCGATGCCATTGCCGACGTGACCGCCCTGCGCCTGCACCGCACGGGCGACCCGGCGCTGGGGGCGGCGGTGGGCAGCGTCAAGACGTTCCAGGCGCGGCGCTTTCGCGGCACCTATGCGGATCTGATGGCCTCGCCCTCGTTCGGCCCGGCGGCAGGTTTTTTTCTGGAGGAGCTGTACAGCGACACCGACTACACAGACCGCGATCTGCAGTTTGGCCGCATCGCGGGTACGCTGCAGACCATGTTCCCCCAGCCGGTGGTGAACACCGCCGTGGCCCTGGCGGTGTTGCACGCACAGACCGAAGAGCTGGACCAGGACATGGGCCGCGCATGGCTGGCGCAAGGGGCCGGGGCAGCCAGCGAGGTTGCTCGCTACACCACCGCCTGGCGCACTGTGGCCCAGCGCCATGCGCGCCAGCAGCAGCTGGAGCGCGTGCTGGCCATGGGCACCGACCTGGCGCGCCTCACGCGCACACCCGGCCTGCGGATGATGCTGCGCATGATGCGCGGCCCCGCCAACGCCGCGGGCATGGGGGCGCTGCAGAAGTTTCTGGAGGCGGGGTTTGACACCTTCGGCCAGCTTGCGCGCCAGCGCGGCGGGGTGGAGCAGTTTCTGGCCACCATCGAGCAACGCGAGCGGGCGCTGATGGACCTGCTCTTCGATGCCGACCCTGTCACCTGCGGGACCCAGCTCGCCAACACACTAGGACAAGCCCGATAGCCCGCAACGCGCCCGCCTTCCACAATCTGTGCCCACCTATCAATGGCATTTGGCGAGCACAAGGAAACAAGCGCATGGAAAAGATCTGGCTCAAGAGCTACCCCCCGGGCGTCCCGCATGACGTGCAGCCCGAGCAATACCGCTCTGTGGCCCACCTGCTGGAAGAGTCGTTCCGCAAACACGCAAAGAGCCCGTTTTCGGTCTGCATGGACCAGTGGATGAGCTATGGCGAGCTCGAGCGCCGCTCGGCCGCGCTGGGCGCCTACCTGCAAAGCCTGGGGCTCGAGCCCGGCGCGCGCGTGGCCATCATGCTGCCCAACATCCCGCAGTTTGGCGTGACCATGGCCGCCGTGCTGCGCGCCGGCTACACCTGCGTGAACGTGAACCCGCTCTACACCGCGCGCGAGCTGCAGCACCAGCTCAAGGACTCGGGCGCCACGGCCATCGTGATCCTGGAGAACTTTGCCCACACGCTGGCCGAGGTGGTGGACCACACGGCCGTGAAGCACGTGGTGATGGCCTCCATGGGCGACCTGCTGGGTTTCTGGTTTGGCAAATGGATCACCTTTGCCGTGCGGCATCTCGCCAAGATGGTGCCTGCGTATGAGCTGCCGCTGTCCAATGGCCGCAAGGTCGTCACCTTCAAGAAGGCGCTGTCGCTGGGCGAGCACAAGTCGCTCGCACCCAGCCAGGCCACGCTCGACTCCATTGCCTTCCTGCAGTACACGGGGGGCACCACAGGCCTGTCGAAGGGCGCAGTGCTCACCCACCGCAACATCGTGGCCGCCACGCTGCAGGCCGAGGCGTGGTTCACGCCCGCGCTGTCCAAGGTGGGCGATGTGAGCAAGGCCAACAGCATTGCCGCGCTGCCGCTGTACCACATCTTTGCGCTCACGCTGTGCCTGCTGGCCATACGCCAGGGCTCCAGCCTCACGCTGATTCCCAATCCGCGCGACATTCCGAAGTTTGTCGCCGAGCTCAAGAAACGCCCCTTCCACATGCTGCCCGCAGTGAACACGCTGTTCAACGCGCTGCTGCAGAACCCGCAGTTCCGTGCACTCGATTTCTCGCACCTGTGCGTGTCGCAGGCCGGAGGCATGGCGGCCAGCGAAGGCACGGCCAAGCAGTGGCAAAAAGTGACCGGCAGCACCATGATCGAGGGCTGGGGCATGAGCGAGACCTGCGCCATCGGCACCAACAACCCGGTGAACAACACGTCGTTTAGCGGCAACATCGGCCTGCCGCTGCCGGGCATCGACATTGCCATCAAGGACGACGAAGGCAACAGCCTGCCCCAGGGCGAATCGGGCGAGATCTGCATCCGCGGCCCCAACGTGATGACGGGCTACTACAACCAGCCCGAAGAGAATGCCAAGGCCTTCACCCCAGACGGCTTCATGCGCACGGGCGACATCGGCATCATGGACGCGCAGGGCTTCACCCGCATCATCGACCGCAAGAAGGACATGATTTTGGTGAGCGGCTTCAACGTGTTCCCCAACGAGCTGGAGCAGGTCATCAGCATGTGCCCCGGCGTGGTGGAATGCGCGGCCATCGGCATTCCCGACGAAAAGCAGGGCGAAGCCATCAAGGTCTTCATCATCAAGAACGACCCGGCCCTGACGGAGGACGAGGTGGCCAACTACTGCCACCAGAACCTCACCGGCTACAAGCGCCCCAAGTACATCGAGTTCCGCGACGAACTGCCCAAGAGCAACGTGGGCAAGATCCTGCGGCGCGAGCTGCGGTCACCCACCGCGTAGTGCGCCGGGGGGCGCTGAGCCCCCACCGCATTACTGCTTCACCATTTCATTCCCAAGGGCGCTTCGGCGCCCTTGTTGCAGCCCACACCAGGGCGGCCGCCACCGCACCCTGGCCCTGGCCCTTCATTGTTGATTGCGGGTTTTGGAGGGCTTGGTTACCCCGGCGCGTGGGGTACGCTGGCGCGTTACCGCACGCCGTGGCACCCTGCCGCTGCAATGACCACGCCCCTCATGCCGCCCATGCCCCACAGCCCCGCTCCCCACGCGCTTCTTCCCCCTGCCATCACCGTCCTGGAACGCGGCTGGCTGTCGGCCAACAACATCCTCTTCATCGGCCAGCACGACACCGCACTGGTGGACACCGGCTACTGCAGCCATGCGGACCAGACCGTGGCGCTGGTGCAGGATGCCCTCGGCGGGCGGGCGCTGGACCGGGTGCTCAACACCCACCTGCACAGCGACCACTGCGGCGGCAACGCCGCGCTGCAACGTGCATGGCCTGCCGTGCACACGGCCATCCCCCCGGGCCAGGCCACCCAGGTGCGCCAGTGGGACGCCTATGCGCTGAGCTACACCCCCACCGGCCAGGAATGCCCGCAGTTCCGCTTTGAGGCGGTGCTGGAGCCGGGCTCCAGCGTGCTGCTGGGCGATACCCCGTGGCAGGTGCACGCTGCGCCCGGCCACGACCCCCATTCGGTGGTGTTGTTCGAGCCCCGGGACCGCATCCTGATCTCGGCCGACGCACTGTGGGAAAACGGTTTTGGCGTGGTGTTTCCCGAGCTGGAGGGTGACGATGCGTTTGCCGATGTCGCCGCCACGCTGGACGTGATCGAAAAGCTCTCGCCCCGGGTGGTCATCCCCGGCCACGGCCCCGTATTTGCCGATGCCCCCCGCGCCATCGACGGCGCACGGCGGCGCCTCGACGGCTTTGTGCGCAACCCGGGCAAACACGCGATGTATGCAGCCAAGGTGCTGCTCAAGTACAAGCTGCTGGAGTGGCAGCAGATCCGCATGGAAGACCTCAGGGCTTGGGCGCAGGCCACACCCTACTTCGGCATGCTGCGCGCACGCCACTTTGCCGAGCAGGCCGAAGGCGAATGGCTCGCCCATCTGGCCGATGAGCTGGTGCGCTCAGGCGCAGCCACCCGCCACGCGCAGATGCTGCACAACGCATGAGCGCCTGGCTGAGGGCCCGGGCTCAGCAGGTCAGTGCTTGAACTGCTTGTCGCAACCCGTCACGTGGTTGTAGCTGCTGGACATGCACTGGTAGAACGACTTCTTGTTGCCTGACGCCCCCTGGCAGTCCGACACGCTGTACTTGCCCCTGGCTTCGCGGATCTTGGGCGCCGTGGCGTCGAAAGCCGCCTGTGTCATGTAGCCGTCGCGCACGTTCTTCTGGCCCACTTCCAGCATCAGGTCGGCCTGGTATTGGATGTTGTCCACAGCCGCGGTGCAGTTCAGCGGCACCTGCTTGCTGTCCACCTTGCCCAGAGAATCCTTGAGGGCCTTGCCGAACTCCGCCACGTCCTTGGGAACCTTCTTGGTGCCGTCGGGGTTGTATTCCTGTTGGGCACGGGCGCTGGCGCTGCCCTTGCCGGCCGCACCCGCGCCGCCGCTGGTACCGTTGCTGCCTTGCAGCTTGAGGGGCGCGGCGTCCGGCTTGGCGGGCGGTGGCTGTGATCCGTAGTGGGTCTTGCCGTTCTCGTCCACCCATTTGTAGACCGGCTGCGCCTGGGCAGCCCCGCAGGTCGCCCACAGCATGAGTCCGATGGCCGCAGCAGCCACCATCTCTTTGCGCTTTGTCATCCCTCTCCTCCCAAAAAATCACAATCAAATCAGGCTTCAGCGCTTATCGACCAAGCGCTGACAGCTCTTATATTTATAGCAAAACCGTTATTCTTCCATTCACCGCCTGCCCCAGTCTTCGGCAACCCCTGCGTCAAGGCAGGTCCTTGTTCACCTCGGGCGCGGCCGCATCACGCGGGCCGACGGTGCCCAGACGGCTTTTGAGCGACTGCGGCTGCCCCGTGAGCATGGCGGCGTAGTTGGTGGTGTTGGACAGCACCTTCTTCACGTAGTCGCGCGTTTCGGCAAAGGGCACGTTCTCGGCCCAGATGGCGGCATCCAGCACGGGGCCGTTGCGCCAGCTGCGCGGGCGGCCGGGGCCGGCGTTGTAGGCCGCGGCGGCCATGGGCATGGAGCCCGCAAAATCATCCAGCGCCAGCTTGAGGTAGGCCGTGCCGATGGCGATGTTGGTGTCGCGGTCGTTGATCTGGTCGGCGGTGAAGTTGGTCATGCCGATCTTGCGGGCCGTCCAGCGCGCCGTGGCGGGCATGACCTGCATGAGGCCCGATGCGCCGACGTGCGAGCGCGCATCCATGATGAAGCGGCTTTCCTGGCGGATCAGGCCGTACACGTAGGCCGGGTCCAGGCCGATAGCGTTGGCGCGCTCCACCACCGCGCTGCGAAACGGCGTGGGAAAGCGCTGCGCGACATCGACGACGCTCTTGGTGCGTTCGCTGGTGTTGATGCAGCGGTCCCACACCTCGCGCTGGCAGGCGAAGTCGGCGGCGGCCAGCAGCTCGCGGTCGCCCATGCCGCCGCTCTGGTGCAGGTTGGTGGTGTAGTTCCACTCGCGCACGCCTTCGCTGCGCAGCCCGAGCAGGATGGCGTACAGGCCGCGATTCAGCCCTGGGTTGGCGCGGGCGGCGGCCTTTTCCTCGGCCGTGAGCGGCGCGGGGGCGGGCGGCGTGGTGATGCGCTGGCCCAGCTCCTCCAGCGCCAGCATTTCGTAAAAGCCGCGCGTGCTGGCAATGCCTTCCAGCAGCTGGCGCGCCTCGGCACGGTCCGCCTCGCCGGGCTTGCCCGCCAGCAAGGCGCGCGCCTTCCAGTACACCCAGGTGCTGTCCTGACGGGCCTCGTCGCTCATGGCGTCCACGGCATTGCTCACCGTTTTCCACTGGCCGGCGCGCAAGGCGGCGCGCACCTTCCAGCCCAGCAAGTCGTCGTTGAGGTGGCTGCTGCGCGTCACGTTGGAGAAATAGCCGTGCGCGCTGCCCGCCAGCTTCTGCGCGGCAGATTTGCCAATAACGCCCCAGGCCCAGTTGCGCTCTTCGGCAGAAAGGTATTCGCTCCACTTGCTGTCGAGCTGGTGGGCGGCGCCATCGGGGTCGCCCCCAGCCAGCCGGATGAGGGCTAGCAACACCAGCTCCTGGCGCACCCGGCCACCGGCTGTGGAGCGCGAAGACAGGTATTTGCTGGGCGCGTCCAAAGCCTCTTTGAGCTGCCCCAGCGCCTCGGGGGCCACGATCTCCACCGCCGCCCGCACCGCGCGCGGGCGGTTGGCTTCGGCACCCAGCCGGGCCTTGCGCCAGACATCCAGCGCCGAGAGCTTCTTGTAGCTGAAAAACTCGCCCGCCGCGTGGGTGCAGCCGTCGTCGGCATCGCGCTGTGCATACCAGTTGCGGCGCACTTCGTCTGCCGCAGTGGCGGGCGCGGTGCCCTTGATCTGGTCGATCAGCAGGGCGTAACAGCGCACCTCACGGTCGTCCGACATGCGAAAGTGGGGGTGCTGTTCGGCAAATTGCGACCAGTCGCGCCGCTGGCCCAGCAGCAGCAGCCAGTCGTTGCGCAGGCGGTCTTCCTGGTAGCTGCCCGCGTAGCGCTGCAAAAACGACTGGATTTCGGCCGGCTGTGCCTCGCCCAGGCGCGCCTTGAGCTCCCAGTAGGCCGCCCAGGGCTCCAGCGCATGCCCGCGTGCAGCGGGCAGCAGCTGCGCCAGCTTGCTGCGGTCGCCCTTGCGGAAGGCCTGGTGCATCTCCAGCAGGGTCTCGTCACCACGGTTTTGCGCCAGGACAAGGGGCGCGGTGGCGGCCAGCACGGTAGCGGCCACAAGGGGTGTCAGAATCGCTCTGAGAAATTGCATGGGGGAATTATCTGATGGACAAAGCAGCCCTTCGGCGCGCATTGATTGAAGAACGCCTCAACCTGCCCGACCGCCTGCAGCGATCCGACCTGTTGCAGCAGGTGATGCGCATCTGGCTGGTGAACCGGCCGGATACGGTGATCGGCGCCTACTGGCCCATCAAGGGCGAGTTCGACCCCCTGCCCGCCCTGCACCGCTGGAAGGAAGACGGCGAGCTGCTGGACGAACCCCAGCTGCGCCGCATCGGCCTGCCCGTGGTCAACAAGCAGCACAAGACGCTCACCTTCCACGCCTGGTACCCCGGCTGCCCCATGGAAGAAGACGCCTACGGCATCCCCAAGCCCAAGGACACCGAGGTCATCGTGCCCACGCTGCTGTTTGTGCCCTGCGTGGGCTACGCGCCGGGCGGCTACCGGCTGGGCTACGGTGGTGGCTTTTACGACCGCACCCTGGCCACGCTGCAGCCGCAGCCTTTTACCGTGGGTCTTGGTTTCACGCATGGCTATCTGGACGACTTTGAGCCCGAAGAGTTCGATCTTCCGCTCGATGCCATCCTGAACGACAACGGCGTGGTCTGGCCGGTCTGACCACCGGCCCGGTGGCCGGTGATGCCTGCTGCGCATCATTCAGGCCGATTTTTGGCATCGCGGCTGCGCCCGGTAGCCGCTAGCATGGCGGGCTGATCTCTTCACTTCAGAGGCCCACCATGCTCAAGCTTTATATCGGCAACAAGAACTACTCGTCCTGGTCCATGCGCCCCTGGGTGCTGCTCAAGCAGGCGGGCATCGTGTTTGAAGAAGTGCGCGTGCGCTTCGACAGCTTTGACGCCAACTCGGAGTTCAAGCGCACGATGGGACCCGTGAGCCCCACGGGCAAGGTGCCGGTGCTGGTGGATGGTGACCTGGTGGTGTGGGACACGCTGGCGATTGCCGAATACGTGGCCGAAACCCACCCCGACAAGAAGCTCTGGCCCGCAGACGCCAAGGCACGCGCTCGCGCACGCAGCGTCTGCGCCGAGATGCACAGCGGCTTCACCGCCCTGCGCAGCCACTGCCCCATGAACATCGAGGCCCACCTGCCCGACACGGGCGCGCTGATCTGGCGCGACCAGGCCGGCGTGCGCGCCGACGTGCAGCGCCTGGTGGACATGTGGAGCGCGCTGCTGCAAGAGCACGGCGGCCCCCTGCTGTTTGGCGAATTCACCGTGGCCGACGCCTACTTTGCCCCCGTGTGCATGCGCCTGCACACCTACGCACTGCCTGTGCCCGCCGCTATCAAAGACTATGTGGACCGCGTGCGCGCCCTGCCGGGCGTGCAGGCCTGGGTCGACGAGGCCCTGGCCGAGAAGGACTTTCTGGCCTTTGAAGAGCCCTACCGCCTGCGGCGCTGAAGGGCCCGCTAGCGGAACTGCTTGCGCAAAAACGGCTTGTGCCGTGCGATGTGCGCCAGCTGGGCGGGGGCGATGGTGCCGCCCAGGTCTTCGTCCTCGGTGTTGAGCACCTGGTTGGCATAGGCCAGCGCACGGGCCACCACCTCTTCTTCGCTCACGCCCTGCGTGGCGGCCAGGTCCAGCGCCACGCGGCGCATGGCGCGCTGCGACAGCATCCACATGGCGCCGAACGAATCCCATGCGGCCGCCATCTCCTTGAACTTGTCGTGCTCGGCCAGGATGTCGTTGAGCGGCTTGGCCAGGATCTCCTGCAGGTCATCCACCTTGGCTTTCAAGGCTTCGAGCTGCGCCTCGCGCTGCAGGGCCTCGGCAGCCGCGTTGGCGGCTGCGTCCGGCGCCGTGGGCACGGGCATGCTGCCGTCGGGGTTGAGCTGGGCGATGGTGAGGTCGGAAAGTTCAGACGATGGAGGCATGGTGGGTTGAATATACGGCGCGGCGCAGGTTCTAAACTCGCTCCATGCAAATCTACATGGTGGGCGGCGCCGTCCGCGACAAGCTGCTGGGCCGGCCGGTGAACGACCACGACTGGGTGGTGGTAGGTGCCACGCCCGAGCAGATGCTGGAGCTGGGCTATCTGCCGGTGGGGCGCGACTTCCCGGTGTTTTTGCACCCCGAAACGCGCGAGGAATACGCACTGGCCCGCACCGAGCGCAAGAGCGGGCGGGGCTACCGGGGCTTTGTGGTGGAAAGCTCGCCCGACGTGACGCTGGAAGAAGACCTTTCCCGCCGCGACCTCACTATCAATGCAATAGCTACTAGCGCTTATGGGACAAGCGCTGGAGGCATTTTTGACCCATATTCTGGCGCCAAAGACATCGAGGCGCGGGTGCTGCGCCATGTGACCGACTCGTTCCGCGAAGACCCGGTGCGCATCCTGCGCGTGGCGCGGTTTGCGGCGCGGTTCACTGATTTCACCGTGGCGCCAGAAACGATGCAGCTGATGCGCGAGATGGTGGCGCATGGCGAGGTGGACCACCTGGTGCCCGAGCGCGTGTGGCAGGAGCTGGCGCGCGGGCTGATGGAAGAAAAACCGTCGCGCATGTTCGAGGTGCTGCGCGCGTGCGGCGCGCTGCAGGTGCTGTTGCCCGAAGTGGCGCGCCTGTGGGGCGTGCCCCAGCGGGCCGAATACCACCCCGAGGTGGACACCGGCGTGCACCTGATGATGGTGCTGGACATGTCCGCCCGGCTGCAGGCGCCGCTCACGGTGCGCTTCGCATGCCTGGTGCACGATCTGGGCAAGGGCACCACGCCCGCGCACGTGTTGCCGCGCCACATCGGCCACGAAGAGCGCAGCGCCAGGCTGCTCAGGACACTTGCCGAACGGCTGCGTGTACCCGTGGACTGCCGCGAGACGGCCGATGTGGTGGCGCGCGAGCACGGCAACATCCACCGCAGCGGCGAGCTTTCGGCCGCTGCGCTGGTGCGCCTGCTGGAGCGCTGCGACGCCATACGCAAGCCAGAGCGGTTTGCCGAGATTCTGCTGGCGTGCGAGTGCGACGCACGCGGGCGGCTGGGGTTTGACGAGGCCGCCTACCCGCAGCGCCAGCGCCTGGCCGCCGTGCTGCAGGCCGCACAGTCGGTTGTCACGCGCGACATTGCTGCGCGGGCGGCAGCCCAGGGCCTCACCGGGCCCAAGGTGGGTGCGCTGATCCACCAGGCGCGGGTGGATGCGGTGGCGCACTGGCTGCGTGAAGCGGCGCCCGAGTGACCTCCCCTCCGGGCGCGCAGCCCCGTTTACCCGCAGACGCCCTCAGAACGCGTATGCCACCGCCAGAACGCCGTTGACCCCGGCGCGGTCGCGCACGATGGGGCTGCGGGCGGCATCGCCCTGCAGCCGACTGTACGACAGCGCGGCCGTGGCCGATGCGCGCGGCGTGATGGCGTAGGTGGCAGACACGGACACCCGTACATCCCGCACACCGGCGCCGGCTGTGTAAACGCCTCGGCCGCTGCGGGTAGCCTGGACGGCATCGACGCCAAAGTAGGACTGCGTGTAGGCCGCGTTGGCCCACGTAGTGGCTACGCCCGCGCCCACGCGCCATGCGGGTGCTACCTGCGCGGTGAGGCCCGCCCCAAGGTCCAGCAGCAGGCCATCGCGCCCCTGCCCCGCGCCGTAGCGCAGCGATGAGGTCAGAAAGGTGTGGGCCGTGGGTTGCAGGTTGTAAAACGCACCGATTTCCGGGCAGGCATCCACGTCCCCCAGGCCCCGCAACACCGCCGAGCGGCTCTCGTCGCGGCCGAAGTCTGCCGTCAGGCGCACACCATATTGCACACCGGCCTGCCGCGAAAAGTTGTAGCCCACGCCGTTGGTGGTACCCGCAAACCAGCCGCTGGCCCAGCGGTAGTCAATGGCAGGGTAGGCGCGCGTGCGGCGCTCGTCCGAGCCCATGTACTGATGCCCGGCTACCACAGCCAGCCCCAAGGTTCCGCCATCGCGGTCGGCCGCTGCGCCGTACAGGCGCACCGCGTCAAAGGCCTGGGCATGGGCGCCAGACGCCATCACCGCCCCCAGTGCGGTGACGGTCAGCAGGGCTGCAATACGAACTGCAGAAGGGGAAATGGCAAGGACGGCAGGGCGCATGGCGAAATCCTGTACATGTTGGTTTCAAAACGACTGAATGGTATATTTTTAATACCAATCAGTCAAACCTGAAGGAGTACACGGGAAAACACCGCAAGAGCACTTGGTCCTGCGCGATACCTCTGCACAGCGGCGAAGGGCGCAGCTACCAGCGCAGCAGGTGCGGCGCCAGCACCGCACCCAGCGCCGTCGGAATCGCCATGCCCGCCAGGTACCACACCGCCAGGAACGGGGCGGCCATTTCGGGGCAATGCAGGGCGTACACCAGCGCACCCAGCGCACCTGCCAGCAAGCCGGCGCCGGCGCCCGCCCACGCCAGGCGCGTGGGCGCGGCCCCCCGGAGAGCCCAGAAGCTCGCCACAAACGCTGGCACCGACAGCGCCGCGATGCTGAACGGACAGGTGCGCCAGGTGCTTCCCAGGATGAGCGGCATGCGCTCTGCAGCCGACACCTGCGACAACGCCCACAAGGCCATGCCCCACAGCACCAGCGGCGGCATGGCCAGCCACAGCGCCGCGTGCCCCACCGCCATGCCCGGGCGGGCCATGCGGCGCAGCAGCGCCAGCCCGGCAGCAGCCAGCGCAGCCGCAAACACCAGCTTGCCCCAGAACATGGGCAGCGCCATGGTCGCCAGCAAACCGGGGCGCAGGCCGAACAGGGCCAGCATCAACACCCCGGCACCGGCCATGCCCGCCAGCGTGGCCACCAAAAACCGCTGCTCTATCGCGTTGCGCTGCACTGGCCGGTCATCGGCGACCAGCAGGTGGATCAATTCATCGGTTTTCATGCCATTCCTCCTGGGACTTGCGCAATTCAGGCTGCAACGACGAGCCTTTGGATGCACCCGTCGATTTGCTTGAACCCTGTTTTGCGTAAGTCATGTCTCTGATCCTGCCGGCCAAGGCCTTCAGCCCCCGGTGCACGCCGACTTTGACGGCTGACTCCGACAGCCCCGTGAGGCGCGCCGTCTCAACCACCGACAAACCTTCCAGCTTCACATACTCAATCGGCAGGCGCTGCTTGTCGGGCAGCGTGCGCAACAGTTGCCCCAGGTCCCGCCGGGCTTCGGCGGCCTCGCTGTCGCTGCTGGCAAACAACTCGTCGGCATCGTCCAGCGGGTCGTTGCGCCCTTCTTTCACTGCGTGCGAGCGCAGCCAGTCGATGAGCTTGTAGCGCGCAATGGCATGCGCCCAGGCCGTCACCGGCATGTCGGGCCGGTAGGTGTGGCGCTGGTTGTGCACCGCCAGCAGCGTTTCCTGCACCAGGTCTTCCACTTCATCGGGCCGCTGCGCAAGGCGGCGGCGCAAGAAGGCGCGCAGGTGGGCACTCAGCTCTTTCAAAAAGCGCTGGTAGGCGGCTGCGTCGGTATCCAGCCCCTGCAGCAACAAGCCTCGCAGGCGCTCTTCCACACTCTCCATGGTGTCTCCCTGAAGGCAATTCGGATGCCGGGACCGATGGGTTACAGGCCATGCAAAAAAACTTTGGCGGCATGTCGCCACGCATTTTTTTTGCGCAGTGCTGTAACCCGCCTGCTGCGCAGCCCGAATTACAACGCAGATCGGGTATTTCAACGCGGCCACTGCGCAGCACCCCGGTCGGATTCAACCCTTGTCCAACCCTCGGAGAAACGTACCATGTCCACTCGCACCCTCAGCCTCGGCGCCTTGGCCCTCGCAGCCCTGACCTCTGGCGCCGCCATGGCCCAAACCAACGCGGCCCCCATGGACGGCGCCAAGCCCGCCATGGAGAAGTGCTACGGCGTCTCGATGGCGGGCAAGAACGACTGCGCCGCAGGCCCCGGCACCACCTGCGCAGGCACCTCCAAGATGGACTACCAGGGCAACGCCTGGAAGTATGTGCCCGCAGGCACTTGCGCCACTATCAAGACCCCCAAGGGCATGGGCTCGCTGACACCCGCCAAGGCCTGATCCATGGCCCAGTGCTCTCTCACCGCCGGCCTGGGCCTCAAGCCCCAGCACTATGCCGAGGCGCTGCACTGCACCGCCCCGGGCCTGTGGTGGGAGGTGCACCCCGAAAACTACCTGGCCGATGGCGGCCCCCGCGTGGCTTGGCTGGAGGCCATCCGCGCGCGCCACTCCGTGGCACTGCACGGCGTGTCGTTGTCGCTCGCAGCCGATGCGCCGCCCGATGAGGCTCACCTGACGCGGCTGGCCGCCCTTGCAAGGCGGGTGGAGCCCGTCATCATTTCAGAACACCTGGCCTGGTCCAGCTGGCGCGGGCAGTACCTGCCCGACCTGCTGCCGTTTCCGCGCACGCAGGCTGCCTTGCAACGCATCGCAGACAACATCGCCCGCACACAGGACGTGCTGCAACGCCCCATCGCCATCGAGAACCCCACGCACTACCTGCACATCGATGGCCACGACTGGGCCGAAACCGACTTTCTGGCCGAACTGGTGCAGCGCACCGGTTGTGCCCTGCTGCTGGACGTGAACAACGTGTACGTCAGCGCCAACAACCTGGGCTTTGACGCGCACGCCTACCTCCATGCGTTCCCCCTGCACGCCGTGGCCGAAATCCACCTGGCAGGCCACCATGCCGACCCGGTGCATGGCCATGCCCTGCTGATCGACAGCCACGATGTGCCCATCGCCCCCGGGGTATGGGCGCTGTACGCACAGGTGATTGCACGCACCGGCCCCGTGCCCACCCTCGTCGAGCGGGACGACCAGCTGCCCGCCTTCTGCGAACTACTGGCAGAGCGCGACCAGGCCCACAGCGCGCTCACAGCGACGCAGCCCGAGGAGGCCCCATGCAGCTGAGCGCCTTCCAGGACGGCTTCTCTGCCGCGTTGCTCGGCCATGCTGCGCAAGCACCGTGGCTGTCTGCGCTGGAATGCCAACCGGGCTTTGCCGTGTACCGCAACACCGCGCTCAAAGGCTGCATCGATGCGCTGCAGGCCAACTACCCCACGGTGTGCCAGCTGGTGGGCGAAGAGTGGCTCCGCGCCGCTGCGGGGGTGTTTGCCCGCGCCCGGCCGCCACTTGACGGCCTGCTGGTGGACTACGGCGCGGGGTTTGCCGACTTTCTGACCGGGTTTGCACCGGCGGCCGAGCTGCCCTACCTGAGTGCCGTGGCGCGCCTGGACCGCTGCTGGACCGAATGCCATCTGGCGGCAGACGCTACCGCCCATACCCCCACACTTGGCCGCGACTGGCTGGCACAGCAGACGCCCGACACATTGCCCCTGATGCGACTGCGCCCCCACCCCGCCACGCGCTGGGCCTGGAGCGACGAACATCCTGCGTACACCCTGTGGCAAAGCCACCGTGACGGCCTGACACCCAAAGAGCCGCTGGAGTGGACTGGCGATGGCGCCTTGCTCACCCGGCCCCATGCAGAAGTGGTGTGGCACCCCCTGTCGCGCGCTGGAGTGGCTTTTCTGGACGCCTGCGCCCAGGGTCACGCGCTGGAGGCCGCCGCCACTTCGGCGCTGGGTGTCGAACCCACCACAGACTTTGCGGCGCTGATCAACACCTTGCTGGACGCAGGCGCATTGATACCCACCGATTCACGACCATGCTGAGGAGCCCTTCATGACCACCCGCACACACGTGCCCGCTGTACCTCCCAAGGGCCCTCGCGGGCTGGGCGCGCGCCTGGCCGACACCGCCACATGGCTTACCCCGCACAGCCTGCTGGCGCTGGTCAACCGGGTGGCCATCGCAGGCATCTTCTGGATGTCGGCCCGCACCAAGGTCGATGGCTGGTTCACCATCTCCGACAGCGCCTACATGCTGTTCCGCGAGGAATACAGGCTGCCCCTGCTGCCGCCCGATCTGGCGGCGCAGATGGCCACCGTGGCCGAGCATGTGTTTCCGGTGCTGCTGGTGCTGGGCCTGTTCACCCGCCTGTCTGCCCTGGCCTTGCTGGGCATGACACTGATCATCCAGGTGTTTGTCTACCCCGATGCGTGGGCCACCCATCTGTCATGGGCAGGGCTGATGCTGTACCTGGTGGGGCGCGGCGCAGGCAGCGTGTCGGCGGACCGCGTGCTGGGAATCCGCTGACCGCTGCGCATCAACCTGCGGTGGTACGCACCCAGCGCACGATGTCTGCAGCCCCCAGCGCGCCGGAAATGCGCGCCACCTCGCGTCCCTGCTGGAACAGGATCATGGTCGGAATACTGCTGATGGCATAGCGCGCCGCGATGGCCTGCTGGTCTTCGGTATTGAGCTTGGCCAGGCGCACACGGGGCTCCAGCTCGCGGGCCGCCTGCGCAAACGCAGGCGCCATCTGGCGGCAGGGTCCGCACCACGGAGCCCAGAAGTCCACCAGCACCGGGATGTGACTGCGCGCCACGTGTTTGTCAAAGCTGGTGGCATCAAGCTCCAGCGGCGCGCCAGCAAAGAGGTGCTGGTGGCACTTGCCGCAATCAGGCGCGCTGCCCAAGTCGGCACTCTGCACGCGATTGGTGGTGTGGCAATGGGGGCAGACAATGTGCAGTGCTTCGGTCATGGGCGGTAATCAGAAACGGGGGTGACAGGCACCCGGTGGTTTGCAGATGGCACCGCGCTCCCTGAATTTCAAGGCGTGACGCACCCCGCAATGAACCCTGGTGGGCCGGTGCCTTCCCCCAGCCAGCACGCCATCCACCGCGAGGAAACACCCTTGCCCCGCAGTCAGTTTCGCCGTGTCTGCTAAGGTTTGGCCCATGCAGCTGCTCCCACAATTGACAACGGCGCATGCGCTTTTCCTGGATTTCGACGGCACGCTCACCGAGCTGGCGCCCCGCCCTGAGGCGGTGCGCGTCGCCTCGGGGCTGGTTCCCACACTGTCATCGTTGCATGCCCACCTGGGCGGCGCGCTGGCCATCGTGACGGGCCGGCCCGAGGCCGATATTGACGGATTTCTGGCGCCTCTGCGCTTGCCGCTGGCCAGTGAGCACGGCGCGCAATACCGCCTTGACGACATCTCGCGGCCTGCGATTTCACCGCCCGACCTGGCGCCCGTTCTGCAGGCCGCCCACGCCCTCGCCGCACGCCACCCGGGGTTGCTGGTAGAGCACAAGCGGGTGAGCGTGGCCCTGCACTACCGCCAGGCCCACCATCTGGAGGCCCTGTGCCACGATGCGCTGACCAGTGCCATGCAGCACGTGGAAGGCGTAGAGCTTTTGCGCGGCAAGTGCGTGTTCGAGGTGAAGCCACGCGGCGTGCACAAAGGCCGGGCCATCACCGATTTCATGACCCAGACGCCGTTCGCAGGGCGAATTCCGGTGTTCGTGGGCGACGACGTCACCGACGAGGCGGGCTTTGCCGCCGTGCAGGCGCTGGGCGGCTGGGGCATCAAGGTGGGCGAGGGCCCGACCATGGCGCAACACCGTTGCATGACGCCCGCCGCATTGCGGGGCTGGCTCTCGGCCGCGCGCACCCACTGGAACCCACCGCAACCGGAGCGAAACCGATGAATACCGCCGCCCACGACCCCCAAGCGGGCTCGCTCAACCTCGGGATGATCGGCAACTGCGCCATCAGTGCACTGATTGACGACCACGCCCGCATGGTGTGGTGCTGCCTGCCCCGTTTTGACGGCGACCCGGTGTTCAACGCCCTGCTGCAGCCTGGCGAAGAAGGCAGCCACTTCGCCATCGAACTCGAAGACCTGGCCTCGGCCCACCAGTGGTACGAGCCCAACACCGCCATCCTGCGCACGCAGCTGTTTGACAAGGCTGGGCATGGGGTGGAGATCACCGACTTCGCGCCGCGCTTTTACAGCCGCTCGCGCTACTTTCGGCCCATGACGCTGGTGCGCCGCGTGCGCCCCATCCAGGGCGCGCCGCGCATCCGGGTGGCGCTCAAGGTGCGCTACGACTGGGGGCAGACGCCACCCGAGATCACGCGCGGCAGCAACCACATCCGCTACGAGGGCGAGAGCATGACGCTGCGCCTGTCCACCGACGCGCCGGTCTCGCACGTGCTGTCGGGCCAGGCGTTTGTGCTCACAACCGAACACAACTTTCTGCTGGGCGCTGACGAAACGCTGGTGGACGGCATTGCCGACACCGCCCGCCTTTTCGAGCAGGAGACCACGGCCTACTGGCGCAGCTGGAGCCGCGCCCTGGCCATTCCGCTGGAGTGGCAGGAGGCCGTGATCCGCGCGGCCATCACGCTCAAGCTTTCGCTGTACGAAGACACCGGCGCCATCGTGGCCGCCATGACCACCAGCATCCCCGAGTCGGCCCACAGTGGGCGGAACTGGGACTACCGCTACTGCTGGCTGCGCGATGCGTTTTTTGTCGTGCGCGCGCTCAACAGCATCTCCGAGGTGGGCACCATGGAGGACTACCTGCGCTGGCTGAGCAACGTGGTGGTCGAAGGCGGCGACGGCCACATCCAGCCGCTGTATGGCATCGGGCTGGAGAAAGACCTGCCCGAGAGTTTGGTGCCGCAGCTGGCGGGCTACCGGGGCATGGGCCCGGTGCGGGTGGGCAACCAGGCGGCCGAGCATTTTCAGCACGACGTGTACGGCAACATCGTGCTGGGCGCCGCCCAGGCCTTCCACGACCACCGCCTGCTGCACCGCGCAGGCCTGGCCGAATTCACCCGGCTGGAGCAGGTGGGCGAGAACGCGGTGCGCGTGTATGGCCAGCCCGACGCGGGCATGTGGGAGCTCCGCACGCGCGCCCGGGTGCACACCTCGTCGGCCCTGATGAGCTGGGCGGCCTGTGACCGTTTGGCCAAGATCGCCGCCACGCTGCAGCTGGCCGACCGCGCCAGCCACTGGCAGCAGCATGCGGACCGCATGCGTGCCGAAATCCTCGAAAAATCATGGAGCGAAGCGCGCCAGGCCTTTGCCGAGAGTTTTGGTGGCCATGAGCTCGATGCCAGCGTGCTGCTGATGGCAGAAGTGGGCCTCATCGACCCGAAAGACCCGCGCTTTGTGAGCACGGTGGAGGCCATGGAAAAAAGCCTGTGCGACGGCCCCTACATGCGCCGCTACGAGGCGGCTGACGACTTCGGCAAACCCGAGACGGCCTTCAACATCTGCACCTTCTGGCGCATCGACGCGCTGGCGCGCATTGGCCGCAAGGCCGAGGCACGGGCCATCTTCGAGACCATGCTCGCCGCGCGCAACCCGCTCGGCCTGCTGTCGGAAGACACGCACCCCGAAACCCGCGAGATGTGGGGCAACTTCCCGCAAACGTACTCGATGGTGGGCGTGATCAATGCCGCCGTGCGCCTGTCGGCGCCGTGGGACAGCGTGATTTGAGCGTGGTTTGCGGCGGCGTCCGACACCGCGCCACGGCTTGTTACAAGGATGATTGAAGGATGAGCAGACTTGTCGTGATTTCCAACCGTGTCGCAGACCCCCGCAAACCGGCCGCTGGCGGCCTTGCGGTGGCACTGGGCGAAGCCCTGAACCAGACGGGGGGCCTGTGGTTTGGATGGAGCGGCACCGTGGTGGAAGACGGTACCCCGGGTGAGGGCGAGTTGCACACCCGCCACGCCGGTGCCGTCACCCTGGCCACCGTGGACCTTTGCCGTGATGACCATGACAGCTACTACCACGGCTACAGCAACAGCGTGCTGTGGCCGGTGTTCCACTACCGCCTCGATCTCGCAGACTTCAACGCCAGCTATATCGCAGGCTACCGGCGCGTCAACAAGATGTTTGCGCGCAAGCTGCTGCCGCTGCTGCGCGACGACGATGTGATCTGGGTGCACGACTACCACCTGATCCCGCTGGCCGCCGAGCTGCGCGCCATGGGCTGCAAACAGCGCATCGGGTTCTTTCTGCACATCCCCATGCCGCCGCCGCTCATCATGGCGGCCATCCCGCAACACGAGTGGCTGATGCGCTCATTGTTTGCCTACGACCTGGTGGGCCTGCAGAGCGAGGCCGATGTGGCGCACTTCAAGCGCTATGTGCGCAACGAGGGCAGCGCCGAGGAGGTGGACGACAAGCGAGTGCGTGCGTTTGGCGCCACGGTGGCGGTGCAGGCCTTTCCCATCGGCATCGATGTGGATGAGTTCATGCGCCTGACCGCCGCGCCCGACGCGGTGGAAACCTTCGAGAAGATGCGCGGCGAATACTCGCGGCGGCGCCTCCTGCTCGGCATCGACCGGCTCGACTACTCCAAGGGCATCCCGCACCGCGTGCGCGCGTTTCGCGAGCTGCTGGACCGCTACCCCGAGAACCGCAACAGCGCCACACTCATCATGATCGCCTCGCCCACACGGGACGACGTGCACGCGTATGCCGACCTGCGCCAGGAGCTTGAAGGGCTGTGCGGATCTGTCAACGGAGACTATGGCGAGCTCGACTGGATGCCCGTGCGCTACATCCACCGCATGGTCGCGCGCAAACGCGTGCCCGGCCTGTGCCGCGCGGCATCGGTGGGGCTGGTGACGCCGCTGCGCGACGGCATGAACCTGGTGGCCAAGGAATACGTGGTGGCACAGGACGCGGACGACCCCGGCGTGCTGGTGCTGTCGCGCTTTGCGGGTGCGGCCGAGCAGCTCAAGGAAGCGCTGCTGGTCAACCCCTACGATACGCAGGGCATGGCCGACACCATCCAGCTGGCGCTGCAAATGCCGCTGGTGGAGCGGCAGGCGCGTCACCAGAAACTCATGGCGCGTATCCGCCAGCACGACGTGCACTGGTGGCGCAAGACCTTTCTGAGCGCCCTGCAAAATTCAGAGGAATAACAGGCGGGCAGGTACCATGCTGCGGGCGGGGTTCAAAGCCACTTCACCAGAAGGCTGAGGACGAAGCTCAGTAGCAGCGTGGACGCCACCGGCACATCCCAGTCGCGCCCCAGCCAGCGAAACCGCAGATCTCCCGGCAGGCGCCCAAACCCCATGCGCCGTAAAAAGGGCGACAGCCAGCTGATCAGCATCAGGGCCAGGAAGATGACGAGGAACCAGCGGATCATGGTGGGCCAAGTGTAGGTGCAGGCGTGTGCCGCCCCCCAGAGCAGGACCACCGCTACCATGGCAGTTGCGAGGAGGATCCATGGACTGCTCCAGCCGTTACCAGCACGCCGCCGCCGGCCACCGCTGGCAGTTTGCTGACCTGCGCGACCTGATGGCCAAGGCGACGCCGCTGCGATCGGGCGATGCACTGGCGGGCCTGGCTGCCGCCAGCGCGGTGGAGCGTATGGCCGCCCGCATGGCGCTGGCAGAGGTGCCACTCACGACCTTCCTGAACGAGGCGCTGGTCCCGTATGAACGCGACGAGGTCACGCGCCTCATCCTCGACACGCACGATGCCGCTGCATTCGCACCCATTGCGCACCTCACTGTCGGCGACTTTCGAAATTGGCTGCTGGCGCACGAAACCGACAGCGCCACCCTCGCCGCCGTGGCGCCCGGCATCACGCCCGAGATGGCCGCCGCCGTGAGCAAGCTCATGCGCAACCAGGACCTGATCGCCGTGGCGCGCAAGTCCCGCGTGGTTACGCGGTTTCGCAACACCATTGGCCTGCCCGGCCACCTGGCCGTTCGGCTGCAGCCCAACCACCCCACGGACGACCTGCGCGGCATCGCGGCCTCGATGATCGACGGGCTGCTGTATGGCGCGGGCGATGCGGTGATCGGCGTGAACCCGGCGACGGACAGCATCACCGCGCTGAACGAGCTGGTTCACATGCTGAACGACGTGATCGAGCGGCTGGGCATTCCCACGCAGTCTTGCGTGCTCACGCATGTGACCAACACCCTCCAGATGATCGAGCAGGGCGCGCCGGTGGACCTGGTGTTCCAGTCGATTGCGGGTACCGAAGCGGCCAACGCGAGCTTTGGCATTTCGCTCGCACTGCTGCAGGAAGCACGCGATGCGGCGCTGTCGCTGCGCCGTGGAACCCTGGGCAACAACGTGATGTATTTCGAAACCGGCCAGGGCAGCGCCCTGTCGGCCAACGCACACCACGGCGTAGACCAGCAGACCTGCGAGGCGCGGGCGTACGGTGTGGCCCGGGCGTTCTCGCCGTTGCTGACCAACACGGTGGTCGGCTTTATCGGCCCCGAGTACCTGTACGACGGCAAACAGATCATTCGCGCGGGCCTGGAAGACCATTTCTGCGGCAAGCTGCTGGGTGTGCCGCTGGGCTGCGATGTTTGCTACACCAACCACGCCGAGGCCGACTCGGACGACATGGACACGCTGATGACGCTGCTGGGCACGGCGGGCCTGACCTTCATGATGGGCGTGCCGGGGGCGGACGACATCATGCTCAACTACCAGAGCACGTCGTTTCATGATGCCCTGTACCTGCGCGAGGTGCTGGGCCTGCGGTGTGCGCCCGAGTTCGATGCCTGGCTGCAGCGCATGCAGATCACGGATGCTGGCGGGCGGTTGTTGCCGGCCAACGCACACCACCCCGCGCTGGCGCAGATGCGGCAACTGAGGTTTGGCGCATGACATACGACCATGCACCACATGGCATGCGACCCGACCCCTGGGACGACCTGCGCGCCCACACCCAGGCACGCGTGGCGCTGGGGCGCGCGGGCGCAGCGCTGCCCACGGCCGAGCTGCTGCGCTTTGGGTTGGCGCATGCGCAGGCGCGCGATGCCGTGCACGTGCCGCTGGACGCACCAGCGTTGGCCACCCAACTCCAGGCCCTGGGCAACGCCACGCGCCTGGTACACAGCGCCGCGCCAGACCGCGCCACCTATTTGCTGCGCCCCGACCTGGGCCGACGCCTGTCCGACGCGGACGCGCAGGCATTGCGGGACGAAGCGGGCGACGGCGCTGAGACCGTAGATCTGCTGGTGGTGGTGGCCGATGGCCTTTCGTCCCTGGCCGTGGCGCGACACGCGCCGCCGCTGATCGACGCGATTCGCCAGCAAGCGCCCGCACCTTGGACACTGGGGCCGGTGGTGATCGCCCAGCAGGCGCGCGTGGCGCTGGGCGACGAGGTGGGCGCGCTGCTCGGAGCACGCCTGGTGGCGGTGTTGATCGGCGAGCGGCCGGGACTGAGCTCGCCCGATAGCCTGGGCATCTACCTGACCTGGCACCCGCAGGTGGGCCGCCACGACGCTGAACGCAATTGCATCTCCAACGTGCGGCGCGAGGGCCTGGCGCCCCCGCCGCGGCGGCGCGGCTGTGGTGGCTGTGCCAGGAGGCGCAGCGCCTGCAGCTCACGGGGGTACAGCTCAAGGACCGCAGCGATGCACTGGCCATCAATAGCTCATAGCCATGCCAAACATGTCATCGAAGCCTGGTCGGTAGCACGGGACGCTGTCCGCTGGCGCCATGGCAATCCATCCATGAAAATCCGCTCGTTATGACCGAAAAATCTCCAGACGACCGTCCCCTCCACCAAGCGGCATGCCACTGTGGGACCGTCCGATTCACTCTGCGATTGGCCGATGGCCTGCGGACCGCGCGACGGTGCAACTGCTCCTATTGCAGCATGCGCGGGGCGGTGGCGGTCTCTGCGGACTTGAACGACATCCACGTGACCCAGGGGCAAGAAGCTCTCGCGCTCTACCAGTTCAACACGGGCGAGGCCAAACACTACTTCTGCGCGAAGTGCGGCATCTACACCTTCCACCAGCGCCGCTCCAACCATCACCAGTACGGAGTCAATGTCGCGTGCATCGAGGGCATGAGCCCTTTCGATTTTGCAGAGGTTCCGGTTTCCGAAGGCCGAAGCCACCCCAAGGACCGTGCCGACGGCGCTTCAATCACCGCGGGCTGGTTGCGCTATGAAGCCAACCCTCTGGCGCCGGGCATCTGAAACGCCCTCATGCAGATGCGCAGCCCCCAGCCGGGCTCACACCCCCTTGGTGTCCTGAAGATCAAAAAGGGCTTGCGGGCGATGGGGCGGCACGGCCTGCAGCACGCATCACAACCGGTGCGACCGGTCCCCGTGCACAAACCCCATCGGCTCCCAGGGCTCGCCGGCGCCCACGGCCAGCACCTTGAACAGCTCGCCCATCTCGTGCTCCATGATCAATTTGGCCGCTGTCGCCCGCCCCTCTTGCGGCAATAGCTCCATTTTTGATAGCAATCCGCAGTTGATGAGGAAATGCGCCTGCGTGGTGTAGCCCAGCACATTCAGGCCCGCCTCCTGCGCGGCCAGCGCCATGGCGGTGAAGTTGACGTGGGCGGTGATGTCCTTGAGCCCCACCGCCACCAGCGGGTCGCCATCGGCCAGGTGGCCCTGGTGGCACATCACGGTGCCCATGTGGCGCTGGGGGTGGTAGTACTCGTCTTCGCCAAAACCGTAGTCCAGCAGGAAAGCCGCACCGCGCGTGAGCCGGTCGGCCAGCATGCGCATGAAGCCTTCGCCCTGGGCATGGATCTCGGTCAGGTAGTCCTGCGGGCCTTCGATGTCGATGGGCGGGCGCAGGTCGGTGGGGCGGTCGGCCCAGGCAAAGCTGCCGTCGTCCTGTACCACCACGCCGCGCTCATGCCAACCATCACCGTCTTTGCCGCCATGCTGCCCGCCGTGGCGCGCGAGCAGCTGCACGGGCATGGCGTCCAGGACCTCGTTGCCCACCACCACCCCGCTGAACTTTTCGGGCAAAGCATCCACCCAGCGCAGCTTGTGGGCATGCGCCACCAGTCTGGCCTGCTGGCGCGCGCGCAGGCTGCCCGACAGATCGACGATGGTGTAGCGCTGCACCTGGTCGCCCAGCGTTTCCAGCAGCTGCAGCGCCAGCGCGCCGGAGCCCGCGCCAAACTCCCAGACCTCGTCGGTCCCGGTCTGCGCCAGGGCCTCGCCCACCTGCACGGCCAGCGTATGGCCGAACAGGGGAGTCATCTCGGGCGCGGTCACAAAGTCGCTGCCGGACTCGGGCATGGCGCCGAATTTGGTGGAATCGTTGGCGTAGTAGCCCAGGCCGGGCGTGTACAGGGCCAAGGCCATGAAGCGGTCAAAACCCAGCCATCCGCCCTCGGCGGCAATGGCCTGGGTGATGTGCAGGTGCAGGGCGGTCGTTAAACTGTCGGGTCTTTGGGTCACGGCCCGCATTGTCTCCCAGCCCACATGCCAACTCCCTCCCACCCACGCACCGTTCTGGTCACAGGCGCTGCCAAGCGCCTGGGCCGCAGCATTGCGCTGGCCCTGGCGGCGGGTGGCTGGCAGGTGGCGGTGCACTACCGATCGTCCGAGCAGGACGCTATCGATACGGTAGCTGCTTGCGCTCAACTGACAAGCGCTAGCGCCCATTTTGATGCTGATTTTGAGGATGAGGCTGCGGTGCGCGGCCTGTTGCCCCGCGTGGTGGCGCACTTTGGCCGTGTGGATGCGGTGGTCAACAGCGCCTCGTTGTTCGAGCATGACAACGCCGCCACCTTTGGTTTTGCCGCGCTCGAAAAGCACCTGCGCAGCAACACCGCCGCGCCGGTGCTGCTGGCGCAGGCGCTGCACCAGCATGTGGCCGACCGCGTGGCTGCCGGCGAGGCCGACGCGCAGGGCGCCGTGGTCAACCTGCTGGACCAGAAGCTCTGGAACCAGAACCCCGACTTCATGAGCTACACGCTCTCCAAGGCGGCGCTGGAGGCCGCCGGCACCATGCTGGCAATGGCCCTCGCGCCGCGCGTGCGGGTGGTGGGCGTGGCGCCGGGCCTCACGCTGACCAGCCACATGCTCAGCGACGAAAAGTTCGCGCAACTGCACGCGCTCTCCCCGCTGGGCCGCTCGTCCACCGCCGAGGACGTGGCCGCTACGGTCAAATTCGCGCTGGAGAACCGCTCCATCACCGGCACCACGCTGCTGGTCGATGGCGGCCAGCACCTGATGAAGTTTGACCGCGATTTTTCGTTGATGTGAACGCCCGTTGTTCGCCCCAGGACCTTTTCATGACCACCGCTGCAGGCACCCAGATCCTCACGCTCACCGGTTTGCGCTTTGACGCCAACCTGGGCATCCTCGACCACGAAAAGACCGACCCCCAGCCCATCCAGGTCGATGCCGAACTGAGCCTGGGCGTGCAGCCGCTGGCCCCGCGCGACGACGACATCGGCCATGTGCTGGACTACCGCCGTGTGCGCCAGATCATCATCGACGAGTGCACGGCCGAGCATGTGAACCTGCTGGAGAGCCTGATCGGCAAGCTGGCCAACCGCCTGATGCAACTGCCCGGCGTGCTGGGCGTGCGGGTGAAGATTGCCAAACTCGAAATTTTTGACGACTGCGAAGTGGCCATTCGCATTGAGACAGGACAGTGGTGACCCTATGAGCGCAGTATTGAATGAAGCCCCAAACTCAGCCCAATCCACTGGCTGGACGGAGGAAAGCACCGAAGCCACCAGCGGCGCCGCCCGCATGAAGATTGAGCGCGAAACCCACAAGCTGGAAAAGCGCCTGTGCCGCGAAGTGGGCAAGGCCATCGTCGACTTCAACATGATCGAAGAAGGCGACAAGGTGATGGTGTGCATGTCCGGCGGCAAGGACAGCTATGCGCTGCTGGACATCCTGCTCAAGCTCAAGGCCCGCGCGCCCATCCACTTTGACCTGGTGGCCGTCAACCTGGACCAGAAACAGCCGGGCTTTCCCGAGCATGTGCTGCCCGAGTACCTGGCCAGCACCGGCGTGCCCTTCCACATCGAGAACGAAGACACCTACAGCATCGTCAAGAAGCTGATCCCCGAGGGCAAGACCACCTGTAGCCTGTGCAGCCGCCTGCGCCGGGGCATTCTGTACCGCGTGGCCGATGAGCTGGGCTGCACCAAGATCGCGCTAGGCCACCACCGCGATGACATCCTGCAGACGCTGCTGCTCAACATGTTCTTTGGCGGCAAGATGAAGAGCATGCCCCCCAAGCTGGTGAGCGACGACGGCAAACATGTGGTGATCCGCCCGCTGGCCTACGTGGCCGAGAAAGACACCGCCCGCTGGGCCGCGCACCGCAACTTCCCCATCATCCCCTGCAACCTGTGCGGCAGCCAGGAGAACCTGCAGCGCAAGCAGGTGGGCGAGATGCTGCGCGAGTGGGAAAAGCGCTTCCCCGGCCGGGTGGAGAACATGTTCAACGCGCTGCAGAACGTGGTGCCCTCGCACCTGCTGGACGGCAGCCTGTACGACTTCAAGAACGCCAGGGCCACGGGCATTGCCAGCGAAGACGGCGACAAGGCGTTTGACAAGGAAGAGTTTGTGGCGCCGTCGCCTTCGCTGCCCGGCGTGCAGGTGGTGCAGCTGTCGTGAACCTTGGCAGAGCAGCGGCGCTCTGCCGGAGAACCTTTTTTCAGGAGGCTCTGACCATGACGCAACGCCGATGGATTCCCGCCCTGCTCCTGGGCCTCACAGCCGCCCTGCTCGCAGGCTGCAGCACCACCCGCGTGGTCGAAGGCCGGGTGCAGAGCTTCTCGACCCTGGCGGCCGCGCCGGCCCCCGCCACGTACCGCATCGAGCGCCTGCCCTCGCAGCAGGCCCCATCGTTTGACGCCATCGCCACGCTGGTCGAGCAGGCCCTGGCCCGCGCGGGCCTGCAGCGCGACGATGCCGCGCCCCGCCTGCTGGTGCAGCTGGGTGTGCAGGCCGACACCGTGCAGCGCCATGATCCCTACGGCCCCGACCACTGGGGCATGGGCGGCTGGTACGGCCGGGGCTGGGGCGTGCATGGCATGTTGCGCTTTGGGGCGCCCACACCCCTGTACCGGCGCACGGTCAGCGTCCTGATGCGCGATGCGCGGACCCAGGCCGTGGTGTACGAGACCTCGGCCGTGCACGAAGACGTGTGGGTGAGCGACCCGGCCGTCTATGGCGTGCTGTTCGACGCGGCACTCAACGGCTTTCCCCAACCGCCCCAGGGGCCACGGCAGGTGCGCCTTCCGCTGGTTCCTCCGGCACGCTAAGACTCCTGTCACATTCACCCGCTGCATGCACGCCACCCGCATCGTTGCCATCCGCCACGGCGAAACCGCCTGGAACGTGGACACCCGCATCCAGGGCCACCTGGACATTCCGCTCAACGACACCGGCCTGTGGCAGGCCGCCCAGGTCGCGCAGGCCCTGGGGGGCGAGCCGATTGCAGCCATCTACACCAGCGACCTGCGACGCGCCCATGCCACCGCCCAGGCCGTGGCCCGCACCACCGGCGCGCCTTTAATGACGGAGCCCGGCCTGCGCGAACGCAGCTTCGGGCACTTCCAGGGCCGCACGTTTGCCGAAATCGAGGCCGAGCTGCCCGAGGACGCACTGCGCTGGCGCAAGCGCGACCCCCACTACACCCCCGAAGGCGGCGAGTCCCTTGTCACCTTGCGTGACCGCATCGAACACACCGTGACCACCCTGGCGCAGCAGCATGTGGGCGAGCAGGTGGTGATGGTGGCGCATGGCGGCGTGCTCGACGTGCTGTACCGCCTAGCCACCCGCCAGGACATCCAGGCGCCGCGCACCTGGCAACTGGCCAACGCCGCCATCAACCGCCTGCTGTGGACGCCCGACGGCCTGACCCTGGTGGGTTGGGCAGACACCCAACATCTTGAACAGATCGTGCTGCGCGATGAAAACCACGCCTGAAGCCTTGCAGATGACCATTGGCCAGCGGGTCGACCAGATCGACACCCCTGCCGCCGTGGTGGACCTGGACGCCATGGACCGCAACATCCAGCGCATGGCCGACTTTGCACGCAAGCACCAGGTGCGCTGGCGCCCCCACGCCAAGATGCACAAAAGCGCCGAGCTGGCATTGCAACTGCAGCGCGCAGGCGCCCAGGGCGTGTGTGTGCAGAAGGTGGCCGAGGCCGAGGCGCTGGCCGCCGGTGGCGTGCATGACATCACCATCACCAACCAGATCATTGCCATGCCCAAACTGCACCGCGTGGCGCGGCTGGCCGCGCAGCTGGCGGCACGCGGCGGGCGCCTGGGCGTGGCCGTGGACCATGCAGAGGGCATTGAGCGCCTGGCCGAAGCCATGGCGCAATCCGGCAGCGATGCGGGCATCGACGTGCTGGTGGAGATCGACGTGGGCCAGGGCCGCTGCGGTGTGCCGCCGGGCGAAGCCGCCGTGCCGCTGGCGCTGGCCGTGTCCCGCAGCCCCCGCCTGCGGTTTGCGGGCCTGCAGGCGTACCACGGCCGCGCCCAGCACCTGGCTAGCAGCGTGGGCCGGCGCGAGACCATTGCGGCCGTGGTGCGCGCGGCAGACCACACGCGCCAGCTCATCGAAGCCGCCGGACTGCCCGTGCCGCTGATCACCGGCTCTGGCACCGGCACGCTAGTGCACGAGGCCGCCAGCGGCGTGTTTGGCGAGCTGCAGGCGGGCTCGTTTTTGTTCATGGACGCCGACTACGCGCGCAACGAGCGCGAGCCCGCCCAACCCGTGTTTGAACACGCCCTCTTCATCAAGACCCAGGTGGTGTCGGTGCGCGACACCCACGCGGTGTGTGACGCGGGCCACAAGAGCCACGCCATCGACTCGGGCCTGCCCACCGTGGCGCTGCTGTCCGAGGGCCGCGCCCTGCGCTATGCCAACGGCGGCGACGAGCACGGCCTGCTCTACGCGGCCGACCCCGAGGCCCGCCTGCCCAGCCTGGGGCACATGCTCTGGCTCATTCCCGGCCATTGCGACCCCACGGTGAATCTGCACGACTTCCTGATCGGCGTGCGCGGCGGTTTGCTGGACGGTGTGGTGGAGCGCATCATCAGGGTTGATGCCAGAGGCGCGCTGACCTGATTGGGGCAAGAATCGGTGGACTTTTTTGGTGTCCTCCATGAGCCCCAGCCAGATCATTGTCCTTGCGACCCCCGTCTTCTTTTTGCTGATCGCCATTGAACTGGCCATTGGCTACAAGCGCCAGCGCAACACCTACCGCCTGGCCGATGCCGTGAGCAGCATCAGTCTGGGCATGCTGAGCCAGACCAGTGCCGTGTTCACCCGGCTGCTGCGCATCGGCATCTACACGGCCCTGTTCGAGCATGTGGCGCTGTGGCGCAACGATGCGTTCTGGACCAGCCTGCCCGGCTGGCTGCTGGCACTGGTGTTCTACGACTTCTGCTACTACTGGCTGCCCCGCATGGGGCATGAATCAGCGGTGCTGTGGGCCGCGCACGCGGTGCACCACCAGAGTCAGGACTACAACCTCAGCACCGCGCTGCGGCAGACCAGCTCAGGCGCATTGCTGGGCTGGATTTTTTATGTGCCCATGGCGCTGGCGGGCGTGCCGCCACTGGTGTTTGCTGTGGTGGCGCTCATCGACCTGCTCTACCAGTTCTGGGTGCACACCGAGCAGGTGGGCAGGCTCGGCTGGTTCGACCGCTGGTTCTGCAGCCCCAGCAACCACCGGGTGCACCACGCAGTGAACGACGCCTACCTGGACAAGAACTACGGCGGCGTCCTGATCGTGTGGGACCGGATGTTCGGCACCTTCAAGGACGAGGACGCGTAGGAGAAATGCGTGTACGGCACGCGCGGCCTGCTCAACAGCTGGGACCCGCTGTGGGCCAACGCGCAGGTGTACGCGGGCCTCGCGCACGACAGCTGGCATGCGCGCAGCTGGGCAGACAAGCTGCGGGTGTGGATCAAGCCACCGGGCTGGCGCCCGGCCGATGTGGCAGAGCGGTTTCCCAAGCCCGCCTTCAGCATGGCGCAGATGCAGCTGTACCACCCGCCCATGTCGCGCGTGGTGCAGCGGTTTGCGCTGGTGCAGTTTGCGCTCATCCTCACAGGCGTGGCGGCCTTTTTGTGGCAGGCCGATGCGGCGCCACTCGCGCACAGCGCCGTGTGGTTTGCGGTGCTGCTGGTCAGCCAGTGGGCGCTGGGCGCGGTGATGCAGGGGCGCATTGGCATGCCGATGGCGCTGATGCTGCAAAGCGGCGCGCTGGCCACCGCCTCCAGCGCGCTGGGGCTCACGCAGTGGTACTGGTTGTTCAAGCCGCTGACGATGGTGATTGCTCTTGTTTTGGTAGCTGCTAGCGCATATCCATCAAGCGCCAGCAGCCGATTTAACTCCAAAACCCTGTGGCTTCTGCTGGCCGCGCTGGCCGGGTCGCTGGCGGGGGATGTGTTCCTCATGTTCCAGGGCTTCTTCATCCCCGGCCTGGTGAGTTTTCTGGTGGCGCACCTGTTTTACGTGGCGCTGTTCAAGAGCGGTCAGGCGTGGTTTCCGCACCGGGGCGCACTGGTCGCCACGCTGGGGGTGGGCGCGGCGATGTATGCCTTTTTGTGGGCGGGGGGCTGCCGCCTGCGTTGCGCGCCCCCGTGGCCGCCTACGTGCTGGTGATCGCGCTGATGGCCGCCCAGGCCATCGGGCGGGCCACCGCGCTGCGCGACACCCCTTCGCTGCTGGTGGCCATCGGCGCCGGGTTCTTCATGCTCAGCGATTCGCTGCTGGCCACCAACCGCTTCGTGATGCCGCTGCCGATGGCGCAGGTGTGGGTGCTGTCCACCTATTACGCTGCACAGGCATTGATCGTCGGCGGGTGGCTGGCACACCAGGCAGCGTCGCCTGCCATCGCCGCGCAGGCCACGCACACGGCCGGAGACAGGCGCACGCCCGTGCCCCGGGACGTGGCCCCGAGCGTCGCACCGGGCACGGCGGCGCGCTCTTCCTGATTTTCAGTCAAATCGGTCTCCAGCACTTTCACCATAAGCGCCAGCAGCTATTAATTCAGTAGCAAAACTGCTTGCGCCTACCGGTGCGGGACCGGCTCCACGCCTTCGGTGATGGCTTCGTCGCGGGCAATGCGCCCGTCGATCAGCTCCACCAGCCGGTCGCAGCGCGCGGCCAGGCGGGGGTCATGGGTGACCACCACAAAACTCGTTCCGCGCTCGGCATGGATACGGCGCAGCAGCGCAAACACCTCGGCCGACGAAGCTGTATCGAGGTTGCCCGTGGGCTCATCGGCCAGCACCAGCGGCGGGTTCATGACCAGCGCCCGCGCAATGGCCACGCGCTGCTGCATGCCGCCCGACAGCTCTGCGGGACGCTTGTCCATGGCCCGGGCCAAGCCCACGGCGTCGAGCAGGCTGCGGGCATGCTCGCGGTGGGCTGCACTGACGCGGCCTTCGGCCATGAGGGCCGGCAGCGTGACGTTCTCCAGCGCGGAGAAAGCAGGCAGCAGGTGGTGGAACTGAAAAACAAAGCCCAGCGTGCTGCGCCGGCGCAGCGTGAGCGCCGCGTCGTCCAGGTCCTGCACCGCCTCGCCGTCCAGCAGATAGCTGCCAGTCGTCATGCGTTCGAGCAGGCCCAGGATGTTGAGCATCGTGCTCTTGCCCGAGCCCGAAGGCCCCATCAGCGCGATGAACTCGCCCCGGCGCACCTGCAGGTCGATGCCGTGCAGCACCTCGGCCTCGCTGGGGCGGCCGACGTTGTAGCTTTTACGCACGGCGTCGAGCGCGATCAACATCTTCGCAATCCACTGTGCTGCGTACCGTTCGTGGCGCACGAAACCGGCGCAGCCAAGGCCAGCGGCCCCCGCGCAAGGGCCGCCCCGCCGCGCTGGGGGCGTCCCCCTGCCCGCAGTGCGCAGCACTGCGAGAGCGGGGGGAAGCGGCGCAGCCGCACAGGGGGGTGTCTCATCACTACATCCTGATGGCTTGTGCCGGGTCCAGCGCCGCTGCGCGCCGCGCAGGTGCCACGGCCGCCAGCACACCGCACACCGACGCGATCAGCGCAATCTGCAGCGCCATTGCGAGTGGCAGCGCGATGGAAAACAGCGGCATGCCATCCGAGCCGCGCACAAAATGCGTGAACACCCAGATCAGCGCCACCGCCAGCAGCAGGCCCAACACCGAGCCCAGCGCCCCCACCACGGCGCCCTGTACCAAAAATACGCGCAGCACCTGACCGCGCGTGGCGCCCATGGCGCGCAGGATGCCGATCTCGCGGCCCTTTTGCACCACCGACACCACCAGCACACTGGCGATACCCAGCACCACCACGGCCAACACCACGCCCCGGATGATGGAGGTGCTGATGGATTGCGCGTTGAGCGCAGACACCAGCTGGGCATTGCTCTCCTGCCAGCTCTCGATCTTGTAGGGGAACTGGGTCTGCAACGCGCGCGCCAGGGTCTGGGCCACCCACACGTCCTTCAAGGTCAAGTCGAGCTGGCTGGCGCCACCCGGCAGCGCCAGCAGGCTTTGGGCCGCGCGCAGCGGCACGATCACGGTGCGCCGGTTCAGGTCTTTCACGCCCAGGTCCACCAGCGCGGTGACGCGCACCGAATCACTCACCGTGCCGCCCGCACCGCCGGTCTGCACCGTGAGGCGGTCGCCCACGCGCACACCCAGATCGTTCGCGAGCTCGCGCCCCACGATGGCCTCGCCCGGTGCCAGCCGCGCCGTGCCACTGACCACCTTGGAGCGCAGCCCCACCACGCGGTCATAGCGATCCAGGTCCACGCCCATCAGGGCAATCGCCTGCGACGCCTCGCCGCGCAGCGCCAGGCCTGAGCCCGAGACCATGGGCGACACCCCGGCGACTTCGGGCAAGCGCTCGAGCAGCGGCACCAGCGCCTGCCAGTTGGCGACGGACCGCAGGCGCTGCGCGCGCGGCTGGGTTTCGGAAAGCAGAGCGGTGCCGGGCAATGCGGGGGCTGCGGGTGTGACGAGATCGTCGGGCGCCCTCAGAGTGATGTGCGCCTGGGCGCCCAGCGTCTTGGCCAGGGTGTTCGATTGCAGGCCGTTGATCAACGCCGAGATGTAGGCAATGACCGCCACACCCGCCGCCACGCCCACGATGATGAGTACGGTCTGCATGCGCCCCTCGCGCAGAAAGCGCAGCGCCACACGCAACTCGAAGCCGGGCCAGATCAGCATGGCGGAATGCTCAACGGCCCATGGCGTTGGTCAATGCGGAGCCCGCATCGCCCCCCGGGGCGTTGGAAACGGCGGTGGCCGAACCTGCGGACCAGACCACCGTGCGGGCTCGCACGCGGTCGCCCGCCTGCACGGCGCCGCCGCGCAGCACGGTGTCGCCCTCGGCCAGGCCGTCGAGCACCTCCGCTGCGTCCAGTGTGCGCAGGCCCAGCCGCACAGGGCGGGCCTGTGCGCGCCCCTCCTGCAGCACCAGCACGGTCGCCTGGTCACCCACCACCGCACCCCGCAGCGCCGCCTGCGGCAGCACCAGAGCACGCTCGCGCCGCGCAGTCTCCACCTCGACCGACAAGGTCATGTCTTCGCGCAGGAAGGCGGGAGCCTGCTGCTCCAGTGCAAACTTCACCTCGATGGCGCCGCGCTGGGCATCCACCGCCGGTGCAATGGTGAGCACGCGCGCGGCAAAACGCTGGCCCGCAAAGGCATCGGCCACCACCAAGGCCTTCTGGCCCGGCAGCAACTGGTCCAGAAAACGTTCGTCCACCTGGGCCACCAGCTGGGTGGGCCCGGCCAGCGCCAGGCTGAGCAGGGCCTTGCCAGGCTGCACGATCTGCCCGGGCTCAACGTCGCGCACCAGCACGCGGGCATCGGCCGGGGCTAACAGCGTAGTCTGTGCCAGGCGGGCCTGGGCCGCCACGATCGCCGCCTGGGCCAGCGCCAGCTGCGCCTGCGCCTGGACCACATCGGTGCCCGCATCGGCGTTGGCCTGGACCTGCGCCTGCGCGCTCACCTGCTGCGCCCGGGCCACCTCGACGGCGCGCTGCGCCTCATCGAGCTGCGCGGCGCTGTAGAACCCCTGGGCCACCAGCTGCCGCACCCGCGCCAGGTTGGCGCTCGCCGCCTGCAGGGTGGCATCGGCCTGCGCGCGCGCTGCCTGGGCGGCGCTACGGCCGCTGCTGCGCAGGCCCGCAAGGCGCGCCTGCGCCTGGCGCTCGGAAGCCTGCGCCTGCGCCAGTGCAGCGTGCAGCTCATCCGGTTCGAGCTGCACCAGCACGTCGCCCTGTCGCACCTGTGCGCCTTCTGCCACCCGCACCTGGGCCACGCGGCCGGTGATGGTGCTGCCCACCTCGACGCGCGACAACGTGGCCACGCGCGCCGAAAACTGCAGTGTGCGCACCAGCGGCGCCGACTGCACCAACAGGGCATCGACCTGCGGCCCCCGCAGCGCCATTGCACCCACTGCGGCAGCCACCACCAGTGCTGCTGCGCCCAGCGCCAAGGCCCAGCGGCGCCTGTTCACAAGAAAATCCAAAGTGCGAGGGATGTTCCGGGTGTCATGTGCCGTGCCTTTTTTTGATCAATCAGAGAAGAGCCCGCCCGCCGCCTTGGGTGGCGCCACCCCCAGGTGGCGGAAGGCCGCCAGCGTGGCAATGCGCCCGCGCGGGGTACGCTGCAAAAAGCCCTGCTGGATGAGGTAGGGCTCAATCACGTCTTCAATGGTGCCTGCCTCTTCCCCGATGCTGGCGGCAATGTTGTCCAGCCCCACGGGGCCGCCATCAAAGCGGTGGATGACCGCCTCCAGCAGCTTGCGGTCCATCACGTCAAAGCCCTGCGGGTCTACATCCAGCATGGCCAATGCCTTGTCGGCAATCGATTTGGTGATGCGGCCGTCGCCCTTGACCTCGGCGTAGTCGCGCACGCGGCGCAGCAGCCGGTTGGCAATGCGCGGTGTGCCGCGCGAGCGGCGGGCGATCTCAAAGCCGCCTTCTTCATCCATCGGAGCATTGAGCAGCCCCGCGCTGCGCTTGACGATGCGCGCCAGTTCCTCGGCCGTGTAGAACTCCAGCCGCGCCACGATGCCAAAGCGGTCGCGCAGCGGGTTGGTCAACATGCCGGCACGTGTGGTGGCGCCCACCAGGGTGAAGGGCTGCAGGTCGAGCTTGATGCTGCGCGCCGCAGGCCCCTCGCCGATCATGATGTCGATCTGGTAGTCCTCCAGCGCGGGGTAGAGGATTTCCTCCACCACAGGCGAGAGGCGGTGGATCTCGTCAATGAAAAGAACATCGTTCTTCTCCAGATTGGTCAGCAGCGCTGCCAGGTCCTTGGGCTTTTCGAGCACAGGGCCACTGGTCTGGCGCAGGTTGACCCCCAGCTCAGCCGCAATGATGTGCGAGAGCGTGGTCTTGCCCAGGCCCGGCGGGCCAAACAGCAGCACATGGTCCAGCGCCTCGCCCCGCTTCCTCGCCGCGCCGATGAAGATCTCCAGCTGCTCGCGCGCCTTCGCCTGGCCCACGTACTCCTGCAGGAGCTTGGGGCGCAGGGCCCGCTCGATCGCCTCCTCCTGGGGCGAAGCGGGGGCGGCCGAGATGACGCGCTTGGCGGGGCGGGGGTGAAGTCGTCGGTCTGGATGGTCATGCGCTGGATGCTGCCGTTGAAGGATCTCTGGTGTTCTACCGGCTGGTCCAGGCGTGGTAGGCCACACCTTCGTAATTGAAGTCCCTGTAGTTCGCGATCACATAGTCCCGCTCGGCGGCGTTGACCGTGTAAAAGTGGGTGCCTTTGTCAGGCTTGTAAAAACGGTAGACGGGGATGGCGGCATTGCCCGCAGTGGTCTGCGCATACCAGATGGGCCCTTCGTACTTGAAGACCGGATAGTTCGCCCGCACAAAGTCGCTCTCGCCCTGGCTGATCGTATAAAAGTGTGCGCTGTTGGACAGGTTGAAGAAGCGGTACACAGCACTCTGCCCGGCCGTGGGCTGCGGGTATGCATAGAAAGCTATGTTCTCGTACTGGAACTGCGGATAGGTGGCGATGACGTAATCGCGTTCAGCCGCGCTGGACGTGAAAAAATGGGCGCCCGTCTGGATGTTGAAAAACCGGTAGATCGCTGTACGCGCCTGCGCGCTGGTTCCCGCTGCGAGCCAGTTCTTGAGGCCATCGTTGTACGCGATGTCAAAGCGTCCATAGAACTCCGGCGCGGTGATGGCAGAACAGCTTGCGCTGCCTCCATACAGAGTACCGATGACGTGCGTGCCGCCCTTGAAGATCGCCGATCCACTGCTGCCGCCTTCGGTCGTGCCCTGGTTCCAGATCACGCGGTAGAAGTTGCCCGTGGTGCCGCTGCACTGGAACTGCGTGCCACTTGTTGCAGCACACGACGAATAGCTGTTCACGTCGCCGATGCTCATCTTGAGAAGGTCACCCCTGGGGTGGTGCAAGCCCACCACGGGTGTGCCGATGGACTGGACGCTGGCATCCCAGCCTGCGAAGAACACGCCCGCTGGCGGTGTGTCGTTCAACCGGAGCAGCGTGATGTCTGTTGCGGTGGTGGTGTAGAGCAGTGCAGCGCCATTGAACCGCTTGGTGGTAGCGCTTGACAACGTCCGCGAGTTGCAGGTTGGCGCCCGATAGAACCAGTCGGTTTGCAGCGAAGAGGCCTCGGCCTGCGTGGAAATGCAGTGGTTCGCTGTCAGAAAATAAGGTGTTCCCGAGGACTGGTTGTCATTGAGCAGGGTGCCGGTGCACACATAGGTGCTGCCCCCCGACGTGTAAATCATGCGGGCCACGGCGTTGCGCTGGTTTGCATAAGCATCCTGGCAACTGGCATCCAGGTGGCAAGACGCCGATTCGTTGATCTTCGCGGAAAACTCTTCCTCCGTAGGTATCGCCAGGTTTTCGTAGATGTGCGAGACGCGCGGCACGGAAAAGTCCAGCGTACCCACCCGGGTGCCCGCAGGCACCTCAAGCTCCAGGGTCACTTCGTCGGCACCCAGATCGGGGCTCCACCAGGTGCGCGCATCCAGACCGGTCTCTGCGGCTTGCGCATTGCGCTGGATGCTCTGCAAAACATCCTGCCCGGATATCTGGAACACGGAGCCCGGATCCGTCTGGCGGTAAAAACGCAGCACGGCGCCGGGAGGTAACTGCCGCGCCACCACCCCCAGACGCAGGCCGTGGGCTCCCTCTGCGGTAAAGCTGATGGCCGCCACCAGCCCGCCGTTCGAACCGGCCTTCCACTGCATGTGCTGCAGAGTCTGCTCGGCCGCATGGGTAGCCACCACATCGCGCGCGATACCTACCTGGCGCGGGCCGACACCCCCAGCGGCCTGAGCCACCTTGGCATCTGCCAGCGCTCCCAGGCTCACCCGTGCAGGTTCGGGTGGCGACGCCACGGCGCTACGTGCCTTGACATTCGAAACCCCCTGGTCCGCAGTGTCGGGCTGCACCCAGCCATCCACCAGCAGCACCGGGCTCGAAGACGTCACACCCGCCTCCTGGCCACCACCGCAACCCACCAGCAGGGCCGCCGCCACTGCTGCAAATACCGCCACCACGCATTCCGACAATCTGCTTTTCATCTTCACCCCCTGGTTCGCACCCATTCTCACTGAACACTGCAACGCGCTGCGCTGCTATTTCGCCAGCGCCTTCAGCGCCATCTTGATCCCCTCGCTCACCCCCACCTCCGCGGGCAGTGCCTTGAGCGCCGCCGCCGCTTCCTTGTCGTTGTATCCCAAGGCCAGCAGCGCCTGCAGGATATCCGCCTGCGCATCGCTGGTGGCGGCGCCACGCACGGCGCCCATGTCGGCGCCCAGCTTGCCCTTGAGCTCCAGCAGCAGCCGCTCGGCCGTTTTCTTGCCGATGCCCGGCACCTTCACCAGGCGCCCCGCCTCCTGCAGCGAGATCGCCTGCGCCAGATCGCTCACGCCCATGCCGCTCAGGATGGACAGCGCCGTGCGTGGTCCCACGCCAGAAATCTTGATCAGCTCCCGAAACGCCTGGCGCTCGGGCGCGGTGGCAAAGCCGTACAGCAGTTGTGCGTCCTCGCGCACAATGAACTGGGTGAGCAGGCTCACGCGCTCGCCCACGGCGGGCAGGTTGTAGAAGGTGCTCATGGGCACGTTCACCTCGTAGCCCACGCCGTGGCAGTCCAGCAGCACCTCGGGGGGGTTCTTCTCCAGCAGGGTGCCGGTCAATTTGCCTATCATTGATGTCCTTTGGCGACGCGGGCATGACGCGCGGCGCCGTCTTCTTGCCGTTTTTCGGTTGCCTGACTGGAATTATCCGCGTGATCCTGCGCCACACCTTCACCCCCCACAACAACACCCGGCTCACCAACCTGTGCGGCCCGGCCGATGCGCACCTGCGCACCATCGAGGTGGCCTTGCAGGTGAGCATTGCGCACCGGCATGAGCAGTTCAAGATTGACGGCCCCAAGGCCAAGGCCACACAGGCGATGGAGCTGCTGCAGGCCCTGTATGAAATGGCCGAGCGGCCGATTGGCGAGGATTACATCCAGCTGATGCTGGCGGGCGACAGCGAGCTGCTGGAGGCGCCAGACGACGCCATCATCCTCAACACCCGCCGTGCCGACCTGCGCGGGCGCACCCCCACGCAGAACCTGTACCTGCAGAACATTGCCACGCACGACATCACCTTCGGCATCGGCCCTGCCGGCACCGGCAAGACGTATCTCGCCGTGGCCAGTGCGGTGGACGCGCTGGAGCGCAGCAGCGTGCAGCGCATCGTGCTGACCCGCCCGGCGGTGGAGGCTGGCGAGCGCCTGGGCTTTTTGCCCGGTGACCTGGCGCAGAAGGTGGACCCGTATCTGCGCCCCCTGTACGACGCGCTGTACGAGCTGATGGGGCATGACAAGGTGCAAAAGGCCTTCGAGCGCAACGCCATCGAGATCGCGCCGCTGGCCTTCATGCGCGGGCGCACACTGAACAACGCGTTCGTCATCCTGGACGAGGCGCAGAACACCACCCCCGAGCAGATGAAGATGTTCCTCACCCGCATCGGCTTTGGCGCCAAGGCGGTGGTGACGGGTGACGTGAGCCAGATCGACCTGCCCAAGGGCAACCTGAGCGGCCTGATTGATGCTGAACGCGTGCTCAAGCGTGTGAAGGGCATCTCCATCACCCACTTCACTAGCGCCGACGTGGTGCGCCACCCGCTGGTGGCCCGCATCGTGGACGCCTATGACGCCCCCCGCCGTGCGACGGCAGCGCGTGTGCGCGAATAGCCTCGCAGACTTAACTCCTATTTTCATAGCTGCTTGCGCTTATCCACCAAGCGCCAGAGGCCAAAAACACTCCAAATGCCTTTGAACCAACTCGCCCTGTCTCTGCAATTCGGCTCCTTTGACGCCGTGGCCGCCCACCGTGCCGTGCTGCCCCGCCACAAGGTCACACGCTGGATTCGCCACGCGTTGGCCGCGGATGCCGAAATCACCGTGCGCATCGTGGGTGCTGAAGAAGGCCAGCAGCTCAACCGTGAGTACCGCAAGAAGGACTACGCCACCAACGTGCTCACGTTCGACTACGCCCAGGAGCCCGTGGTGACCGCCGACCTGGTGCTGTGCGCCCCCGTGATCGAGCGCGAGGCGAAGGAGCAGAACAAGAGCCTGGAAGAGCACTACGCCCACATGCTGGTGCACGGCACGCTGCACGCACAAGGGTGGGACCACGAGACCAGCGAGGCGGATGCGCAGGAGATGGAAGACTACGAAACCGCCATCCTGCAAGAGCTGGGTTACGCAGACCCCTACGCCCGCTAGCCAGCGGCCCCCCAGGCTTGGCTGCAGAGGGCCAGCGCGGGCCGCAGGGCCGTATCACACAGCACATCAGTGCAACCTTTTTTGTATGTAATGGTGGGCAAAACAGGGGTCTTGCACACCTAAGATCAGACGAATGCTTCAACCCGGGCGCCATCGTGGTGGGGCGCCCCCCCTTCCGACCCCGAGAAAATGACCGAAATCGCCCTGCTGCTCGCGGCCGCCTTCATGGCCGGCGCCCTGAACGCCGTTGCCGGAGGCGGCAGCTTTCTGACCCTGCCTGCGCTCGTCTTCACCGGCGTTCCCCCTGTGGTGGCCAATGCCACGGGCACCGTAGCGCTGCTGCCGGGCTACATGGCGGGGGCCTGGGGCTTTCGGGAGGACACCGCCCCGCCGCCGGGCCTGTCGATGCGTTTGCTGGTGGTGCTATCGCTGCTGGGCGGCGCGGCCGGTGCGGCTCTGCTGCTGGTCACGCCCGATGCCACCTTCCGCCGCGTGGTGCCCTGGCTGCTGCTGGCGGCCACGGCGCTGTTCGCCTTCGGGCCGCAGCTGCGCAAGTTGCTCGCGGGTGGCAAGCCGTCCACGGCCAAGGCCACCGTGGGCATCCTGGCGGTGGCGGCCTACGGTGGTTACTTCAACGGCGGGCTGGGTATCTTGCTGCTGGCGTTGTTCGGCCTGCTGGGGCAGACGAACCTGAACGCCATGAACGGCCTCAAGAACTGGGTGTCGGCCCTGCTCACCGCCATTGCCGTGGCCATCTACGCCGCTGGCGGCGTGGTGCTGTGGCCGCAGGCGCTGATGATGATGGTGGCCGCCACGGCGGGCGGCTACGGGGGCGCGCGGGTGGCGCGGCGCATACCGGCTGCGTGGCTGCGCTGGGGCATCGTGGCCACGGGCCTGGTGATGGCGGGCCTGTTCTTCCTGCGGGCCTGAGCCATCGGCTGCAGGCACAGCCTCAGTGCGCGCCAGGCAGCAGCAGGGGCGAGCGGGGCAACAGGCGAAAAGCCGTGGAGGCCGCGGCCAGCATGCAGGCAATGCACACCATCACCGCCTGGTAGGGGTCATGCCCGCCATGTTGTGCCCATGTGGCCACCACCCCGGTGAACCACTGCATCAGGGCCACCCCCAGAAACATCGACATCGTGTACAGAGACAGCGCGCGGCCCGTCGTCTCCGCGGGGTACGACGAGCGCACATCAGCGTACTGCAGCACCCCGTAACCCGAGAGCAACCCCATGAGGAAAATCAGCGCCACACTGGCCGCTGCGTGCTGCAACAGGCCCAGCAGCACGAAGAGGCCACCCATGAGCAATGAAAGCCTTGTGATCCAGGCGCGCCGGTGCGTGGCCCCGGGGTCCATGCGCCCGTAGACGACCGGAACCACCACCGAAATCATCGACAAGACCAGCGCCACGTTGCCGCTTTCCACCAGCGAGAAGTGGTGGCGCTCCATCAGCAGCGGGCCCAGCCACAGGCCGCGCAATGACAGAAACGCCGCATAGCAGGTCATGCCCAGGATCAGGATGCCCCAGGTGTGCGGCACCCTGAACAGCGTGCCAAACCGGGCTGCCGCCTGGCCCCACGATTCGCGCGGGTCTGAGGAAGCGTGCGGCAGCGCGGGCTCGCGCACCTTCCAGAAAATCAGCAGCCACGACAACAGCGAAAGCACCGCAAGCACCCCAAAGCCCATGCGCCACCCCCCGTGCTGCACCATGAAGGCCAGCGGTGTGCCGGTGAAGAGCAGGCCCAGCCCACCCACGCCCATCCCGAGGCCCGAAAAAAATGCGAAGCGCTGTGCTGGAAAGTGGCGCGAGATAAACACCGTGCAGGCCAGAAACGCCGGCGAGCACCCCACCCCGATCAGCAGCTGCCCCAGCATCAGCCACCCGTAGCTGGGTGCAGCGGCCGACACCGCAGCCCCCAGCACCGCCAGGGGGAAGGCTGTCAGCACCGTTTTGCGCAGGCCGTACAGGTCCATGCCAATGCCCATGAGCAACTGCGTAACGCCAAACGACAGCCCGAAAAGCCCTGCAAACGCGCCCAGCGAATCCGGCGAGATCCCGAAGTCTGCCTGCAGCCCGGTGGCAATGATGCTGGTTACCGTGCGGAACGCCTGGCTCAGCGAAAACGCCGAGAGCAGGCACAGGTACATGATCCACAGCGCCGCGGAGGGCGGGGCAGGAGCGGCAGGGTGGCGCTCGGGCCCGGTCACGCGCAGCACCGGGTCATGCCGGCAACGTGGGAGACGCAGGCGCCACGCGCAGCGGAATCGTCACCGGCCCGTCGTTGACCAGATGCACCTGCATGTCGGCTGCAAACTGCCCGGTGGCGACATCGGGATGCGCCTTGCGGGCCTGAGCCACCACATAGTCATACAGCCGCCGGCCCTCGTCGGGCGCAGCCGCCTGGGTAAAACTGGGCCGGTTGCCGCCGGTGGTGTCTGCCGCCAGCGTGAACTGGCTGACCAGCAGCAGGCCCCCGCAGGCTCCACGTCCATCGATGTCCTGCACGCTCTGGTTCATCTTGCCCGCAGCGTCCGAAAAAATGCGCAGCTTAAGGATCTTGGCCAGCAGCTTGTCGGCCTCGGCCTCGGTGTCTCCACGCTCGGCGCACACCAGCACCAGCAGGCCCGCGCCGATGGCGCCCACGGTCTGCCCGTCCACATCCACACGCGCTTCGCGCACACGTTGCAATACGGTGATCACTTCACAGCATCCTTCAAATCGTCACGGGGGTCGTCAAAGTGCGCCTCCACATCGGTGGGCAGCAGCTCGATGGTGGCGCGCAGGCCCGGCACGGCCGTCATCAGCGCGCGCTCGACCTGGCCGCGCAGTTCGGCGGCGTGGCGCAGGGTCCAGTCGGCGGGCATGTGCAGGTGCATGTCCACAAACTGGCGCTGGCCCGCGCGGCGTGTGGAGACATGGTCGAACCGCACGGCACCCGGCGCCTGGGCCGCCACAAACTGCTGCAGCGTGGCGTCGATGGTGGACTGCACCTCGGGCTCCACCGCTGAATCCATGAGGCCCTGGGACGACCGCCAGACCAGCTCTACGCCCTCTTTCAGGATGTTCAGCGCCACCGCAATCGCCGCTACCGCATCCAGCCACAGCCACCCGGTCAGGGCCGCCCCCGCAATACCCACCAGCACACCGGCCGAGGTCCACACATCGGTGACCAAGTGGCGGGCATCGGCCTCCAGCGCAATGGAGCGATGCTCGCGCGCCGAGCGGAACATCACCCAGGCCAGCAGCCCGTTCAGGGCCGAGCTGAGCACCGACAGACCCAGGCCCCAGCCCACCTGCTCGATGGGTTGCGGGTCAAACAAGCGGTGCCCCGCCGCCCACAGGATGCCCGCCGACACGCCCATGATGAGGATGCCCTCGAACCCCGACGAAAAGTATTCGGCCTTGTGGTGGCCATAGGGGTGGTCGTCATCGGCAGGGCGCTGCGCCACCGTCACCATGGCCAGCGCAAACATGGCGCTGGCCAGGTTCACAAACGACTCCATCGCGTCCGACAGCAAACCCACCGAGCCCGTGACCACCCAGGCCAGTGTCTTGAGCGCGATGGTGACCACCGCCACAGCCACCGAGGCCCACAGCAGGTTGCGGGGTGAAAGCCAGGGGTGGGATGCGGGCGATGCAGCGGACATGGTGGGTAGGCGAAGGAGCGACAAACATGCGAATCTGAAATTACACCAGAGCCACCTTAAGCTCCGTTTAACAGAGCACCCAGAGTGTGCACCCAGCGTTGATGCAACGCAGCCCCATGCCAGAATCCGCGCATGCTCCCAGCCTGGCGCCTCCTGTTGCGACACATGCCCCACCTGCCCAGCCTGCTGCTGTGGGGGCTGGTGGCCTGCATCGGTTGCGGCTGGCTGGTGGTGGACCGCCTGCAGCAACTGCACGCAGCGTTTGAGACCGACGCACGCATCGTGCACCGGCTGCTGAGCCAGCGCGTGGTGCAGCACGACGCCATCATGGCCACACTGGCGCTGCTGCAGCCAGACCCTGCAGCGGACAGCCTGCACAAACGGGCATCGCCCCTGCCCCGCCTCCCGTCGGTGTACCCGCAAATCCTGGCCGTGCTGCAGCGCTCGGCCCACAGCGACTGGCCGCCCGCGCTGCAGACCGAGCTGGCAGCGGCCGAGGCCACATCACGGCGCACGGGCCACGCCGCGATGGCGGGGCTGGACCTGCCCGCAGGCCGTTACTACCTGGTGCTGGCGGGCACGCCCACAAGCTATGCGCTGCACATCGACCTGCGCACCACCATCCCCACCGACGAGTGGCCCATGGACCTGGCCACCAGCCCGGTGCGCGTGACGCTGGAGCACGGCGGCACGGCCGTTGTGGTGCAGCCTGGCCAGGTCGCTCCTAACAGCGGCATCCGCACCTACGACTTTCACAAACTGCTGGCCGCCGCCAGCCAGCCGCTGGACGTGGTGGCCCGCCGCAGCGTGGGCCTGCACGAGCTGCCCTGGTGGCGCATGCTGGGCTGGTGCCTGCTGACCGCCGCGCTGTGGGCCACAGGCCGCGCCCTGTGGCGCCAGCGCCTGGCGCGCCAGCGGGCCGAAGAGCTGCTGCGCCTGGGCCAGGTGGCGCGGCTGAACACGCTGGGCGAACTGGCCGCGGGCATGGCGCACGAGCTGAACCAGCCGCTCACGGCACTGCTGTCCAGCACGCAGGCCGCCCAGCGCCTGCTGGCCGACGACCCGCCCGACCTCGACACCGCACAGACCGCCATGGCCCGCGCCGTGGAGCAGGCGCGCCGCGCATCCACCGTGGTGGGCCGCCTGCGCCGTCTGGTGGAGCGGCCCGACCTGGCAGGCCAGGCCCAGCCCCTGGCACTGCCCACCGCCGTGCAAGACGTGCTGCACCTGCTGGAGCCCGAGCTGGCGCAGCGTGGCGTAGTGCCCGAAGTGTTGGCCGCAGCAGACTTGCCCCCGGTGCTGGCCGAGCCTGTGGCCCTGCAGCAGATCGTCCACAACCTGCTGATGAACGCGCTGCAGGCGCTGGAGCAGGTGCCGCCCGCAGAACGCCAGCTGCGCCTGGGCATGGCGCGCGCGGCAAGCGGGCAGGTAACCCTGTCGGTGCGCGACCACGGCCCCGGCATCCCGCCCGAAGCGCGCCAGCACCTGTTCGAGCCCTTCTACACCACGCGCACCGGCGGGCTGGGCCTGGGCCTCACGCTGTGCGAAAGCCTGGCGCAGGCCATGGGCGCGCAGCTCGCCCTGGCGCCCGAGGCCACGCCCCCGTCCGCCGCCCAGCGGGGCGCCGAGTTTGTGCTGACCCTGCAAGCCGCACCACCCACCGATGACCGATAGCGCCCCCTCCCTCTCGCCCCTGATCCACCTGGTGGACGACGATGCCGCCGTGCGCGAGGGCCTCTCGCTGCTCATCAGCACCGTGGGCCTGCGCGTGCAGACCTGGGCCGACCCGCAGTCCTTCATGGCCGGGTTTGACCGCGCCAGCATCGGCGCCATCGTGCTCGATGTACGCATGCCCGGCATCAGCGGCCTCACGGTGCTGGAGCAGTTGCTGGCGCAGGGCGTGGACCAGCCCGTGATTTTGCTCACCGGCCACGGCACGGTGGAGATGTGCCGCCGCGCGTTCAAGACCGGGGCGGCCGAGTTTCTGGAAAAGCCGGTGGACGACGAGGTGCTGATCGAGGCCCTGCAAAACGCCGTGCGCCAGCATGTGCGCTCGCGCGAGCGCCACCAGGCCGACCAGCAGGCGCGCGAGCGTTTTGCGCAGCTCTCGGCCCGCGAGCGCGAGGTGCTGGGGCTGATCGTCGAGGGCCTCACCAACAAGGAAATCGGCCGGGCGCTGGAACTCTCACCCCGCACGGTGGAAACACACCGCGCCAACCTGTTCGCCAAGCTGGGGGCCGAGTCGTTGGCGCAGCTGATCCGGCGGTATGCGGCGCTGGTGGATGCCGCATCCTGAATCGGCCTGCAAAGGCCTTCCGTAGTTCTACGGAGGCCCGCGCGTAGCCGCCCGAATGGCTGAAAACGGCGGCGATTTTTACAGTTCTCCCACGGCGCCACAAAGGGTGGCACCGACGTCACAAACACCGGAGAACACCATGCAAAGCACCCTCGTCAAAGCCGCCGCCCTCACCCTGTCCCTGATCGCCACCGCCGCCAGCGCCGAAGGCGTGCGCACGGAAAAGAATATGTCGCTGGACCTGGCCACGCAGATCGCCGCCCAGACCGTTGCCACCTGCACCGCCAACGGCTACGCCGTGACTGCCACCGTGGTGGACCGTGCAGGCACCGTGCGCGCCGTGCATCGCGCCGACAACGCGGGCCCCCACACACTGGAAGCCAGCCGCCTCAAGGCCTACACCTCGGCATCGGCCAAGAACACCACGCTGGCCATGATGGAAGGCGCGCAGAAGAACCCCGCGGCCGCCAACCTGGTGAACATTCCCGGCTATCTGCTGCTGGGCGGCGGCGTGCCGGTGAAGGTGGGCAACGAAGTGATCGGCGCCGTGGGCGTGGGCGGTGCGCCCGGCGGCCACCTGGACGAGCAGTGCGCGGTGGCGGGCATCGCCAAGGTGCAGGATTTGCTGAAGTAAGCCAGCCCCACCACAGGCAGCTGAGCATTCAACGGAGGCCCCCATGAAGCCGTGGAATCTTGTTTTCGCCCTGGCCGCCGCACTGGCCTGTGCCACTCCGACCCAGGCCCAGGTGCCACCCACGGCGGCCGAAACTGCGGCTTACCAGGGCCTGCATGCGGCGGCGGCGCGGGGCGACATGCCCGCGCTCACCAAGCTGATCGCGGCAAAAGCCGATCTGAACGCCCGCGACGCCTACGGCCGCACGCCCCTGCATGTGGCCACGTACGCCCGGCAGGCCGACGCCATCCGCGCGCTCGCCCAGGCCGGGGCCGATCTGAACACGCTGGAAAACGATCGCTACGACGCCGTGACCATCGCCGCCGTGGCCGATGACGAGGCCACGCTGCGCCTGCTGCTGCAACTGGGCGCCAGCGCCAAACAGGTGACCAGCCGCTATGACGGCACGGCCCTGATCGCCGCCGCCCACCTGGGGCACGACGGCGTCGTGCGCCAGCTGATAGCGGCCGGGGCGCCGCTGGACCATGTGAACAACCTGCACTGGACGGCGCTCATCGAATCCATCGTGCTGGGCAACGGTGGCCCGCGCCACCAGGCCACGCTGCAGGCACTGCTCAAGGCCGGCGCCAGCCAGGCACTGACCGACCGCCAAGGAACCACGCCCCTGCAACTGGCGCGCCAGCGTGGATATGGAGAGATGGTGCAGATGCTGGAAGCGGCCGCCATCCGCCGCTGAACCTAGCAAAGGTAGAAGTCAAACGCTACCAATTTGATAGCTATTAGCGCATGATGCACTAGCGCATCCGGCCCTTTTTATTCAAATTCCTGGTTTCCAGTCACCAGACGGGCCTTCACGCTCTTGCCCTTGACGCGCCCGCTGTTGAGCCGCTGCACGGCCTGAGCGCCAATGGTGCGGTCCACCGCCACGTAGGTGGAGAAGTCGTTCACGTTGATCTTGCCGATCTGCTCGCGGGTGTAACCCATGTCGCCGGTCAGTGCGCCCAGTACGTCACCAGCGCGGATCTTCTCCTTGCGGCCCCCGATGATCTGGATGGTGACCATGGGCGGCACGAGCGGGCCGCTGCCCGTGGGCGTCAATTCTGTCAGCGGGAACCAGCGCGACTCGCGGCCCTGCAGCTGCTCGATCTTGCCCACGCTGCCCATCTCGTCCAGGCTGGCAAGGTTCAGCGCCAGGCCGTCGGCATCGCCCCGGCCGGTGCGGCCGATGCGGTGGATGTGCACCTCGGCATCGGGTGTCACGTCCACATTGATGACGGCGGCCAGGTTGGCAATGTCGAGCCCCCGCGCGGCCACGTCGGTGGCCACCAGCACCGAGCAGCTCTTGTTGGCAAACTGCACCAGCACCTGGTCGCGCTCGCGCTGCTCCAGCTCGCCAAACAGCGCCAGCGCGCTGAAGCCCTGGGCCTGCAGCACGCTCACCAGGTCGCGGCACTGCTGCTTGGTGTTGCAAAAGGCAATGGACGATTCTGGGCGGAAGTGGTTGAGCAGTTGCGACACCACATGCAGGCGCTCGCTGTTTTTCACCTCGTACCAGCGCTGCTCGATCTTGCCCTCGGCATGCTGCACCTGCACGGTGATCTGCTCGGGCGACTTCATGAAACTGGCGCTGAGCTTGGCGATGCCCTCAGGGTAGGTGGCCGAGAACAGCAGGGTCTGGCGCTCCTTGGGGCACTGCTTGGCCACCACGACGATGTCGTCGAAGAAGCCCATGTCGAGCATGCGGTCGGCTTCGTCCAGCACCAGGGTGTTGACCGCCTCGAGCGTGAGGTGCTGGCGCTCCAGGTGGTCCATCACGCGGCCGGGAGTGCCCACCACGATGTGCGCGCCGTGCTCCAGGCTGAGCATCTGGCCGCGCAGCGGCACGCCGCCGCACAGGGTCACGACCTTGATGTTTTCCTCCGCGCGCGCCAGGCGGCGGATCTCAGTGGTCACCTGGTCGGCCAGCTCGCGGGTGGGGCACAGCACCAGGGCCTGCACCGCAAAGCGGCGGGGGTTGAGGTTCGCCAGCAGCGCCAGCGCAAACGCGGCGGTCTTGCCGCTGCCGGTGCTGGCTTGGGCGATCAGGTCCTTGCCTAGCAGGGCGGGCGGCAGGCTGGCCGCCTGGATGGGCGTCATCGTGGTGTAGCCCAGCTGCTGCAGGTTGGCCAGCATGGCTGGGCTCAGGGCCAGCGCGCTGAAATCAGTGCGGGCTTGGTTTTCTTTGAAGGTCATGGGCCGATTATCCGGCCCGCCCCCTACAGGCCGCTATGACTTCAGGGCCAGAACCCCCACAAAGGCCAGCGTATGCGCCAGCACGCCCGGTACCACCGCCAGGGCGTAGCGCCAGCCTCCGCTGGCCAGGGCCACCACACATTTGCTGCCCGCATGCACCAGCAGCGCGGCCATCAGGGCTTGCGCGATGGCGGGTGCCGCAGCGCTCGCCGGCCCGCCGCGCACCAGCACGGCGGCGGTCGCGGCATGCACATCGGCCAGGGCCGCCAGCAGCGCGCCGACAAGCATGCCGGCATCGCCTTGCCACGCCGTCAGCAGCTGTACACCGGCCTGGATGCCCGTCAGCAGGGCGGCGATGACCAACGCATCCCGCAGCTTGAACATGGGCGTGTCGGGCGGCAGCGCGGGGGCCGATGCTGCTTCGGCACCCTGGCCGGGCAGGTGGCGCACACCCCGCACGCCCCACCAGCCTATGGCCCCCGCCACGCACCCGCCCGCCAGCGCCGGCAAGCACAGCAGCCCCAGCCACTGCGGCTGTACGGTGGCCGCCACCACCAGGATCTGTGCCATGGTGGCAACGCACGACAGCACCGCGGCCCCGGCATGTGCACGCGGCATGGCCCGGCCCGCACGCACTTCCATGCCCAGGCTTCCGATGG
>NZ_AGTS01000152.1 GCF_000238595.1 Acidovorax sp. NO-1 | reverse complement strand
AGCACGTCCCGCACAAAGCTCTGGTCAATCTTGACCTGGTCGAGCGGCAGCCGCTTGAGGTAGGACAGGGACGAGTACCCGGTGCCAAAGTCATCCAGCGCAAAGCCCACGCCTTCGCTTTTGAGCTGCACCATGCGCGCGATGGTGTCTTCGATGTCCCCCAGCAGCAGGCTTTCGGTGAGTTCCAGCTTGAGTTTGGCCGGTTCTGCGTGGTGCTCTTTGAGGGTCTGCAGCACTTCGGCCACGAAGCCGGGTTGCCGGAACTGCCGGGCGCTGACGTTCACGGAGATGCAAAGGTGGGCGGTGGCTTCGTGCTGGCTCCAGCGCTGCAGCTGTGCGCAGGCGGTTCTGAGGACGTATTGGCCCAGCGGGAGGATGAGGCCGGTCTGTTCGGCCAGGGGGATGAAGTCGCCGGGGCTGATCATGCCGCGCTGGGGGTGGCGCCAGCGCACCAGGGCTTCTGCGCCCAGAAGGCGCGACTGGTGGTCCACGACGGGCTGGTAGTGCACCAGCAGCTCGCCCCGGGCCAGGCCCTGGCGCAGGTCGGCTTCCAGGTTGGAGCGGGCGTTCACGGCGGCCTGCATGTCGGGGTCGAAGAAGCGCTGGGTGTTGCGGCCTGCGGCC
>NZ_AGTS01000153.1 GCF_000238595.1 Acidovorax sp. NO-1 | reverse complement strand
AGAACACGTCTTCCACGGGCATCAGGAAGGCGCCGTCCACTGCGCGGTCAGGCGTGGGGATGTAGCTGTCCAGGGCTTCTGCCAGCTTCATGATGGCTTCTTCACCCAGCTTGCCCTTGTCGCCTTCCAGGGCGAGCTTGGCGGAGCCACGGATGATGGGGGTGTCGTCGCCTGGGAAGTCGTACTTGTCCAGGAGTTCGCGCACTTCCATTTCGACGAGTTCCAGCAGTTCTTCGTCGTCCACCATGTCGCACTTGTTCAGGAACACGATGATGTAAGGCACGCCCACCTGGCGAGCCAGCAAGATGTGTTCGCGGGTCTGGGGCATGGGGCCGTCAGCGGCCGAGCACACCAGAATGGCGCCGTCCATCTGGGCAGCGCCGGTGATCATGTTCTTCACATAGTCGGCGTGACCGGGGCAGTCCACGTGGGCGTAGTGGCGTGCAGCCGTTTCGTATTCCACGTGGGCGGTGTTGATCGTGATGCCGCGGGCCTTTTCTTCGGGCGCTGCGTCGATCTGGTCGTAGGCCTTGGCTTCGCCGCCGAACTTGGCGGACAGCACGGTAGCGATGGCTGCCGTCAGCGTCGTCTTGCCATGGTCCACGTGGCCGATCGTGCCCACGTTGACGTGGGGCTTGGTACGTTCGAACTTACCTTTTGCCA
>NZ_AGTS01000154.1 GCF_000238595.1 Acidovorax sp. NO-1 | reverse complement strand
TTTTTCGCTCTGCTTCTCAGGGGCCTGCCGCCCCCGCTCAGAAGCTTTCCCAGTCGTCCTCGCTGCCGCCCTTGGCCGCCGGGGCTGGCGCTGGCGGCTTGCTGGCCGCGCTGGCCTTGGGCGCTTGCAGGCTGGCCGGGGCGCTGGCCTTGCGCGTTGCACTGCCCACGCTTTTGGCCGCTGTGCGCTGGGGCGCGGGAATGGGTGCGCGGGGTGCTGCGGCCGGGGCGCTGCGGATCACAGGGCTGGCGGTGCGGGTGGTGGCGCTGGCGTCGAGCTTGAAGACGGCCACGGCGTTGACGAGTTCTCCCGCCTGGGCGTTCAGGGCACTGGCAGCGGCGGCCATTTCTTCCACCAGGGCGGCGTTTTGCTGGGTGGCCTGGTCCATTTGCGTGACGGCTTCGCCCACCTGGCCTACGCCGGCGCTTTGTTCGCTGCTGGCGGCGCTGATCTCGCCCATGATGTCGGTCACGCGCCGGATGGCGCTCACCACTTCGGTCATGGTGGCTCCGGCTTTATCGACCAGGGCGGTACCTTGTTCCACGCGTTCGACGCTGGCGGTGATGAGGCTTTTGATTTCCTTGGCGGCTTCGGCGCTGCGCCCGGCCAGGCTGCGCACTTCTCCGGCCACCACGGCAAAGCCGCGGCCTTGTTCGCCGGCGCGGGCGGCTTCCACGGCGGCGTTGAGCGCCAGGATGTTGGTCTGGAAGGCGATGCCGTCGATCACGCTGATGATGTCGGCAATCTTCTTGCTGCTGTCGTTGATGCCTTTCATGGTCTCGACCACTTCGGCAACCACGTCGCCGCCCTGCACGGCCACGGTGGAGGCGCTGACAGCGAGCTGGTTGGCTGCGCGGGCGTTGTCGGCGTTCTGGCGTACGGTGGAGCCCAGCTCTTCCATGGAGGCTGCCGTTTCTTCCAGTGCGCTGGCCTGCTGCTCGGTGCGCGCCGACAGGTCGTTGTTGCCCGAGGC
>NZ_AGTS01000155.1 GCF_000238595.1 Acidovorax sp. NO-1 | reverse complement strand
GCTTGTTTTCCTGACCTAGCTGCGATCAGCTGAGCCTTGAATTCTAGCACAGTTTTCGAAGAACTGTCAAACTTTTGAAAACTTTTTCAGTCTTCGTCACCTTGCAAAAGCAGCGTCTTGCGACACCAACCTCCACTCAGCGAAGCCTTGAATTATATACCGGTTTTTACACCGCCTGCAATCCAAAACCAAACTTTCTTTCCCCCCACCATCCCGGCATCAGCTGCAAC
>NZ_AGTS01000156.1 GCF_000238595.1 Acidovorax sp. NO-1 | reverse complement strand
CTAGACGCTGCCCTTGTTGCCTAAAGTCCCGAATCGCAAATTCGCTTCCACTAGTTTTTTTGCAACGCCAACCCAGCATGCTCGCGCAGTGGATGGAAGTGGATCTTCGGAAACCGCTCCTGCGCCAGCCGCACGTCGTAAGGTGAGGTGCACAGGTAGGCCAACGTATCCGCCGCATCGTGCGCTAGGCGCAGCGGGTAGGCATCGGTAAAGGCGCGCAGGTCGGCCGCGTTGTCGGCGGTGATCCAGCGGGCGCCCGTGTACTGGCAGCCTTCCAGCCGCACGTCGGCGTCGTACTCGGCCTTCAGGCGGTGCTGCACCACTTCAAACTGCAGCTGGCCCACCGCGCCCAGCAGCATGTTGCCGCCGGCATCGGGCTTGAAGACCTGGATCGCGCCTTCTTCGCCCAGCTGGGCCAGGCCCTGCTGCAGCTGTTTGGTGCGCAGCGGGTTCTTGAGCACCACGGTCATGAACATTTCTGGCGCGAAGAAGGGCAGGCCGGTGAACTGCAGGTTGGCACCATCGGTGATGGTGTCGCCCAGCTGCACGCCGCCGTGGGTGGTGAAGCCGATGATGTCGCCCGCGTAGGCTTCTTCGACCGCTTCTCGGCGCTGGGACATGAAGGTCACGACCGAGGTGGGCCGCAGCTCCTTGCCGGTGCGTTGCACCTTGAGCTTCATGCCCGGCGTGTATTTGCCCGAGGCCACACGCACGAAGGCGATGCGGTCGCGGTGGTTGGCGTCCATGTTGGCCTGCACCTTGAACACCACGCCCGAGAAACCTTCGTCTTCGGGCTGGATGGTCTTGACAACGGGCTGCTTGTTGACTTCGAGCGTACTCACGCGCGGGCCAGGGGGCGGGGCCATGTCCACGAGGGCGTCCAGCACTTCCATCACCCCGAAGTTGTTCACGCCGGAGCCGAAGAACACGGGGGTGAGCTTGCCGGCCAGGAAGGCCTCATGGTCCCACGCGGGCGATGCGCCCACGGCCAGTTCCATGCTCTCCAGCGCGGCGTCGAACTCGGCGCCAAAGCGTGCGCGCAGAGTCGCCTCGTCCGACAAGGGGATGGCCTCGAAGTCCTGTGGGCGGCGTTCGCTGCCGGACTCGAACACGGTCATCGTCTTGGTGCGCAGGTTGATGATGCCGCCGAAGCTTTTGCCCTGGCCCACGGGCCAGGTCATGGGGCAGCAGGGCATGCCCAGCTCGCGCTCCACCTCGTCCATGATGTCCAGTGGGTCGCGCACTTCACGGTCCATCTTGTTCACGAAGGTGATGATGGGCGTATCGCGCTGGCGGCAGACCTCGATCAGGCGGCGTGTCTGCGACTCCACCCCGTTGGCGGCATCGATCACCATCAGGGCCGAATCCACTGCTGTCAGCACACGGTAGGTGTCTTCCGAGAAGTCCTTGTGGCCGGGGGTGTCGAGCAGGTTGATCACATGCTCGCGGTAGAGCATCTGCATCACCGACGAGGCCACCGAAATACCACGCTGTTTTTCGATCTCCATCCAGTCCGACGTGGCATGGCGGCTGGCCTTGCGTCCCTTGACGGCGCCGGCGATCTGGATCGCGCCCGAGAACAGCAGCAGCTTTTCCGTCAACGTCGTCTTACCGGCGTCGGGGTGGGAGATGATGGCAAAGGTGCGGCGGCGCCGGGTTTCGGCAAGGAACGGTGCGGACATTCGGGCGGTGGCCGCACGGGGGGGGCGCGGCGCTGGGAAAAAAATGGGAACCGCGCGATTATCCCTATTGCAGGAAGAGTGGCCTGCGGAATGTGCGGGATGCACCCGATCAATGCATGCAGTGCATCCCACAGGGGTTACTTCGCAGGTGTGACTTCGATCTTGGGCACCTCGATGACCTTTTCTTCCGTGGTGACGTTCACGTCCGGTGTCTTGACGTCGTACTTGGGTAGTGTCACGTCGCCCGATTGGGTTTTTTCCACCTCGTATTTGGGCAGCGTCACGTTGCCTTCCTGGGTTTTGCGCACGTCGCAGGCGGCAAGGGTTGCGAGGCCGACAGAAACGATACCAATAGCGATCAGCTTGTTCATGATGGGTGTCACTTTCTCTATGGGTTGATGATGGCGGTCCGGTTCGGCGAACGCGGAAGCACGGTATGGATTTCACGGCGTCTTGTGTTTGCAGCCTGTAGGAAGCGCGGCATTTGCGCGGTCGGCAGGACGCCCACGCTGCAAGGGGGAATGCAACGTGATTGAGCATGTGCGTGTAAAATGCGCGGCTTCCGAGGAGCGTTGCAGCGTCCCCAGCACAGGCGGGGCGTGAGGCTCGGAGTCATCAAGCAACGACGCTCATCCACTGATCGTGTGGTGAGCGCTACCTGTCTCCCCGCGTCCAGTGGCTTTTCAAACATGCTTTGGAGCACACCATGAACGCACGTGTCAACGCCCCCGTCAATACCGACTGCATCATCGCCGACATCGGTCTGGCCGAATGGGGCCGCAAGGAAATCCGCATCGCCGAAACTGAGATGCCCGGCCTGATGGCCATCCGCGAGGAATTCGCGCCCAAGCAGTCGCTCAAGGGCGCGCGCATCACGGGCTCGCTGCACATGACGATCCAGACTGCGGTGCTGATCGAAACCCTGCAAGCGCTGGGCGCCGAGGTGCGCTGGGCCTCGTGCAACATCTTCTCCACACAGGACCACGCTGCGGCAGCCATCGCTGCTGCGGGCACGCCGGTGTTTGCCATCAAGGGCGAGACCCTGGTGGACTACTGGGACTACACCCACCGCATCTTTGATTTCGGCCCCGCAGGCACCGAAGGCGAAGGCCCCAACCTGATTCTGGACGACGGGGGCGATGCCACGCTGCTGATGCACCTGGGCAAACAGGCCGAAAAGAACCCCGGCGTGCTCGCCAACCCCGGCAGCGAAGAAGAGCGCATCCTGTTTGCCGCCATCAAGGCCAAGCTGGCTGAGGACGCCACCTGGTACAGCCGCAAGAGCGCCCAGATCATCGGCGTGACCGAAGAAACCACCACCGGCGTGCACCGCCTCAAGGAGATGTCGGCCAAGGGCAGCCTGATGTTCCGCGCCATCAACGTGAACGACTCGGTGACCAAGAGCAAGTTCGACAACCTGTACGGCTGCCGTGAATCGCTGGTGGACGGCATCAAGCGCGCCACCGATGTGATGATTGCCGGCAAGGTGGCCGTGGTGGCAGGTTATGGCGACGTGGGCAAGGGCAGCGCCCAGGCCCTGCGTGCCCTGTCGGCCCAGGTGTGGGTGACGGAAATCGACCCCATCAATGCTTTGCAGGCCGCCATGGAAGGCTACAAGGTCGTCACCATGGAATACGCTGCCGATAAGGCCGACATTTTCGTGACCACCACCGGCAACCGCGACGTCATCACCTTCGAGCACATGAAGGCCATGAAAGACCAGGCCATCGTCTGCAACATCGGCCACTTCGACAATGAAATCCAGGTGGCCAAGCTCGAAGAGCACTGCCAATGGGAAGAGATCAAGCCGCAGGTGGACCATGTGATTTTTGCCGACGGCAAGCGCATCATCCTGCTGGCCAAGGGCCGCCTGGTGAACCTGGGCTGCGGCACCGGCCACCCGAGCTTTGTGATGTCTTCGAGCTTCGCCAACCAGACCATCGCCCAGATCGAGCTGTTCACACACAGCGACTACTACGAGAACGGCAAGGTCTATGTGCTGCCCAAACACCTGGACGAAAAGGTAGCACGCCTTCACCTCAAGAAGGTGGGTGCCATGCTTTCGGAGCTGACGGACGAGCAGGCCGCCTACATTGGCGTGCCCAAGCAGGGCCCCTACAAGCCCGATACCTACCGGTATTGATTTCCTCCCCGGGGCGCTGCGCGCCTTTTCTCGGGTGCCCGGCCATGCCGGGTGTGCAGCCCCTTGGGTAGCGGGATTCTGTTTGCTATTTTTACTATAGCTGCTGGCGCTTTATAAATAAGCGTTGGCGGCTGATTTGACCCCTAAAGGATGAGCGCCATGCGTGCCGATGTTTTTCTGGTGGAAGCGGGCCATGCGGCCACGCGCTCGCAGGCGCAGCGGCTGATTGCCGCCGGGGTCGAGTGGCGCCTGTCGCCCCTGGCGCCCTGGCAGAAGGTGGCGAAGAACGGCGATGACATCCCGGCGGTGGCCGAGGTGAAGTTGCTGGACGATGCCGAGGCCAAGTACATCTCGCGCGGCGGCCTCAAGCTTGAAGGCGCCTTGCAGGCCACAGGGTTGTCTGTGGCCGGGCTGCGCTGCCTGGACGTGGGGCAGAGCACTGGCGGCTTCACCGACTGCTTGCTGCAGCATGGCGCCGCGCAGGTCATAGGCATGGATGTGGGCCATGGCCAGCTGCATGAACGCCTGCGCAATGATCTGCGGGTCGTCTGCGTGGAAGGGGTGAACGCACGGTCGGTGACTGCCGAGACCCTGCAGCAGGCGTGTGAGGATGCGCTCTCGGAAGTGGTCGAGGCAGACGAAGACAACGAAACCCAGCCCGAAGCACCCTACAGCTGGATGCGCAACGGCGGCGTGGTGGACGACGCCTACGACGACAGCGGCGACGCCAAGGAACAGGACATCGAAGCCTTCAAGTCCGAACGCGCCCAGCGTGCGGAGGCCCGCAAGCTGGGCACATTGCCCGTGCAGCGCAGGCGCCGCCCGGAATGCGCCCAGGTGGAAACCACCCCGGTGTTCGATGTGATCACCGGCGACCTTTCCTTCATCTCCCTGACCCTGGTGTTGCCCGCCATCGTTTCGCTGCTCAAGCCCGAAGGGCGTCTGCTGATGCTGGTCAAGCCGCAGTTCGAACTGCAGCCGGGCCAGGTGGGAAAGGGGGGCGTGGTGCGGGATGCGGCGCTCTATGCCGTGGTCGAAAAACGCATCCGCGACTGCTGCGCAGACCTGGGTTTCACCGTTCTGGCCTGGCTGGACAGCCCCATCCAGGGGGGTGATGGAAACCGGGAGTTTTTTGTTTTTGCAAGGAGAGCCGCATGACCGTGGCGAGCAACCAGCGGACCGGGTTCCCGGTCAGTTTCGAATTTTTTCCACCCAAGACGCCCGAGGGCGCCGACAAGCTGCGCGCGGCCCGTCAGCAGCTCTATGCACTGCGGCCGGATTTTTGTTCGGTGACTTACGGTGCCGGCGGCTCCACGCAGGAGGGCACATTCGGCACCGTGCGCGAGATCCTGGCCGAAGGCGTGAGTGCCGCTTCGCACTTCTCGTGCATTGGTGCTACGCGCCAGTCTGTGCGCGAGCAGCTGGCCACGCTCAAGGGCATGGGCGTCAAGCGGCTGGTGGCGCTGCGGGGCGATCTGCCCAGCGGCTATGGCGCGGGCGGGGAGTTCCACTACGCCAGCGACCTGGTGGCCTTCATCCGCGCGGAGACGGGCCGGGATTTCCACATCGAAGTGGCCGCGTACCCCGAGGTGCATCCCCAGGCAAGGTCGCCCGAGGCGGATATCAAGGCCTACATCGCCAAGGTGCAGGCGGGTGCAGACTCCGCCATCACCCAGTATTTCTACAACAGCGACGCGTATTTCCGCTTTCTGGAGGATACGCAGCGGCTGGGGGCCAGCGTGCCCGTGGTACCCGGCATCATGCCCATCGGCAGCTCCACCCAGCTGATGCGTTTTTCGGACGCCTGCGGCGCTGAAATTCCGCGCTGGATCCGGCTGCGGCTGCAGGCGTTCGGCGACGACACGGCCAGCATCAAGGCCTTCGGGCTGGACGTGGTGACCGACCTGTGCGACCAGTTGCGCAGCGCCGGGGTGCCCGCGCTGCACTTCTACACCATGAACCAGAGCGCGGCGACGCTCGAAATTTGCCGTCGGCTGGGGGTTTGATGTCGAGGCGGGTCGGCGTGACTGCAGCACACCCGGTTACGACGAAGCGGGTAGCAGGTTGCCCCGCAGGTTGCCCCGGCTGGCTGGCGGCGGCCGTTGCCACCTGTGTGATCGTGGCTGGCTGCGCGACTGGCGAGCGCACCCCGGTAGAGCTCCCGACGAGTGGAGTCGCACAAGCTACAGCGACGGAACCCAAAGTGGCAGCACGCTCGCAGCGGTTGGGTGCGCCTGCGAAGTCGCCACCCGCCGAACCGGCAAGTGCCAAGGTCGCCGAAGTCGACGAGGCAGACCCGGGTGCCCCGGCGACTCCAGCCCCATCCACTTCGCCACTGCCTGCCACGGCCGACCAGGTGGGGCTGGCGTCCTGGTACGGCGGCAAGTTCCATCGGCGTCGCACTGCCAGCGGCGAACTGTTCGACATGCGGGCACTGACTGCGGCCCACCCCACGCTGCCGTTTGGCTCCTTGGTCTGCGTCCGCAGCACGGTCAACGGACGCTCTGTGATCGTGCGTATCAATGACCGGGGCCCCCACACGCGCAGCCGCATCATTGACCTGAGCCGTGCTGCAGCCCAAGAGCTGGGCATGATCGGACTGGGGCTCAAGCCCGTCGAACTGTTTGCCCTGGCCGAGGGAGAGCGTGACTGCCCGGTGCCGTAAACCAGGCTTTTGTGGCGGTTCAGCCGCCAGATTCCAGCGTGTGTGTGGCGTGTTTGTCCTGCGCCAGCAGCTCCGCCATTTGGGGCAGAGCGGTTTTCAGTGCCGCCTTCAGAGTGAAGGGCGGGTTGATCAGGAACATGCCACTGGCGGGCAGGCCGGGCCGCTTGACGTCGCCCGCAGCCGTTTCTGTGATCTTGCTGGATTTGACAGTGAGCGTGGCGTGCAGCCAGCCTTTGCCCGCCTTGGTGGCCAGGGTCTTCAGGCGCCGGGGGAGGTCGTGGGCTTCGGGTCGGGGGATGATGGGGTACCAGAATGCATAGGTGCCCGTGGCAAAGCGCTTGAGCGAATCGGCCGCCATGTCCAGCACCTTGGCGTAGTCGCTCTTGATTTCATAGCTGGGATCGCACAGCACCAAAGCGCGGCGGGCCGGTGGGGGTAAAAACTTCTTGATTCCCTCGAATCCGTCTTCGTGCAGCACGGCCACCTGGCGGCCCGCTTCGAGCTGGGCCACGTTGCCTGCCAGGGCACGCAGGTCGGTAGGGTGCAGTTCAAACAGCTTGAGCTTGTCGTGGTCGCGCAACAGGCGCTGGATGATGAACGGGGAGCCCGGGTAAACCCGTAGCGCGCTGCCCTGGTTGAAGTCACGCACCATGTCCACATACGCCTGCAGCGCCGGCGGTAGGGCTGGTGTCGTCGGTGCCAACAGGCGCGCGATGCCGTCTGCGGCTTCGCCGCTGGTGCTCGCATAGTCGCCGTCGAGCCGGTAGAGACCCGCGCCCGCATGGGTGTCCAGCACGGTAAGGGCCGCGTCTTTCTCGGTGAGGTGTTGCAGGGCGGCGATCAAAACGGTGTGCTTGAGCACATCGGCATGGTTGCCTGCGTGGAAGGCGTGGCGATAACTGAACATGGCCCTATGGTAACGACTGCGCTCTGGGGCATGGCCGCCCCGGGTGGTGCCAGTACCTTGGGCGCGGCACAATCGGGGCTTCTCTGACCAGGGCGCGTGATGTTTTTGGCAGACAGGAAGCCTTTTGTATCTGTTACACCGTCTGGCATGCATCATGATGGCGACTGCCGGGCCTTGGCGCCTGAATGCACACAGCCCTCCGTCGAAGCAAGCACGTACGCCACGGCCTTTTCACCATGAACGCAAGTCTCAGTCCAGCCCCTGCCAACGGTGTCAGCCATGTCGATGCGCTGCCACCGGGCACTCGCCTTGCTGAATTCGAGATCCTGGCCCTCCTCGGAGTGGGCGGGTTTGGCATGGTCTACAAGGCGTTCGACCATTCGTTGCACAGGGCGGTGGCGATCAAGGAATACATGCCTTCGGCACTGGCGGGTCGGGCACAGGGGCAGTCGCTGTGGGTCCGATCGTCGTCGGACCAGCACACCTTTCAAGCCGGATTGGCCTCGTTTGTGGGCGAGGCGCGCCTGCTGGCGCAGTTTGACCACCCCTCACTGGTGAAGGTGTTCCGCTTCTGGGAGGCAAACAACACCGCTTACATGGTCATGCCGCTTTACGGCGGAATGACCTTCAAACAAGCCCGTGCCCAGATGCGCACGCCCCCACCGGAAATCTGGCTGCGCAAGGTGCTGTGGTCGGTCCTGAGCGCGCTGCGTGTGTTGCATGATGGCAAAACGCTGCACCGGGACATCTCGCCCGACAACATTTTTCTGCAGGACAACGGTCCCCCCGTGCTGCTGGATCTCGGCGCTGCCCGCCATGCCATCAACGATCAGGACCGAAAACACACCGCCGTCCTCAAGGTCAACTATGCGCCCATCGAGCAGTACTCCGATGGCGATGAAGATCTGCGGCAGGGCCCATGGAGCGACCTCTATTCCCTGGCCGCAGTGGTGCACGGCTGCCTGTGCAACGACACGCCGCTGCCCGCCACGTTGCGCTCCATCCGGGACCGCATGGTGTCGTTTTCGCGCGTGGCAAGAACCGTCAAGCGCCAGTTTGGGGTGGAGTATTCCGCTGCTTTTGTGGCAGCGATCGCCCAGTCGCTGTCGCTCAAACCCGAAGACCGGCCGCAAAGCATCGACGCGTTCCTGCAGCTCATGGACATGAGCTCGGCGCCGGAGGGCACAGAGACCTTCGATTTTCGCAGCGAGCTGGGGGATATCTGGGTGGAGCCTGCTGATCAGCCTGGCCCTGGGCTGGTGACTCCCACAGTGGACGTGACATCAGCCGCCAGTGCGGTGTCGGGGATCCATGTGCCCGTTCAGAGGGTGACCGGAGATGACTCTCTGCGTGAGGGTGCTCACAGGCTGCGGGCTCCGGAGGCAGCAGATCTCGGTGCCGACACGGTGATGATGGAAGGGCCGGACACCGTCAACATGGAAGCGGGGGATACGGTCTTCATTGACGCTGGCGACACGGTTGCGATCGATGACTCGCGCTTTGACGACCCTGCCGGGGATGGCAAAGACGGGCCATCTCCAGGAAAGGCGTCTTTTCATCGGGCGCGCAAACCGGAGCGTGAGAGTGGTCGGCCGTCCAGCAAGGCTGTGAAAGCGGGGCGGCGGACGCCCCTGCTGGTATGGCTGGGCGTTGCGGTTTTTGCCGTTGTGGCCTCCGCGGCCGGACTGCGCTGGGCCCAAAGCACCAAGGCTCCCCGGGACGACATCATCACGGAGATCGCAGAATCGCCCGCTGCACCGGCCTCTGCAGAGGTGGCAACTGTTGTGCCCCCCGCAGATCCGGTGGTGAGTGCGTCTGCCGCCTTGGTGGCCGACACCGTGGCGAGCGAGCCTGCGGCTGCGGCCTCTGTCCCGGCGCAGGCATCGGTAGTGGCGTCCGCTCCCCGTGCGGCCCCCCGCACGGCCCGCCGTGCGGCGCCCGTGGTGGTGGTGCAGGACGAGCCGGCTCCCCCACCCCCGCCGGTTGTTGTGCCCGAGCCAAAACCGCGCCCCGCGCCACCGCGTGCACCCAGCCCTCAGCAAGTCTGTGCGGATGCAAGTTTTCTGGCGCGCCCCATGTGCATTCACCAGGAATGTCAGAAGCCATCCCAGGCCAGCCAGCCGATCTGTGTGGAAAACCGCCGCCGTTACGAAGCTGAAGAACAAAAACGTCGCCAGGCGACCAACTGAAAGGGCTTTTGAAATGCTTTGTGTGGCACCTTCTGTTCCTGAACTTGCACAGTGGGCAGCCAAATTCGTATAATCGCGGGCTTCGCAGCGCTTTTGTGGTCCCGCGGCGAAGGCTTTCACGCCACCTAAGAGGCTTCCTTCAGAGAAGCACCGACCGTGGAAAAGGACCCGCCAAACCCTCTTTCCAAGAGAAAACTCATGACTACTACTTTCAGCGCAAAGCCCGCTGAGGTTGTGCACGAGTGGTTTGTGATTGACGCGACCGACAAGGTCCTCGGACGAGTAGCCAGCGAAGTTGCTCTCCGTTTGCGCGGCAAACACAAGGCCATTTACACGCCTCACGTCGATACCGGTGACTTCATCGTCATCATCAACGCCGCCCAGCTCAAGGTCACCGGCACCAAGTCCTTGGACAAGGTGTACTACCGCCACTCGGGTTACCCCGGCGGTATCACGGCCACGAACTTCCGCGACATGCAAGCTAAGCACCCCGGCCGCGCGCTGGAAAAGGCTGTCAAGGGCATGCTGCCCAAGGGCCCCCTTGGCTACGCGATGATCAAGAAACTCAAGGTGTATGGCGGTGCCGAGCATCCCCACACCGCCCAGCAGCCCAAAGTGCTGGAAATCTAAGGAGCCTTGAGATGATTGGTGAATGGAACAATGGCACCGGCCGTCGCAAGTCCAGCGTCGCCCGCGTGTTTCTGAAAAAAGGCTCCGGCAAGATCACGGTGAACGGCAAGGACATCCAGTCCTACTTCGGCCGCGAAACCTCGATCATGATTGCCAAGCAACCCCTGGCGTTGACCAACCATGTCGAAACCTTCGACATCCAGATCAACGTGCACGGTGGTGGTGAGTCCGGCCAGGCCGGCGCTGCGCGCCACGGTATCACCCGCGCTCTGATCGACTACGACGCATCGTTGAAGCCCGTCCTGAGCCAAGCTGGCTTCGTGACGCGTGATGCCCGTGAAGTCGAGCGTAAGAAGGTCGGTCTGCACTCTGCACGCCGCGCCAAGCAGTTCTCCAAGCGTTAAAGCGTGGCACTGCAGGATGTTGCCCCCGGGCAGCATCCGCTGCAAAGCACCCTGCTCTGTACAGTGTGCTTTGCCGGGAAAAAACCGCCTCCGGGCGGTTTTTTCGTTTATGGTGCGGTTTTTACAGAGATGGTTTGCCCGATGAATCGCCAGTTGACCCTATGCGCTTTCGCCTGCTCCGCCGCCGGCTGACCATCAGCGCCCCGCGCGTGGCCATACGCAGTGCGCTGCCCTGGCCATTGCGCTGGCTGGCGCTGGCAGTGGTTTTCGGCTTCTGTGCTGCCGTCGCACTGTGGGCTTTCGAGTTCGGGAGGTCCATTGCCGGGCTGGACACGGTGTCCCGTGACGAGATGCTCCAGTTGCGCTCGGAGCTGGAACGTTTGCGCGCGGAAGGCCAGGAGCAGCAGACGGTGGCACACACGGCGGAGAGCTTGCTGGTGGCCGAACGTGCCGTCAAGGAGAGTCTGATGGCGCAGGTCCGGCAGCTCGAGGCGGACAACCGGGCGTTGCGGGAGGATCTTGGATTCTTTGAGAAGCTGATCCCGGCCGCCAGGGCGGAAGGCTTGTCCATTCGCAGCTTGCAGGCCGAGGTGCTGGGAGGAATGCAACTGCGCTGGCAGGTGCTGGTGATCCAGGCCGCCCGCAATGCCCCGGAGTTCAATGGACGGCTGGAGTTGGTGCTCACGGGCACGCAGGACGGGTCGCCCTGGACCCAGACCCGCCCCGCGCAGGGACAGCCGCTGCAAGTGCGCCAGTACCGGCGTATTGATGGCGTTCTCGATTTGCCACCCGGCGTCGTGGTAAAAACCGTGACGGCCCGCGTGCTGGAAGGTACGACGGTTCGAGCCGTTCAGGCCATGCCCCTCGATTGACCCGTGAAGGCGGGTGCGGGGGAAATCTAGGGCGCTGCAATTCGGGCGCCAGCAGCCCTCTCAACGGTGCCTGAGGCAACTGCAGCCTTCCGCGCCATTCTGTATTCGTGTGCCCGGTACCAAACCGCGCACTTTGAGGAGTTCTCATCCCATGTTTTCCCGAAAAAAGCAGCCGCCGATCAAAAGCCTGATCGCCCAGGGCACCCGGATCGAGGGCGATGTGCACTTTGCCGAGGGCATGCGCATTGATGGCGAGGTGGTAGGGGACATCCGTGCGGGTTCGGAGCAGCCCAGCATCCTCGTGATCTCCGAGACGGCGCGGGTGGAGGGGGCGGTGCATGCGGACCACGTGATCATCAACGGCCAGGTCATGGGGCCTGTGCATGCCGCCGAGTTGCTGGAGCTGCAACCCAAGGCGAAGATCACCGGCAACGTGCATTACAAGGCGCTGGAGATGCACCAGGGCGCGACGATCGCTGGGCAGATGTGTCCTGTGGCGGTGCTGGTGGAGGAAAAGCCCCCACTGAAGTTAGCGTCAAACGGCCAGTGATCTGAATTCCCGAGCGGTGTGCAGTACTATTCACTGCAAACATTGAACCCGGAGTACCTCATGAGCGCTGTTGCTGAAAACATCCAGACCGAAATGCCTGCCCCCATCCTGTTCACGGACAGTGCGGCGGCCAAGGTGGCGGACCTGATTGCCGAAGAGGGCAACCCAGACCTGAAGCTGCGCGTTTTTGTGCAAGGCGGCGGTTGCTCGGGTTTTCAGTATGGTTTCACGTTTGATGAAATCACCAACGAAGACGACACCACCATGACCAAGAATGGTGTGTCGCTGTTGATCGATGCCATGAGTTATCAGTACCTGGTGGGTGCAGAGATCGACTACAAGGAAGATCTGCAGGGCGCCCAGTTCGTCATCAAGAACCCGAACGCCACGACCACCTGCGGTTGTGGTTCCAGCTTCTCTGCCTGAGATGGGTCTTCGCTGAGCCGGGCGGTTTAAGCCGCTCGCCGTGCCAGTGCATTGCATTTGCCGCCCGCAGGGGCGGCTTTTGTTTTTCAGGCCGGGTAAACGGCGCCCAGCACCCGGGCGCCTGCGGCGCCGGTCACGCTGGCCAGATTTCCGGAAAGCCCATGCACCGTCCGGTGGGCCAGCCAGGCAAAAGCTGCCGCCTCCACCTGCAGTGCCGGCAGGCCCAGCGCATCAGTGGGAACTACCCGGATGCCGGGGCAGGCGGCCTGCAACCTTGCCATGAGATGGGTGTTGAGGGCACCTCCGCCGCACACTGCCATGTAGTTGCTATGCATTTTGTAGCTGTTGGCGCTTATGGAGCAAGCGCTGGCGGTATATTCCGTCAATGTGGCTTGCACGTCCGCCGGGTTTTCTGCACCAAAACACTGCAGGTGGCGGGCAAGCCACACAGGGTTGAACAGATCGCGCCCCGTGCTCTTGGGGTGTGGTTTTCGCAGAAAGGGTTCGTCCAGCAGTGAGGCCAGCAAGGCAGGCAGTACCTGACCCGTGGCGGCCCATGCCCCCCCGCATCGAAGGCCTGGCCGGTGTGCCGTTGGCACCAGTAGTCCATCAGCGCGTTGCCGGGGCCGCAGTCAAAGCCCAGCACACTGCCGTCGGCGCCCAGTACGCTGAGATTGGAGATGCCGCCGATGTTGAGCACCAGCACGGTTTCACCCGCACGGCCAAAAACCCCTTGGTGAAACGCTGGCACCAAGGGTGCACCCTGTCCACCTGCCGCCACGTCACGGCTGCGGAAATCGGCCACCACGGTGATGCCGGTGCGCTCAGCCAGCAGGGCTGGGTTGCCCAGCTGCAGGGTATAGCCCGTGCCGTCAAATTCCTGGGGCCGGTGGCGCACCGTCTGCCCGTGGGCGCCGATGGCGCGGATGGAGGATGCTGGCTGCCCGCTGCGCTTGAGTAGCGTTTGCACAATCTGCGCGTAGGCCCGCGACAGGGCGTTGCCTGCCAGCGCGGCGCGGTGCAATTCGTCAGTGCCCGAAGTGTTGAGGGCCATCAGTTCGGCCCGCAGTTCGGGCGCGAAGGGCGCGCTGGCATGGTGGGTGACGACGCAGTGCGAGCCAGAAAAATCGGCCAGCACACCGTCGATGCCATCGAGCGAGGTGCCCGACATCAGGCCGATGTACAGCTCGGATGCGCTCACAGGAGCCGTGTGGACTGTGAAGGCGTGGACGGAAGAGCCTTAGGTCCAGGGGCCCTGAAGCCCAGGCAAGCGGCGCGGCCGAGGTCAGTGGCTGCCGCGCAAGGGCCGCCGCGCCGCGTATGCGGCGCTTCGCTTGCGTGCGCTGGCGGCGTCCGCCCGTGGGGGGAAGGCGCGAAGCGGCTCACGGGGGGCTTCACTTCACTCCGCGCTGGCTTGCTCGATCAGCGCAGCTGCCGAGAGCTGGATGCGCATACTGGAGGCCAGACGGTCGAATGCCGGGCGCGCAGCGGCCGAGACGGGGGCTGCTGCCTCACTCTGGGCCACGATGGTCTGCGGATCCTGGTGGACGCCGTTCACCCGGAACTCGAAGTGCAGATGGGGCCCTGTGGCCCAGCCGGTGGCACCCACGGCGCCCAGTGTCTCGCCCTGTTCCACCGATTGGCCCTGGCGCACATCGATGCGGCTGAGGTGGGCGTACACAGTCACGTGCTGGTTGCGGTGCTTGACGAAGACCACGTTGCCGAAGCCGTTCTGCACGCCTGCGAACTCCACCACGCCATCGCCCACGGTACGTACGGGCGTGCCGGTGGGGGCCGCGAAATCGGTGCCCAGGTGGGCGCGCCATGTTTTCAGGATGGGGTGCATCCGCATCTTGAAGCCGCTGGTCACGCGCGAGAACTCCACGGGCGATGTCAGATAGGCGCGGCGCATGCTCTCGCCGTCGAGGGTGTAGTAGGCGCCCTTGGCGGCACCGGGTTCCTGGAACCAGATGGCTTCGTGCTTCTTGCCGTTGTTCAGGAACTCGGCACTCAGCACCCGGCCGCTGGACAAAGGCTCGCCGTCTGCCTCGCGGGTTTCATACACCACCGAGAAACGGTCACCCTTGCGCAGGGCACGACGGAAATCGATGTTGCCGGAGAAAAGTTCGGCCATCTGGACGGCTACGGCGTCGGGGATGTTGGACGCGTCGGTCGCAGCAAACAGCGAGCTGTGGATGATGCCGCCGGCCAGACGGCTGCTGGTGGTCAGCTTGGCGGTTTCGATGCGCGAACTGAACTTGTCGCCCACACGCTCCACCACGAGACGCCGGAAGTCGCCGCTGTCATCGGGCACCCAGCGCACGGTCAGGCGGGTCAGGCGGTGGTCATCGGTGGTTTCTGCCGAAACGATGCGGCCCGTGCGGCCGAGCACATTTTGTCGGACAGGAGTGTCACTGCGCATGAAGGCGGCAGCGGCCGGGTCGGCCACGCCCAGGCGCTGGAGCAGCGATTCAGGGGTGTCGCTGCTGCGCACCTGCTCGGAGCGGAACAGCGAAAAACCCGGCGCTTCCAGTTCTCCCAGCACGAGGTTTTCTGCCAGCGATTCAACGGGGTAGGTCACCATGCGCACCGGCAGCTCGGCCGGGTCGGGCGCAAAAGACGCCACAGCGAATGCGCCCCCACCACCCGTCAGCAGGATGGCTGCGACGGCGGCGGTGATGCGTTTGGGATGTTGTTGGATCGTGCGGGACAGCCGGTCAAGCAAAGCCGAGCTGGCGGTGGTCAAGCCGTGAATCAAAGGTCTATCCCCAGGGTGAGTGTGGTTCCAGGACGCGCACCCGTCACAGGTACGGGAAGGGGCCTGGAGCACAGACTGTCAGGCTGCAAGCATTCGACAGAATGGTGAAAAACAGGTCGAAACAGCGGGCCTACTAGAATCCGCCTTACGCAATGTGGGCTGAAGTATAGCGGTGCATGCTGTCTAGACATCCAAAAAAACCCTTATGAATCAATCTGCTGTTACAACAACCCCGGTCTCTGATGGTGTAGGACGGGCCCTTGAAATTTCTCTGCGCGGTGTGCAGGAGCTGCTGCCACAGGACGAATGGGTCAAGAAGCTGGTGCGCTCTGAGGCCACGGGGCAGCCGCTGCGCATCAAGCTGGGGCTCGACCCTACCGCGCCGGACATCCACATCGGCCACACGGTGGTGTTGAACAAGATGCGGCAGTTGCAAGATCTGGGCCACCAGGTGATCTTCCTGATCGGCGACTTCACCAGCCTGATCGGCGACCCCTCGGGCCGCAACAGCACGCGCCCGCCGCTCACGCCCGAGCAGATCAAGGTGAATGCCGAGACTTATTACAAGCAGGCCAGCATGGTGCTGGACCCGGCCAGGACCGAGATCCGCTACAACAGCGAGTGGAGCGAGCCCCTGGGCGCCACCGGCATGATTCAGCTGGCTTCCCGCTACACCGTGGCGCGCATGATGGAGCGCGATGACTTTCACAAGCGCTTCACCACCGGCCAGTCGATCTCGGTACACGAGTTTCTGTACCCGCTGATGCAGGGTTACGACTCGGTGGCGCTCAAGAGCGATCTGGAGCTGGGCGGCACCGACCAGAAGTTCAACCTGCTCATGGGCCGCCACCTGCAGCAGGAATACGGCCAGGAGCCGCAGTGTGTGCTCACCATGCCGCTGCTGGTGGGCCTGGACGGCGTGGACAAGATGTCCAAGTCCAAGAACAACTACATCGGCATCACCGAAGACGCCAACACCATGTTTGCCAAGATGCTGTCGATCAGCGACACCCTGATGTGGGACTGGTACACGCTGCTGTCGTTCAAGAGCCTGGCCGACATCGCCGCGCTCAAGGCCGAGATCGCCAGCGGGCGCAACCCCAAGGACGCCAAGGTGATGCTGGCCAAGGAGATCACCACACGGTTCCACAGTGCCGCCGCGGCCGATGCGGCCGAGCAGGACTTCATCAACCGCAGCAAGGGCGGGGTGCCGGATGAGATCCCGGAACTGTCCCTGTCGGGCGCGCCGCTGGGCATTGGTGCGCTGCTCAAGCAGGCCAACCTGGCGCCGTCCGGCAGCGAGGCCAATCGCCTGATCGACGGTGGCGGCGTGCGCGTGGAGGGCAGCGTGGTCAGCGACAAGGGCCTGAAGCTCGAAGCAGGTACCTACGTGGTGCAGGTGGGCAAGCGCAAGTTTGCGCGGGTCACCCTGTCATGATTTTGATATGAAATTGGCCGCCACCGCTTGATGGATAAGCGCTGGCAGCTATCAATTTGAAAGCGCTGAGGCCTTGGGGTCCAGCGCTTTTTTCATGCGCCGTCCAGGTTGTCGTTCAAATCCGGGTCGGGCACATCGCCAATCGCCTGGCGGGTGGCCGCGGCCTGCACCTGCAACCAGGCGCAAAACGCCTTGATCTCCGGCCGTTGCGCGCTGCGCGGCCCCACCATGAGCCAGTAGGCCAGGGGCGAGTCGATGCGGTGGCCGGGCAGCACCTCCACCAGGTCGCCTGCCGCCAGGGCATCGGCAATCAGCGGCATGCGCGCCAGTGCCAGGCCCTGGCCGGCCAGCGCGGCCTGCACGATCTGGTGGGCGTAGTTGAAGTACAGCCAGCGCTGGGGCTGCAGCTTGGCCAGGTCGCGGCTGTCGAACCAGCGGCGCCAGCTCAGGTACTCCAGATAGTGCGTGCGGTGGGCGTCGCCGGCCTCGATCAGGGTGAACTGCGCCACATCGGCCGGGGTGCGCAGCGGCTTGCCGCTCTTGAGCAGCCAGGGGCTGGCCACCACGGCCAGTTGCTCGCCAAACAGGCGCACGCCCCCCTGGGTGGCGCCGCCCGGCATGGCGTAGCGCAGGGCCAGGTCCACGTCCGAGGTGTCCAGATCGACCTGCACATCGCTTGCATCAATGCGGATGTCGATGCCCGGGTTGTCGCGCTGGAACTCCTCCATGCGCGGGATCAGCCACATCGACGCAAAACTGGCCCAGGTGGTAATGGCCACGCTGCGGCGCCCGGCCGTCTGGCGCACCAGGCGCACGGCCGCGTCCATGCGCTCCAGCGCCGGGCCCACGGCGCGCTGCAACTGCGCGCCCGCGCTCGTCAGCTCCACCGCGCGGGTGTGGCGCAAAAACAGGGGCACGCCCACTTCTTCTTCCAGCGCCTGGATCTGGCGGCTCACGGCAGATTGCGTCAGCGCCAGCTCATCGGCGGCGGCGCGAAAGTTCAGGTGCTTGGCCACGGCCAGAAAGGCACGCCAGTGGCCGGTGGCCACGGGCCGGGTGCGCAAGACGGCGGGGGAGTATTCGGCAGAGGTCATGGCGGCATTCCTGCTGAGCGTGATTCATGCGTTGACGGAATGAATAGCGTAGCGCGTTTTCATTGGACTGTGTGTGGCGCAAACGGCACCATTCATTCACCGTACTCGCTTTCAACCACGCCAAGGAGCCCGTCATGTCGCACCGCCCCGTTCTGGAATCGCAACAATCCGTGCACGCCTCCAGCGCTGGCCGATCTGCGGCCGGCAGCTGGACGCTGGGCGCGGGCCGTGCCCTGTCGCTGCACCCGGCCGCGTCGGGCGTGCTCGCCATTGCCTGCGGGCGGGCCTGGGTGACGGTGCAAGGCCCCGGTGCGGGATGCCCGGGCACCGGGGTGGACCACGTGCTGCGCGCTGGCGACGAGCTGGCCATTGCGCCCGGGCAGCATGTGGTGCTGGAGGCCTGGAGCCCGCCCGGGCGTGCCGACGCCATGGCGTTCCGCTGGGATGTGCCGCCGGCCAGCCTGCCCGCCACCTGCGTCACCCGCACTGCGGCCTGCGACTGGGAATGCGGCGTGGTACAGCCTCTGCGGGACCTGCTCCGGGCGCTGGGCCTGGGCGGGCGGGCCGTGGGATCGGCAGCGCTGGATGTGGCCGGCGCGGGCGGGCGACTGGCGGCCGGTGCCGTGCGTTTTGCTCTCTATCGGATAGCAGCACCCCTGCATCGCAGGCCTGTTTGAGGCTGTCATGCAGAAAAGGCATCAATGGGTGCCGTGCTTTTCATTGGACGTTGTTCTGCAACCCGCGCACCATACGGTCTTATTAGGGTTTACCCGGAGTTCACCATGACAACCACTCACACTTTCCCACTGTTTTCCTTCGCGCCTTCCCGCGCTTTGGGTGCATCTTCCAGCGCCACCGGCACCGTCGCGGCAGGCGCTGCGGCGACCCTCGTGCCCAAGGCGGCCATGGTGCTGCGTGTGGCCGAGGGCCAGGCCTGGGTCACGCTGGGCAACGGCGAGCGCGATGACCTCATCCTGTGCGCCGGTCAGTCGGTGCCGGTGGCTGCGGGCCAATCGGTGGTGGTCGAGCCCCTGGGCGGCCGCCGCCTGCACTACCGCTGGGTGGACGGCGATGCCGCCGGTGCCCGCCCTGCATCGTGGTGGCGCCGCGCATCCGTGGGCAACGGCGCACCCGCCTGGGGCGACGCCTGCTGCGCCTGACCTGGGCGGGCGGGGGGCCGGCCCGGCCACCCCGATGGGGACAGTATTTTTAGTCAAAATGGCTGCTAGGGATGACCTGTATAACTCCCTGCGGTCTGTGATAGCGCGGCCTCGGGCGGTTCGCTGCGTTGCTTTTCTTGCCAATAGCCCGGCTATTGGCTGCCAAAAGACGCCTTGCGCCCCATCCCGATCGCACTACCACCGCCTCGCGAGGGTTATGCAGGACATCCCTAGCGCTTTACCATCAAGCGCGAGCAGCTATTTTTTTGATAGTGAGTGGACGGGTGCGCCAGGTGGCTGGCGTGAGTCCTCGCACAGCACCCCGATCAGCCAGGTCAGAGCATCAGCTCGCCCCGCACGGTCTCGAACGCGGCAATGGCCGCATCGCCGTCCAACTGCTCCATGCGCGCCAGCGCATCCACGTCTTCCACGGTGCTGAAGGCCAGGCTGAACTGCTGAAACCGCCGCCCTGCCAGCGGGCCGTGGTGGATGACTTCGACGTTGATATGGCGCGGGTCGTTGCGGATGCGCTCAATGAGCTTGAGCACGGCCTTTTGCGGGCCTTCGAGTTGCTGGCAAAAGCGCTGGCCGTCGAAAATCAGCAGTCCTGTCACATCCAGCTCCGCGTTCACCTGGCGCGCGCGCCCGGCAATCTCGGCCACCACGCTCAGGGGCTGGTCGGGCGCGAGGGTGCTCACATAGAGAACCTCATACAGGGCAGTGCAAATTTTCATAGGTGCGGCCCAATGTAGGGGGCCCACAGGGGTTGCGCAATGTCAAAAGACATACGGCCCGCCATCGTGCCCGCCCTGGCGCTGCAATGTTGTTGCGAGATGTGAGCAAGGCGCTTGCGTGCCTAGAATTGCGCACCATGAATGCCACTTTGCCGCCCCACACCTGCCCGCCATCCTGCGGTGCGTGCAGGCTCAGAAAAACCGGCGCCTTCACGCCCGTGAAGCCCGAGGTTCTGGCGTTCATCGAGGGTTTTCGCAAAGACACGATGGCCGTGCAGGCCGGGGGTGCGCTGGTGCGCGAGAGCGAGCCCAACGCCAAACTCTTCACCCTGTATTCGGGCTGGGCATTCCGTTACAAGACGCTGAGCGACGGGCGCCGCCAGATCCTGAATTTTCTGCTGCCCGGCGATCTGGTGGGGCTGCAGCAGGAGTTTGGCGAGGTGTCCACCCACGGCATCGAGGCGCTGACGGACTGCTCGCTGTGCGTGTTTGAAAACGACAGCCTGTGGGCGCTGTTTCGCGAGCACCCGCGCCTGGGCTACGACATCACCTGGCTGGCGGCGCACGAGGAAGGCCACCTGGACGAAAACCTGCTCACCACCGGCCGCCGCAACGCCACCGAGCGCGTGGCCATGCTGCTCATGCACCTGTACCGCCGGCTCGACCGCATCGGGCTGGTGGAGGACGGCGCGGTGGCGTTCCCGCTCAACCAGCAGCACATTGCCGATGCGCTGGGGTTGTCGCTGGTGCACACCAACAAGACGCTGCGGCGCCTGGCCCTGCTGGGTCTGCACGAGCTCAAGAACGGGCGCCTTCGCCTGCTGAACACGCGGGCGCTGGCGCGCATTGCCGAGTACTACGACACCCCGCCCCGGCTCATGCCGCTGCTGTAGCCGCGCGATGGCGGTAGAAATATGGGTTAAACGAGCCCCAGCGCTTATGGGTCAAACGCGAGCAGCTATGTTTTGAATAGCGTCTTGCACCCTGCGGGCGCAAGCCCATAATCCTCTCCATGCCCGCGCGCCGGGCTTTGTTGCGCACCCCAACCCTCATTTTCATGACCTCACTCGACATCCTCATCCTGGCGGCCGGCAAGGGCACGCGCATGAAAAGCCGTATCCCCAAGGTGCTGCAGCGCCTGGCCGGGCGCCCGCTGCTGCACCATGTGCTGGACCAGGCGGCGCACCTGCAGGCGCGCAGCGCCATCGTCATCACGGGCCACGGTGCTACAGAAGTAGAAGCTGCTTGCGCAGGTGCAGCAAGCGCTGGAGCCGGTTTTGACCTGAAATTCGCCCGGCAGGAGCCGCAATTGGGCACCGGCCACGCGGTGCAGCAGGCCGTGCCGCACCTGCGTGACGACGGCACGGTGGTGGTGCTGTCCGGCGATGTGCCGCTGACGCAGGCCGACACGCTGCGCGCCCTGGTGGCGGCCAGCGACGGTGGCAAGCTGGCCCTGCTGACGGTGACCTTGCCCGACCCCACCGGCTACGGCCGCATCGTGCGCAATGCCGACGGCGCCGTGCAAGGCATCGTCGAACACAAGGACGCCACCGATGCGCAGCGCGCCATCACCGAGGTCTACAGCGGCATCATGGCCGTGCCCGCGCGCCTGCTCACGCCCTGGCTGGCGCGCCTGACCAACCACAACGCCCAGGGCGAGTACTACCTGACCGACATCGTCGCCATGGCCGTGCAGGGCGGCGTGCCCGTGGTGGCCCACCGCATCACCGATGCGCTGCAGGTGGCGGGCGTCAACAGCCCGCTGCAGCTGGCCGAGCTGGAGCGCGCGCACCAGCTGCGCGCCGCGCGCAGCCTGATGGAGCAGGGCGTGCGCCTGGCCGACCCGGCGCGCTTTGATGTGCGCGACGACACCCGCACCGGCGTGCGCGGCGAACTGGTGTGCGGGCAGGACGTGGAGATCGACGTGAACTGCGTTTTCACTGGCCGGGTGGAGCTGGGCGAAGGCGTGCAGATCGGCGCCAACTGCTGCATTGCCAACGCGCGCATCGCAGCCGGCGCCGTGATCCACCCCTTCACGCACATTGACGGCGAAAAGGCGGGAGCCACCGTGGGCGAGGGCGCGCTGATCGGCCCCTTCGCCCGCCTGCGCCCCGGCGCGCAACTGGGCCGCGAGGTGCACATCGGCAACTTTGTGGAAGTGAAAAATTCCACCCTGGCTGACGGCGCCAAGGCCAACCACCTGGCTTATCTCGGCGATGCCACGGTGGGCGAGCGCGTGAACTACGGCGCAGGCAGCATCACCGCCAACTACGACGGCGCCAACAAGCACCGCACGGTGATCGAGGCCGACGTGCACATCGGCAGCAACTGCGTGCTGGTGGCCCCCGTGACCATTGGTGCGGGCGGCACGGTGGGTGGTGGCAGCACCATCAGCAAGAGCACGCCGCCCGGTGCGCTCAGCGTGGCGCGGGGCAAGCAGATCACCAAAGAAAACTGGCACCGCCCTGCCAAGCTGCCCAAGGCGTGATGCAGCCATGACGCAGCCCGCAAGCCCTGCCGAGGTCGAGCAACTGCGCGCCGAGCTGGCCCGCAGCCGGCAGCAGGTGGCCGACATGGCCGCTGCGCAGGAGGAGTTCTTGCGCGCCGTGTCGCACGACCTGCGCGCGCCGCTGCGGCACGTCACGTCGTACGGCACGCTGGTGCGCGAGGTGCTGGGCGATTTGCCGCCCGAGGTGGCGCAGGGCGCCGAGGTGCAGGAGGCGCTGGGTTTTCTGGCCACCATGGACCAGTCGGCCCGGCGCATGGGGCTCATGATCGACGGCCTGCAGGCCCTGGTGCGCGCCAGCCGCACGCCGCTGCATCTGCAGGCCGTGCCGCTGGCCGATGCCGTTGTGCAGGCGCGCGCCGCGCTGGCCGCTGCCGAGGCCGGGCGGGGGGTGGAGTGGCGCATTGCGTCAGACCTGCCCACGCTGCAGGCCGACCCCGCGCTGCTGCAGGAGCTGCTGGTGCAACTGCTGGGCAATGCCCTCAAGTTCACCCGGCCCGTGGCGCAGGCGTGCATCACGGTGCAGGCCGATGCGGCACCCGCGGGGCAGATCGCCTTTACCGTGCAGGACAACGGCGTGGGTTTTGACCCGGCGCGCGCGGGCAGCCTGTTCGGCGTGTTCCAGCGCCTGCACCGAGAGACCGAGTTTGACGGTGTGGGTACCGGTCTGGCGCTGTGCCGCGCGATTGCGCAGCGCCATGGGGCGCAGATCCGTGCCACCGCGGTGCCGGGCGGGGGCTGTACGGTGCGGGTGGGCTGGCCGGCTTGAACAGCGCTTCAAGTTGCAGCTAAAAATATAGCTGTTCGCGCTTGCTGGATAAGCGCTGCAGGCACTTTTTCTATATATTTTTCGGGGGCGCGGCCCCCTCGGCAGGTGTGTTACACCGCAGGCGCCAGGGCGGGTTCGATGCTGCCCGCCACGCGGTTGCGCCCGCCGTTCTTGGCGACATACAGTGCGGCGTCGGCCGCGTCGATCCAGGCGCGCAGGTTGCTGTGGCGGTGGTCGGCCGGGGCCACGCCAATGCTGCTGGTGATGCGTACGTCAGGCAGGCTGCGCAGGCGCACGCCCTCGGTCTGCTCGCGGATGCGGTGGGCAAGGGCCAGTGCGTCCCTGGCCTGCATGCCGGGCAGCACGATGGCAAATTCATCGCCGCCATAGCGCCCCGCGCAGTCGCCCGCGCGCACGTTGCCGCGCACCACATGGGCCAGTGCGCGGATCACCTCGTCGCCCACCGTGTGGCCATGCTGGTCGTTGATCTGCTTGAAATGGTCGATGTCCAGCATCAGCATGCAGGCGGGTTCGTTGGTGGTGTGGTGGCGGCGCAGTGCAGCCTCGGCCTGTTCCTGCCAGTGGCCACGCACGAAAAGGCCTGTGAGCGCGTCCACGCGCCGCAGCTCATCCAGCAGCTGGTTCTGGTGGGCCGTCTTGCGGATGAGCTGGTAGCTCACGACGCTGACCGAGATCGTGTGCAGTGCCATCACGGGCAGGCACGCCACGATCACGCGCATGGAGGTGTCGGGCGCCCAGTGCAGGCCCGCCAGCAGCATGCCCACCAGCCCTCCGCCCAGCATGGCCGGGATCGAGCGTGCCCAGAGCCCGCGGATGCCGGTGGTGATCTTGTCCACCAGGGTCAGCGTGACCAGCAGCACGCTGGGCAGCAGGTTGAAGTGCATCAGCGGCACAAAGCTCGCCGCCATGGCGGAGTCGATAAGCAGGTTGCGGGTTTCGGCGCGGTACGGGTCTTTGCTGCGCCGCGTGATCAGGTAGGCCACGTGCGGCCACACAAACGCGGGCAGCACCATGGCCGCCCACGCGGCGGCGCTGGCGTGGCGCTCCCACAGCACCACGCCCACCACCATGCCACCCAGCCCCATGCCCAGAATGCGCAGGGGGTAGATACGGCGGGGCATCTGGCGGCGGGGTGTGGGCATGGAGAGTTGGGGTGGTGCCGCCGGTGCTGCGCTCCGGTGGGGGCGGGCTCGCGAAGGGCTGGGGGGAGCTTACATGCCCCCGTGGGGCGATGCCAGCACGAAATGACCATGTGTTCTGCCGCGCGGCTCCACGGTGTTCGTCGTGTTCGCCGTGTCCAGTTGCGTTCAACGGCCTTTCAGGTGCCGCAGTTGCTGGCGCAGGGCGGTGACTTCCTCGATCAGGTCGGCCGTGAGCGCGGCCAGGTGCGGATCGGCGTCGAAGGTGAGTTCCAGGTGGGCAATACGCCGGGCGCGCACCACGGTGGCCCCGCTGAAGCGCCAGGCCGAGCGGTCGCCTTCGCCTTCGGTGCCAGCCTGCAGCAACCCCTCCTGCAGCCGCGCTGCCACCCAGTCGGCATCCATGCGGCAGGCGCGGGCCAGGGCGTCCAGCGTGAGGGCGGCGCTGCCATCGTCGAGCAGTTCTGCGGGGGGCGTGGGGGAGTGGGCGCTCATGGCTGGGCTCCTTGCGCAGCGCGCGGGTTGTAGTGGGGAAAGGCCTGGGCCAGCGCGGCGTACGCAGCGCGTTCGGCATCGGTGGTGGCCGGTGGCAGGGCCATGTGCAGTTCCAGATAGAAGTCACCCGGTGGTGTGCCCGGGATGCCCCGGCCTTTGAGGCGCAGCTTGCGCCCCGCCTTCCAGCCTGCGGGCACCGCCACCTCGATGACCGAGCCGCCCGGCGTGCCCACCTCGACCGAGGCGCCCAGGGCTGCCTCCCAGGGGGCCACTACCAGCGGCTGGTAGACATCGCGGCCCTCCGCGCGCCAGCGCGGGTCGGGCTTGAACAGCACCTCCAGAAACAAATCGCCCGCCGGTGCGCCACCCCAGCCCGGGCTGCCCTGGCCAGCCAGGCGGATGAGCTGGCCTTCGCGCACGCCCTGCGGGATCTTGACGGCCAGATGGCGCTCGTCGCGCACCAGCGATCCGTCATCGGCCTGGTGCGCGCTTTGCAGCGTGAGGGTGCGTTCGGCGCCCTGGTAGGCGTCGGCCAGGTCCAGCTCGATGCGGGCGTGGTGGTCTGCGCCGCGCTGGGTGGGGGGTGGTCTTCCGCTGGTGTGTTCGCTGCGCCCGGCGCCACGCGCTCGGGCGGCACGGCCAAACAGCTGTTCAAAGAAGTCGCTGTAGTCGCCCGGAGCGCCACCCGGACCACCCGCGCCGTCCGAAAACTCGAACCCCGCATCCCAGTGCGGGGGCGGGCGGAAGTCCTGCCCCGGCTGCATGCGCGGTTCTTGCGCAAGGCGGTCGTAGGCGGCGCGTTTTTCCGGGTCGGAGAGCACGGCGTTGGCTTCGTTCAGCGCCGTCATGCGCGCCACGGCGTCGGGCTCCTTGCTCACGTCGGGGTGGTACTTGCGCGCCAGCTTGCGGTAGGCCTTCTTGATCTCGTCGGCCGTGGCGCCGGGGGTGACGCCCAGCGTCTGGTAGTAGTCCTTGAACTCCATGCGGCGTGGCTCCTGTGTGTCCAGCCACTCTATGCCGATGCGGCGGGAAGGCAAGAGGACTGGGACAACGGCATGCCAAGGGGTTGCCAATCATTCGCTATAAATTAAATAGCTATTCGCGCTTATCCATCAAGCTCCAGAGGCACTTTTGTGCCAAATTTTGCCCTGCGGGTTGCAAAGAAGGCCTTCACGTTGCGCACATTGGCATCGCCCGTGAACAGGCGCTGCGACAGCGAAAGGTACCCCGGCATGTCGCGCGTGTGCACCACCAGCACAAAGTCCGGCCCGGGCGACACGCGCCAGCATTGCTGCACGGCGGCCTCCTGCACGGCGCGGGCTTCAAACGCGTCAAGCTGCTCGGCGCCCTGGCGGTCCAGCGACACCTCGACGATGCAGGCCAGCCCGTGGCCCTGAATGGCTGCCAGCCGGTCGGGCTGCAGGATGGCCACCTGGCGCTCGATCAGACCGGCATCGTGCAGGCGCTTGACGCGGCGCAGACAGGTGGGCGGGGAGACATGCACCTGTTCGGCCAGGGATTGGTTGCTCTGCGCCGCGTCGGTTTGCAGCAGGTTGAGCAGCTGCAAGTCTGTACTGTCGAGTGATATGGATTCCATGATTTTCTTAAAATTGAATAAAAATTTCATGCATTGTGTTTGGTGAAATTTAAGTTCAATTTCATTCAAATATCAATCGATAATTTTTCTCGATGCTGCTTACGATCCGCCCATCGAATCCAACCCAAGGGCAAACACCATGTGCGGCATCGTCGGCGCGGTCTCTACGCGCAACATCGTTCCCATCCTCGTGCAGGGCCTGCAGCGGCTGGAATACCGGGGCTATGACTCCTGCGGCGTGGCGGTACATGCCTCCAGCCTCGATGCAGCGCGCCCGGCAGGCCTGCAGCGCGCCCGCAGCACCGCCCGCGTGGCTGAGCTGCTGGAGCAGGTGACCACCGAACACATCGACGGTGCCACCGGCATTGCCCACACCCGCTGGGCCACCCATGGCGCGCCCGCCGTGCACAACGCCCACCCGCACTTCAGCCACGGCACTGGCGCAGACGCGCAGGCCCAAAGCGCAGGCCGCGTAGCCCTGGTGCACAACGGCATCATTGAAAACCACGAAGAACTGCGCAAGGCGCTGCAGGCACGCGGCTATGTGTTTGTGAGCCAGACCGACACCGAAGTCATCGCCCACCTGGTGGACAGCCACTACAGCGGCGACCTGTTCGACGCCGTGCAGGCCGCCGTGGCCGAGCTGCATGGCGCCTACGCCATCGCCGTGATGCACAAGGACGAACCGCACCGCGTGGTGGGTGCACGCGCTGGTTCGCCGCTGATCCTGGGGGTTGGAAACGGGGGCGCAGAGCACTTTCTGGCCAGCGATGCCATGGCGCTGGCGGGCGTCACTGACCAGATCGTTTATCTGGAAGAGGGTGACCTGGTGGACCTGCAGCTGGGCCGCTACTGGATCGTGCGCAAGGACGGTGCCGCACTCACGCCCGAACAGCGCCCCGTGCGCACCGTGCTGGCCCACAGCGGCGCGGCCGAGCTGGGCCCCTACCGACACTACATGCAAAAGGAAATCTTCGAGCAACCGCGTGCCATCGCCGACACGCTCGAAGGCCTGGCCGGCATCGTGCCCGAGCTGTTCGACGGCGCGGGCCAGCATGGCGAACCTGGCGCTGCCGCCTGGCGTGTGTTCAAGGAAATCGACAGCGTGTTGATCCTGGCCTGCGGCACCAGCTACTACAGCGGCTGCACCGCCAAATACTGGCTCGAAGACATCGCGGGCATCCCCACGCAAGTCGAAGTGGCCAGTGAATACCGCTACCGCACCAGCGTGCCCAACCCACGCACCCTGGTTGTCACCATCAGCCAGAGCGGCGAAACCGCCGACACGCTGGCCGCGCTGCGCCACGCCCAATCGTTGGGCATGCAGCACACGCTCACCATCTGCAACGTGGCCACCAGCGCCATGGTGCGCGAATGCAAGCTGGCCTATATCACCCGCGCAGGCGTCGAGATCGGCGTGGCCAGCACCAAGGCCTTCACCACGCAGCTGGCGGGCCTGTTCTTGCTGACGCTGGCGCTGGCGCAAAGCAAGGGCCGCCTGAGCGACGAGCAGGAAGCCGCCCACCTCAAGGCCATGCGCCACCTGCCCGTGGCCCTGCAGGCCGTGCTGGCGCTGGAGCCACAAATCATCAGCTGGGCCGAAGACTTTGCCCGCATGGAAAACGCGCTCTTTCTGGGCCGGGGCCTGCACTACCCGATCGCACTGGAAGGCGCGCTCAAGCTCAAGGAAATCAGCTACATCCACGCCGAGGCCTACCCGGCCGGAGAGCTCAAGCACGGCCCGCTGGCCTTGGTGACCAGCGCCATGCCGGTGGTGACGGTAGCGCCCAACGACGCACTGCTGGAAAAGCTCAAGAGCAACATGCAGGAAGTGCGCGCCCGCGGCGGCGTGCTGTATGTGCTGGCCGATGCCGACACCCGCATCGAAAGCAGCGAAGGCATCCACGTGATCCGCATGCCCGGGCACTACGGCCCCTTGAGCCCGCTGCTGCATGTGGTGCCGCTGCAGCTGCTGGCGTACCACACGGCGTGCGCGCGCGGAACCGACGTGGACAAACCCCGGAACCTGGCGAAATCGGTGACGGTGGAGTGAGTGGGTGGGGTGTTCTTGCGAAATAATCCGGGTCATTAAAGTCGTAAACTCGCAAATAAAGTCGTAAACAGCCCTCTAGCATTCATGCGGTTTTGCGGGATGGTCATTTGTAACTGCAAAGTCGTAAACTCGAATCCAACGGGTAAAGAAGATCTATACATGTGAACGTGGGCTAG
>NZ_AGTS01000157.1 GCF_000238595.1 Acidovorax sp. NO-1 | reverse complement strand
CCACCGCATCAAGCTGCTCCTGGGTGTAGCCACTGAGATCCGTGCCTTTGGGGAAGTACTGACGCAGCAATCCATTGGTATTCTCGTTGGAGCCTCTCTGCCAGGGGCTGTAGGGATCGCAGAAGTACACCTTCATACCGGTGTTGCGCGTGAGCTGCTGGTGCTCTGCCATCTCCCGGCCCCTGTCGTACGTCAGGCTCTGACGCATGGGCTGGGCAATGGAGTTGAGCTTGTCACTGAATGCCTGCAGTACATGCGCTGCGGTAGCCGGGTTGGGGTGCGGCAGCTTGACCAGTACCACAAGGCGTGTGGTGCGCTCGACCAGCGTGCCAATGGCACTCGCATTGCCTTTACCCTTGATGAGGTCTCCCTCCCAGTGCCCGGGCAACTGGCGATCTTCAATCTCAGGCGGGCGCACATGGATGCTCAGCAGATCGGTGATTTGTCCACGCCGGTCCTCGCCTTTGGAGCGGGGCCAGCGCTTGGCGCGGGCCATGCGCAGACAGGACACCAACTCCTTTTTGAGCTCTCCCCGAGGCTGGGCATAGATGCAGGTGTAGATGCTCTCGTGTGACACTTGTTTGCGCTTGTTGTCAGGGTGCAGTTTC
>NZ_AGTS01000158.1 GCF_000238595.1 Acidovorax sp. NO-1 | reverse complement strand
TAAATTTATTATTTTTATTTTAGGTGGAGATTTTTGAGAAAATCGCCTTGATTGGTGCATTAAAAGTATCCATTGCTTTGCCGGAATGTGAGAAGTGCGCGGCGTCACAAATTCAGGCGCAACGTGCGAAGGGCGCCAGCGCTTCCTGAATCAGTTCCAGGTAATACTCTTTGTTTTTCATCAGTTCCGCGTTTTGCGCACCAATACCCAGCGCCATCACCGGTTGTTGTGGATGGAACGGCAATGCGCAGGCTATTACTCCTGCCAGCGGATTCACATTACCCGAGGTCAGTGCATATCCGGTGTCCCGGATGCGGTCCATCTCCTCCAGAATGTCGGCTTCCGAGACCCGGTTTTCCAGCCGGGTCTCGGAGGCGTTGATGCGGCGCAGGAGATAGATGATCTCCGCATCGGATTTGCGGGACAAGACGGCCTTGCCCACGCCAGTACGGGCCAATGGCCGCAGTGATCCGGGCTTGATATACCACTTGAGTTGCGCTCTGCGTTCTTTGGGCTGGCACACATGGATGTACTGGACATAGATGTCGCTTTGCATGCCCAGGATCACGGTTGCAGAAGTCTTGGCCATCAGCTCGTTGACCAGCTTGGACAGGCTGCGTTCACTAAAGATGTTTTCCGTGATCCAGCTGCCGAGCAGGGCAACCCGCACTGTGGGGAAATACTTGCGGCTAGCCCTGTCGTATTCGAGGTACCGCAGCCGGGTGAGTGTCTGCAGCAGCACCGTGGTGCTCGACTGGGGGTAGCCCAGCACATTGACGACATCGGCGGTGCTCATGGGGATGCGGTGTTCTGCGAAGAATTCCAGCAACTCAAGCACCCGCGTGGCGGATTTCACATTTGACGTATCGGCGCAGGGGGACATCGCATCACCTGTTCAATGGCTCCGACTCCAGGGCCTCCATGGGCTCCACGCTGGTGTGCGGTTGTTTATTGGGCGGCAAGAACTTTCCGGGCAATCTGCAGGTGCAGCAGTTCCACCATGCCGCCATCGAGTTTGATGGCGCCCTTGCCCTGGTTTTCGGGTAGCGAGAACGCATCCTCCACCTTGCGTGCCCATGCCAACTCCTCCTCCGAGGGGGAGAAGTGCAGGTTGGCCGGGGCGATCTGCGAAGGATGGATCAGCGTCTTGCCGTCAAACCCCATCTCTCGCGACTGAAGCAGCTCGGCCGAAAAGCCCTCAGTATCCGAAAAATCGTTGTAAACCCCGTCGAGCACCGTCATGTTGCGAGCCTTTGCATGGATGAGCACCGAGGACAGCCAGGGCAGCATGTACAGGCGTTGGTGCCCCATGCTCGTGCCCGTCAGACGGGCAATGTCGTTGGTACCGATGACCAGCGTGGTCAGCGGGTAATCCGGTCCTGCATTGACATCCACAAGGGCCTGGATGTCAGCGATGCCCAGCGGGGTCTCGATCATGGCCCACACCTGCGTGTGGCCGGGCACTCCTGCAGTCCGCATGCCATCGCGCAACTGCTGGAGGGACGCGCGGGTTTCGTATTTCGGTATCAGGACGGCGCGCGGGCGGGCGCGGGCGACTGTCAGCATATCTGCTTCGAGGTGCGGAGCCTCGACGCCATTGATGCGCACCACGACGTTGAGTTGTGCGTTGTCGGGGCGGCCCATCACCTTCTCGATCTGGGCGCGTGCCAAGTCTTTCTTCTCTGGCGCCACGGCATCTTCCAGGTCCAGGATGAAAGTGTCGGCGGATAGCGATGCCATTTTTTCCAGGGCCCGCTCCTTGTCTCCCGGTATGTAGAGGGCGGAACGCATGGCGAAGGGCTGGGTGTGTGTCGTTTGCATGGGGATCCTTGTCGGGTGTTCTGTGGAAGTCGGGAACAAGTATTCATCCCTTCACAGGGAAGTTGCATCACATACATGATATCGGTGTGATTTTCCGCCACTATTGGAATGCATCACAACCATGATGGATTCTTGATGCCTCTCGCTTGATACTGCGCTCACAGATCACTGCCACAAGCGATAGAGAGACAAGCCATGGACACCCCAACCGCTCGCGCGGCCAATCTTCCGGAGGGAGCCCGCAATACCCGTTCAGACCTCCTGGGTCGACTGGTTGCGCTTATCAGCGAATCAGACAGCCTTCCCGTGCCCGAACTGGCACGTGAGTGCGCCACACATGCCCTGCTGGACTGGACCTGTGTGGCACTGGCCGGCATGTCGGAGCCTGCTGTGCAGATTCTTCTGCAGGTGCATGCCGTGCAATTGCCGGGGGCCGGCAAGCTGCCTCCCTTCGACTTGCAGCAGGGCATGTTGTCCGCCCTGATCAGCGGCACTGCCGGACACGCGCTGGACTATGACGACGTCAACTCGCGCATGCATGGGCACCCGAGCGTACCGGTGATTCCTGCCGCGCTGGCTGCCGCAAGAAGCGCCCAGGCAACAGGGCGGGAGTTGCTCGACGCCATCGTGGTGGGCCATGAGGTGGAAGCGCTGATTGGCGAACAGTATGGCGGTGCCCACTACCGTACGGGCTTTCATGCCACCGGCACCATCGGTACTTTTGGTGCGGCGGCGGCGGCGGCCCGCCTGCTGCGGCTGAACCCGCAGCAAACCCGCAATGCCCTGGGCCTTGCCGCCGCGCAGGCTGCGGGCCTGAAATCGATGTTCGGCACCATGACCAAGCCCCTGCATGCGGGCAAGGCGGCGATGAACGGGCTGCTGTCCGCCCGGCTGGCACTGGTTGGCTTCACTGCCGACGAGGATGCGATCGAAGGCATCCAGGGCTTCGTGGAAACGCAGTGCCAGGGAACGCGCGATGAGCCACTGGTCACGGACCGCTGGGCCATCCAAGACACGCTGTACAAGTACCACGCATCCTGCTACCTCACGCACTCCAGCATCGAGGCGCTCAAAGCGATACGGCGCGATACCCCGCTCTCGCCGGAGGCGATCGCGCACATCGACATCCATGTAGCGCCCGGTCACGACCGCGTGTGCAACATCCCCGAGCCGGCCACCGGCCTGGAGATCAAGTTCTCCTTGCGTCACCTTGCTGCGATGGTGATCCACGGTATGGACACCGCAGACCTGGGTATCTACACCGATGCCAACGCGACCGAGGCGGGATTGGTGCATTTGCGTGAGCGGGTCCGCGTGCACTTCAAGACGCTGGACAGCCAGAAAGGCTCCCGGGTGATTGTGACGGATCGCTCAGGCATCGCCCATGAACGTTACGTGGACGTGGGGATTCCCAATGACGACCTGCGCATGCAGTGGCAGAGCCTACAGAGCAAGGGCCGGGCCATCACGCGTCAGAGCCTGGCGCCGCACCAGTTCGAGGCGCTGGCTGGGCTCATTGCATCGCTCGGCCAGCAGACCGATCTTCTTTCTTTGTATGAGGCCATCACCCTATGAATGCCGATGAAACTGTGGACTTTCTGGAACAAAACGCTGTCGAGTGGGTCAGGGGAAACCGTTTCGAGGACTTTGCCCTCGGACAGAAATTCACCCACCACTGGGGCCGCACCGTCACCGAATCGGACAACACCCTGTTTTCCACGCTGACGCTGGCCTACAACCCCGCCTACACCAACGCGAGCCACGCACGGGCACAAGGTTTTCAGGGCTCTCCCGTGAATCCCCTGCTGGTGTTCAACGTGGTGTTCGGTCTGTCGGTCGAAGACCTGTCCGAGGGCGGGGGGCCCTTCCTCGGTGTGGATGACCTGCAGTACCTGCAGCCGGTGTACCCGGGCGAAACCCTGTACGCCGAGTCCGAGGTCATCCAGGCCCGATTGGCAGACAAACGCCCTGGCTACGGAATCGTGCAGTGGCACACCGTCGGGCGCAATGAGGCGGGCGTACCCGTCATCGAATTCAAACGCGCCAATCTGGTTCGCACGAAAGGTTGAACATGACAAACAAGCAAGCAAACGGCTACGGTTACATGACCGAAGAGCGCATCATGATCCGTGATGCCGCGCGTGAATTCACCATGAAAGAGGTGCTGCCGGTGGCCAACCAGCTCGATGGCCCCGATGGTGAAATTCCGATGGAGCTGCGCCAGAAGATGGCCGATATGGGCTACTTCGGTATCACCATTCCCGAGGAATATGGTGGCATGGGCATGGGCACTTTTGAGTACTGCCTGATCTGCGAACAGCTCTCGCGCGGCTGGATGTCGGTGGCCTCGATGGTGGCGCGGGCCCAGGGCGGTTTCATCAAGAACTCCATGCCCGAGGAAATGCGCCGCAAATACCTGCCGATGGTCGTGCGCGGAGAGTTCATGAACGCCAGCGCGCTGTCCGAGCCCGACACCGGCTCCGACCTGGCTTCCATGTCGTGCCGCGCCGAACTGGTGGGCGACGAGTGGGTGCTCAATGGTGCCAAGTACTGGTGCACCTTTGCCGATGGCGCCGACTACATCAATATATTCGCCCGCACCTCCAAGCCCACCGACCCCAAGCGGCGCGGCGAAGGCATTTCCTGCTTTCTGGTGGAAAAAAAACGCGGCGAGTTCCCGCCCGGCATGGTGGGCAACCCGATTCCGAAGATAGGCTATTTCGGCTGGAAGACCTTCGAACTGGCATTGACGGACCTGCGCCTGCCCAAGGAAAACCTGATCGGAGAACCCGGCAAGGCTTTCCTGATCATGGCCAAAGGCCTGGAGACTGCGCGCGCCCACACCGCAGCGCGGGCCATTGGGCTGGCGCAGGGAGCGCTGGAAGACGCAACCGCCTATGCCAAAGACCGCAAGCAGTTCGGCATGCCCATTGCCGAGTACCAAGCGATTCGCTTCAAGATCGCCACCATGGCCACGGAGATCGAGGCAGCGCGTCAGCTCATGTACTACGTCTGCAACGAAATCGACAGCGGGCGCCGCTGCGACAAGGAGGCCTCGATGGTCAAGTACTTCGCCACGGAGATGGCCGAGCGCGTCACGTCCGAGGCCATGCAGATTTTGGGCGGTGCCGGCTACACCAAGCTGTTTGCCGTGGAGCGCTACTGGCGTGATGCGCGTCTGACCAAGATTTTCGAGGGCACCTCCGAGATCCAGCAACGCATCATCGCCAACCACCTGCTGGGCAAATCCGTGGTGGAAGAAATGATTGCTGACCGTGCGTTCCAGAGCACGGTCGGTGCCCGCAAGGAGACCGCATGATGAACCCCGCACTCACCAGCCCCGACAACTACTTTGAAGACTTCACGGTGGGCCGTCTGATCCGCCATGCACGCGGCAAAACCGTGACGGAGATGGACAACGTCCTGATCACCAACATGGTGATGAACACGGCGGAAGGGCACTTCAATGAGGACCGCATGCGCCGCGCCGCCACCTCGCCCAATGCCATCTTCAACCAGCGCGTGGTGTTCGGCGGCATCAATCTGTCCATGGTGATCGGACTGGCTTCGCAGGATACGGCCGAGCAGTGCATCCGCGAGGTCGGGCTGACCAACATCAAGCTCAGTCACCCGGTGTTTCATGGCGACACGCTCTATGCCTACAGTGAGGTACTGGAGGCCACCGAAGACACCGCCAATGGTGGCGGCCTGGTGCGCTTTCGGCACTATGGCGTGAACCAGGACCGCAAGCTGTGCGTGCAGGCAGAACGGACCGTGCTGCTGCGCAAGCGGCCAGGAACGCCCGCATGACTGCCGCCGCGCTTGCGGGCTTCGGGGCGCTGCAGGGGCTCAAGGTACTGGACCTCACGCAGATGCTGGCAGGTCCTTACGCCACCATGCTGCTGGCTGACCAGGGTGCTGACGTGATCAAGATCGAGCCGCCCGGCGGCGACAAGACGCGGCAAAACGGCCCCTACCTGCCGGGCGCATTGCCCTTCAAGGAGGGCGGCTTTGGCGCCTACTTCGGCTCCGTGAACCGGAACAAGCGCTCCATCGTCATTGACCTGAAGAGCGAAGCCGGCAAGCAGCAGCTGATCCGGATGGTTCAGCAGGCCGATGTGCTGGTCGAGAACTTCCGGGCCGGCGTGATGGAGGGGCTGGGTCTGTCCTACGAGAGCCTGGCAGCGCACAACCCGCGCCTGGTGTATGCCGCACTGCGGGGGTTTGGTGACCCGCGCTCCGGCGAAACCCCCTATACCCATTGGCCTGCCTACGACCCGGTGGCGCAGGCCATGGGCGGCATCATGGGCATCACGGGCCCGGTGGTCGGGGGCGCTCCGACCAAGATCGGCCCGGGCGTGGGGGATCTGCTGCCCGCCATGTATCTGTCTTTTGCCATCACGGCAGCGTGCTGGAATGTGCAGAAGACGGGCCTGGGCCAGTTCGTGGATGTGGCCATGGTGGACTCGGTACTGGCACTGTGCGAGCGCATCGTCTACCAGTTCAGCGGCGCAGGTGTCAATTCGCATCCGGACGGCAACGGCCACCCCATTCTGTGCCCCTTCGGCATCTTCCCCGCAAAAGATGGCCATGTCAGCCTGGGCGTGCCCAACGACCGGTTCTGGGAGCCGTTCGTGCGCCTCATGGGCCGCGAAGACCTGGTGAGCGATCCACGCTGTGCGTCCAATGAGCAGCGCTCCCGCCACCGCGACTTCGTCGAGCCTCTGGTGGCAGCGTGGACCGCGCAGCACACCAAGGAAGAACTGGCGCGCAAGCTGGGCGGACTGATTCCCTTTGGACCGGTTCTGCGAGCGCAGGACATCTTCGAGGATCCGCATTTCCGGCGCCGCGGCATGCTCGTCCCCACCGAGCAGCCCGGCGCCCGCCAACCCTTGACGCTGGCCGGCACGCCCATTCACATGAGCCGCACCCCGGGAGGTGTGCATCAGCGCGCGCCCATCGTCAACGAACACGCGCAGGCCATCCTGGAAGAGTTCGGACTCATCCCTTCCAGCGCGGCAACTGCCTGACCCCTTTCATTTCATCGATCCCCAGGAGAAACCCTTCATGAACAAACCCCGCCGACTTCGCCGCTGCCAGCTTTCCGTGCCAGGGTCCAGCGAAAAGATGATGGAAAAGGCCGCCGGCCTGGGTGTGGATTACGTGTTCCTCGATCTGGAAGACGCTGTCGCACCGACCGAGAAGCGCCCCGCACGCCAGAAGATCGTCCATGCCCTCAATACCTACAACTGGGGCAAGACGGTGCGATGCGTGCGCATCAACGATCTGACCACCGAGTACGCTTACGAGGACATCATCGAGGTGGTTGAAGGCGCGCGCGAGAACCTCGACGTCATCATGCTGCCCAAGGCCCTGACGGCCTCCGACATCCAGTTTGTCGACAAGCTCCTAACCATGATGGAGAAGAAGCTCGGCATGACCAAGCGCATCGGCATCGATGTGCTGATCGAGGAGGTCGAAGGCCTGCAGCAGGTGGATGCCATCGCTGCAGCATCGCCGCGCCTCGAATGCCTGATCTTCGGCATGGGCGACTACTCGGCCAGCCAGGGCGTTTCGCTCAAGGACATCGGGGGGGCTACAGGCTATCCCGGCGACATCTGGCACTACCAGCGCCAGAAGATCACCGTGGCCGCGCGCTGCAATCGCATCGATGCGGTGGACGGACCTTTTGCCGACTTCAAGGATTCCGCAGCCTATGAAGAAGAATGCCGGCGTTCCATGACCCTGGGCATGGTCGGCAAGTGGGCCATCCACCCCTCTCAGGTGGAAGTCGCGCAGCGCGTCTTCTCTCCCCGCCGGGAAGACGTGGACCGTGCCCGTCTCATGATGAAAGCCTACGACGAGGCCCTTGCAAAGGGGCTGGGCGCCGTGCAGTTCGAGGGAAAGATGATTGACATCGCCTCGGTACGCATCGTCAAAAACCTGGTGGACCGCGCCGACCTCATCGGCATGTGAGTCCGCTCCCCCGCTTCTGGTTCATCATAAAAATGGAGACAAAAATGACTCATCTCACTCAGGCAACGCAAGGCATTTCCCGGTCGCGTCGGGACATCCTCAAGCTGGGTCTTGCGGCCTCTTCCTCCGGTGTGCTTGGCTTGGCGCCAGGCCTGGCATCGGCCCAATCGGACAGCACCTGGCCCAACAAGGTGATCCGCATCGTCTGCGCACAGGCCACGGGTTCGTCCAATGACACCACGGGGCGCGTGCTGGGCGAATTCATCACCGCCAAGCTGGGTGTGCCGGTGATCATTGAAAACCGGCCAGGCGCAGTGGGTACCATCGCGGGCGACAACGTTGTGCGTTCGCCCGCGGACGGCTACACCCTGCTGTTCACGCTGCACAGCCAGCTGGCCCAGGCCCCTGTCCTGCTCAAGAAGGTGCCTTACGACCCCGTCAACGACCTGGTCCCCATCGGGGCCTACGGCACGGGCAGTTCCCCAGCAGTGGTACGGCACGACCTGCCGGTCCACTCCATGAAGGAGCTGGTGGAATATGCCAAAAAGAAGCCCGTGTCCGTGGGCAACTACGGGATCGGCTCCAGCTGGCAGCTCATGATCACCCAGCTCATGAAGGATACCGGCGCGCAGTTCACCATCGTGAACTACCGTGGCACCGGCCCTATGACGCTGGACCTGATGGCAGGCAACATCGATGTGGGGGCTGGCTCGCTGGCCGGTCTGGCGGCGGGTATCGACAGCGGCAAGTTCCGCCCCATTCACCTGATTGGCGGCAGCTCGAAAAACAAGGTGCTGCCGAACCTTCTCACATGGGAAGAAGCGGGCTTCACCGGACCCGCCTACACCGCCCTCATGGAAGCCAACATGCTGCTGGCCCCCAAGGGCACGCCGCAGGCCGTCATCGACAAGCTGGCTGCGGTGATCGACGCCTCGGCCATCGAGTCCGAGCGCATGAAGGCCACGCTGGCCCAGTTGGGCGAGATGGACAAGCCCTGGACGGGCGATGTCCTCCATGCCAACATTAAAAAAATCTGGCCTGCATTTCAGCAGATGACCCGATCGCTCAATCTGCAGGTTGGCTGATGGTGGATGATTGACAGCAGCTCCCGGTTCGCTGGCCGTCTTTGGCAGCAGTGGCTGCCTGGAGGCGGAACGGGAGCTCCCAGGATCGGTGCCGTGTATACAGGGGAGGTGCCGGATCAGCAGGTTTTCGGATGATCGGTCAATGCCTGAAATTCAAAAACCATAGCGCCTAGCGATTTGCCAGAAAGCGCTAG
>NZ_AGTS01000159.1 GCF_000238595.1 Acidovorax sp. NO-1 | reverse complement strand
TTGGCCTGGTACATGGCCAGGTCTGCGCGTTTGAGGAGTTCGTCCACCGACAGGCGTTCGTCGCCAAAGAGGGTGATGCCGATGCTGGGGGTGCTGTAGTGCTGGGCACCGTCCAGGTCAAACGGCTGGTTCAGGCTGGCCAGGAGTTTCTCGGCCACGGTTTCTGCCTGGGTGGCGGCGTCTTGCAGGTCGGGGGCCAGGGTTTCGAGCATGACGACGAATTCGTCGCCGCCAAAGCGGGCCACGGTGTCGGCTTCGCGCACGCAGCCCACCAGCCGGGTGGCCACCTGGGCCAGAAGCTGGTCGCCCACGTCGTGGCCGAGGGTGTCGTTCAGATCCTTGAAGTTGTCGAGGTCGATGAACAGCAGGGCGCCCAGGGCCTTGGTGCGCTGGCAGGCGGCGATGGAGCGCTGCAGGCGATCGAGCAGCAGGCGTCGGTTGGGCAGGCCGGTGAGGGCGTCGTAGAAGGCCAGGCGTTCGATTTCCTGCTCTGCACGCTTGCGGTCCGTGATGTCGCGGCACACGCCCAGCACACCGGTCACGCGGCCCGTCAGGTCGCGAATGGGGGTCTTGATGGTCTCGAACTGGCCCTGGTAGCCGTCTTCGGCAAACGTGAGCGTTTCTTCATAAACCAGCGGCTGCCAGGCCTGCATGGCGCGCAGGTCGTATTTGCGAAAGCGCGCTGCCACTTCCGGCGCATTCAGGTCAATGTCGCTGCGGCCCACAATCTCTTGCTCTGGCCGCCCCGCAAAACGCTCGAACACCGGGTTGACCGACAGGTACACACCATCGGCATCCTTGAGGAACACCATGTCGGGTATGGCGCTGACCACACTGGCCAGCCGGGCCTTCTGTTCGGCCAGCTCCGCCTCGACCCGCTTGAGCTCGGTGAGATCGTAGGCATACACCACAACGGCAGGCACACCCTGCTCGCCCACCGTTTCCGGGGCGATGGTGGTATGGCGCACCTGTATGCCATCCGGTCCTTCAATGCGGTTTTCAAACACCGTGGTCTGGCCGGAGAACGCCTTGTCGAAATGTGGCTGCATGCGCTGCATCAGCGCGGGCGGCAGCACTTCCTGCAACCGCTGACCCTGCAGTTCGTCCGCAGAGCGGCGCAGCCATGCAGCCTGCTGCTCGTTCACATACATCACCCGCATGTCGCGGTCGATCCGGGCGACGCCGCCGGGCACCTGGCGCAGCATGGCGGCCATGAGCGCTTCCTTGGCGTGCGCCGCCTCCTCGGCTTCGTGGTGGGCAGTGATGTCGGTCTGCACGCCATCCCACACCACGCGCCCGTCGTCGAGCCCGCGAGGCGACGAGCTCAGATGCATCCAGCGCACCTGACCATCGGTGCGGCGCACGCGAAAAACCGCCTCCATGCTGCTCATCGTCAGAAATGATTCGCGCTCGGCCTGGCGCAGGCGGCCGATGTCCTCTGCAAGCACCTGGCGGTAGAGCACCTTGGGGTCGTCCATGACGTCCTGCGCGCGCACGCCGTTGAGGCGCTCGACGGCATCGCCCATGTGCGCGAAGCGGGTCCGGCCGTCCACCTCCCGCACCACCTGGAACAGCACACTGTGGGGCAGGTTGCGCCCCAGCAGGGTCAGGCGCCCCTCGCTCTCGCGCAGCCGGCGCTCGGCCTCCTGCACCCGCGCAAACGGCAGCCGGATACCGGCATCGAACACGGCCTGGTACAGCAGCGCGTAAGCCACCACCCGCAGCGCATGGGCCAGCGGCCCGCTTACCTGCGAGTGGCCGCCCAGCAGCCCCACGGTGAGCTCACCGCACAGAAAAGCCAGCGCAGCCCAAGCAAAAACGCGTTCGCGCGGCCCGTTGCCACGGTGCAGCCAGACGGCCGCCACGGCCAGCCCGGCCGCCAGCGTGAATGCCAGGTACTGCCGCAACCCGCCGCCTGCCGCTGCAGCAAACCAGCCCGGCAGGGGCCCCAAGGCAGAAACCAGCAGCAGCAGGAGCCCGGCGCCCGCGGCCGCCAGCCACGCCTTGGGCGGGCCGGGCAGTGCCGTGCGTGCCGCCGTGAGCACGAGCGTGATGACCTCCACCACCCGCGCCCAGCTGCTGAGCCACAGGGAGATGTTGGCCGACCCCGAAGGCATGTGCACGGGCGTGGAATGCGCGAGGACACCGTGGAGGAAGTTGCAGGCTGCGGCGATGCCAAAGCCCACCACCAGCACATTGGCACGCTGCTGCTCGGACGCTTCGAGCGTGTGCAGCGAGACCGAGACGACCAGCAGCCCCAGCAACACGGCCACCAGCTCCATGAACGGCTCCAGACCGTGCTGTGCCTGAGCGCCCTCGCCCAGCATCCTGCCCATCGGCACCATCACCAATGCCAGCGACGCCACGACCAGCACCACGGTCAGCGCCGGGGCGTCCGCCAGCGGCCAGCGCGCACGCCGGGGCCGTGGGGAATTGTTCGTATGCGGCATGGTGGCGGGCGGGGGTGGGCAGACTGGCGGAAGGTGTTTCCAACAAGTGTATCTAGGAGTAAGACCTCCACCAGTAGCCCCGGATTTTTGCGCCCTGCGCACCCCGGCAGCGTGCGGGTTTTCCTCGACACCCCAAAAAAAACGGGGCCGAGGCCCCGCTGGATGCCGCTAGCCCTGCAGGAGCTGGCGCAGCACAAACGGCAGGATGCCCCCTGCCCGGTAGTAGTCCACCTCGATGGGGGTGTCGATGCGCAGCGTCACCGTGACTTCCTCGCACGATCCATCGGCGCGCCGGATCACCAGCCGGGCATCGCTTTGCGGCGTGAGCGCAGGGTCGGGGATCACGTCGATCACTTCGTTGCCCACCAGGCCGAGCGACTCCCAGGAATCTCCGGCCTTGAACTGCAACGGGAGCACGCCCATGCCCACCAGGTTGGAGCGGTGGATGCGCTCGAAGCTGCGGGCCACCACAGCCTTGATGCCCAGCAGCTGTGTGCCTTTGGCGGCCCAGTCGCGGCTGGAGCCGGTGCCGTACTCCTCGCCCGCAAACACCACGGTGGGCGTGCCCTGCGCCATGTACTGCATGGCGGCATCAAAGATGAACATCTTCTCGCCCTGCAGCGTGCCCTCGTTCTGGAACACCGTGACACCGCCCTCCTCGCGCGAGCCGTCCGCGGTGGGCGGAATCATGAGATTCTTGATGCGCACGTTGGCAAAGGTGCCGCGCACCATCACGTCGTGGTTGCCACGCCGCGCGCCGTAGCTGTTGAAGTCCTGCTTCATCACGCCATGCTGCAACAGCCACTGCCCTGCCGGAGAGGTCTCCTTGATGGAGCCCGCGGGCGAGATGTGGTCGGTGGTGATGGAGTCTCCAAACAACGCCATGATGCGCGCACCCATCACCGAAGGAAGTTTGGAGTCAAATTGGGCTCCAGCGCTTGCACCATCTGCGCCAGCAGCTCCTTTTTCGAGAGCAAAATGGGCAAAGAACGGGGGCTCGGCAATATAGGTGCTGGCGGGCCAGGTGTAGGCCGTGCCGGTCACGCCCCGGATCTTCTCCCACAGCTTGCCGGGGTCGGTGGCCACCCGGGCGTAGTTTTCGCGGAAGGCCTTGCCGTTCATTGCGAACTTGAGCAGGACGTGGACTTCGTCGCTGCTGGGCCAGATGTCGCCCAGGTACACGTCGCGCCCGCCCTTGCCCTTGCCCACCGGCTCGGTCATCAGGTCCTTGAGCACCGTGCCCGCGATGGCATAGGCCACCACTAGCGGCGGACTGGCCAGGAAGTTGGCCTTGAGGTTGGGATGGATGCGCGCCTCGAAGTTGCGGTTGCCCGACAGCACGGCCGCGCACACCAGGTCGTTGCTGGTGATGGCTTCGTTCAGTTCGGGCGTGAGGTCGCCCGCATTGCCGATGCAGGTGGTGCAGCCATAGCCTGCCACCGCGAAGCCCAGCTTTTCGAGGTAGGGCAACAAGCCGGTTTCCGTGAGGTATTCGGTGACGATGCGCGAGCCAGGCGCCAGAGAGGTCTTGATGTGCGGCTGCACCTTGAGGCCCGCCTCCACCGCCTTCTTGGCCAGGAGGCCTGCGGCCAGCAGCACGCTGGGGTTGCTGGTGTTGGTGCAGCTGGTGATGGCGGCAATCAGCACGTCGCCGTTGCCCACCGTGACGTCGCCGGTGCGGCTGGCCTTCTGGGCGGTTACCTCGGCGTGCGCCGCCGCCAGGGTGGGCTTATTCTGCTCCATCTCCACCACAAACCGTGGCGCGCCAGACGGCGCGGGCTTCTCTTCGGGCGGGGCCAGCAGAGACGGGGTGTCGCCACTGCGCACGTGGTGGCGCGTGTGCAGCAGCTCGGCCGGGCGGTTGAAACCGTTTTGCGCATTGGGCTTGCTGAAAAGGTCGGCAAACTGGCTGCAGACCTTGCCCAGTTCGATACGGTCCTGCGGGCGCTTGGGGCCGGCCAGGCTGGGGGTGACGCTGCCAAGGTCGAGCTTCACCACCTGCGAATAGTCCACCTCGCCCGCCAGCGGTACGCCAAACAGGCCCTGGGCCTTGAAGTAGGCCTCGAACGCTTCGATTTCGGTTTTGGTGCGGCCCGTGCCCTTGAAGTAGTCGATGGTCTTCTCATCCACCGGGAAGAAGCCCATGGTGGCGCCGTACTCGGGCGCCATGTTGCCGATGGTGGCCCGGTCGGGCAACGCCAGGGTGCGTGTGCCTTCGCCAAAGAATTCGACGAACTTGCCCACCACCTTGTGCTGGCGCAGCAGCTCGGTCACCGTCAGCACCAGGTCGGTGGCGGTCACTCCCTCGCGCAGCTGGCCTGTCATCTCGAAGCCCACCACATCGGGCGTGAGGAAGTACACCGGCTGGCCCAGCATGGCGGCCTCGGCCTCGATGCCGCCCACGCCCCAGCCCACAACGCCAATGCCGTTGATCATGGTGGTGTGGCTGTCGGTGCCCACGAGGGTGTCGGGGTAGTAGACGCCATCTTTGCGCTTGTGCACGCCGCGCGCCAGATATTCGAGGTTGACCTGGTGCACGATGCCAAAGCCCGGGGGCACCACGCCAAAGGTGTCAAAGGCCTGCATGCCCCATTTCATGAACTCGTAGCGCTCGCGGTTGCGCTGGAATTCGAGTTTCATGTTCAGGTCGAGCGAATTCTTCTTGCCATAGTGATCGACCATGATGGAGTGGTCCACCACCAGGTCCACGGGCACCAGCGGTTCGATCTTCTTGGGGTTCTTGCCCAGGCGCGCGGCCGTGCTGCGCATGGCGGCCAGATCGGCCAGCAGCGGCACGCCGGTGAAGTCCTGCAGCACCACGCGGGATACGACAAACGGAATCTCGTCGGTGCGCGGGGCATTGGGAGCCCAGTGGGCCAGCTCGCGCACATGCTCGGCGGTCACCTTGCGGCCATCGCAGTTGCGCAGCACCGACTCGAGCACGATGCGGATCGACACGGGCAGGCGGCTGATCTGGGGAAACTGCTTGGCCAGTGCAGGCAGCGAGTAGAACTGGCCTTCTTTGCCAGACACTGTCTTGAAACTCTTGAGGGTGCTGGCAAACGCGTGGCGGGCGGGCGTGGGCGACAACTTGCGTGATACGGCCATGACGGACTCCTGAGAAAGGCAACAAGGCCTATTCTGGCAGCCTCGCATGACGGTGCAAACGTGGGGCTATGCCAACGCGGCACCCAAACCTGTGCGGCGTGGTCGGGGCGCCCACCCCATGCCGCCTTGCCCGATATCGGCATCAAAAATGGCCCTGGCGCTTGATGGACGAGCGCGAGTAGCTATGTTTTCAGGAGCAACAGCCGAGCTCCATCACGCCGCAGCCCAGGTGGGCAGGCGGCGCACGCCAAACCACTGCAGCTCGGCCAGCATGGCCACCGAGACCACATGCACCAGCAAATAGGCCTGGCCCAGCAAGGTGGGCGTGAGTGTGGAGCCCAGCAGCAGCACAAGGCTGGCCAACGCCCAGGCCAAGTTGCCCACGATCAGCACCCACAGCCAGCCACGCGGCATGGGCTCGGACCGGGCAATCGCCATGGCCAGGGCCGCATAGCCCAGCAGCATGGCACCCGTCACCTGCAGCAGCCCGGGCTGCAGGCCCAGCCAGTCAGCCAGGGGCGCTGTCAGCAGCAGGTGCAGGGCGCCGAGCACAACCCCCGTGGAGGCATCGAACCAGACCACGGCACGCAGGAATCGGGGGGAGGACATCAGCTTGAACATGGAAAGCTCCTTGGTTGAGGAAGAAAGAAGGCTCCATCGTTCCCGCCCTGGCGCATCGCGTCGATGACCTGCCAGGTAATGGCCCGTGTGTGGTTTGCGCCTAGGATGGCGGCCATGACCTCCCCCGCACCGTCCTCCCACCGCCCCCCGCGCCATCCCTTGCCGCACCGCGTGGCACCGGCGGGGCCCACCTCGTTTGGCGACCACCTGCGCACCTGGCGCCAGCAGCGGCACCTGAGCCAGCTGGCGCTGGCCGACGAAGCGGATATCTCCCCTCGGCACGTGAGCTTCATGGAAACCGGCCGCACCAACCCCAGCCGCGACATGGTGCTGCGCCTGTGCGAGCGCCTGGCCGTTCCGCTGCGCGAGCTCAACGCCCTGCTCGTGTCCGCTGGCTATGCACCCATGTACCGCGAGCGCGCACTGGACGACCCCGCGCTGGCCGCCGCGCGCCAGGCGGTGGAGCTGGTGCTCAAGGGCCACGAGCCCTGCCCCGCAATTGCGCTGGACCGCTGCTGGAACGTGGTGGCCGCCAACCAGGCCGCCCACGCACTGCTGGCTGCGCACGTCAGCCCCGCACTGCTGGTACCGCCCATCAACGTGTTCCGTCTGAGCCTGCACCCTGAGGGGCTGGCGCCGCGCATTGCCAACCTTGCCCAGTGGCGTGCCCACCTGTTGGAGCGCCTGCGCCAGCAGATTCAGGCCACCGCAGATCCCGCGCTGATGGCCTTGCAGGCGGAACTGCAGCAATATCCGGCCCCGCCCGAATCCAGTAACCTCGTGCTCGCTGGGGAAATGCTGGGCGTGGTAATGCCTTTCTGTTTTGAAAGCGTGCACGGAATGCTGTCACTCATCAGCACCACGACCATATTCGGAACGCCGGTGGACGTGACCCTTCAGGAACTGGCGGTGGAATCTTTCTTCCCGGCAGACGATTTCACCAGCAGGGTATTGCGAAAGCTCGCTCAGGAAAACGCGGCGCCGCAAGTGGTGACATGAGATACCCGCATTTGCGGAAACTGCGGATCGGCGCGGTCATGCCGGTGCAGCCCCTATATGCCCTGCGGGTGCCACCAAACACGCGCAGCGCCGCCGTGTAACTGCAGCCAAACTCAAGGATTGCGCATTAAAAAAGCCCGCAAAAGCGGGCTTTTTGGTGCAGGGCAGATGACGCAGCCTTAAATCGCAAACTTCTCGCGGTTTTCATTCTGAATCCACTTGGGTGCCTTACCGCGCCCTGTCCAGGTTTCACCGGTTGCGGGATTGCGGTACTTGGGAGCCACCTTGGTACCTGCCATGGAGCTGCGCCCCGTCTTGCCGGCACCCTTGCCAGCCGGAAAAACATCCTGGGGGGTGAGACCAAACTCTGACACCAGAGACCGGACCTGCGCTACCGCGTCTGACAATTCCCGGCGCCGGGCTTCGCTGATTTGTTGCTCAAGGGCTTCGCGCTGCTTCAACAGTTCTTTGTAGCTGGTCATGGTCTGGATTTAAGAGGGTGAAAGACGTGGGATTATAAGAACAAGAAAAAACTTTTACACAAGCACCCCAAAATTAAATTCTGGTACCCGATTAACACCATGCAGCATATTGGCGCCAGCGTGTGCCTGCCCCCGCCCCCTGGGTAACCGCGCTGCTCACGCCACAGCAGCCAATATCCGGCCCCGCGTCGCTTTGCGCCCCCAAAGAGCACAATGCGCGCCGGGAACGCCATATTCAAGCGCTGCAATACACCACCGTGCATACAGCACCGTGCTGGTGCCTGCGAAAAGCACTGAAAATACCCTCTTCTATCGACAAAAATCAGAACCACCGCACATGGCTCTTTATTGCATTGGTGACATTCAGGGATGTGATGGCGCGCTGGGGCGCCTGCTGGACACCATCGGCTTTTCACCCAGCCGGGACACCGTTTATCTGCTGGGGGATCTGGTCAACAGGGGGCCTGATTCAGCGGCCGTATTGCGCCGTTGCATGCGCCAGGGCGATGCACTGCGCTGCCTGCTGGGCAACCACGACCTGCACCTCCTGGCCACTGCGCACGGTGCGCGCGCGCCCTCCCGGCGCGACACCCTCCACTCGGTGCTGGAGGCTCCCGATCGCGAAGCCCTGCTGGACTGGGTGCGCCAGCAGCCACTGGCCCGCACGCACGACCATGCAGGCGAGACCCTGCTGATGGTGCACGCGGGCGTTCTGCCCAGCTGGTCGGCTGCGGACGTCCTGGCGTACGCGCACGAGGTGCAGGCCGTGCTGCGCGGCGATCACCTGGGGGCGTTCCTGCAGGCCATGTATGGCAATACGCCCGACCGATGGAGTGATCATCTGCAAGGTACCGACCGCCTGCGGGTCATCGTCAACGCGCTGACCCGGTTGAGGTTCTGCTCTGCCGAAGGGGCCATGGATTTTGAAAGCACCGAAAGCGCCAGCGCAGCCCCGCCGGGCCTGCTGCCCTGGTTCGATGTGCCGGGGCGGCAGACTGCGGGCACGCTCACAGCGTTCGGGCACTGGTCCACACTCGGCTGGCTCAACCGCAGCGATCTGCTGGGGTTGGACACCGGGTGCGTATGGGGCGGATGCCTGAGTGCAGTACGTTTTGGCACCACGCTGGCGGAGCGCGAACTGCTGCAGGTGCACTGCGAAGCCTCGCAGCAACCGGGCACCTGAACAAAACCGTTCAGGCAGCCACGCGCTCCATCGAGGCAGCCATGCCGGCGGAATACCAGGCACCACCGTCCTGCGAAACCACCAGCGCTTGCACGCCCGGCCGACGGGCCACCAGGGCCTGTCCGGCCTTGGCGCCGCGCACCATCATGGCGGCGCCGAGCCCGTTCACCTCGGCTACATCACGGGCCAGCAGACTCACGCCGTGCACACCGCCAGTCGGGTACCCCGTGCGGGGATCCAGAATATGGTGTCTGCGCTGCCCCGCCGCCATGAAGAACCGCTCGTAGTCGCCCGACGAAGCCACCACCGCCCGGCCCTGCACGGGCAGCACGCCCAGCAAACGCTCTGGCGCGCGGGGGTCGCGCAGGCCCACACGCCAGGGGCGCCCCTGCAGCTGGCCCATGACCAGCACATCGCCGCCACCATTGATGAGCGCATGGCCCACCCCGTGGTTGCGCAGCACCTGCATGCCCGCCTCAAGAATGGGCAGCTTTGCAATGCCACCCAGATCCAGCGCCATGCCCTGCTCGGCCAGGTAAGCGGTGCCGGCCCGTTCATCCAGCACCAGACGGCGCGCATCCACACGCCGCAGTTGCCGGGAAATCTCGCTGGCGGAGGGCGCGCCCTGATGGCCCGCCTCGAACCGCCAGCCCTTGAGCGAGCCCACCGTGATGTCAAAAGCACCGCCACTGAAGCCGTGCATCTGCTGTGCTGCCTGCAGCAGCCGCATCACTTCGGGCGGAACCTCCACAGGCTGGATCCCGGCGGCGCGGCTGATGCGGCTGACCGCGCTGTCAGGCCGGTAGCGGCTTAGCAGCGCCTCCAGGCGCGCCATCTCGGCGTAGGCCTGGTCGATAGCATGGCGCCCCAAAGGCGCATCCAGACCATCGACCACGATGTCCACCTGTGTTCCCATCAAGGGGCGCGATACACGCTGCGGCGACTGCGCACCCGGGGTGGCCGACACCCAGGGCGCACACCCCAGCAAGGGCAGCGCCATGGCGATCCGGCGCCTCAACGGGCTGAATGCCGTACTTGGAGCGGAGTTCATGGCGCGCCGCCGTCAAACGGATTGGTCGGCCATGTAGTCCACCGCAGCCTTGACTTCATCGTCGGTCAAGTTGGCGGCGCCCCCCTTGGCGGGCATCATGCCCTTGGAGCCCGTGTAGCCCTCGATGGCGTGCTTGTACAAGGTGTCTTTGCCCTGCGCAATGCGTGGTCCCCAATCGGCCTTGTCGCCCGGCTTGGGCGCGCCCGCCACGCCGGCGGCGTGGCACATGGCGCAGGTTTTTCCGTAGACGCTTTTGCCCACCGTGTTCTCTGCCACCGGTGCCGGGGCCGGGGCCGCAGCAGGTGCCGGTGCCGCGGCAGGCGCTGCAACGGGAGCTGGCGCATCAGCCGGCTTCTTGTCGCCACAAGCCGCCAGCGTCAGTGAGACTGCAGCGACCGCGAGAAGACTGGAGAGTTTTTTCATGGGTATTCCTGTTTTGGTATGGATGAAAGACGGGAAAAGCAGGGGCCGAAGCCACATGTGCCAACAACACCTGCAAGCACCGCGGTACGCCTGCACCGAACGCCGCGCCGGATCATGAACAACGCAAGCCTCTTAACACTTCGCATTTGACGCACCTGAAATGCATCATAAGAAGGATGCACTGCGCGACGCAACACCAACAATGTAATGGAGAGTGCTTCACAGACGCGAGCGGTTTGGACGTCAATGTATGACCTAGATCAATTTGATTCATATTACATGAATCTATATTCGATCCCATGCAATCCCTACAGCCCGTGACCCGATTCCGTTGCTGGATCCTGGCATGGCTTCTGCTGTCATTGGGTGCAGCGACTGCTGCTCCCCTGGTCCAGCCGCAAAAGATGCTCGATGCGGTGTGCTCGATGGGGGGCGCCCTGAAGCTGGTCCTCGTTGACGATGGCGCCACCACCCACTCTGGCAGCGCAGACTCACAGTGCCCCCAGTGCCCCCAGTGCCTTTTCGGTGGCACGCCGGTGCCAGCGACAGTCCCGTTCCCGGCCTGCGCCTTGGCGACCACATCGCCGTCCTCCGTTCCTCCCGTGCTGCGGGACAGGGTTGCCAATGCAATACCTCCTCCTGCACGCGCGCCCCCTGTTTTTTTGTAAGTGAATCCTAAAGAGGTGAACCATGAGTAACAAGAGAGAAGCAACCCCTGAAACCATCGGCCTTGGCCGTCGCCGTTTCATCAACACCGCAGCCCTTGCAGGCCTTACTGCCGGCGTAGCCGCCTGCACCGAGAAGCCTGCCAGCGCGCCTGCCACGACGGCGTCGGGGCCTGTTGCAGCGCCTGCTGCGGCCCATTCGGCTGCCGCCAACGCGGTCCACCTCAAACCCGGTGAACTCGACACCTATTACGGCATCTGGAGCGGTGGCCACACCGGCGACATGCGCATTTTGGGTCTGCCCTCGGGTCGCGAAATTCACCGCATTCCCTGCTTCGTCCCCGATGCACTCGTCGGCTGGGGCATCACCAACGAATCCAAGGCCATCATGGGCACCAAGGCCGATGGCAGCTTGCGCTACACGGTGGCAGATACCCACCACACGCACGCCTCCTACAAGGACGGCAACTACGACGGCCGTTACGCCTGGATCAACGACAAGATCAACAGCCGCATCGCGCGCGTGCGCCTCGATTACTTCGTTTGCGACAAGATCACCCAGCTGCCCAATGTGCAGGGCTTCCACGGCATCTTCCCCGACAAGCGCGACCCTGTCGATCCGGCGATCAACTACACCACGCGCGTGTTCTGCGGCGCTGAATTCGGCATCCCGCTGCCCAACACCGGCAGCGAAGACCACACCAAATACCGCTCGATGTTCACCTGCGTGGACGCCGAGACCATGGAAGTGCGCTGGCAGGTGCTGATTGACGGCAACTGCGATCTGACCGCCACCTCGTACGACGGCAAGCTGGCAGCAACGAACCAGTACAACGTCGAGATGGGCGCCAAGTACGAGGACATGATGTCCGCCGAGCGCGACGCCTGCCTGTTCTTCAACATTGCGCGCATCGAAGAAGCCGTCAAGGCCGGCAAGTTCAAGACCATCGGCTCTTCCAAGGTGCCCGTGGTCGATGGCACGCACGAAGCCAACAAGGACCCCAAGACCGCTCTGACCGCCTACGTCAGCGTGCCCAAGAACCCGCACGGCGTGAACGCCAGCCCCGACCAGAAGTATTTCATCTGCGCCGGCAAGCTCTCGCCCACCGCCACCGTGATCGAGCTGGCCAAGGTGCTCGACTGGTTCGACGGCAAGATGGAAAAGCTCGACGACGCGATCGTTGCCGAAGTGGAAATCGGCCTGGGCCCGCTGCATACCGCCTTCGACGGCCGTGGCAACGCCTACACCACGCTGTTCCTGGACAGCCAGGTGGTCAAGTGGAACGTGGAGGCTGCCATCAAGTTCCACGCTGGCGACAAGAGCGCGAAGTACGTGGTAGACCGCCTGGATGTGCACTACCAGCCGGGCCACATCAACGCCTCGCAGTCCGAGACCATCGCTGCCGACGGCAAGTACCTGGCCGTGGGTTGCAAGTTCTCGAAAGACCGCTTCCTGCCCGTGGGCCCGCTGCACCCCGAGAACGAACAGCTCATCGACATCAGCGGCGACAAGATGGTGCTGCTGGCCGACCACCCCGTGCGTGGCGAGCCCCATGACTTCATCATCTTCAAGCGTGATCTGGTCAAGCCCAAGCAGGTCTACGATCTGGACGAATCGCCCCTGGCCATCAAGGATCCCAAGGAATCCGGCGTGTTCCGCAATGGCAAGAAGGTCACCGTGAAAATCACTTCACAGGCACCGGCCTTCAGCCTGCGCGAGTTCAAGCTCAAGAAGGGCGACGAGGTCACACTGATCCTGACCAACCTCGACAAGATCGAAGACTTGACGCACGGGTTCGCCATTCCGAACTACAACGTCAACTTCATCGTCAACCCGCTGGAAACCAAGTCGGTGAGCTTCGTGGCCGACCAGCCCGGCGTGTTCTGGTGCTATTGCACCCACTTCTGCCACGCGCTCCACCTGGAGATGCGCACACGGATGATTGTGGAAGCTTGATTCGGAGCATCCCCCTGAGGCGCTGCGCGCCTTCCCCCTTCTCTCGAATCGCTGCGCGATTCGGGAAGGGGGACGATGCACTCGCTGCGGGGCGGCCCTTGCTCTGCATCCCTGGTCTGGGGCGCGCCAGTTGTGACAACTGCGCCCTAATTTGAACAAAATTGGCCGCTAGCGCTTGATAGATAAGCGCGAACAGCTATCAAAAAGATAGTCCCATGATTCCCCTCCGTCGGCAGTTCGCCACGCTTCTTCTGGTCTTGTTGGCAGCCCTTTGGCTGGCGCCGCGCGCCCATGCCGCATCAGGCGCCTACGAGGCCGAGCTGCCTGCCGATCTGGCCACCGCGCGCGACATGTGCGCCCTGGTGCCCTGCAAGGACGTGTTCCCGGGGGCCACACACTTTTCCGAACGCAAGGGCCAGCCGCCCTACGCAGAGGCTTACGACAACGACTCGGCCCAGAAGAAGCTGCTGGGCTATGTGATGCTCTCCACCGACATCACCGACACCCCCGCGTACTCGGGCAAGCCGGTGGTCACGCTGATCGGCATGGACCTCAAGGGCCACTACGTGGGCGTCAAAGTGCTCAAGCACTCAGAGCCCATCCTGCTGCTGGGCATCCCCGAATCGGCGCTCATCAATTTCAACAACCAGTACCTGGGCAAGTCTGTCCAGGACACGCTGGAAGTCGGCCCGTCCAGGCCCGAGGAAAACGTGATTGGCCTGGATGCCATCTCCGGCGCCACCGTCACGGTGATTGCGCAAAACCAGGTGGTGACGATGTCGGGCGCCGCCGTGGCGCGACAGACGGGCATCATCGAGCCCACCGTGCGCGAGCCCGCGAAATTCATTACCAGCGGGCAGCGCTACGACTGGGCCCAGCTGGCGCAAATGGGCGTGGTGCAACGCCTGCTCGTCAAGCCCGAACAGGTCGGCTTGCCGCGGGGCCCCGAGCCTTTCATCGAACTGTGGTTTGGTGACCTCAACCACCCCGACCTTGGGCGCAGCCTGCTGGGTGAACGCGGCTTCGAGAACCTGCGCTCGCGGCTTCAGCCGCAGGAAAGCGCCTTCTTCGTCATCCGCACGGGCGGCGTGGAGTCGTTCAAGGGCTCGGGGTTTGTGCGCGGGGGCATCTACGACCGCGTGCAGGTCAAGCAGGGTGCAGACTCGTTCACCTTCCGCGATCTGGACTCCTACAACCTGTATGGCCTGGAGGCAGCCGGTGCCCCGCGCTACAGCGAATCGGCCATTTTTGTGGTCCGCTCGGCAGCCTTCTCCGCAGCCTTCCCCTGGAAGCTGGCTTTCCTGGGCAACCGCGTAGACCGCGCCACGGGCCACCGCAGCTTTGCCGTTTTCGAATCCAAATACTGGCTGCCCGCCAACCTGCTGGACGGCGGGCGTCCCAAAGTGGTGGAGCCCGACGCACCCTGGGTGCGCGTGTGGAAGACACAGGCTGTCTCGATTGCCCTGTTCGCCCTGGTGCTGTTAGCCGTCACGGTGGTGTACGCCTACCGCGAGAAGCTCACGCGCCTTTCCACCCACAAGAACAAGTGGCCCGTGAACGCCTTCAAGTACAGCTTCTGGGCCATCAGCATGCTGTGGGTGGGCTTTGGCCTGATGGCGCAGCCCTCCATCACGCAGGTGCTGACCTGGTTCCATTCGCTGCTGTTCCAGTGGACGTGGTCGCTGTTCCTGTCCGATCCGTTCATTTTCCTGTTCTGGATCTTCATCATCGTCACCGTGTTCCTGTTCGGGCGCGGCCTGTTCTGCGGCTGGATGTGCCCGTTTGGCTCGCTGCAGGAGTCCATCTACAAGGTGGCGCGCTTTGTAGGCCTGGGCCGGTTTCAGACCAAGCTGCCGCAGAAATGGCACGACCGGCTCAAGTGGCTCAAGTACGCGATCTTCTTCGGCCTGCTGGTGGTCTCAATGTTCTCCATGGGCCTTGCCGAAAAACTTGCCGAGGTGGAGCCCTTCAAGACCACGTTCCTCGTGGGCATCAGCAACCGCGCCTGGCCCTACGCCCTGTTCGTGGCAGTGATTTTGGGTGTGTCGATCTTTATCGAACGGCCCTATTGCAAATATGTCTGCCCGCTGGGCGCCTCGCTGGCCATGCCCAGCACGTTCCGCTGGTTTGGCCTCAAGCGCAAACAGGACTGCAACAGCTGCAAGGCCTGCGCCGTGGGCTGCGGAGCGCAGGCGATTGATGCCGATGGCCGCATCGACCACCGTGAATGCCTGCACTGCCTCGATTGCATGATTCTGTATACCGACACCAAGGGCTGCCCGCCGCTGGCCAAGGAGCGCAAGCGCCGCGAAAAGGACGGCCTGGAGATCACGCCGATCGGCGCCAACGGGTATTTCATTCCGATCCACCCCGCCACCAGCTTCACCGAGCAGATCAGCGCCAAGGCCAAGAACGGCCCCGACCCGCGCATGCCCACCGACCCGGTGGCGCCCTTCCACAAGGCGGGCGAGTCCCGCCTGCGGTGGATTCTGATGGAGCTGCGCGACCACTTCTGGCCCTGGAGCACCGATGGCTGGCGCAGCCAGCGGGCGCTGCAGGTGGCCGGGTTCTCCCTGGCGGTGGCGGCCACCGTGGCCTGGGTGATGACGGCGCTGGGCAGCCTCTCTTCGGCAGCCATCATTGGCTGGTGGTTTGGCTGGAGCGTGTACGAGGTGCTGATCCGCCTGTCCGGCCGCCGCTACGTGAAGGACGGCGTCTGGTGGCGCGGCAACTACCGCGCGGCCAGCGTGATGGACATGCTGAGCTATGTGGGCTTCAAGAACCTGCTGATCGGGGCCACCCTCTTCCTTGCACTCAAGGCCCTGGGCTTGCTGAACTTATGAGGCCTTTGTTCATGCGCTCTGTGCGCGCCGCGCTGATCGTGCTGGCGGGGCTGGGCGGGGCATGCCTGGCCGGTGCCGCCACGGTGTCGGTCCAGCCCGGCCAGGACCTGGCCGCCGCCGTGAAGGCCGCCGCACCGGGCGATGTGATCGAGGTGGCGCGCGGCCTGTACCCGGTCAACCTGCTGATCGACAAGCCGCTCACGCTGCGCGGCATCGACCGCCCCACCCTGAGCGGTGGCAACCAGGGCGACACCATCCGGGTCACCGCCCCGGATGTGGTGATCGAGGGCCTGATCGTGCGCGACTCGGGCGACAGCCTCAAGCACCAGAACGCCGGTATTTACCTTTTCCCCGGCGCGCATCGGGCCGTGGTGCGCAACTGCGACCTGACCTACAACCTGTTCGGCCTGTGGATCGAGAAGGCCGATGATGTGCTCATCGAGCGCAACACCATCACCGGCAAGCGCGAATACGGTTCGTCGCAGCGTGGCAACGGCATCCAGCTCTACAACACCCAGCGTGCGCGCATTTTCAGCAACAACATCAGCTTCGTGCGCGATGCGCTGTATGTCGATGTGTCGCACCACGCCGTGTTCAGGGGCAACCGGCTGCACCACAGCCGCTACGGCACGCACTACATGAACTCGTACCACAACCTGTGGGAAGACAACGACACCTACTACAACCGGGGCGGCCTGGCGCTGATGGAAGTGCGCGACCAGGTGGTGCGCAACAACCGCGCCTGGGGCAATTCCGACCACGGCATCATGCTGCGCACCCTGCAGGACTCGGTGATCGAGAACAACATCGTGGCCGGCAACAACCGGGGCTTTTTCATTTACGACGTCGAGTACATCAAGCTCAATGGCAACCTGGTGGTGGACAACGTGGTGGGCGTGCACCTGGCGGCCGGCTCCACGCGCAACGAGGTGGAGGGCAACGACTTCATCGGCAACCGCGAGCAGGTGCGCTACGTGGGCGCGCGCGACGAGCGCTGGGGCACCAAGAGCGGCAACCACTGGAGCAACTACCTCGGCTGGGACCGTGACGGCAACGGAACGGGCGACGTACCCTACGAGGCCAACGACATGGTGGACCGCCTGACCTGGCGCCATCCCAGCATGAAGCTGCTGCTGGCCAGCCCCGCGGTGCAGGCCCTGCGCCTGGTGGGCCAGCAGTTTCCGGTCCTGCGCGTGCCTTCGGTGGTGGACCCCAAGCCGCGCATGCAACCAACCCACCAACAATGGAGTGAATGGCGTGGCAAGCACTTTTCCGGCCAGTGACGGCCCAGCGGTCTCGCTGCGCGGCGTGAGCAAGCACTATGGCGCGCTGCATGCCGTCGATGGCGTCGATCTGGAGATTCCGCGCGGCGAAATTTTCGGCCTGATCGGGCACAACGGCGCGGGCAAGAGCACGCTGTTCAAGATGATGCTGGGCCTGGTGCCGCTGACGCAGGGCGAGATTCGGATCGGCGGTGCGCAGGTCGGCGGGCGGGGCTTTCGGGCCGCGCGGCGCCACCTGGGCTATCTGCCCGAGAACGTTGTGCTCTACGACAACCTGAACGGCCTGGAAACCCTGCGTTTCTTTGCCCGGCTCAAGCATGCGCCGCTGGCGCAGTGCCAGCCGGTGCTCGAGCGTGTGGGTCTGGCGCATGCCGGCAATCGCCCGGTGCGCGAGTACTCCAAAGGCATGCGCCAGCGCCTCGGGTTTGCGCAGGCCTTGCTGGGCGCGCCCCAGGTGCTGTTTCTAGACGAGCCCACCAACGGGCTCGACCCCCAGGCCATCCGCGATTTTTATGCCACATTGCGCGGGCTGCAGGCCCAGGGCGTGACGGTGATCATCACCTCGCACATCCTGGCCGAGCTGCAAGAGCGCGTGGACCGCCTGGCCATCATGTCGGCCGGCAAGGTCCAGGCCGTGGGCAGCGTGCAGGCGCTGCGCGAGCAGACGCAGATGCCGCTGGTGTTCGAATTGCAGCTGGGTGCCGAAGACGCCCCCGCCGTGGCCCAGGCACTGGAGGCCGTCACGGGCGCATCGCCCGAAACCTTGCCGACCGGCCTGCGCCTGCGCTGCCCGCGCGCGCAAAAAATGGCCGTGCTGGCGGCGCTGGCGCCGTTTGGCGCGCGTGTGCACGACCTCAAGATGCTGGAGCCGTCGCTTGAAGACGTGTTCTTCGGGTTTGCCGACTGAAAGACGCTATGGAACTGACGCAAATCCTCACCATCGCCGCGAAAGAATTCCGCGACCGCATGCGCAACCGCTGGGTGCTGGCGGTTGCGCTGGTCTTCACCGTGTTCTCGCTCGTCATCGCCTACTTTGGCGGCGCGCAGCAGGGCGCCGTGGGTTTTCGCTCGATCGAGTTCACCATCGCCAGCCTGGTCAGCCTGGTGATCTACCTCATCCCGCTCATCGCGCTGCTGCTGGGCTTTGATGCCATCGTGGGCGAGCGCGAACGCGGCTCGCTCGACCTGCTGCTGTCCCTGCCAATCACCCGCTTCGAGCTGCTGCTGGGCAAATACCTTGGCCTGGCGGCCGCGCTCACGCTGTCCACGCTGGCGGGCTTTGGCCTGGTGGCGGTGCTGCTGTCGCGGCAGATGAGCTGGGCCGGCATGTACCACTACTTCGGGTTCATGCTCAGCTCGGTGCTGCTCGGCCTGGCGTTTCTGAGCCTGGCGGTGCTGCTGTCGGTGCTGGCGCGCGACCGCACGCGCGCCTCGGGCCTGGCCATCGCCACCTGGTTCTTCTTCGTGCTGGTGTTCGACCTGCTCTTGCTCGGGGCGCTGGTGGGCACGGGTGGCCGCTTTGGCGGCGAGGTGTTCGCGTGGCTGCTGCTGCTCAACCCCGCCGATGTGTTCCGCATTCTCAACGTGTTCTCGCTCGATGATGTGCGCACGCTCTATGGACTGGCCAGTGTCGTGCCGTCGTCCATGGGCAGCCCCACCACCATGGGTGGCGTGATGCTGGCCTGGATCATCGTCCCCCTGGCCCTGGCCAACTGGAGATTCAAACCATGAAATACACCTGTTCCTGCCGCCGGCGCCACGCCGACAACTCTGATGCCTGTGGCGACCGTCGCCACGTTCTCGGCCTGGCCGCGCTGGCGGCGCTGGGGTCGCTGGGCCTGCTGGCCGGTTGCGGCGAGCGGGCCGGCGAGGCGCAATCGCTCGCCCCCGTGGAGATCGACCGCTCCACCAGCTGTGAGCTGGACGGCATGCTCCTGGCCGACTACCCCGGCCCCAAGGCACAGGTGCATTTTGTCGGGCAAAGCCAGCCTTCCTTCTTTTGCGACACCGTGGAGCTGTTCAGCACGCTCCTGGCCGGCGAGCAGGTGCGTGCCGTGCGCGCCGTCTATGTGCAGGATATGGGCCAGGCCGACTGGGATGCGCCCAAAGGCCACTGGATCGACGCAAAGGCGGCGGTGTACGTGGTGGGCAGCAAGCGCCACGGCTCCATGGGCCCCACCATCGGCAGCTTTGCGCAGGAGGCCGACGCCCAGAAATTCGCCACCGAATATGGCGGCAAGGTGCTGCGTTTTGGCGACATCAAGGCCGACATGGTGGACCTGAGCGGGGGCGCCCTGCACGACACGCGCATGTGACCACGGCCATGCCCACTCCCGCTCCATCGCGCCAGCAGGCACACCATCCGCCGCACTCGCCATCACGGCGCCGTGCGGTGGCGGCCCTGTTGCTGGGTTCGGCAGGGCTGGTGGGCTGGACGCTGCACCAGCGCGGGCCATCCGGGCGCAGCAGCGCATCGGCGCTGGACGGCGTCGGCGACGATGTCTGTGTGGTGGCTCCGCCTACGCCCTACGACCCGGCCTTGGGCCAGGCCGTAGCTGACGCACGCGAAGTGCCCGCCGACGCGCGCTGCCCCGTGTGCGGCATGTACCCCGCCCGCGCGCGGGCATGGGCGGCGCAGGTGATCTTTTCAGACGGAGACGCCTTCTTTTTCGACTCGCCGCTCAGCCTGATGCTCTACCAGGGCAACGTGGCCCACTACACACGCGGCCGCACAGCCGATTCACTTGTGGCCCGGTATGTCACCGACACGGCTACGGGGCAGTGGCTGAACGCCCAGGAGGCGGTGTATGTGGCGGGGTCTTCGGCCATGGGCCCGATGCGGGCGGGCAACCTTCCCGCCTTTGCAAGTACGGACGCTGCGCAGCAGTTTGTGCAGCAGCGCGGCGGACGGGCGCTTGCATTCAACGCCATCGATGCGGCCCTGCTGCGCGGGCTGGCACCCAACCTGCGGGCAGACCACCGTCAACACGCGGGTTGACGGGATGCTTTAGCTACCAATTTTGTAGCTGACTGCGCTTGCACAGCAAGCGCGAGAGGCCAAAAAGACTATGAAACCATGAAAAAAGGCCTTGAACAAGGCCTGGTCCTCATCCCTGCGCCGAGGTTTCCGGCTGGGCCGCCTTGAAGAGGGCAGCCACCTTGCGCTTGGGCTTGATGTTGGCCGACACGCTGCTGCGCGGTGCCGACTTGGCCGCTTCCCAGGCGGGCGCCGCATCGGCAGGCGCACTGGCTTCATACGGCTTTTCAAAAAACGGATCGCGCGAGGCAACGGCCGGGCGGAAGCCCCGGTGCTGTTCACGCGGCTCGCGGGCTTCGCGGCCACCACGGTGTTCGCGTTCGCGTTCGCGCTCGCGGCGCGGGGCCGCCGGGATGGCATCGCGTCCATCGCCCGTCTCGCCAGCTTCGCGCCAGGCGCGGCGGCCGTCGTTGATGCGGCCTTGATTCCGAATGCTTGGCTGGTCTTCTTCGTATTCGATGGCTTCGAGTTCGATCTTCTTCTTGATCAGCTTCTCGATGTCGGCCACCAGGCGGGCATCGCTGCCCGACACCAGCGTGACCGCCAGGCCCGATGCGCCCGCACGGCCCGTGCGGCCAATGCGGTGCACGTAGTCTTCGGCGTTGAACGGCACGTCAAAGTTGAACACCGCCGGCACGTCCTTGATGTCCAGGCCACGCGCGGCCACATCGGTACACACCAGCAGATCGACCTCGCCGCTCTTGAAGGCTTCGAGCGCCTTCAGGCGCTCGTCCTGGCTCTTGTCGCCATGCAGCGCGGTGGTCTTGAGGCCTTCGCGCTCCAGGCTGCGCGCCAGACGGGCACAACCGAGCTTGCTGTTCACGAAGATGAATGCCTGCTTGATGCCCCGGCTCTTGAGCACCTGGTGGATGGCGCGGCGCTTGTCGTCGTCGCCCGCGCTGTAAAAGCGCTGCTCCACGGTGGAGGCCGTTTCGTTCGGGCGGGCCACCTCGATGGTGACGGGGTTTTGCAGGTAGCTGCTGGCCAGGCGCTTGATCTCGGGAGAGAACGTGGCGCTGAACAGCAGCGTGGTGCGCTGCTTGGGCAGGAACGAGAGGATGCGCTGCAGGTCGGGCAGGAAACCGATGTCCAGCATGCGGTCGGCCTCGTCGAGCACCACGTACTCGACCTGGTTGAGCACCGCATTCTTGGCTTCGATGTGGTCCAGCAAACGGCCAGGCGTGGCCACCAGCACTTCGACGCCTTTTTTCAGCTCGATGGTCTGGGGCTTCATGTCCATGCCGCCAAACACCACGGTGCTGCGCAGCTTGGTGTATTTGGCATACAGCGCAATCTGCTGGGCCACCTGGTCGGCCAGCTCGCGCGTGGGCAACAGCACCAGGGCGCGCACGGGGTGGCGGGCCGGGGATGTGGAACTGCTCTCGTGCTTGAGCAGGCGCTGCAGCAAGGGCAGCGAGAACGCGGCGGTCTTGCCGGTGCCCGTCTGGGCGGCACCCATCACGTCCTGGCCGGTGAGTACCACCGGAATGGCCTGCGCCTGGATGGGCGTCATGGACTCGTAGCCCATTTCGGCTACGGCACGCGCCAGCGGCTCAGCCAGCGATAGATTGGAAAAGGAACTTGTCATTAAAAGCGTGTCTGTAGGCGACGCTGAAATTGTCTGAGCAATGTGGCACGCCCCTGGGAAGGGCTGGCTGCAAGGCGCAAACCGCAGCGATAACCGGGGTTATCGCAAGGATTTGCAACGCCACAAACCGGCCCCTGTGCGGGGAATGCGCATTGCGCAAATGACTTGTTCAGCGTTGCCTGAGCTGCCTATTGTCGCACCGGTGGCCCGAAAAGCGATTTTTCACCCAGTCGGCGTGGTACAGAGCGCATTCTTTCGAGGGCAATTTTCGGCTCGAATGCTTCATATTTGATAGCTTATAGCGCTTACCCATAAAGCGCTGCAGCCGTTTTTCTTACAAAAATTATTCCAGTACGGCCCGCAATTGCCGTGTGGTCACCGCCAGCCGCCTCGCCCCGATCTGGGCGAGGTTATTCATCACCGTGAGCGCTGCCTCGGGGTATTGCCGGGCCCAGGCGTCAAAGTGCGCCCGAGACAGGCGCACCAGGTGCGCGGGCCCCCGCTCGGAGCCCGCGCAGGCGCTGCGGGCCGCACCATTGAGAAACGCCATCTCGCCAAACGCCATGCCCGGCCCCACCGTGGCCAGGCGCAGCCCCTTGTCCGGCGGCCACTGGGTCACCAGCGTGATGTGGCCCGACTTCACCACCAGCAGGTCGTGGTCGGTATCACCCGCGCGGAACACCACCCCATGGGGCGGCACGGCCAGTGGCTCCAGCACCGCCATCAGGGCCTCGGCTGCTGCCCGGGGCACGCCCTCGCCCATCTCGCCCAGCAGGTCCCGCTCCGGGCGGGCCGGGCGCTGCTCGATGGGGCGCTGCGCGAGGATGCCGGCCTCGGCCCATTCCAGGGCGCGGTCGAGGTCGGCAAAGGCGCGCACCGGCTCGCCCGCCTGCTCGGCCGCCACCGGGTCCAGCGAGGCCACGGCGGCGGCAATGCCCTGCTGGTCCAGATCACGCACCAGCGCACGCAGCTGCGCCAAGGCCGTGCTGTCCCAGGCGGGCACGCGGCCTGCATCCAGAATCACCCAGCGGTGGCGCGGCTGCAGCAGCAGGCGCACCTGCTCGGCCAGGTGGGCCGCCACGCCAAACGACATCACGCCCTGCAGTTCAAACACGGCCACCTGGTTCATGCGCGGCGAGAGCCAGGTGTCCGACCCCGCGCGCCGCAGCCGGCGCGAGCGCAGCTCGCCATCGAGCCGCACATGGCGCAGCACCTTGGCCGCAGAGTCGTGCAGCAGCACGAAGGTGGCCACCACCAGCCCCGCCACCAGCGCGCCCACGCCGCCCATCACCGCAAACACCAGCGCCACCAGCCAGCTTTGCGCCCAGGTCACCCGCGAGCGTTGTGCATAGCGCAGCGACCACATGAGCCCCGGAACCTGCATGAGCCCCGCCAGCACCAGCCCCCCCGCCAGACAGGCCATGGGCACCCAGTGCAGCCACCAGGCGCCCGTCAGGGCCACGCCCAGCATGATGCCGGCATGCCAGCGCGGTGCGTCGCGGGACGCACCCGCCTGCGCCAGCACGATGCGCGAACGCGATGCGCTGGTGGATGCGGGAATCATCCCGGCCAGCCCGCACAACACGCCCAGCAGGCTCTCGCGGCGCAGGGTCAGGTTGGCATTGCCGCGCAGGCCGTGGTCCAGCTCCAGCTCCTGGTTGAACACCAGGATCTCCAGGCTGTTGACCAACGCCATCAACAGCGCCAGCACCACCAGCTCCGACCCGTACCGCTGCGCCAGCGCCACCCAGGGAACGCCCGTCCAGTCCGGCCACATCGGGCCGGCAAACACGCTGGGCTGCACGGCAGGAGCAAACACATCCCCCAGCCCGCGGCCCCAGAGCCCCGCCGCTGCCACGGCCAGCGCCACCACGGCCACAGCGGTCATCAGCCCCGGCATGCGGGGCCAGCGCCGGCGCAGACCCCACGCCAGCCCCACTACCGCGACTGCCGCCAACAGGTGCCAACCGGTGCGCGCGTCCCACGAGGCATCTGCGCCCGCGCCAAAGCCGTTGCGCACCTGCCCCACCACCATCGACAGCCCCACCCCGGCCGCAAAGCCATGCGTGACCGAGACGGGCAGGAAACGCGCCACCGAGGCCAGGCGCAGCACCCCCAGCAGCCACTGAAACACAAACGCCAGTGCCACCGTGGCCCCGCTCACCGCCAGTACCTGGCGCGCACTCAGGCCCAGCGCAGGCGCCGCGCCATGGGCGGTGGCCAGCACCGCCGCAAACAGCAGCGCCACCACGGTGGTGGGCGCATAGACCACCCCCGCGCGCCGCAACGCCAGCGTGAGAAGCAGCCCCGGCAGGGCTGCCGACCACAACGCCAGTGCTGCCAGGGAATGGTCTGCCGCCAAGGGCGCAAAAGCCAGCAGGCCCAGGCCGACGGCATGCGGGACCGTGACCGCCGCCGCCGACCACGCGGCGGCGATGCCCGGCGACCGGAGAGGCTGCAGGGACTCAGCAGGGGACATCTCAGTTCTCCATGGCGCCGTATGTCACCCACACCCCACAAAACCGGCGCGGCCCATGCCCGGGCAGCTGCGCAAGGGCCGCCAAGCTGCGTAGCCAGCGCTTCGCTTGCGTGCGCTGGCTGCGTCCCCCTGCCCGCAACGCGCAGCGTTGCGAGAGCGGGGGAAGCCGCGAAGCGGCTCAGGGGGGTGTTTCAAAGACTCCGGGCGGCGAAGGTGTCGCAGGCCTTCACGCTGCCATTTTGCAAACCGGTGTGGAACCACCGCTGGCGCTGCGCACTGGTGCCGTGGGTGAAGCTTTCGGGCACGATCGCCCCGCCGCTCGAGCGCTGCAGTGCATCGTCGCCGATCCTGGCGGCCGCGTTCATGGCTTCCTCGACGTCGCCCTGCTCCAGAACCTGCCGCGCGTTCTGCGCATGATGTGCCCACACGCCAGCGAAGCAGTCGGCCTGCAGCTCCAGCCGCACCGACAGCGCGTTGTATTCCGCCTTGCTCACGCGGCCGCGCATCTGGTCGACCTTGCCACTGATGCCCAGCTGGTTCTGCACATGGTGGCCCACCTCATGGGCAATCACATAGGCCTGGGCAAAGTCGCCCGGCGCTCCCAGGCGGTTCTTGAGGGTTTCGTAAAACCCGAGGTCGATGTACACCTTCTGGTCTGCCGGGCAGTAAAACGGGCCCATCGCCGCCTGCCCGGTGCCACAGGCCGTGGGTGTGGCACCCCGAAACAGCACAAGGCGCGGCTCCTGGTAGGTGCCGCCGCCCTGGCGGAACACGCCCTGCCACACGTCTTCGGTGTCGGCCAGCACGGTCGACACAAAACGGGCCATGGTGTCGTCGGCCGGGGGGCGTTGTGCAGGCCCCTGCGATTGCACCTGTGCCGGCGGCCCGCCGCCACTGAGCAGTCCCAGAATGGTCAGCGGGTTGATACCCAGCACCCAGCCACCCACCAGTGCAATCACAATGGTTCCGATGCCGATGCTGCGCCCACCGAAGATCGGCGAACCACCGCCCCCGCCCTGGCGCCGGTCTTCCACGTTGTCCGACTCGCGATTGCCTTCCCACTTCATACGGTGCCTCCGGTGCCATCCCGAAAGAACGGCCATGCCGCCATATTACGCGCCGTGCACGTACCCGGCGCAGCCACTACCATGGCTCGGGAAGAAACCCTACAGTCCCTCATGGCGCACCCATCAAATCCACAGTCCACACGCACCGCTGACAGCACCGGCGTGATCCTGCTCACGGGCTTCGACCCTTTTGGCACAGACACCCTGAACCCCAGCTGGCTGGTGGCCCAAGCACTGGACGGACAGCGCATTGCCGGGCGCCGCGTGGTGGCTGCGCAACTGTCCACGGTGTTTGGCAAGTCGCTGCAGCAACTGGAAACGCTGGTGGCCACACACCGGCCAGCGCTGGTCGTCTGCCTCGGCCAGGCCGGGGGGCGCAATGCCCTGTCACTGGAGCGGGTGGGGATCAACATCAACGACGCCCGCATCCCCGACAACGCAGGCCACCAGCCGATCGACACGCCGGTGGTGCCCGGCGGGCCTGCTGCATATTTCTCCAGTCTGCCCGTCAAGGCCATTCTGCAGGGCGTGCTGCGCGCCGGGGTGCCCTGCGAGGTTTCACAGACCGCCGGGACCTTTGTCTGCAACCATGTGCTGTATGGCCTGCTGCACCTGCTGCAAACGCAGGGTGCGGGCGCGGCGGGCGCCCGGGGCGGATTTATCCATGTCCCCTGGCTGCCGGGCCAGGGCGTGCCCCACCTGGCGCTGCGAGACATGGTGCGCGGCACCCACGCCGCTTTATGGGCCGCCGTCTTGACGCCAGAAGACATTGCCCTCGGCGCGGGCGCAACCCACTGACCCCCAACACCGGCAGCCGCTTGCAGCCACAAGTTACCCGGGCAACATCCCGCGCGCGACTGGGGCTTGTCCGCTCCCACCGCGTAGCCAGCCTGTGTACAGTTCCGCCATGCCTGTGCAACCATCCTCCCTGACAGCCGGCGCGCTCGACGCCACCGCCACCCGGGCCTGCCTTCCCTGGAACGCGCTGGCCGACGAAATCGGGGCCCTGCTGCGGGACGATACGGTGTCAGTGCCCGCCCGCACGGTACTGCCTCTGCCCGGCGGCGGCAGCCTGTTCGTGATGCCCGCCACCGACAGCCAGGTGGCGATGACCAAGCTGATCACGCTCACGCCCGCCAACGCCGGTACCCACCGGCCCGCGATCCAGGGCGATGTCGTGGTGTTTGATGTTCTGACGGGCGAACGCCGCCTTGTACTGGACGGCCCCACGATCACGGCACGCCGGACGGCCGCTGTCTCGCTGCTGGCTGCCCGGCATCTTGCGCAAAAGCCTGCGGGTCCGCTGCTCATCGTGGGTGCGGGTGTCCAGGGCCTGGCGCACCTGGAGGCGTTCGTGGAAGGCCTGGGGGTGACAGAAGTCTGGATCGCATCGCGCAGCGCGGCCAGCGCCCAAAAGCTCGCCCGGCATGCCGCGACGGTCGGTGCCCAGGCCCACACCGTGACCGATGCGGATGCCGCCCTGCCCCATTGCCCCCTGGTCGCGGTGTGCACGCCCGCGCAAGCGGTGGTGCTGAGTGCGCCGCCACGGGCCGACGCATTCGTGGCGGCAGTGGGCGCGTTCACCGAGAACATGGCCGAGCTTTCTCCATCGTTCTGCCACCATGTGGCAGCGCACGGGCGCATCGTGCTGGACAGCGACGATGCGCGGTACGAAGCCGGTGATTTGCTCCAGGCGGGGCTGGATGCAAATCCATTGCCAACGCTGGGCCAACTTGTGCGCAACGGCTTCCCCCCTGCCACCGGCCCGGTGCTGTTCAAAAGCTGCGGCTGGGCGGGCTGGGACCTTGCAGCCGCCCGGCTGGCCATGCGCCCGCACCCCGCAGGCGCCACCCACCCGGCCGCACGGACGACGCCATGAACTTCAAGCGGTTTTCCGACTACAGCCTGCGCACACAGATCGCGCTGGTGTTCGGCACGCTGGTGGTCGGCCTGGCCGTGCTGCTGTCGCTGGGGTTTGGCGAACTGCTCAAGTACCGCATCGAACGCGACGCCGGCTCGTCACTGCAAGTGATTGCCCACAACGCGGGCAGACTGCTCAGCAATGGTCTGCACGAGCGCAGCCGCGAGGTCGAGGTGCTGGCGGCGTCCGAGGTCATCTGGAGCAAGGGGCTGGACTCTGCCGAGGCGCACCACATGCTGGCACGCAGCCAGGCCACCCAACCCCACAGCGTGTGGATCGGTGTGGCCGACGCGCAGGGCGTGGTGCGCGCCGCCACCGGCAGCCTCCTGGTGGGCCAGAACGTGGCCGAGCGCCCCTGGTTCCAGGAAGGTCTGAAGCATCTGTATGTGGGCGACGTGCACCCTGCCAAATTGCTCGAGAAGTTGCTGCCCCCCACGGCGTCGGGCGAGCCCCACCGCTTTGTCGATTTTTCAGCACCCATCCGGCTGGGACCCACCACGGTGGGCGTGCTGGGCATTCATGGCAGCTGGGAGTGGACGCGGGAGGTGATCGAAAGCCTGACCCCTGAGCGCACCAATGAGACTGCGGTGGAGCTATTCGTGTTTGACCAGCAGGAAGCGCTAATCTATGCCCCCAATGGCAAGACCCGTGCCCTGCAGGACGCCGGGCAGCGCCTGCCGGTAGGTTCCGACCGGCGACAAGGCCTGCGGCGTGAAAAAAACCCCGCAGCGGTGACCCGGTGGGCCGATGGACGCCTGTACCTCACCGCCATCACACCGCTGCCGGCGCGCAACCCCGAGAGCGATCTGGGCTGGTATGTGGTTGCGCGCGAGCCGGTGGAACTGGCCTTTGCCGAAGCCAACAAAGCGGTGCGCATGGCGTTGATGATCGGGCTGGCCGCCGCACTCTTCGCGTCGGTCCTGGCGTGGCTGGCCGCACGCCGCCTCAGCGAAGATCTGTATGCCCTGGCGCACGCCGCCAGCGCCGTGGAGGCAGATCGGCAAGATACGCACATTCCCCAGGCGCACAGCAGCCGTGAGGTGCGGCAGCTTTCGGGGGCGCTCGGCCGCATGACCCACCGGCTCATTGCCGCGCGCGGCGCCATGGAAGAGAAAGTGCGCCTGCGCACGCTGGAGCTCGAGGCGGCCAACCGCGCGCTGGATCTGCAGGCGCGTACCGACGCGCTCACGGGCCTGCTCAACCGCCGGGGCTTTGAAACCCAGATGGCCTTTGCCATGGCGCTGGCACGGCGCAGCCAACGCCCGTTGAGCCTGATTGCCGTCGATGTGGACCACTTCAAGCGGGTCAACGACACCTACGGCCACGAGGTCGGCGACGAAGTGCTGCGCCGGCTTGGGCAAACGCTGGAGACGCGGCTGCGCAGCTCGGACGTGGTGGCGCGCCTGGGAGGCGAGGAATTTGTGGCGCTGCTGCCGGATACAGACCTGGCAGGCGCCCAGGCCATCGCTCAGACTCTGATCGACTCCATGGCGGAACAGCACGATCCCGTGGTCGGGCACATCACCGTGAGTGCCGGGGTGGGCACCCTGCGGGACCTGCAGGACACCGGCGCCGACATGCTGCGGCGGGCGGATGCCGCGCTGTACGAAGCAAAGCGCCGGGGGCGCAACAGGGTCTGCGTGGAAGAGTGATCGCCAGGCGCCTGGGCAGCTCGCCGATGAATAGAGGCCCGCTCCCCACGGGGCGCCTTGGCACTAGTCGATCGCCGCCACCACTTCGCACCCCCGTGGCGCTGCTACCTCGAAGTAGGCCTGCAGGCGGTTTGCAGCAGCGTGCAGACCTTCATCCGGCACGGCACGCGCAGCGGCCAGCTGCTCCAAGGCATACGGCTTGTGGCCCAGCATCATCGCGGTGTTCACGCAGCGGCCCGCTGCTGCCATCCGGAGGATGAAGGCGTTGAGCAGATCACAGGGCCAATAGTGCGAGTGCGAGTGTGAGTGCGACTGAACGTGCGCCGGGTGCTCCATGAGCGCCGTTCCGCACAGTGCACGACTTTCGCGCGCATCGCGCACTGGCAAATGAGAAAGCACATCATCCCGGGCCTTGGCGGGTGCAGATGTTGCAGCAAAGGTCAGCATGGTGGACTCCTTCTGGCCACCGGACCATCCGATGGCATGACCAGATGCTACGGATGTGTCCTCTCGCAACACTTCAGCCAAAGGAACGAGGCCTTGTAGGACACCGGCTTTGCACAGGCGCCGCCAAGTTGCCCTGGCGTGCGAGCGATCAAGCCTTGGGCAGTGTCACGCCCACCTGCCCCTGGTACTTGCCGCCGCGGTCGCGGTAGCTCACCTCGCACACATCGTCCTTGTCGCTTTCGAAGAACAACACCTGGGCACAGCCCTCACCCGCGTAGATGCGCGCAGGCAGCGGGGTGGTATTGGAAAACTCCAGCGTCACATAGCCCTCCCATTCGGGCTCAAAGGGCGTCACGTTGACGATGATGCCGCAGCGGGCGTAGGTGCTTTTGCCCAGGCAGATGGTGAGCACGTTGCGCGGGATGCGAAAGTACTCCACGGTGCGCGCCAGCGCAAAGCTGTTGGGCGGGATGATGCAGCTGTCGCCCTCAAAATCGACAAAGCTCTTTTCGTCGAAGTTCTTGGGGTCCACCACCGTGCTGTGGATGTTGGTGAACACCTTGAATTCTGGCGCGCAGCGGATGTCGTAGCCGTAGCTGCTGGTACCGTAGCTGATGATCTTCTTGCCCTCGGCCTCACGCACCTGGCCGGGTTCGAACGGTTCGATCATGCCGTGCTCGGCCGCCATGCGGCGGATCCATTTGTCGCTCTTGATGCTCATGGCTGAAGTCCCTGCGCTGTGGCCCCAGGGCCGAAAAACCCGGGGCGCTATTAATTTTGTAGCTATTGGCGCTTGATGATCATGCGCTGGAGCCGTATTTTGCTTGAGAAATCACGGTTTTTTCCACAACGCGGTCATCGCCGAGCACGATCAGCGCAAACAACAGCTCATCGAGGTTGCGGGCCTGGCGGGTCTTGCGCGCCAGCAGCGGCGTGGCTGCGGGGTTGAGCACCAGAAAGTCGGCCTCGCACCCGGGCTGCAGGTTGCCCACCACGCCCGCAAGGCCCAGCGCCCGGGCCGCACCCGCGGTGTGTTGCCACCACAGCTGCTGGGGCGAGAGGCTCAGGCCCTGCTTGGTCTGCGGACCTTCGACGGTGGTGCGCCCCACGTAATAGGCCGCCAGCATCGTATGGAAGGGGCTGAAGCTCGTGCCACCGCCCACATCGCTGGCCAGGCCGTAGCCAAACCCCACCCGGTCGGCGCTGGCGTAGTCGAAAAAACCGCTTCCCAGAAAGAGGTTGCTCGTGGGGCTGATGGCTGCCACCGCGCCCGTGTCGCGCATCAGGGCGCGGTCGTCGTCGTCAAAGTGGATGCAATGGGCATACACGGCTCGCTCGCGCATCAGGCCGAAATCGTCGTACACGCCCAGGTAGCTGCGCGAGCGCGGGAACAGCTCGCGCGCCCAGCGGATTTCATCCAGGTTCTCCGCCACATGCGACTGGATCCACACATCGGGGTATCGCGCCGCCAGCTCGCCAGCGCCGCGCAGCTGCGCGGGGGTGCTGGTGGGCGCAAACCGCGGCGTGATGGCATAGCCCAAGCGGTCCACACCATGCCAGCGCTGGATCAGCGCTTCGGTATCGATGAGGCTTTGCTCGGTGTCGTCGCGCACGCCGTCGGGCGAGTGGCGGTCCTGCAGCACCTTGCCGGTTATCAGGCGCATCTGGTGCCGCTGGGCCTCTGCGAACAGAGCCTCAGCCGACGCGGGGTGAGAGGTGGAAAAAGCCAGCGCCGTGGTCACGCCGTTGCGCAACAGCTCTGCTATGAAAAACTGAGCTATCTGCGCACTGTAGTCGGGCGCTGCAAAGCGTTTTTCATGCGGAAAAGTGTAGTTCTCCAGCCAGGGCAGCAACCCGTCGGCGGGCGAGCCGATCACGTCCGTCTGCGGGAAGTGGATGTGCATGTCCACAAACCCGGGCGCAAGGATGCGCCCCGGAAGGTGGGTCACGGGCTGGTCTGCGTATTGCGCGCCCAGTGCCTGCCACGAACCTGCGGCCAGCACCCGCTGGCGGCCCTGCGCATCCGGGCCGATCGCCAGCAGGCCATCTTCGTCATACAGGGCGCGGCCATCATCGGCAAAGCGCAAAAGGGCAGAACGGTATACGGACATGGGCACTAGCTTACCGGCACCCTCCCATGCCCGCATACGGCGCATCCCATAGTGGCTATGGATGCAGTTTGCGGGGCATGGGCCCGGGCAGTATGTGACAGCAAGGGGCGCTCAACGCGCCAGCTTGCCCACCACGCCTTCCACCAGCCAGTTCATCTGCAGGATCTGAGCATCACCCAGCGCCTGGCCTGCGGCGATGCGCTCTTGCCCGTCGTTGTCGCGCACAGGGGTCTTGCCCGCACGGAAAGGCTGGAGCGTGCCCGCTCCAATGGCCTTTTGCGCGTTCAGCACCTCCTGCTGCACCGCCGCCGGCACACGGGTGCCAAAGTCGCCGACGCGGATCATGCCCTCGCGCACACCGCCCCACAGGTCGCCGCTTTTCCAGGTGCCGTTGGCCGCAGCACGAACGCGCTCGGTGTAATAGCGGCCCCACTGGTGCGTGACGGCCACGATCTGCGCGTCCGGCCCGGTACGCCGCATGTCGGAGTGGTAGGCCACTGCCATCTTTCCGCGCTCCTGTGCGGCCGCCATCACGGCCGTAGAGCCGGTGTGAAAGGCAATCACGTCCACATCCTGGTTGAACAATGCCATCGCGGCATCACGCTCCCTGGGCGGGTCAAACCAGACGTTGAGCCACACCACCTTGACGGTGGCCTGCGGGTTGACCGATCGCATACCGAGCGTGAACGCGTTGATACCCTGCAGCACTTCGGGGATGGGAAAGCCGGCCACGAACCCGGCCACGCCAGTCTTGCTCATGCGCCCTGCCGCCATGCCGGCCAGGTAACGGCCTTCGTAGTACCGCGCGTTGGCGGTGGCCACATTGGCGGACTGCTTGTAGCCGGTGATGGATTCAAACTTGACGTTGGGATAGTCCTGCGCCACCTTGAGCGTGGGCTCCATGTAGCCAAAGCTGGGGGTGAAGATGATCTGGTGGCCCGTGGCCGCCAGATCGCGGATCACGCGCTCGGCATCGGCGCCTTCGGCCACGTTCTCGACAAAGGTGGTTGTGACCTGGCCGCCCAGTGCGGCTTGCACCGCCTTGCGCCCCTCATCGTGCTGGCGCGTCCAGCCCGCTTCGGTGACCGGCGTGACATAGACAAACCCTGCCTTGATCGGCGGGGCTGGCTGCACCCTGGCGCTGGGGGCACCCGACTGGGGGAAAACGGGGGAGATGAATACGGCGCCCGCAAGCGCACTCACACAAGCCGCACGCAGTGCGGTGGCGAGGTTTTTGTACATGGTGTTCCTCTACATGGTCCCGGAAGGCAAAACAAAAAGACCGCCGGGACAGCGGTCTTTGCGGCGGATTTTACCGCAGCAGCCGTGGCCGACACGCAGCCCCGGATACGATGCCGACTGAATTGCCATTGCCAAGGAGCCACTGCATGCCCATGTTTGTAGACACCTCGCCCCCGGGACAGTGCATTTTCTGCCGCCTGGTGGCTGGCGAGATCCCGTATGCCGATGTCTATGAGGATGCCCTGACCATCGCCTTTATGGACATCGGCCAGGTGAACCCCGGCCATGTGCTGGTGGCCACCAAGCGCCACGCCGCCACCTTGCTGGATATCACCGCCGAAGAGGCCGCCGCCGTCATGCAGACGGCCCGGCGCGTGGCCCATGCGGTGCAGACCATCTTCAACCCTCCGGGGCTCACGCTGCTGCAGGCCAATGGCCGCGAAGGCGACCAGACCGTGTTCCATTTCCACATGCACGTGGTGCCCCGCCATGCGCAAGACGGAATCGCACTGAGCTGGCCCCGCAAGGAACCCGGTGCACAGGTGCTGCAGGGTTACGCGCTGCAACTGCGCGGCGCTCTGGCGTCCACGCCGGGGCCGCGCGCCGCCAGTCAGTAGTCGTGCTCGACGTAGCGCTCGAAGGTCTCCTTGAGCTTGTGCTCCCACACGCGTTTGTCCGCGTTGCTGGCAAAACTCGCCTCAAAGCTGTTGAAGGCCAGCTGGTAGGCATTGCGCACCGTGAGCCCGGTTGCGGCAAACACCTGCGTGAAGTTGTCGTTGATGTAGCCGCCAAAGTACGCCGGGTCGTCTGAATTGACGGTGGCCGCCAGGCCTGCATCCAGCAGCTTTCCCAGATTGTGGTCTGCGAGGTTAGGGAACACGCACAGCTTCTGGTTCGACAGCGGGCACACCGTCAGTGCAATGCGGTCCTGCGCCAGGCGTTGCATCAGCGCCGCGTCGTGCACCGCCTGCACGCCGTGGTCGATGCGCTCGACCTTCAATACATCGAGCGCGCTCCAGATGTAGGCCGCAGGGCCCTCCTCGCCCGCGTGGGCGACCAGGTGCAGGCCCAGCTCACTGCAGCGGGCGAACACGCGGGCAAACTTTTCCGGCGGGTGACCCAGTTCGCTGGAATCCAGGCCCACACCAACGATCTTGTCGATGAGCGGCATGGCCTGCTCCAGCGTTTCAAACGCGGATTCCTCGCTCAGGTGGCGCAGGAAACACAGGATCAGCGTGGCGCTGATGCCCAGCTCGGTGCGCGCGTCTTCGCAGGCGCGGTGCAGGCCGTTGATCACGGTTTCCATTGCCACGCCGCGCTCGGTATGGGTTTGCGGGTCAAAGAAGATTTCGGTGTGCAGCACGTTGTCGCGCGCCGCGCGCCCCAAGTAGGCGCGCGCCATGTCATAAAAATCCTGCTCGTGCAACAGCACGCTGGCCCCCGCGTAGTAGATGTCCAGAAAGCTCTGCAGGTTGGTAAACGCGTAGGCGTTGCGCAGCTCTTGCACGCTGGCATGTGGCAAGGTCAGCCCGTTGCGCTGCGCGAGCGCAAAAATCAGCTCGGGCTCCAGCGAGCCCTCGATGTGGATGTGCAGCTCGGCCTTGGGCATGGCGCGCAACAGGCCCGGCAGGCGCTCGGCGGAAATGGGGGGCACTTTAAACATCAGCAGACTCCAAAGGTGATACCGCTCTGGCGCAAAAAGCGGCGGTAGGCAGATGATGCCTTGTCGGCAGCGGTATGCAACTCTGCGCGCAGGTCCAGCGGCAGACACTGCGGCACCTGCGACTCCAGCACCGGCTGGTCCTGCGTGAAGATGGTGTGCTGAAAGGCCTGCAGCTTCTCGTCGGGCGACTCAAAATCTGCCACCGCCAGGCGAAACCACACCCGGCTGCGCACCGGGGTGACCGGGCAGATGAACAGCGCAATGGACTCGCGCCAGCCATCCACGGCCGTGGTGCCCGCCTCGGGCACCTTGGTCAGCACGGCCGCATAGGGCGCCGTGACTTCGTAGGCGTACTCGACCTGCGCCGGGGCCGTGGAGTGCAGGTTGGACTGCGGCTGCCAGGCCTTGCAGCCGTTGGCAAGCAACCCGGTGGGCGTGGCCTCCACACGGTAGTCGTCGATGGCCGTGGCATCGCGGCTGCCCAGCCAGCCTTCGTGCACAAAGCCGAAGTGCGACATGTCCAGAAAATTTTCGATGATGCGCGGCGCGCTGGCCGCCACGTCGTAAGGCCCGCAGTTGAGCTTGCGCAGGCGCGCGTCATCTTCGGCCTTGAATGCGGGCAGCGCCGTGGTGCCCTGCTCCATGCGCACCCAGACCAGGCCATGGGCTTCGCGCGCCTCGAAAGCACGCGCGCAGTGCCCGGGCGGCGGCACAAACGCGGGTAGCGCGGGCACATGGGTGCAGCGGCCGCCCGACGCAAACTGCCAGCCGTGGTACGGGCACTCCAGTTGGCCTTGCGGTGTCACGCGGCCCAGCGACAGGCGGGCTCCACGGTGCGGACACTGGTCGGCAAACGCTTGCACCGCACCCGCTGCGTCGCGCCACACCACCACGGGTTGCTCCAGAAGCTGAACGGCAACAGGCGCCTGCGCCACATCGCCCACCAACGCCACCGGATGCCAAAAGCCTGATTCGACCATCTGCCAGCACCTATAAATCCAGAACAGAAATGGAAAAGGGCCCCCCGCAGGCGACCCTCTCCAAGCGCAGCAGGCCCATAGGCCCACTCATTTTTCGACTTGCTTACTTCTTTTCACCGCCGGGGATCTTGCCTTCCACGCCCTTGACGTAGAAGTTCACACCGCCCAGGAACTTGTCATCGGCCACCATGTCTTTGGCGAGCACTTCCTTGCCGTCCTGACCCACGATAGGGCCCTTCCAGATCTGGTAGGTGCCATCGGCCAGGCCCTTCTTGATCTCTTCGACCTTGGCCTTGATGTCGGCAGGCACGTCTTCGGCGATGGAAACGATGTCGATCGCGCCTTCCTTCACGCCCCACCAGCTCTGGCTGGTGCTCCAGGTGCCTTCCAGCGCGTCCTTGGTGGCCTTCACGTAGTACGGGCCCCAGTTGATCACGGCCGATGCCAGGTGCGCCTTGGGGCCGTAGGCGGTCATGTCGCTGTCCCAGCCGAAGGCGCGCTTGCCCTTTTCCTGCGCTGTCTTCAGCACGGCGGGCGAATCGGTGTTCTGGAACAGCACGTCAGCGCCGCCGTTGATCAGGCTGGTGGCGGCTTCGGTTTCCTTCGGTGGGCTGAACCACTCGTTCACCCACACCACCTTGGTCTTGACCTTGGGGTTGACCGACTGGGCGCCCATGGTGAAGCTGTTGATGTTGCGGATCACTTCGGGGATGGGCACCGAGCCGACCACGCCCAGCGTGTTGGACTTGGTCATGGCGCCCGCGATCACACCGGCCATGTACGCGCCTTCGTAGGTGCGGCTGTCATAGGTACGCAGGTTATCGGCCGTCTTGTAGCCGGTGGCATGCTCGAACTTGATGCCAGGGTTGTCGGCTGCCACCTTGAGCATGGATTCCATGTAGCCGAAGGTGGTGCCAAAGATCAGCTTGTTGCCCTGGCCGGCCAGGTCGCGCAGCACACGCTCGGCGTCAGCGGATTCGGGCACGCTCTCGACAAAACTGGTGACGACCTTGTCGCCGAATTCCTTTTCGATGGCCTTGCGTCCGTTGTCGTGCGCGAAGGTCCAGCCGCCGTCGCCCACCGGGCCGACATAGGCAAAGGCGATCTTCAGCGGCTCGGGCTTGGGGGCCGGGGCTTCTGCCACAGGGGCCGGCGCAGGCGCAGGGGCCGGTGCCGGTTCTTCCTTCTTGCCACAGCCCACGAGCGCGGCAGCAGCAACGGCGGAGAGCGCTGCCACCTTGAGCATGGAGCGTTTCTGCAGATCAGTCATGTCGGTTCCTTCTTGAGAACGTTGGGGGTTGAAACACGCGAAAACAATAATTATGAGCCGGGATAAAACGGCTTGCCCAGTGACGCAGGCATGTTGATGCGAATCCACGCCGGATTGCGCGAGATCAGCGCCAGCACCACGATGGTGGCCACATACGGCAGCATGGAGAGCAATTGGCTGGCCACCTGCACGCCCGTGGCCTGCAAGTGGAACTGCAGCATGGTCACGCCGCCAAACAGATAAGCACCAAGCAATACCCGTGCCGGGCGCCAGGTGGCAAAGGTGGTGAGTGCCAGGGCGATCCAGCCGCGACCGGCCACCATGCCTTCGACCCACAGCGGGGTGTAGACAGTGGAGATATACGCCCCGGCCAGCCCGCACAGCGCGCCCCCGGCCACCACCGCCGCCAGGCGAATGCGGCGCACCGGGTAGCCCAGCGCATGCGCCGACTCGGGCGACTCGCCCACCGAGCGCAGCACCAGCCCCGCGCGCGAGCGGTACAAAAACCAGATCATCCCCGCCACCAGCAGCATGGTGAGGTACACCAGCGGGTGCTGGCGGAACAGCGCAGGGCCCACCAGCGGAATGTCGCCGAGCACCGGAATGGTGTACTTGGGCAGCTCTGGCAACTTGGCCTGCACGTAGCTGATACCGGCAAACGCCGAGAAGCCCACACCAAACAGGCTGAGCGCGAGCCCCGTGGCGTACTGGTTGGTGTTGAGCCAGATCACCAGCACGCCAAAGATGGCGGCCAGCAGTGCCCCGGCGGCCATGCCGGCCGCAAACCCCAGCCAGGTGTTGCCCGTGTGCACCACGGTGGCAAAGCCGGCAATGGCGGCGCAGAGCATCATGCCCTCAGCCCCCAGGTTAACGATGCCCGCCTTCTCGTTGATGAGCAGGCCCAGGGCCGCAATGGCCAGCACCGTGCCCGCGCTGAGCGTGGCGCCGATGAGCAGTGCATACGACTCCATCAGACACCTCCTTTCTTGCGGCCCACCCAGCGGATGCGGTAGGCGATCAGCGTGTCACACGCGAGCAACGTGAACAGCAGCAGGCCCTGGAACACGCCCGTGAGCGACTTGGGCAGGCCCAGGCGCGACTGCGCCAGCTCCCCACCGATGTAGAACATGCTCATCAGGATGGCCGAAAGGATCATTCCAACAGGGTGCAGGCGCCCCACAAACGCCACGATGATGGCCGCAAAGCCGTAGCCTGCGGGCACGTACGGTGTGAGCTGGCCGATGGGCCCGGCCACCTCCAGCGCGCCCGCCAGGCCCGCTGCGCCACCCGAGATGAGCAGCGCCGTCCACAGCGCCTTGCGCGACGAAAAGCCCGCATAGCGTGCCGCCGCCGGCGCCAGGCCGCCCACCTGCTGCGCAAAACCCGCACGTGTGCGGAACAGGAACACCCACAGCGCGGCCGCCCCAGCCAGCGCCAGCAAAAGGCCGATGGACACTCTCGAGCCCTGCATCAGGCGCGGGATCTGCGTCACTTTCTCGAACGTCTTGGTCTGCGGAAAGTTGTAGCCCATGGGGTCCTTCCACGGGCCATAGACCAGGTAGCCCAGCACCAGCGTGGCCACATAGACCAGCATCAGGCTCACCAGGATCTCGTTGGCGTTGAACTTGTCGCGCAGCAAGGCCGTAAGCCCCGCCCACACCATGCCGCCCAGCACACCCGCAAGCAGGATGGCGGGCACGATCCACGGGCCCGTGGTCTTGTCGGCCAGCAGCGCCATGCCCCCGGCCGTGACCGCGCCGATCACAAACTGCCCTTCGGCCCCGATGTTCCACACGTTGGAGCGAAAGCACACGGCCAACCCCAGCGCAATCAATAACAGCGGCGTGGCCTTGACCATGAGTTCACCGATGGCGTACTGCGACTTGACGGGCTCCCAGAAGAACACCTGCAGCCCGCGCACCGGGTCTTTACCCAGCGCCACAAACAGCGCGATACCGATCAACACCGTAAACGCCAGCGCCAGCAAGGGCGAGCCGTAGGTCCAGAGCCTGGACGCCTGGGGGCGCGGTTCCAGCTTAAGCATGGTGCACCTCCCCAGCCTGCGCCTTGTGCGCCAGGTGGGCCTGCACATCGGCATGCCACAGCCCGCTCATCCATTCACCAATGCGCTCCACCGTCGCGTCTGCGCGGTCCACGGAGGGCGACAGATGCCCCTTGGCCACCACATGCAGCCGGTCGCAGATTTCAAACAATTCGTCCAGCTCCTCACTGACCACCAGCACCGCGCAGCCCGCATCACGCAAGGCCAGGATGGAGCCGCGAATCTGCGCGGCTGCGCCCACGTCCACGCCCCAGGTGGGCTGCGAGACGATGAGCAGCTTCGGGTTGGCATCGATCTCGCGCCCCACGATGAACTTCTGCAGGTTGCCGCCCGACAGCGACTTGGCCGCCGCGTTGGGGCCACCCGCCTTCACATTGAAACGCCGGATGATGTCTTCGGCATGCTTTTGCAGCGCACCCACCTTGATCCAGCCACTGCCGCTGACCGCATTGGTGCGCGTGAGCAGCAGGTTGTGCGCCAGGCCCATGGTGGGCACGGCGCCGCGCCCCAGGCGCTCTTCGGGCACAAAGTGCAGGCCCAAGGCGCGGCGCTGGTTGGGCGCCATGCGGCCTGCGTTCTGGCCGGAGACCTGGATGCTGGCGGGCTCCGCGCGCTGGTCTTCGCCCGACAGGGCATAGAGCAACTCTCTCTGCCCGTTGCCCGACACGCCAGCAATGCCCACCACTTCGCCTGCCTTCACCTCGAACTGCAGGTCGATCAAGTCCACCCCAAACTGGTCGGCGCGCGGCAGCGACAGGCCCTGCACGCGCAGCACGGTGGCGCCGGTCTGCACGGCACGGTGCTCCAGCGCGGGCGGCTCGGCGCCGATCATCAGCCGCGACAGGGACGCATTGGATTCCTCGGCCGGGTTGCACACGCCCGTGACCTTGCCGCCGCGCAGCACGGTGCAGGCGGTGCACAGCGCCCGAATTTCGTGCAGCTTGTGGCTGATGTAGAGGATGCTGCAGCCCTCACTGGCGAGCTTGCGCAGCACCACAAAGAGCTTTTCGACCGCCTGGGGCGTGAGCACCGAAGTGGGCTCGTCCAGGATCAGCACCTTGGGCGCGGTGAGCAGCGCGCGGATGATCTCCACGCGCTGCATCTCGCCCACACTCAGCGTGTGCACGGGGCGCAGGGGGTCGATGTCGAGGCCGTATTCGGCCGCCTTGGCGGTGATGCGGCTGGTCACTTCGGCCAGCGTCAGGCTCTTGTCCAGCCCCAGCCACACGTTCTCGGCCACGGTGAGGGTGTCAAACAGGCTGAAATGCTGGAACACCATGGCAATGCCCAGGGCCCGCGCCTCTTGCGGGTTGCGCACCTGCACGGCCTGGCCGTTGAAGAACACGCTGCCTTCGTCGGGCTTGACCGAGCCGTAGATGATTTTCATCAGCGTGGACTTGCCCGCGCCGTTTTCGCCCAGCACGGCGTGGATTTCGCCCGGCAGCACCGTGAGCGACACGCCGCTGTTGGCCACCACGGCCGGGTAGCGTTTGGTGATGCCCACCAGCTGCAGCCGTGGCGGCGCCGCACCAGGCGCTAAAGGATTGGGGGGAGAACTCATGCGGGGGATTGTCTCTCAGTTTTACAACTTGTTATAAGAATCAAAACACCTTCTTGCGCTTATTCAGCATGCGCCAACAGCTATTCTTTTCGTAGCGAAGCAGCCACGGTTTTCACACATTCGCGCAACCAGGCCGCCGCGGCCGAGTGGTGCGTGCGTGCATGCCACAGCTGGTAATACATGAGCCGGGGAAACGGCACCGGGCACGGCAGGATGGCCAGCGGCAGTTGCTCGACATACCGTTCGCAGTACTGGCGGCCGGTGGTCAGCACAAGCAAGCTCGATGCCACGATGCTGGGGATCAGGCTGAAATGCGCACAGCGCGCCGTGATGTGACGCTGCATGGAGAGACTGTCCAGGTGGGCGTCGATCACGCCGCGCGCGCCGGGGTGGGTGGGCGTGGGCGCAATGTGCTCGGCGGCCAGCCAGCTTTCCACGTCCCAGCCGCGCCGCACGGCGGGGTGGTCCTTGCTGACCAGGCACACCACCTCGTCGCCAAACAGGCGGCCCATGTGCAGGTCATCCGGCGGCTGGGGCCAGTTGCCGATCACCACATCCACCTCGCCCTGTGCCAGGTGCGCGTGGTAGTGCGCGTCGGCCGACAGGGGCAGGATTTCGATCGGGCACAAAGGGGCTTCGACCTTGATGCGCGCCACGAGCTGGGGTAAAAAAAGTGGGTCGAGGTAGTCGCTGGCCGCCACACGGAAGGTGCGGGTGGCCGTGCGCGGATCAAACCCCCGCGCATCCGAAAACAGCGCCTCGGCCGCGCGCAGGATGGCCCCTGCGGGCTCCACCATGCGCAGCGCGGCATCGGTGGGCATCATGCTGGCGCCAGAGCGCACCAAGAGCGGGTCGCCTGCCAGGTCGCGCAGGCGCTTGAGCGCAGCCGACACCGCCGGCTGGTGCATGCCCAGGCGGACGGCGGCCCTCGATACGCTGCGTTCTGTGAGCACGGTGTGCAAGACCCTTATGAGATGGAGGTCTATCTTGTCGAAAAGGGCGTGGTCTCTCATAGCGGTGGGGGCATGGGTGCCATAAGCTTGCGCATATGCCGGTAGCGGGACTGCGTTCTACCCTCTGCTGAACCTTTCCATCCAAGATCGAAGTGGCGTTTGTCATGACAACAAGACCCTTGCAATTCCTGCGCCGAGGCCAGCCCGTGGCGCTGGGCAATGTACCACCCGACCGCACCCTGCTGGAGGTGCTGCGCGAAGACCTGGGCTGCACCGGCACCAAGGAAGGCTGCGGCGAAGGCGACTGCGGCGCCTGCACCGTGGTGCTGGGCGAGGCGCGCGGCGGCAAGGTGCACTACAGCGCGGTGAACAGCTGCATCCGCCTGGCGCATTCGGTGGATGGCATGGCGCTGTGGACGGTGGAGGACCTGGCCGAGGACCCGCTGATCCAGCCGGTGGGTGATACGGCGCCCGCTGCACAACAAACCATCACGCTCCATCCGGCACAGGAGGCGATGGTCCAGTGCCACGGCTCGCAGTGCGGCTTCTGCACACCGGGGTTCGTCATGAGCCTCTTCGGCATGTACCAGAACCACGTTTGCCACGGTGAACCCATCACCCGCGAACTGGCGCAGGAAGAACTCTCGGGCAACCTGTGCCGCTGCACCGGCTACCGTCCCATCCTCGATGCCGCGCAGCAGATGGCCGCCCTGCCCGCCATGGCGGTGAACGAGGCTCAGTTGCTACAAAAACTGGAGCTTCTTGCGCTTGACCAGCAAGCGCTGGAGGCCAATTCTTCCTATATTTCCCCCACCACCCTGCCCGACCTTCTGGCCGCGCGCGCGGCGCACCCCACGGCGCAGGTGGTGGCCGGCTGCACCGACGTGGGCCTGTGGATCACCAAGCAGCACAAGCAGTACGGGCGCATCCTGGACGTGACCCGTGTGGCCGAGCTGCGCCAGGTGCAGCAGGACACACGCGCCATCACCCTCGGCGCAGCCGTCACGCTGACGGATGCGTTTGCCGCCCTCACCGCGCAATGGCCGCAGCTGCACAGCTTTGCCACGCGCTTTGCGGGCCTGCCGGTGCGCAACTCGGGCACGCTGGGGGGCAACGTGGCCAATGGCTCGCCCATTGGCGATTCCATGCCGCTGCTCATCGCGCTGCGTGCCCAGGTGGTGCTGGCCAGCGTGCGCGGCGAGCGCACGCTGGCGCTGGAAGACCTGTACACCGGCTACCGCCAGAACGTGATGGCGCCCGACGAGCTGCTGGTGCGCATCGTGGTGCCCAGGCCGGGCGTCACGGAAGTGCTTCGGGCTTACAAGATTTCCAAGCGCTTCGACGACGATATTTCTGCCGTCTGCCTTGTCATCAATCTGGACATCGAAGCCGACGTGGTGCGCCGCGCCAGCATCGGCGCGGGCGGTGTGGCTGCCACCCCGGCCCGCGCGCGCCAGACCGAGGCCGCACTCACCGGCCAGCCCTGGACCGCCGACACCATCGCCCGCGCAGCACACACGCTGCAGGCCGAGTTCAGCCCCATCTCCGACATGCGCGCCAGTGGCGCCTACCGCAGCGCGGTGCTGGCCAGCCTGTGGCAGCGGTTCTGGCTCGAAAGCCAGGGCGAAGACGCGGTGAGCGTGGAAAACTTCCGCCTGGAGGAAACAGCATGAACCAGCGCGGCCCCCTTCCCGTCAGCCGCGACGCGGTGAACGACCCCGCAGTTGCTGCTGCCGACGCCAAAGCGAGCGCGCACACCCCCGCGCCACAGCCCGGCTCGCCAGCCAACACGCGCGCCATGGGCCAGTCGCACATCCACGAAAGCGCCCGCGCCCAAGTGGCCGGTGCCGCCCACTACATCGACGACCTGCCGGAGGTAAAGGGCACGCTGTATGCCGCCCCCATCCTCGCCACCGTGGCCCACGGCACGTTGAACAGCGTGGATGCCAGCGCGGCCCTCGCCCTGCCCGGCGTGCGCGGCGTGGTGCTGGCCGCAGACGTGCCCGGCGACAAGCTGCTGGCCGCCTTCGCGCACGACGAGCCCGTGTTCGCCATCGACACCGTGCAGCACATCGGCCAGGTCATCGGCCTGGTGGTGGCCGACTCGGTGATGCAGGCGCGCCGCGCCGTGCGTGCCGTGCAGCTGGACATCACCCCACTGCCCGCCGTGCTTTCCGTGCACGAGGCACTGAAAGCCGAAAGCTACGTGCTGCCCCCCGTGTTCGTGCGCCGGGGCGACGCGGCGCAGGGTCTTGCGCAATCGGCACACCGCCTGCAAGGCGCGTTCGAGGTGGGCGGGCAAGAGCACTTTTATCTGGAAGGCCAGATCGCCTACGCGCTGCCGCTGGAGCAAAAGCAGTGGTGGATCTACTCCAGCACCCAGCACCCCGGCGAGGTGCAGCACTGGGTGGCGCACGCGCTGGGCATCGACAACCACGCGGTCAAGGTGGAATGCCGCCGCATGGGCGGCGGCTTTGGCGGCAAGGAGACGCAGGCCGGTCATCTGGCCGTGTGGGCCGCCGTGGCTGCCAATAAGTTCGGCCGCGCCGTCAAGCTGCGGCTGGACCGCGACGAAGACTTCATGGTCACCGGCAAGCGCCACCCGTTTGCGTACGAGTACGACGTGGGATTTGACGACACCGGCCGCATCACGGGCCTCAAGCTCCAGATGGCGGCCAACTGCGGCTTCAGCGCCGACCTGTCCGGCCCCGTGGCCGACCGCGCCGTGTTCCATGCCGACAACGCGTACTACCTGAGCGATGTGGAAATCGCATCCTACCGCTGCAAAACGAATACGCAGAGCCACACGGCGTTTCGCGGCTTCGGCGGGCCGCAGGGCGTGATCGTGATCGAGGCCATCCTGGGCGACATCGCGCGCGCGCTGGGCCGCGATGCGCAGGATGTGCGCATGGTCAACCTGTACGGCAAGGACGGCTCGGAAGGCCGCAACGTCACCCACTACCAGATGACGGTGGAGGACAACATCCTGCACGCACTGATGCCGCAGCTGGAGCGCAATGCCGACTACCGCCGCCGCCAGGCCACCATCGCGGCGTGGAACGCCACCAACCCGGTGCTCAAGCGTGGCCTCGCCATCACGCCCGTCAAGTTCGGCATCAGCTTCACGGCCACGCTGTTCAACCAGGCCGGCGCGCTGGTGCATGTGTACACCGACGGCAGCGTGCAGGTGAACCACGGCGGCACCGAAATGGGCCAGGGCCTGCACACCAAGGTGGCGCAGATCGTGGCCGACGAGCTGGGCGTGCCGCTGCCCCGCGTGCTGGTCACCGCCAGCGACACCAGCAAGGTGCCCAACGCCAGCGCCACCGCCGCCAGCAGCGGCACCGACCTGAACGGCCGCGCTGCGCAGTTCGCAGCCCGCAATGTGCGGGACAACCTGGCCTCGTTCGTGTGCGGGCTCGATGGCTGCGGCGCGGGCGCCATCCGCTTCGAGGGCGGCCAGGTCATCTCGCCCAAGAAGGTGCGCGCGTGGGGCGACGTGGTGAAAGAGGCCTATGCCAACCGCATCCAGCTGTGGAGCGACGGCTTTTACCGCACGCCCAAGATCCACTACGACAAGGCCACGCTCACGGGGCGGCCGTTCTACTACTTCAGCTACGGCGCAGCGTGCTCCGAGGTCGTCATCGACACCCTCACCGGCGAGAGCCGCGTGATGCGCGTGGACATCCTGCACGACGTGGGCCACAGCATCAACCCGGCCATCGACATCGGCCAGATCGAAGGCGGCTTTGTGCAGGGCATGGGCTGGCTCACCACCGAGCAGCTGGTGTGGAACGACAAAGGGTATCTGGCCACCCACGCCCCCAGCACCTACAAGATTCCGGCCACGGGCGACATCCCCCGGCACTTCAAGGTGGACTTGTGGCCGGAGGCCAACCGCGAGGACAACGTGGGCGGCAGCAAGGCCGTGGGCGAGCCACCGTTCATGCTGGCGATCAGCGTGTACGAGGCACTGCGCAATGCCGTGGCCGCGGGGCGAGGCGGCGATGCAGCTGCGCCCGTGGTGCTGACCGCACCAGCGACGGCAGAGAATGTGCTGCGGGCGCTGGGGCGTTTGAAAAATTGAGCCAAAACAGGCTTCAGCGCTTTACAGCATTGCGCATACAGCTATATTTTCAATAGCGAAATAATAGCGTACTTACAGGCCCAGGAATCCGCCGATCACCAGGCCCGCTTCGAGCGTGAACTGCCCCTGCGCCACCTGCTCGCGCACGGTGGCCAGGGGCTGCAACTCAAAGCGTTCGACTTCGCCGTCCTGGTTCTCGGGCACCAGGCCTTCGGGCACCTGTGCGCTGAACCAGTCGATGCGCTCGCGCATGTAACCTGCGCCGCCGCCTTCGCGGCTGGGGCGGCTGAAATCCACATGGCCGCCGTGCTGCAGGCCGTGCAGCGCGTCAACCCGCAGGCCGGCCTCTTCCCAGGTCTCGCGCGCCAGGGCCTGTGGCAGCGAATCGGCAGCCGCCACCATGCCCCCCATCAGCGTGTCCCACAGGCCGGGGTTGTTGGGCTTGGTCAGTGAGCGCTTTTGCACCCACATGCGCCCGTCGGGCGCGGTGCCCACCAGGTGCACGGCGCGCGTGGCAATGCCCAGCACGCGCACGGCGCCACGCTCCACCGTTCCCACCACCTCGCCCGCCGGGTTGCAAACGGCCAGCTGCTCGTCGCGCCAGGGGCCGCACAAGCCGTGCTCGCGCAGGGCGTGCGCCAGGGCGTTGAGCGCGCCCGTGATACCACCGTGCAGCCCATCGATGTGCCACGCCAGGCCCTCTGATTGCTCGCTTTTCAATAGCTGGTAGCGCTTACCCCACAAGCGCTGGGGGCCGATTTGATCAAGAAAACCATGCGCCACCGAGCCCACGCCCTGCCCACCCACCACCAGCGGCAGGCGCGGCTGGGCGGGTGGCTGCTGCGCAGCGCGGCGCGCACGCGCCAGCCAGTCGTCGAAGGTTGCCGGCGGGGCCAGGGCGCTCACAGCGTGAGGATGGTGCAGCCGGTGGTCTTGCGCGCTTCCAGGTCGCGGTGCGCCTGCTGCACCTCGGCCAGCGGGTAGCGCTGGTCGATGTGGATCTTCACCTGCCCGCTGGCCACCACGGCAAACAGGTCGTCGGCCATGGCCTGCGTGGCCTCGCGCGTGGCGATGTGGGTGAACAGCGTCTGGCGCGTGACATAAAGCGAGCCCTTGGCACCCAGGCTGCCCGGCGCAAACGGAGCCACCGGGCCCGATGCGTTGCCGAAGCTGGCCATCAGGCCGAAGGGGCGCAGGCATTCGAGCGACTTGTCCCAGGTGTCCTTGCCCACCGAGTCGTACACCACCTTCACGCCCTTGCCGCCGGTGATCTCCTTCACCCGGGCGGCAAAGTCTTCGGTGCTGTAGTTGATGGCGTGCGCCGCGCCGTTGGCCAGGGCCAGCTGGCACTTGGCATCACTGCCTGCGGTGCCGATGAGCTGCAGGCCCAGCGCTTTCGCCCACTGGCAGGCGATCAGGCCCACACCACCCGCCGCAGCATGGAACAGCACATGGTCGCCGCTTTGCAGGCCTTCCACGGGCAGCGTTTTCTTGAGCAGGTATTGCGCCGTCAGGCCCTTGAGCATCATGGCCGCGCCGGTTTCAAAGCTGATGGCGTCCGGCAGCTTGCACACGCACTTGGCGGGCATCACGCGCACTTCGCAGTAGGCACCGGGCGGGTTGCTGGCGTATGCGGCGCGGTCGCCCACCTTCAGGTGCGTGACGCCCTCGCCCACCGCCTCGACCACACCCGCACCTTCCATGCCGATGGTGGCGGGCATGTTCAGGGGATACAGCCCCGTGCGGTGGTAGACGTCGATGAAATTGAGGCCGATGGCGTGGTGGCGGATGCGGATCTCGCCCGGGCCGGGCTCGCCCACGGCAACGTCAACAAGGTGGAGTTCTTCGGGACCGCCGTGCTGGCGGATCTGGACGGCAAGGCTCATGGTTAAACGCTCCTGGATAACGGGTTTTGAAGGGGTTTTGAAGGGGATCTCGAACAGCCATGCACAAGGCCTGTAACGGGCGAGACAAACGGCGGCCATCCTGCCATGAATTTGAAAGCCTTGCCCTGCCCTGCACCGTTACAGTGCAGCCCATGACGCAAAGACTCACGCCCGGCACGGCGGCGCTGCTGGTGATACCGCCGCTGCTGTGGGCTGGCAACGCCGTGGTGGGGCGGATGGTGCATGACCTCATCCCGCCCATCACGCTCAATTTCATTCGCTGGGTGCTGGCGTTTGCCATCCTGCTGCCGCTGGCCCACAGCGTGCTGCGTGCCGACAGCCCGCTGTGGGCGCACTGGCGCCGCTACGCGATGCTGGGGCTGCTGGGCATCGGGCTGTACAACGCCCTGCAATACATGGCACTGCAGACGTCCACGCCCATCAACGTGACACTGGTGGGCGCGAGCATGCCGGTGTGGATGCTGGCAGTGGGGGCACTTTTCTTCGGTGCGACCGTCACGCGGCGGCAGGTGGTGGGCGCTCTGCTGTCGGTGTGTGGCGTGCTGCTGGTGCTCAGCCGGGGCGAGTGGTCGCAGCTGCTGGCTTTCCGCCTGGTGCCGGGCGATGTGTTCATGCTGCTGGCCACCATCTCGTGGGCGTTTTACAGCTGGCTGCTGGCACGCACCAGCGAGCCCGCCCGCCTGCGCAGCGACTGGGCGGCGTTCCTGATGGCCCAGATGGTGTTTGGCCTCGCGTGGTCGGGCAGCTTTGCGGGTGTGGAATGGGCCGTGGGCCGCACCCACATCGAATGGGGCTGGCCGCTGATTGCCGCGCTCGTGTTCATCGCAGTGGGCCCGGCCGTGCTGGCCTACCGCTGCTGGGGCGTGGGCGTGCAGCGCGCGGGGCCTGCGGTGGCGGGGTTCTTCATCAATCTCACGCCGCTGTTCGCGGGCATCCTGTCGGCAGCGTTCCTGGGCGAGACGCCGCAGGTGTTTCACGGTGTGGCGTTTGCGCTCATCGTGGGCGGGATTGTGGTGTCGTCGCGGCGGTAGGCCGCGATCCGCGCGCGTTACGGTTCGGCCTTCAGCGTGGCGGCGGCGCTGCCAAAGCCTGCCTCCTGCGCAGGAAATTCCGCCTCGGTCGCGTTGAAATTCACGGCCACCATGTGCCCGCCGAGGTCGGTGACGTACATGAGGTTGCGGATGGACGTGTCCACTGCGGGCGCCGTGCTGTCCATGCGCACCCAGCTTCGTCCCGCGATGGTCACCAGCGATGCATCGTGCATCACCATGCCCGGTGTGAGCCTGAGCAGGGTGGACTCCAGCGAAGCTTTGAACGCAGGCAACTGATCGCTGGTCAGCGGCTTTTGCACCATGCGCGACCAGGTGACGGCCACGGTGCTTGTGCGGCGTGCATTGCCCCAGGCGGCCAGGGGGCGCCGCCCATGGCGGCCGAACTTGGCGTGCATTTCCTCGGCGTCGAGCGCGGTGTAGCCGGGTGGCGCCTGCAATCGCAGCGTTCCGCTGGGGGTTTGCACATCGACAGGCGCGGCATGGGCCGCAGCAAAGATGGCGGCGCCACCCAGCAGCAGCGCACGGATGCCTGTGCGAAAGAGTCGGGGTATTGAGGGAGATCGTGTCATGGCGCAAGGGGTGGGAAGGCCGAAGGATGCGCAGCAGCCCAGTCGAGCACAGACTCCAGATCCGCCACGGGCATGGGGTGGCCCAGCAGGTAGCCCTGAAACAGCTGGCAACCATGTTCGGCCAGAAAGTCCTTCTGCTCCTGCGTTTCCACGCCTTCGGCAATCACATCCAGCTCCAGATTGCGCGCCATGCCGATGATGGTCTGCACGATCACGTCATCCGTATGGCGCACGCCCAGGTTGTGCACAAAAGACTGGTCGATCTTGAGCTGGTCCAGAGGAAGCCGCGTGAGGTAGGCCAGCGACGAATAGCCGGTGCCGAAGTCGTCCACCGAAAAGCGCACGCCCTTGGTCTTGAGCAGGCCCATCTTGGCCACCGTGTCGTCCACGTCGTCCAGCACCAGCGACTCGGTCAGCTCCAGCTTGAGCAGGTGCGGGCGCGCCCCCGTGCCCCGCAGCACCTCGACCACACGGGCCACAAAGTCCCGCTGGCGAAACTGCCGGGCGCTCACGTTGACCGACAGCTGTATGTGCCGAAAGCGCTCATCCTGCGCCCACGCCGCCAGTTGCTCGCACGCGGTGCGCAGCACCCAGTGGCCCATGGGCACGATGAGTTCGCTCTCCTCCGCCACGCTGATGAAACTGCCCGGTGCAATCAGGCCACGCTCCGGGTGGTTCCAGCGGATCAGCGCCTCGGCGCCCACGATGCGCCCGTCCAGATGGAACTGGGGCTGGTAGTGCAGCACGAACTGCCGTGCCGAGAGCGCGGCCTGCAGGTCCACCTCCAGCTGCGCACGGGCGCTGATGGCGATCTGCATCTTCGGGTCAAAAAAGCACAGCGCATTGCGCCCCTGAGACTTGACCTGGTACATGGCAATGTCGGCCTGCTTGAGCAAATCCACCGACGGCTGCAGCGTGCCCCCCAGCAGCGTGACGCCGATGCTGGGCGTGCTGTGGTGGATGATTCCGTCGAGCGAGTACGGCATGTTCAGCGCGCGCAGGATTTTTTCTCCGACGCGGCGTGCAAAGGCGGCCGCCTCGTCGCTGCGGGTGGACAACTCGTGCAGCATGACCACAAACTCGTCACCGCCCAGGCGCGCCACCGTGTCCTCGCGGCGCACGCAGGTCTTCAGGCGCTCGGCCACCTGGCGCAGCAGCATGTCGCCCACCTCATGGCCACGGGTGTCGTTCAGCGTCTTGAAGTGGTCCAGGTCGAGAAACAGCAACGCCCCGTACTGCCCGCTGCGCACGCTGGCGGCAATCACCTGCTGCATGCGGTCCATCAGCAGGCGGCGGTTGGGCAGGTTGGTCAGCGGGTCGTAGAAGGCCAGGTTTTCGATTTCGGCGCTGGCGCGGCGCAGGGCCGTGACGTCGTGGTACGAAATCACCAGCCCGCCATCGGGCGTGGGCCGCTCGGTGATCTGGATGGTCAGCCCGTTGGGCAGCACCTGTTCGTGCGGCTCCTGGTGCTGCCGCTGCTTGAGAAGGCGCAGATCGACCCAGCGCATGCGCTCCTCCTCGCTGGCACCGGGCAGGTGGTGGCGGGAGGTTTCTTCCATCACGCGCCGAAACGGCACCGACGGCGCCATCACGCTGCGCAGCCACGGGAAGATCTCCTCGAACCGGCTGTTCCACTGCACCACGCGTTGCTCGCCATCGAGCAGCAAAAAGCCGCTGACCATGGATTCCAGCGCCTGGTCGAGCGTGGCCTTGGACTGCGCGATCGCCAGGCGCGCCTGCGAGATGCGGTGCAGATAGCGCAGCGCCAGGTTGCCTGCCGCGACGATCATGGCCACGAACAGCAGGCCGGTGAGCGTGATGGCGTTGCGCTGGCCGCGCCAGCCCTCCAGCGCGTCGCGCAGCGGGATGCTGGCCGAGATGCGCAGATCCTGGTAGAGGATGGGGCGATACACCACCAGCGCGTTCGCGCCGCTCAGGCGCGCTGGCGCCTTCCACTGCGCACCCCGGGCTTCGATCTCCTGCAGCGGGGGGTGAGCGTGGGTGCGATGGCTTCCTCGCGGTGGGGCACGCTCAGCAGCAGCTGGCCACCAGCGCGCTCCAGCGTCACCTGCAGGCCGCGGATGTCCACGCCTTGCACCAGCACCGAGCTGAGCGCGCCCACAGGCAACTCGGCGAGTGCGACCACACGCGAGCTGTCGGCCATGCGCAGGTGGCGCGCAATGTAAAGCACACGCTCGGCTGTCGCAAAGCTCACCACGGGCGGGCTGATCATCAGTGTGGAGACGGGCTGCTCCAGCACGGCGGACAGAAAACCCGGGGGCAACTGCACCTGCAGTGCACTGCCCGACGTATCAGAGGATGCGAGCGTCTTGCCCTGGGCGTCGAGCAGGGCCACGTAGCGCACCATCAGGTTCTGCCGGGCACCGCTGCGCAGGCGCTGGCTGGCCAACTCGGGGTCAATCCAGTCGGTCATGATGCCCGACAGGCCCATCAGCTCGTCCATGCTGGCCAGGAGCACATCCACCGCCAGCAGGGACCGGTTGAGCGCAGCCTCCGCACCCGCAACAAAACGCGTGGCCTGGGCTTCGTTGTCGGCCAGCGCCACGTCGCGGGCGTTCCACACCAGGGCGGCAGACACCAGCACCACGGCTGCCATGAACACCGATGCCCCGGCCCAGACAAAGGCCCTGATGCGCGGCTGGGAAGCGGCTTCCTTCATTTCGCCGGGATCGCGACCAGGGCGCGCACGGGGCCGATGGTCTGGTTCCACACCTGGGCACAGCGCGCACCGCAGCGCTGCACCCAGCGCGGCAGCACGGTGGTCTCCAGGATCTCGCGGCGGCTGCGCTCGTCCTGCGCCGACACGGGCACCAACACCATGCTGCCCTTGCGCCCGCCCACGCAGTCGTTGCTGCCCCGGTTGCAGGCCATGCCGTCAGAGGTTTCGCGCTCGGACTCCTGCCAGATGGCGGCCTCCAGCCGGGGCAGTTCGTGCCGCAGCAGCGCCCGCAGGTCGGGGGCAGCGACTCCCAGGCTGCGCGGTTCACCCCAAACAGCGCGAGCCCCCAGGTCACGGGCAGTGCATGCATGTGCGAGGTGAGCGTATGCAGGCCCAGCGTGTTGCCGGACATGGTGCCGGTGATGGCGCATTCGGTATTGCCTGCCGTCAGGCTGGGCACGATCTGCGCAAAGTCCGTGAGCACCGCAACGCCCCCCAGCGCCCCGACAAAATCGGCCTGGGTGGACGAAGACACGCGGATGCGCCGGCCCGACAGGTCAGCCAGGCCCCGCAACGGCTTCTTGCAGTACACCACCTGGGCCGGGTACACATACACCGCCAGCATCTCGACGCCAAACTGGTCGCGCAGGCTTTTTTCAAGATAGGGGCGAAACGCCGCAAGCGTGGACTTGAGCGTGGCGATGTCCGGGTTCAGGCCCGCAAGATCGGGCGCGGTGTACTCCGGATACTGGGCCGTGAGCGAGCTCATGAGCGTGGTACCAAAAGGCACCACCCCGAGCTGCAGCAGGCGCAGCATCTCGGTGCCGGGCACGCCGGCGCGGTCGAAGGGGACGATCTCGGCCTCGAAGCGCCCGTTGCTCAGGCGCCGCAGCTCCTTGCTCCAGAATGGTTCTTCCTGGCGGGTGTACTGGTTCAGGCCCGCCAGCCCCCCCACGATGCGCAGTTTGTAAGGTGCCGCAGACGCTGCCACAGAGGCATCGGGTGCAGGGGGCGGGGTCTGTGCATGCAGGCTCCCGGCCAATGCCAGCGCCGCACACAGCCACGCAGTGCTGCGGCGCATCGCAGGGATTAAGGCAGGCAAGATGTGCATTGGCATTGTCTCCGGCCCCATTCTTGATCAAGTTCTTCCGCAGACCGGAAGCGCTGTCGGCAAAACGCCACGGGTGAGGCTCATGCATCGCGCCGCACCGGGGCCGCGCCCCTGCGCAGACACGGGCGCAGCCTGCCACCGCTAGAACGTGCCGGGGTAGGCGCCCCCGTCCGCCAGCACATTCTGCCCCGTCATGTAGCCAGCGTGCACACTGCACAGAAACGCGCAGATAGCGCCGAACTCGTCGGCGCGGCCATAACGCCCGGCCGGGATCTGCGCCTGCTGCGCGGCCCGCACGTCCTCAACGTTCTTGCCGGCCTTGCTGGCGGCGGCGTTCACGGTGGCGGCCAGCCGGTCGGTGTCGAACTTGCCGGGCAGCAGGTTGTTGATGGTCACGCCACGGGCGGCGATATTGCTGCGCGAAACCCCGGCAACAAAGCCGGTCAGCCCGCTGCGCGCGCCGTTGGACAGGCCCAGGATGTCGATGGGTGCCTTCACCGCGCTCGATGTGATGTTGACGATGCGGCCAAAGCCGCGTGCGGCCATGCCGTCCACCGTGGCCTGGATGAGCTCGATGGGGGTCAGCATGTTGGCATCCACCGCCTTGATCCAGGCGTCGCGGTCCCAGTCGCGGAAGTCGCCGGTGGGGGGCCGCCGGCATTGGTCACCACGATGTCGAAGTCGCGCCCCGGGCCACCGGCCACCGAGAACACGGCGGCCCGCCCCTCGGCGGTGGTGATGTCTGCGGCCACCGCCAGCACCACGGGTTGAGAGTGTTCTTGGCCTCCAGCGCTTGCCAGTTCTGCGCCTTCAGCTATTAATTTTGCAGCAGCCTCATCCAACGCCTGGGCGTTGCGCGCATTGATGACCACGTTCACGCCCTCGCGCACCAGCGCTTGCGCGCAGCCATAGCCCAGCCCCTTGCTGGCGCCGCACACCAGCGCCCATTTGCCTGCGATACCCAAATCCATAACAATCTCCAAGTTGCACACTGATACATGTGCTTTCGCCCAAATCATAATTGGAGAGCACGACGATGAACTGGCTGCCCCGTGGAGCCCTTGCCCTCTGGCTGTCATTGCCTGCGCTGGCGCTGCTGGCAGGCGGTGCGCAGGCGCAGGAGGCCGCAGTGGTCAAGCGTGCCACGCAGCTGCGCGACACCCCCGCCGACAGCGGCGCGAGCGTGGCGGCGCTGGAGGCCAACGCGGTGGTCACGCGCAGCAACGAGCGCAAGGGCCCTTGGACGCGGGTCACCACACCGCAGGGCGCATCAGGCTGGGTGCACATGTTTGACCTGGGCCCGTCATCCGGCTCAGCGGCACCCGCCAACAACGCGGCCACCAGTGGCTTGCGCGGGCTGGGCGGGTTGTTTGGCGGCAACAGCGGGCCCACCACCACCGCCACTTCGACGGTAGGTATCCGCGGGCTGGGCGCCGAAGACATTGCCAACGCGCAGCCCAACCCGGCCGCCGTCGGCCGGGCCGAGGCACTGCGCGTCAATGCCGACCAGGCGCGGCAGTTTGCCAGCACGGCGTCGCTGAAGGCGCGCGATGTGCCTGCGCTGGCCCAGCCCCCCCTGCCCACCTCCAGCGGACGCTCCGGCGGCAGCTTCAGCAGCCCGTCGGACCCCAACCACAGCCCCAACTGAGGAGATGAACGTGCCCCGAACTCCCGCATGGACGCGCTGTGCCCGCCTGGCAACGCTGGCGGCGGCGCTGGCGGCAGCCCCGCTGCTGGCCCACAGCCAGAACGTGATGAACATCCTGAACTCCCTGGGCGGCGGGCTGGGCTCGGCCCTCACCGGTGCTGCGGGTGCGCCACCTGCGCAGGGTGATGACCTCATCAGCTTGCTGACCCAGTCGATGGAGAACATCGATGAACCCAGGGAGATCGAGATCGGCCGCCAGCTGGCCGCGTTGCTGCTGGGCGCCAAGCCCGCGCATCCCGACATGGCGCTGCAGGGCTACGTGAACCGCCTGGGCCGCTGGATCAGCCTGCACTCGCCGCGCCCCGGCCTGCCCTGGACCTTTGTGGTGCTGGACGACAACGGCTACAACGCCTTTGCCGCACCCGGCGGTTATGTGTTCGTGACCAAGGGGCTCATTGACCGCTGCGCCGACGAGTCCGAACTGGCGGGCATCCTCGCGCACGAGATCACACACGTCACCTCCAGGCACCATCTGCAGGCCATCCGCCAGAGCGCGATGGCCGGGCTGGGCACCCGGGTGCTGGCCTCGCAGATCCGCACCAGCAATGTGGCCGGCCAGCTCGTGCGCGACCAGCTGCTGTCGCTGTTCCGCACCGTCTACACCAAGGGCCTGAGCCAAACGGACGAGTTCGAAGCCGACCGCACCGGCGTATCGCTGGCGGCCAAGGCGGGGTTTGACCCCTACGGCCTGGTGTCGGTGCTGCAGCATCTGCGCACCGTGACGCCCGACAACCCGCTGTTCACGCTGCAGATGTCCACCCACCCCGCCGCGCAGGCGCGCATGGAGTACCTGGAGCAATCGATGGGCCGCCAGCTCGACGGGCTGGGCGGCTCGCGCGCCACCCTTGCCGAACGCCTTGCCGCGCCGCCCCTCCGCCCTGCCCCCGCGCCACCTGCCCGGCCCGCTGCGGCCCGCAAATCCGGCTGAGCGTAGTTTTTGCGCCTGGTGCCTGGTATCAGCGGCGCGCCAGCTGGGTGAACACAAAGATGCCCACCAGAACCAGGGCCGTACCGGCAGCCACCCACACGGTGAACGGCTCCCCCAGAATCCACACCCCCATGAGGATGGTGGACAGCGGCCCCACCATGCCGGTCTGCGCGGTGGTGCCCGCGCCGATGCGCTCGATGGCCATCATCACCATCAGCACCGGTGCCGCGGTGCACAGCGTGGCGTTGAGGACGGACAGCCAGATCACCTCCGGGGCCACCACCGCGGCGCTCAAAGGGCGCAGCAGCACGAACTGCAGCAGGCACAGCAGGCAGGCCACGGTGGTGGCCAGGCCCACCAGGCGCAATGCGCCCAGGCGCTGCACCAGCTCACCGCTGTAGACCAGATAGATGGCATAGCTGACCGCGCTCATGAACACCAGCAGCGCACCCCATGCGGCGTCAGCACCCTGCAGGTTGGCTTCGTGGCCGAATACCAGCACCACCCCGGCATAGCTGATGAGCATGCCCAGCGCCTGCCCCCAGCGAATGCCGCGCCGGTACAGCACCCAGCCAAGCATCACCACCAGGGTGGGGTTGAGGTACAGGATCAGGCGTTCCAGGCTGGCGCTGATGTAGGCCAGCCCTGCGAAGTCGAGAAAGCTCGCCAGGTAGTAACCGGTGAGCCCCAGCCCCAGCACGCCCAGCCAGTCCTTGCGGGTGAGCGGCGGCTTACCCCGGCTGGCCCACCAGGCCATCACGGCAAAGATGGGCAGTGCAAACAGCATGCGGTACATGATGAGCGTGACCGCATCCACCCCATGGCGGTATGCCAGCTTCACGATGATGGCCTTGCCACTGAAGGCGATGGAGCCCAGGAGGGCCAGCGTGATGCCAGTCGCTACATTTTTAGTAGCTACTTGCGCTTTACCAGATTGCGTTTGAACCAATTTTGATGAGAATTTTCGCAAGAGAATGACGGCACGGCCGTACCCGGCCGCTGCGGCGATGGCCCACGTGGCAGGCATGGCCCAGTGTCGCACGGGGCCCAGCCCCGCGCCATCGACGCTGCGTGCGGGTGGCACCGCCATGCACGATGGCACGGCGATAGCGGCCGGGGTCTGTCAGCCCGCCGGGGGCTTGCGAAACACCCGGTGGTGCAGGCGCCGCAGCGACCACCACACACCGGCCGCCACCACCGGGATCGCCAGCGCCGCCGTGGTTTCGGGCGACAGGGGCCAGCCCAGCGCCTGCGCGGCCTTCGCCAGATAACTGACCAGGCCCACGATGTAGTAAGTGATGGCCGCCACCGACAGCCCCTCCACGGTGGACTGCATCTGCAGCTGCAGATCCTGCCGGTGGTTCATCGCGGTCAGCAGCGACTGGCTGCTTTGCTGCTGCTCAATCTCCACCCGTGTGCGCAGCAGGTTGCTCATGCGCGATACCCGTTGCGACAGCGCATCCTGCCGCCGGGCAGCCCATTCACAGGTGCTGCGTGCGGGCGTGAGGCGCCGGTCCATGAACTCGCGGATGGTCTGCATGCCGGCCAGGCGCGATTCGGCGATGTCCTGGATGCGGCGGTCCAGCAATTCAAAGTAGGCACTGCTGGCCGAAAAACGCGAGTGCGTGGCTGCATACTGGCTCTCCACCTGCCCGGCCAGCCGGGTGAGCCGGTCCAGCAGTGCGGGCTCGGCATCGCGGTTGGCGGTGCGGATCGCGTCCGCCAGCGCAGCGAGCTCCCGCTCGGCAAAGGCCAGTGCGCTGGCCGCCTCGCGTGCGGCGGGCAGGCCCAGCAGCGCGGCCATGCGGTAGGTTTCGATTTCGAGCAGGCGCTGCACCAGGCGGCCCAGGCGCCGCTGGGTCATGCCGCCGGCCAGCAGCACCATGCGCGAGAACCCATCGGCGTGGATCGCAAAGTCGGTGTACACCTCGCCATGCCCATCGGCCACGGTGGAGGCCACCAGCGTGTCCTCATGCAGCACATGCCTGACCAGCGAACCCGATCCGAACGTGTGCGTGGGCAGCACCCACAGGTTGAGGCTGCACAGGCACTGCCCGGGCAATGCGGCCAGCCAGTCCCGCGGCACCACATCGGCGGCGCTGGCGGGCTCGCGCTCGCCAAAGGCCTCGGCGCTCATGGGCACCATGAAGGTCCAGGAGACAAACTCGGTGTGCAGCTCCCAGCGCAGGCGGTAGGCCCCCAGGTCCATGCGCAGGTGGTTGGTATCCGCATCGGGCAGGGCCAGGTGGTGGTTGCGCAAAAGGGCGGCCACATGCGCCCGGCTCGCCTCACGCCCGGCGGCATCGGCCAGCATGACAATGTGCACGATGGCCACGGGCGACGTGATCGCCTCGGGCGGGCGGGCGTGGATTTCGTTGTGCAGCATCGCCCGGTGGGGATGCTGCCGGGGGTGAAACGGTATGGGCATGCGGACCTCGGTGCGCGATTGTGTACTGGTACACCGCCCGTGAAACTGAATCGCCTCTCCAAAAAAAACGGCACCCGAGGGTGCCGTTGTTCATGTCGGAAGCTGGAAGCGCGCCCGGTCAGTCTTCCACGAAGGCTTCCTCGCGCTTGCTCTTCACTGAAGGCAGCAGCACGATGATGAGCAGCAGTAACGCTGCAGCCAGCAGGCCCGCCGACAGCGGACGCGTGACAAACACGCTCCAATCGCCGCGCGAGAGCAGCAGCGCGCGGCGCAGGTTCTCTTCCATCATCGGGCCCAGAATGAAGCCCAGCAGCAAGGGCGCAGGTTCGGTACCCAGCTTGTGGAAGATGTAACCCACCAGTCCGAACAGGCCCACCATCCAGATATCCCACGTGTTGTTGTTGGTGGAATACACGCCCACCGCACAGAACAGCACGATGGAGGGGAACAGCCAGCGGTAAGGCACCGTCAGCAGCTTGATCCAGATGCCGATCAGCGGCAGGTTCAGCACTACCAGCATCGCGTTACCAATCCACATCGAGGCGATCAGGCCCCAGAACAACTCGGGGTTGCTGGTCATCACCTGCGGGCCGGGCTGGATGTTGTGGATGGTCATGGCACCCACCATCAGCGCCATCACCGCATTGGGTGGAATGCCCAGTGTCAGCAGGGGAATGAAGGACGTCTGCGATCCGGCATTGTTGGCAGCTTCAGGCGCAGCGACACCGCGGATGTTGCCTTGGCCAAAAGGAACTTCACCGGGGTGCAGCTTGGTCTTCTTTTCGATCGTGTAGGCAGCAAAAGCCGACAGCAGAGCGCCACCGCCCGGCAGGATGCCCAGGGCAGAACCCAGAGCGGTACCGCGGATCACTGCGGGCAGCATCCGCTTGAAGTCTTCCTTGGTGGGGAACAGGCCTTCCACCTTGGCGGTGAAAACCTCACGCTCGTCCTCCGGACGGGACAGGTTGGCAATGATTTCACCGTAGCCGAACACGCCCATCGCAATGGTGACGAAACCAATGCCGTCGGTCAGTTCGGGCACATCGAAGCTGAAGCGGGCAACGCCGGAGTTCACGTCGGTACCCACCAGGCCCATCAGCAGGCCCAGCACGATCATGGCCACGGCCTTGAGCAGCGAGCCAGAGGCCAGCACCACGGCACCAATCAGGCCCAGCACCATCAGCGAGAAATATTCAGCAGGGCCGAACTTGAACGCTACCTCGGTCAGTGGCGGCGCGAAGGCTGCCAGGATCAGCGTGCCCACGCACCCTGCAAAGAACGAACCCAGACCGGCAGCAGCCAGCGCCGGCCCCGCACGGCCCTTGCGCGCCATCTGGTAGCCGTCAATCACGGTGACCACCGACGATGACTCACCCGGCAGGTTCACCAGAATGGCCGTGGTGGAGCCGCCGTACTGGGCGCCGTAATAGATACCTGCCAGCATGATCAGCGCAGCCACCGGGGGCAGCGCGTAGGTGGCAGGCAGCAGCATGGCGATGGTTGCCACCGGGCCGATGCCGGGCAACACACCGATCAGCGTGCCCAGCAGGCAGCCCACGAAGCAGTAAATGAGGTTCTGGAAGGTGAACGCAACACCAAAACCCAGCGATAGGTTGTCAATAAGATCCATGGTCGGTGCTCCTGCTTAACCCGTGATGAAACTCGGCCACACAGGGAACTGCAGCTTGAGCGCCCAGACGAATGCCACGTAACTGCCCACTGCGAGTATGGTGGCCAGGATGAACACGGACTTCGCGTTGAACTCCTGACCCGCCAGGCTTGAAATGAAGGTCAGGGCATAAATCGCGACGATAAGGCCCATCGCCGGAACTCCGAAGCTGGGAAGGCCTGCCAGCAGAATGCCAAACACGAAGTTGGCAGCCAGAACGAAGAACAGCGGCTTCCAGGCCCACTTGCCGATCTTGTCGCCGTCCTGGGTTTCCACCGTCATGGCCTTGAAGGTGATCAAGCCGCCGATAAAGGCGAGCAGGATACCCAGCATCAGTGGAAAGTACCCGGGGCCCATGCGCGCACCGGTTCCGACGTTGTACGTGGTGGCACCCCACGCAAACGCCACGCCCACCCCCATGAACATGAGGCCGGCAAAGAAGTCTTTTTGACTTTTGATTTTCACGAATTGTCTCCTTGGCGGGAATCTCGACTGCGCGATTGTGCGTGCAACGGGGGGCCAAACAGATGTGGATTCCACCTACACCTGGTAACGCATGGCCGCTCGGAGAGGAGAAACCGCCGGGGAAAGTGCGGCTATTCCAGCGGGGGCGTCGCCGCAATCACCTCTTCCAGGGTGGTCAAGCCCTCGGCCACCCGCAGCGCGCCCGCCAGCCGCAAGGGGCGCATGCCATCTTGTACCGCCTGGCGGCGCAGCTGGTCGATCGACGGAGCCTGGTTGATCTTGTCCTTGAGCGCTTCAGTCACCGTCAGCAGCTCATACAAACCCATGCGTCCGCGAAAGCCGCCCATGCGGCAGTCCACGCAACCCACCGGCTTGTAGGGGTGGTACCCGCCGCTGAGTTTCCAGGGTTTGACCACCGCCGCCAGGGTTTCGCGCTGTGCCGCTTCGTCCTTCTGCTTGCACTGCTTGCACAGCGTGCGCACCAGCCGCTGGGCCAGCACCCCCAGCAGCGTGGCATTGAGCAGATAGGGGGGGACGCCCAGTTCCATCATGCGGGTGATGGCCGACGGGGCATCGTTGGTGTGCAGCGTGGAGAACACCAGATGCCCGGTCAGGGCGGCCTGGATGGCCATCTCGGCCGTCTCCAGGTCGCGGATTTCGCCCACCATGATGATGTCCGGGTCCTGGCGCATGAGGGCACGCAGGCCCTCGGCAAAGTTGAAGTCGAGCTGGGGCTGCACCTGGGTCTGGTTGAAGCTGGGCTCGATCATTTCGATCGGGTCTTCCACCGTGCTCACGTTCACCTCTTCGGTCGCCACGCGCTTCAAGGTGGAATACAGCGTGGTGGTCTTGCCCGAGCCCGTGGGCCCCGTCACGAGAATGATGCCGTGCGGGCGCTTGACCAGGCTTTCCCAGCGCTCGGCATCGTGCTGGGCAAAGCCCAGGGCGTCCAGATCCTTGACCGCGTTGTCGGGGTCAAAGATCCGCATGACCATCTTCTCGCCAAACGCCGTGGGCAGCGTGGACAGGCGCATTTCCACCTCGTCCCCGCGCTGGTTGCGCGTCTTGATGCGGCCATCCTGCGGACGGCGCTTTTCCACCACGTCGATGCGGCCCAGGAGCTTGATGCGCGAGACCATGGCGTTGTGCACACCCATGGGCATCTGGTAGACGGGGTGCAACACGCCGTCAATGCGAAAGCGGATCACGCCCTGGTCGCGCCGGGGTTCCAGGTGGATGTCGCTGGCACGCTGGTCAAAGGCATATTGCCAGAGCCAGTCCACCACCTTGACCACGCCCTGGTCGTTGGCGTCGAGCTGCTTGTTGCTCTTGCCCAGTTCTACCAGCTGCTCGAAGCTGCTGCCGCCGGAGTTGCCGCCCGCCTTCTGGGCGGCGCGCACGGATTTGGCGAGGGCAAAAAATTCGGCGGTAAACCGGTGAATGTCCAGCGGGCTAGCCACCACACGGCGTACCGAGCGGCGGGACTGCCGCTCCACCTCGGCCACCCAGTCATCAATGAACGGCTCGGAAGTGGCTACCACCACTTCCTTGGTAGTCACCTGGACCGGCAGCACCTTGTGGCGCTCTGCATAGGTGGCGCTCATGGTGTCGGAGACACGGCCCACATCCACCTTGAGCGGGTCAATGCGCAAATAGGGCAGACCGGCCCGCTTCGCCAGGTATTCGGACAAGGCCTCGATGTCCAGCGGTTTGCCGTCGCTCACCCGCTCCATGGCGACGTTGGCCAGCCGCACCAGTGCGTGCTGCGAGCTCTCGGCCTGCGAGCAACGCGAAATCGTGCGCCTGGCCTCCTCGCGCGAAATCACGCCGTCGTCGCTGAGCCACTCCACCACGCGGCGCCAGTCCACCGGACCGCGGTAGGGCGCCGCGTTCGCGGCAGTGGCGAGGTCCGAATCAGCTTTCATTTCAATCCTTTCAAAGGCATGCAGCGCACCGCAGGCCCAAATATCAGGCGGCTACAGGCTTGAACACCCGAAGCCACTTGCTGGCGGGCAGGCCCCAGCGGTCTTGTACGGCTTCGGCGCGGGCGACCAGCTCAGCCCGCTTGGGGCGGGATGCCGTGCGCTGGGCCAGCACCACGGTATTGCCCTCCCGCGTGGGTTTGAATGCCCAGAGGGCATCGTCGCCAAACGCCTGCGCCATGCTTTTGAGACTGCGGTCAAAGCTGGACGCGCGGCCAAACAGGTTCACGGTCATGCTCCCGGTGTCCGACAGCAGGGCCCGGCAGTCGGCATAAAACGCCGCACTGTCGAGCACGGGCGCGGCGGCCTCGTGGTCGTACAGGTCCACCGCCAGGGCGTCCACCGTTCCCAGCCACATGGGGTTGCGGATCTCCTGCGCAGCGTCGGCGATCACCACCCGCAGCTTGGGACCATCCGGCGGCAGCTTGAACCACTGTCGGCACACCGCCAGCACCTGGGGATTGAGTTCGATGGTGGTGGTGCACACGCGCAGCTTCTTGTGGCAGAACTTGGTGATGGCTCCCGCGCCCAGACCCAGCTGCATCGCGTGGCCTTTGGACACCTGGGCAGGGTCCACAAAAAGGAGCCAGGCCATCATGCGCTGTACATATTCCAGCTCGATATCAAAGGGCTGGTCGACCCGCATGGAGCCCTGTATCCAGGGCGTGCCCAAATGCAGGTGCCGGACTTCGCCGTCGTCCGACACACTGACTTCCGGCAGTTCGGCCAATTTGTTTTCTTTCTTGCGGGTCATTCACAGCAATCCGTGCCGGGCCATCACATCGGTCCAGGCGGCCAATTTACGATCAAAATTCCAGGCGGCATTTGCCGGACTAGTGGACGGCAGCTTAATGGATTCGATAGACGCCCCTGCATGCTGCCCGGCGCCGCCCTGCAGGCCGCGCAGCACCGCAGGCGCGTGCCCGAAGCTCTCCGCACCATTGTGAGCAACCGCGCTGAGCCGGGGGCAGTGCACCCGCAGCGACACAAAGTCGTTCATGGCGGCGTCGCGTATCGATGCATCAAGGCTGCCCGCGCGCACGCAACTCGCATACACGTCCCACACCCCCAAACCGCGATCCAGCAGCCACTGGCACCGACCGTCGTAAACGGCGGGAAGGGGATGGCGCGGCCACAGCGCCTGCAAGATGCGCCAGAAGTGGTTCTGCGGGTGCGCGTAGTACTGCTGCATGCGCAGCGAGGCCGCTCCGGGAAAACTGCCCAGCACCAGAACCCGTGTGCGGGGCGACACCACGGCCGGCAAACCTTCCAAGCGATCAGCCGGACTGGGGCGCTCCGTCATGACAGCACGGTCGGCGACGGCCCGGCCGGTTCGCCAGCAACCTCCTGCTCCACCCCGTTGCGCTGGTGCTTGCGCGCCTTCACGGCCTGCTGCGCGGCGTGCCGCAGGGCGCTGAGGTGCCCCAGCGAATCCTCCATGGAAACAAGACGGAACTGGCCCTGGGCACCAGCGGCCAGCAATGCAGCCTTCACACTCTGGTACGACGCTTCCATGGCGTCTGCGCAAGCCAGGACTTCGGCCAGGCTGACATGGCCCGCCAGCGGATCGCACAGGGCCAACACGGCATCCGCCTTCTCCACAAACGCGGTGTGCTGCGTGCGCACGGGTTCTCCGGGCATGGGGGCCAGACGGGCAGCGTCCAATGCGCGCTGCGCGGTCGTCTGGTAATAGCGTTGCACTCTCAGTACCTGGGCCAGCCTCTCACTGGTGCCCTGGGCCATGGCTGTGCGATTCATGCGCTCGACAAAGGCGTCTGCAGCGGCATCCAGCTGGGCAACCACATATTGATCGCGCTCCAGCTCGCGCAGTGGCGTTCCATACAGGACCGAGCGCGCGAGCCGCACGGCGGCGTACCCCATGCGTGCCACCTCCATCTCCAGCGCCTCCCGCGCTACGGCGATGCCTGGCACCAGCCAGGGCAGAAGCACCAGCGCTACCGCGCCGGTGATCCCGTAGGTGGGCGGGGCGCCCCTGGCCGCGTGGTGGGGCATTGGCGCCGACATCGACACCCTGGTGGCGCTCGCCGCGATCGTTGCGCTGTCACTCACCGGCGTGCTTACCTGGAAGGACGTTGAGCAGAACGTGCAATGGGGCATGTTGCTGCTGTTTAGCGCCTGGCGCACCGACATGATCCCTGCCAAAACGGCCAGCAGCGGTACGGCCAAAGCGGTCACCGCCAACGGAAGGGCCTGTGTCATCCACAGCCCGCCGATGATTACAAACAGCGCAATGCCTTCCCGCAGCTGTCCCTGCGCCGGGACCGACCAGGCAGCGATCGCTGCAAGCGCCGCGCACATCGCCAGGCGGGCCAAAGGGGCGATGTTCATGACGGAGGACTCAGCCTGCCGCCACTGCAGGCAAAGAGCGGGCCGCGTTGCACAGCGGGTGGGTAACAGGAAGGGGCGAGGGCGTGCATGCTCGCGGCGGTTAATCCGCGGCAGCCCGGCCGGGTGCGGCGCGCCGCTTGTGGCGCGACCATTTCACCTTGGCAAACCAGATCCACGTCACCAGCACGTAGGTCAACAACCCCACACCCGTGGCCACCAGCGCAAGCCCCAGCATGAGCGGTTTGCCCACACTGCGAAGGCGCAACACCAGGGTCTCCCACCAGCTGCGTTCGGGTGATTCGACGATAACGTCATCGGGCAAGGGGAGCTCCTGCCCCGGCAGCACCGGGTCGCCCAGAATGGCGCTGCCCAGGCGCCAGGCCGCATAGTAGACGGGGCCAAACGTGACCGGGTTGGTCACCAGCGTGCTTGCCACCGCAGCCGGCACATTCGCGCGCAGCGCCACGGCAGCCCCGGCCGCAAACGGGATCTGGGCGATAGGGATGAGGAGACCAAAGAACACGCCGAGCGCCATCCCGAGCGCGATGCCCCGGCGACTCATGTGCCACAGGCGAGGGTGGTGCAATGCTGGCCCCAGCCAGCGCAACCAGCGGTTGCCGCGCAGCGCTTCGGGGGAGGGCATCAGGCCCAGCAGGCGTTGTTTCATGGGGTCTTCAAAACATCATCCAACAAATTCTGGGGGCAACACCCCCGCCAAGTTTTGCATCCTACCCAGCGCCTATTGCCCCTTTGCAAAAATCGCCATCTCTCGCAGGTATTTTCAAATCCCCAGCGCCGCCAGCCGCGGCAGCGCCTGCACGGCATTGGCCCGCGTGGCCTGCGCCAGCTGGTCCAGGGAAAGGTGGCGCAGGCGCGCGGCCTCCTGGGCAATGCGCGGCAATTCGCCCGGCGTGTTGCGGCCCTGCGGCAGTCCGGCGGCGCGCTGGGCAGCGGTGGCATACAACCAGTGGGGCGGGATGTCGGGTGCGTCGGTTTCCAGCACCAGCGCATCCAGGGGCAGCTCAGTGGCCAGGCGGTGCAGGTGCAGCGCGCGGTCAAAGGTGAGTGCACCACCAAACCCCAGCTTGAAACCCATGCCCACAAACGCACGCGCCTGCTGCAGGCTGCCGTTGAATGCATGCGCAATGCCTCCCCGCACGGGCAATTCGCGCAGGCCCTTGAGCAGGCGGTCGGCCGAACGCCGCACATGCAGCACTACGGGCAGGTCAAAGCGGCGGGCCAGCGACAGCTGGGCCCGGTAAAACCGTTCCTGGCGGTCCGGATCGAGACCAGGAGCGAAAAAATCCAGCCCCACCTCGCCGATGGCCACCAGCCGCGGGTCTGCGTGTTGCTCTGTCAGTTCGTGCTCCAGAAGCTCCAGATCGGCGTCAAGCGCATGCCCCGTGTACAGGGGGTGGATGCCCAGCGCATAGCTGTCGCCGTGTCGGTGTGCCAGCCCGCGCACGGCGGCCCAGTTGCTGCGCTCCACCGCAGGAATCACGCAGTGGATGACGCCCCGGCTTCGCGCCAGATCACGCACGGCGTCGCGGTCGGGGTCAAACTCAGGCGCATCCAGATGGCAATGGGTGTCTATCCAGGCAGTCATGCGGGGATGATGCCCCATGAAACCTTGCAAGTGCACTTCCCGGCGATCCGTGCTAACGTAAAAACCGTGCGCCACCTGGAGTGGTGTTATCCGTAGAAAAGGTGACAGGATGCCCCGGCCCGCCCTCTACAGCAGCTCCCGCCCCGCCCGCCGCCCTGCGCAGGAGTCGGCCGCCAGCGGGGGCGCGCCGCAAGCGCCTGCAGGCGGCCACGATGCGCCTGCACCCGTGGCGCCCGCCAACCCGGCAGTCGCCACCACCAGCCTTTCCAAACGCCACGTCAGGGTTCTCTGGACGCTGATTGCGCTGCTTGCCGCGCTGCTGGTGTACAGCCTGTGGCTGCACCAGCGCCCGGGGCCCCGCCGCATCACCCAGGACGACATCGACGCGGCCGTGCTGCGCACTCTGGAGACCACCACGCCGCCGTCTGCCGCGGCGCGGGCGGCGAACGCCATTGCCCCGTCGGTGGTGCGGGTGGTGGGCTATGGCCGCAGCAAGAACGGCAAGCAGGAGGTGGAACGGGGTGTGGGCACCGGTGTGGTGATCGTGGACAAGGGCATCATCCTGACCAACCTGCATGTGGTGGCGGGCTCCGACCGGATCACCGTCACCTTCCACGACGGGCTGGAAACCACAGCCAGCATCACCGGCGCCCAACCCGAGAACGACCTGGCGGTGCTGCAGGCGCACAAGGTGCCCGACGACCTGGAGGCCGCGCCCCTGCGCTCCACCCAGGATCTGCGCGCAGGCGACCATGTGGTCGCAGTGGGCTTTCCCTTCGGCATCGGGCCTTCGGCATCGGCGGGAGTGGTGTCCGGGCTCAAGCGGGAGTTCACGTCGCCCGAGGGGCAGCGCCAGCTCAGCAACCTGATCCAGTTTGACGCGGCCGCCAACCCCGGCAATTCCGGCGGCCCCCTGATCACGCTCGATGGCGAGGTGGTGGGCATTGTCACCGCCATTCTCAACCCCACGCCGGCACGCACCTTCATCGGCATCGGATTCGCAGTACCTATTGAAAACGCGGCCTCGGCCGTGGGCATGCCGCCGTTTTGACGGCATCTTTCTGTCCAACCGCCCCAAGGAGCACCATGGAACCCATCACGTCGCCCACCGCCGCCACCGCCACCCTGATGGAGCAGGTGCTCTACGAAGTCAAACGCGTGGTGGTCGGCCAGGACCGCTTTCTGGAGCGCGTCATGGTCGCCATGCTGGCCCAGGGCCACCTGCTGGTCGAGGGCGTGCCTGGCCTGGCCAAGACGCTGACGGTGAAGACGCTGGCGAACACCATCCAGGGCAGCTTCAAGCGCATCCAGTTCACGCCCGACCTGGTGCCCGCCGACCTGGTGGGCACGCGCATGTACAACCAGAAAACCGGCGAATTCAGCACTACGCTGGGCCCGGTGTTCACCCACCTGCTGCTGGCCGACGAGATCAACCGCGCCCCGGCCAAGGTGCAAAGCGCACTGCTGGAGGTGATGCAGGAGCGCCAGGTGACCATTGCGGGAGAAACGCACAAGGTGCCCGAGCCTTTCCTGGTGATGGCCACGCAAAACCCCATCGAGACCGAAGGCACCTACGCGCTGCCCGAGGCGCAGGTGGACCGCTTCATGATGAAGGTGCTGCTGGGCTACCCCACCGAGGAGGAAGAATTCGTGATCGCCCAGCGCGCGCTCGATGTGCCCGTGCAGGTGCTGCCCGTGGCCACCACCGCACAGCTGGCGGCGCTGCAGGCCGAATGCCGCACGGTGTATGTAGACCCGTCCATGCTGCAATACGCCGTGAAGCTGGTGGCTGCCACCCGGGATCCCGATCGCCACGGCCTGAAGGACCTGGCCGGCTACATCAGCTGCGGTGCCAGCCCGCGTGCCACCATTGCGCTCGCCGAGGGCGCCCAGGCGCTGGCCATGCTGCGCGGGCGCAACTATGTGCTGCCCGAAGACATGACCGACCTGGCCGCCGATGTGCTGCGCCACCGTGTGGCACTGTCGTACGAGGCCTTGTCCGAAGGGCTGGACGCCGACGCACTGATCTCCCGCATCATGGCCAAGGTGCCCGCGCCTGCGCGGCCGCTGCACCACGAAAAGAAAGCCGCCTGAACACCCGCCGAGCGCCCCCACCATGAGCCCCACCCCGTCCGCCCCAAACGCTGCGCCCCGAACCCTGCCCACCCTGCCCGGGCAGGCCGACCGGCTGCTGCGCGAGCTCGAATGGAAGGTGATCCGCCGGCTGGATGGTCTGCTGCAGGGCGACTACCGCACGCTCATGCGCGGCGCGGGGCTGGATCTGGCGGACCTGCGCGAATACCAGCCCCATGACGATGTGCGCCACATCGACTGGAACGTGACTGCGCGCCTGAGCATTCCCCACGTGCGTGTGTTCACCGAAGACCGCGAGATGTCCGCCTGGTTCCTGCTGGACCTGAGCCCGTCCATCAATTTCGGGCCCCAGGGCAACGCCAAGCGCGACATCCTCACCGGCTTTGTGGCCGTGCTGTCGCGCCTGCTCACACGCCATGGCAACCGGGTGGGCGCCATGCTCTACGGCGCGGGCAACGCCGCAGACCGCGCCGTAGATACCGTGCTGCCCCCCGCAGCAGCCGCGCCCATGTGCTGCATCTGGTGCACCGGCTGCTGGCGCCCCCGCCCCCGCGCACGGCAAGGCCCCCCAGGGGGGCGCCACCGAGCTGCACCGGCTGCTGCAAACCGGCCTGGCCAACCTGCGCCGCCGCTCCACGGTGTTTGTGGTGTCCGACTTCATCAGCGCACCCGGTTGGGAAAAGCCCCTGGCCCAGCTGGCGCAGCGCCACGATGTGGTGGCCGTGCGCCTGCTCGACCCGCTGGAGCTGGAGTTGCCCGACGTGGGCCTGGTGACGCTGCGCGATGCCGAAAGCGGCGAGCAGCTGCAGGTGGACACGCACGACGCGGGTTTTCGCCACCGCTTTGCACGCCTGGCCGCCCAGCGCGAAGCCGTGCTGCGCGAGGGCCTGGCCAAAGCTGGCGCCGACGCGCTGGAGCTGTGTACCGACGACGACCTGGTGGACGCGCTGCTGCGCTTCATGGACATGCGCCAGCGCCGCGTGCGCCGCCCCCCGACCCCGTCGTTGCCATGGGCCTCCGTGCCGGTGGCCGCCTGACCCCGCCCTTTACAGCCCGCGCCACCGCCCACCCCAACCCATGCACCCCTAGGACACGCCACCATGGTTTTTCTCTGGCCCACCCTGCTCTGGCTGATGCTGGCAGTCCCCGTGCTGGTGCTGCTGTACTGGTGGCTTCTGCATCGCCGCAAAAAAACGCGCTCAGCTATTCCAGCCTGTCGCTGGTGCGCGAGGCCATGGGCCCCGGCCAGCGTCTGCGCCGCCACATACCGCCTGCGCTGTTCCTGCTGGCGCTGGTGGCCCTGCTGCTGGCGGCGGCACGGCCGCTGGCGGTGATCACCCTGCCCTCGCAGGACCAGACCATCATGCTGGCCATGGATGTGTCGGGCAGCATGCGTGCAACCGACGTGGAGCCCGACCGCCTGACGGCCGCGCAGAACGCGGCCAAGGCCTTCATTGCCGAGCTGCCACGCCACGTGCGCGTGGGCATCGTGGCGTTTGCCGGTAGCGCGCAACTGGCCCAGCTGCCCACGCAAAGCCGTGAGGACCTCGTCAAAGCCATCGACAGCTTCCAGCTGCAGCGCGGCACCGCCACGGGCAACGGCATCATGCTGTCGCTGGCCACCATCTTTCCGGACGCGGGCATCGACATCTCCGCCCTGGGGGGCCGCCAGGCCATGCGTGCCCAGCCCATCGACGAAATCGGCAAGCAGGACCCGGCCAAGAGCTTCACGCCCGTGGCACCGGGCTCGTACAACTCCGCCGCCATCATCATGCTGACCGACGGCCAGCGCACCACCGGCGTGGACCCGCTGGAGGCCGCCAAGTGGGCCGCTGATCGCGGCGTGCGTGTGTACACCGTGGGTGTGGGCACGGTGCAGGGCGAAACCATTGGCTTCGAGGGCTGGTCGATGCGCGTGCGGCTGGACGAGGAAACACTGAAGGCCGTGGCCACCCGCACCAACGCCGAATACTTCCATGCCGCAACGGCGGCCGACCTGAAAAAGGTGTACGAAACCCTCAGCTCACGGCTGACGGTGGAAAAGAAGGAGACCGAGATCTCTGCGCTGCTGGCCCTGGCCGGCGCTGCGCTGGCCCTGCTGGCGGCGGCGCTGTCGGTGTGGTGGTACGGGAGGGTGATGTAGTGAAGTCGGCAACATGTTCCAACCCCAGGAGACTCTCATGCGTTCATTGATCCGGGCCTCGGCCCTGGTGCTGCTTTCCATGGCCGCGGGCGCCGCCATGGCCCACAACTGCCCCAACGAGATGAAGGCCATCGACGCCAGGCTGGCCACCAACCCCAGCCTGACGGCCGACAACGCCGCCAAGGTCAAACAGCTGCGCGCCGATGGCGAGGCACAGCACAAGGCGGGCAAACACGACGACTCGATGAAGTCGCTGGCCGAAGCCAAAAAGATCCTCGGCCTCTGAGTGCAAGGCCCGGCGGGCGGGCGGCAATGCCTTCCCGCCGGCGTTCCCCCAGCGCTAGCTCAGCCGCCCCAGCACCAGCCGCACCACGCGGTCGCAGCGCGCGGCCAGAGATTCATCGTGCGTGACCATCACAAACGCCGTGCCCTGGTCCCGCGCGAGCTGCAGCATCAAATCGAACACGCCGTCTGCCGTGGTGCGGTCGAGGTTGCCCGTGGGCTCGTCCGCCAACACGCAGGCGGGCCGGGTGACGAGCGCCCGCGCAATGGCCACACGCTGGCGCTCGCCGCCCGACAGCTCGGCGGGGCGGTGCATCAGGCGCTCTTTCAAACCCACCGAGGTGAGCACACGCTCTGCCTCGGCATGGCACTGATCCAACGGCAGGCGGCGAATGCGCAGCGGCATGGCCACGTTGTCCAGCGCGCTGAATTCGGGCAGCAGGTGGTGAAACTGGTAGATGAAGCCCAGGTGCTGGTTGCGCAGCTGGCCCTGGCGTTCGGCAGAGAGGGAAGACATCTCTTCGCCCTTCAACCGCACTGTGCCCGACGTGGGCGCATCCAGCCCACCCAGCAGGTGCAGCAGGGTGCTCTTGCCCGAGCCCGACGCGCCGACGATGGCCAGCGTTTCACCCGCGTGGATCTGCAGGTCCACGCCTTGCAGCACCGTCACGTCCAGACGGCCTTCGGTAAAGCGCTTGGTGATGCCGCGGGCTTCGAGCACCACGGCGTTATTTACAGTGTTCATCTCAGATATCCATGGCATGAAACTGGCGCTCGCCAGGCCAAGGCAGCCGCGCAAGGGCCGCCCCGCCGCGCTGGCTGCGTCCCCCTGCCCGCATTGCGCAGCAATGCGAGAGCGGGGGGAAGACGCGAAGCGTCTCAGGGGGGTGTTTCTCATTCATAGCGAAGAGCCTCGGCGGGGTTGACGCGGCTGGCACGCCAGCTGGGGTACAGGGTGGCCACAAAAGCCAGGATCAGCGAGATGACGCCGATAGGCACGATATCGCTGCTTTGCGGCTCGCTCGGCATCTTGCTGATGAGGTAGATGTCCTTGGGCAAGAAGCTCGCGTTCAGCGCCTTCTCGATGGCAGGCACGATCACGTCGATGTTGAACGCGATGCCCAGGCCCAGCAGCAGGCCCACGGCCGTGCCGATGACGCCGACCATGGCGCCCTGCACCACAAAGATGCCCATGATGCTTTTGGGGCTGGCGCCCAGGGTGCGCAGGATGGCGATGTCGGCACGCTTGTCGGTCACCGTCATCACCAGGGTCGATACCAGGTTGAACGCCGCCACCGCCACGATGAGCGTGAGGATGATAAACATCATGCGTTTTTCCAACTGCACGGCCGCAAACCAGGTGCGGTTCTGCTGCGTCCAGTCGCGGATCAGCAGCTGGCCACTCAGGGTGCCCGCCAGTTGCTGGGCCACCTCGCGCGCCTGGTGCAGGTCTTTGAGCTTCAGCCGCACGCCCGTGGGGCCTTCGAGGCGGAAGATGCGCTGCGCATCCTCGTGGTGCAGCAGCACCAGGGCCGAGTCGTATTCGTAGTGGCCCGAATCGAACGTGCCCGCCACCGTCATCTGCTTGAGGCGCGGCACCACGCCCGCCGGGGTGACCTGGCCAGCGGGGGCGATGAGGGTGACCACATCGCCAGCGCGCACGCCCAAAGCGCGGGCCAGCTCGCCGCCCAGCACCACGCGGAATTCACCGGGCACGAGCAGGTTGAGCGTTTTTTCATTGGTGGCGGCCAAGTCCGTCACCGAGCCTTCCAGCGCCGGGTCGATGCCGCGCACCAGCGCGCCCTTCATGTCCTCGCCGCGCGCCAGCAGCGCCTGCGCAGCCACAAAGGGTGCAGCGCCCACCACGTTGGGGTTTTGTTTGGCCTCGGCCAGCGTGAGCGCCGGGTCGGCCAACGCAGCGCCCTGGGGCGCAAAAATCTCGATGTGCGAGACCACGCTGAGCATGCGGTCGCGCACCTCTTTCTGAAAACCGTTCATCACGCTCAGCACGATGATCAGCGCCGCCACCCCGAGCGCAATGCCCAGCATGGACACGCCCGAGATGAACGAGATAAAGCCGTTGCGCCGCGTGGCGCGGCCCGCGCGCGTGTAGCGCCAGCCCAGGGCCAGTTCGTAGGGGATTTGCATGGATCAATAAGGTGGCGCCCGCAACAGACGGAATGTCTGGCGCGGGCGGGGCAGATTGTGGCATCCCGGACAATAGGCCCATGTCGGACACCAACCATTTGCTCATTCCCTACGCCGCCAGCGCAGCCACCGGATGCCAGCAAGCCCTGCAGGGCCTGGCCCTGCCCCACCTGGACCGGCTCCTGGCCCGGCTCAGCCCCCATCCCACCCACAGTGACAGCGGCGAGGAGACCAGCTTCTCCGCCCCCCACGAACGCGCCCTGGCGTGCGCCCTCGGCCTGCCCGCGCAGGACGGCCGCATCCCCTGGGCCGCGTGGCACCGCCACCAGCAGGGCCAGTCACCCAGCAGTGACGCCTGGGCGTTTGTCAACCCCTGCCAGTGGCAGGTCAGCACCGACCACGTCACGCTGCGCAACCCTGAGCACCTCGCGCTGGATGACGCCGCATCGCGCGCGCTGCTGGCCATCGTCTCGCCCTGGTTTGCCGAAGACGGCATCACCCTGCACTACGACCAGCCCACACGCTGGCTGGCCACCAGCCCGCTGTTTGCCGACCTGGCAACCGCCTCGCTGGAGCGCGTGCTGCAACGCGACGTGCGCGCCTGGATGCCCGATGCGAAAGCGGCCCGCACCCTGCATCGCCTGCACAGCGAGATGCAGATGCTGCTTTACACCCACGCTTTCAACGACGAGCGCTCGGAGCGCGGGTTGCCGGTGATCAACTCGTTCTGGGTGCATGGCACCGGCGTTCTTGTCTCTCCCCCGGCCTCTGCCGCCACTGCACCGACGGTGCCCACCACCTTGCACGACGCGGCACTGAACGAAGACTGGCGCGCCTGGACCGCTGCGTGGACGGCGCTGGACGCAGGCCCGGTGGCCGATCTGCTGCGCACAGCCGAAAGCGGCGCGGCGGTGCAACTGACCCTGTGCGGCGAGCGCAACACGCTGGCCTTCCACACCGCCCCCCGCACGCTGGCCCAGCGTTTTCAAAGCCTTTTCAGGCCCCAGCGCTTTACAGATCTGCGCAACCAGCTATGAAAATAGTAGCAAGAGACATTCCTCCCCGCGCCGCCTGGGCGCTGGAGCAGGCCGGGGTACACCCGCTGCTGGCCCGCCTGTACGCCGCACGCGGCGTGCGCGCCAAGGACGAACTGGACGACGGCCTGGGCCGATTGCTGCCCCCCTCGGGCCTCAAAGGCATTGACACCGCCGCCCGCCTGCTGGCCGACGCCATCGCGCAAAACCAGCGCCTCGTCATCGTGGCCGACTATGACTGCGACGGCGCAACCGCCTGCGCCGTGGGCGTGCGCGGCCTGCGTTTGCTGGGCGCCCGCAACGTGGACTACCTGGTGCCCGACCGCGTGACGGACGGTTATGGCCTCACCGCATCCATCGCCCGCCGCGTGGCCGAGCGCGGGGCCGATGTGCTGATCACCGTGGACAACGGCATCGCCAGCGTGGAGGGCGTGGCCGAAGCCAAGGCGCTGGGCCTCACGGTCGTCGTCACCGACCACCACCTGCCCGGCCCCGAGCTGCCCGCGGCCGATGCCATCGTCAACCCCAACCAGCCCGGCTGCACTTTCGAGAGCAAGTCCATGGCCGGTGTGGGCGTGATGTTCTACGTGCTGCTGGCGCTGCGGGCCGAACTGCGGGCGCGCGGAAACTTCGACGCCGCCACCCAACCCAAGCTCGACCCGCTGCTCACCCTGGTCGCGCTGGGCACCGTGGCCGACGTGGTCAAGCTCGACGCCAACAACCGCCGCCTGGTCGCCCAGGGCCTGAAGCGCATCCGCGCAGGGCAAATGCCTGCCGGGGTTGCAGCCCTATTCCACGCCGCCGGCCGCAAGGCGCCCGTGGCCACCACCTTCGACTTTGGCTTTGCCTTAGGCCCGCGCATCAACGCCGCAGGGCGCCTGGCCGACATGACGCTGGGCATCGAATGCCTGCTGACCGACGACGCAGTCCGCGCCGCCGAGCTGGCGGGCCTGCTTGACGGCATCAACCGCGAACGCCGCGAGATCGAGGGCGGCATGCGCGACCAGGCCATGCTGATGGCCGAGAGCCTGTTCCAGGAAGACGAAGAGCCGCCGCCGGCCATCAGCGTGTTCGACCCGGACTTTCACGAGGGCGTGGTGGGCATCGTGGCCAGCCGCATCAAGGACAAGCTGCACCGCCCGACCTTTGTGTTTGCCGCCAGCAGCGCGCCGGGCAAGGCGCACGAGCTCAAGGGCTCCGGCCGCTCCATCCCCGGCTTTCACCTGCGCGATGCGCTCGACCTGGTGGCCAAGCGCCACCCGGGCGTGCTGCTCAAGTTTGGCGGCCACGCCATGGCGGCGGGCTGCACGGTAGATGCCGACGCGTTCGACACCTTCGAGCAGGCGCTGGCCCAGGTCGCGCAGGAATGGCTGGACGCCGCCACCCTCACCCGCAAGATAGAAACCGACGGCCCGCTGGCGCCCGAATACTGCCGCGCCGACATCGTGGACACCCTGCACCGCGAGGTCTGGGGCCAGGGCTTCTTGCCGCCCACCTTCAGCGAAGAAGTGCAAATCGTGAGCCAGCGCCTGGTGGGGGAGGCCAAAAACCACCTGTCCATCAAGATCATCCACCAGGGCAACCCGGTGGACGCCATCTGGTTCGGTCACACCGAGCAGCTGCCTGCGCGCGTGCTGCTGGCCTTCCGGCTGGATGTGAACGAATGGAAGGGCGAGCGCAAGGTGCAGTTTCTGGTGGAGGGGGCGCAGCTGTAGGGCTCCACGCCCAGGCCAACGCCGAGGCCATGGGTGCATGCCCAGCCACCGCGCGTTGGGCCTGTCGAAGCCAGGGCGCTTGCTTCTCCCAGTTCCACAGGCAAGGCAAACGGCGCTCAGTCCCTATCAAGCCAAATTGGCCTCCAGCGCTTGAAATACAAGCGCCGCAAGCTACGCTTTCAATAGCAAATCCCTCTTTTCCTCAGCAGCCCACCCAATTCGGCCGATCGGCCCCGGCGGGAAACCCGCCAACCGTTCATGCAAAAGTTCACCGATGCATCCGCGGATGTTTTGAACCTCACAACTGACCAATCTTCTTCAGCGCATCTGACAGCCGCTCTGCACCTTCGATAGGGTTGTTGTCGAACACCATCATGTACCGGTAGTCCCGACCTGCCTTGGCCTCCCAAAGTTTGCCCAGCTTGAGCTTCAGCTCCGAGTCACTGTTGTCGCGGTCATCGCCTTTGGTTTCCAGCGCGATGATCTTGCCTGCCTTGGTCTTCACAATGAAGTCCGGGTAGTGATTGAGGAAGCCGTTGATACGGAACCCCTTGCCCCGAGACAGATTTCGGTGCCACCACTGCACGCTGTCCAGGTTGGCTATGTCGTTGATCAATCGTCGTTCAAAGTCACCCATGGCCGCCTCTGTCACATACAAGCTCTTCGGTACTGCGCTGGCATTGGCGCTGGGTGTGATTGATTCGGGCAGCTTGAACCCCGGCTGCAGCACGATGCGGTCAACATCCAGCAGGTCGGTAAACGCTTTCACTGCGTGAACATCGGCCAGCGCCGAAATCTTCTTTTTGATCTTGCGCACATAGGCAACGTCGCGCTCGATGCAGTCTCGCATCTGCTCCGCGCTCATGCCAACCACAATGCGCCCCACATACTCCTTCACCTCGGGGTCCGTAATGGGATACATGTTGCCGATCAACTCCGTGATGCGGCTCACCAGATTGGCAATCTGGCTTTCTTGCGGCAGGCTCAGCAGGTAAGCGGTAAACCGAGCGCGTTCATTCACTGCGAGCTTAAAGGCCTTGGGGGCATAGTTCTCTACGCCCAACTGCTCCAAGTCCACGCGATACACCTCGGTTTCCACGTCATCAAAGGAAATCGTGGCGTCGGCTTGCGACAAGCGGAAATCCCTCAAAAGCTCCTCACGCTCGAAGGTTTGATAGGGCTGGTCCGCATCAAAAAAACCACCGTTCTGGACTTTGATAAAAAACTGCGGCAGCGCCAAATTCATGGCTTCGTCGCGGAACAGTTCTTTCAACCGGTGTCGATTCATCTTGTCCTCCAGCTCTTGCGTCACGCCCTCTTCCGCAGCCTGCGCCTTGGCCTCAAAAGCCTGGTTTTCCGCCTTGGCTTGCGCCTTGATTTGATCCACAAACGCCGTAGAGGGCGAAGCATCCCCGCCTGTAGCCGCTACCGCAGGAGCTGCGTTTTCGTCCCACTGGGCGGCGGCTTGCCAGTCTGGCGCCAGAGCGTTCGCATCCAACTCGTCAATGGCATGACTTGGCGCATCGGTACCTTGCGCATCCGGTAGGGCATCAAACAAACCCAGCGATGGCGCTGGTACTCCGCAGCCCGGAGCCGGGGCCAGGCATTCTTGCTCCAGCGCGCGAAAGTCCTTGTCGGTAAAGCCCGCCCGGTTCAACCCTTTCACCACACTTTGCAAGGTGTCCATGAACCGATTGCTGGCCGTAAACACGTACGACAGGTTTAAAAGATCATGGCTGTGTTGCTGCACATGGGGCATGCGCAGCACGCGACCCAAAATCTGCTCCACGTCCACGGCAGACGTTTTGTCGGCCAGTGATGCCAGGATGTATGCGTTCGGGCAATCCCAACCTTCCTTGAGCGCGTTGACGGTGATGATGTAGCGCACCGGGCAATCCCGGCTCATCAAGTCGATGCCCTTGAGTTCATTAATGTCGGCCGTTTTGATCTTGATCTGCTCGGCAGGCACCTTCCACTGCACCAAGGTTTCACGAATTTTCTCGAACGTCGTGTTGTCATCGGCCGTACGAGGCTGCGCCTGGAACAGCACGATGGGCCGGATGTGCTTGCCGCCAGCAGCCTCTTCCCTCTGGGCCATAGCCTCCAGTTGCCCCCGCAAAATCAGCGCGGCCTCCATCACCTCAGTCTTGCTGCTGCGGTTGGCCACGATCACCGGCAACTTCACCATGTGCTGCTTTTTGAGCGCCAGCGCATCCACGAAGCTGATGATGTTGCTGTTGTTGCGCGGCGTGGCCGTCAGGTCCAGGATGAAGTCCGGGTTCAGGTTCTTCATCATCTCCACCGACAACTGGCTTTCTGCGTTGTGGCTCTCGTCCACCACCACCACAGGCCGCATGCGGCGAATCACATTGATAAGGGCTGAGGGGTCATGCTCGGGCAAAAGCCAGTCGCTGCCGTCGCCCTGGTCGGGCAGCAGGAACGAGGCCAGATTGCCGTTCTCCTGGTAAATCTTGCGGTCTTCCTTGTTCTTGGCGCGCAGCGAATCAAAGCTCATCACCACAATCGACAGTTGTTCTTGGGCCGTGTCGTACGAGAACCCCGCGCCCATCAGCAAGTCGCGCTTTTCGTACACCGCCACGCGGTGGCGGAACAACTGGTCAAGCCGCCTGCGATAAGGATGCTCGGGGTTACCCAGCGCCTGCACGGTTTGGTCCAAGATGGTGAGCGATGGCACAAGCCACACCACCATCTTGGGCCGCCTGGGGCTTCGCTTGGTCAGCGCGGTAAACACCGTCTCCAATGCATTCACCGCAATAAAGGTCTTGCCCCCCGCCGTGGGCACCTTGGCGCAGATGTGCGGCACACCGGGCACCGTGTTTTTGTACGGCTCCATACCTGCCTGCGCACCGGTACTGCCCACGCGCACACCCCGGCTGGACCAATACTCCGCGAAGGCCTGCGCCAGATTGGGCGTGCGGTCCAGTGCGTCCAGATAGTCGGCCAAATCAACCAGTACGCGCGCTTGGTAATCCTTGAGTTCCATGGTGTCGCTATTCCCTGTGGTGGTGGTCTGGCTCAGAAGCGCGTGATGTCGCGCGGAATCTTCTTGAAGATGATTCCGTGCTTGGCCATGAAAGCCGCAGACAACAGGCAGCGGTCGGCGTAAATGATGACCGTGCCTGGCTTTCTGGCACCCGTATCGGCACCAAAACGCAGGCCCGACAAAAACTCCATATCAAGACGGGTCGCCCTTTCGGGCTCGTAGTGGAAGATCCAGGCCGTTTCCCGGTTCAGCCCCAGAAGGTAAGGGCTGTGCGGGTTCTCCGCCGTGGTTTGATCGTCAGACGGGATGCCTTCGCTGTAAGCCACATAGGCGCGGATAGCGTCAGTACCGACGGCCTCGTTGAGATTTTCGTCAGGCAGGAATATCGGCTCGCCGACGGTGTAGTAGTCGAAGCCGCCGCCGAGCGCAGGTCGATCTGACGTATCGACGTCCCCGCTGATGGCCGCTTTAACGCGTTCAGAAGTCAATGAAGACGCGTAGCTTTCCATTTCAATAAGAATGAAGCGGCGCCTCTCGCCCTCTTGAAGATTGAGATCGAGCACAGCATGCGCAGTGGTGCCGGAGCCAGCAAAGGAGTCGAGAACAATGCATTCTTCGTCATCGATCATGCTGATGAGATATCGAACTAAGCTGCGCGGTTTCGGGTATGAAAACGTGATCCCATGCTCAGCCAAGTCAACCGAGGCTGCCTGGGTGCTGCCTTGGCCCGTCAAGACAGTGATGACATGACTCGGCTTACGTGTCTTCACGCTCTCGATAGCACCAGAAGGCATGAGCCGGAAGACAGTTTCTTGCTGCTTGCGATCAAGCAACGGCTTAAAACCATTTGATATGAAGGCCTGCAACATATCGAGCGAACTCCAGCCGCTCTTGATGGTGACCTCATTAGTCAAGTGACCGCCTGCGACCTTGGCAGCGTTCAAGAAGTGCGGCCACTTGTCTGTCCTTCGGGCGATCGTCCCTGCCTCGAAATCTGCGGGGAAACCGATCGGTAGAGTGATCTTTGACGGCGGGTTTTTCGTACCGTTTTTCACTACGGTGTTTCGAATGACGGGGCGGAACAGCTTGCTATCCGCTGGCGTGGCGGGATCGACCACCGAGGGATATGGGAAAGCGTCTGGTGACTTGGAGTACATGTAAATGTACTCATGGCAATTCTTAATTTTTGCTTGGTTGTCGAAGTTGCCGTCAGTGCGCCAAACGAACGTCGCAAGCCTTCCATGTCTTCCGAAAATCTCGTCCAGAACCAAGCGAAGGGTATGCGCCTCGTCGTCATCGATGCTGACAAACAGCACACCTTCCGGATGAAGAAGTCGGTGCAGCAACTTCAGGCGCGGATACATCATGCAGAGCCACTTGTCATGACGCGACAGGTCATCCCCCTCCTTGCCAACCACCTGGCCCAGCCAGCGTTTGATCTTTGGATCATTGACGGCATCGTTGTAAACCCAACCCTCATTGCCGGTGTTGTAGGGCGGATCGATATAGATGCACTTCACCTTGCCCTCGAACTCGGGCAACAGGCTCTTTAA
>NZ_AGTS01000160.1 GCF_000238595.1 Acidovorax sp. NO-1 | reverse complement strand
TTAAGCGTTAGCCCACACGGCTTTCCTCCCGCCAAGGGTGCTGCGTGCACCCTTTATGCGTGCAGGCGGGCGCCGCCTTCTGGCGGCACCCTCGACAGGAGCACACCCATGCAAGAACAACCACATTCCTCCGATCCCCATCCCCTGAGCAACCTGGCGTACGACTGGGTCACCCTGATCCAGAACAAGGCCCAGGCGCTGGTGGCCTATGACCAGTACATCAAGGACGCCGAAGCTGCGGGTGCCGCCGAGTGCGCGGCATTCTTTCGCAAGGTGCACGACGCCGACAAGGCACAACTGGCCGAAGCCAAACAGCACCTGGTGGCCGTGCTGCAGGGCACGATGGGCGGCGGCACCACATCCTGATGGCCTGGGAGCATGTGGGGCTCACACCTCTGGCCATCTGCCCACCCCAGTTTGACCATTCTCAGGGCCGCGTATCGGGCGCCGGGGTGGCAGGCACATCCTGCTCCTCAGCCGCCCGCAGTTGTGCCGCCATCGCCCGCTGGTAGCCGGGCCGCTGCTGCAGACGCTGCCAGTAGGCCTGCGTAGCCGGGCCAAACTGCACATCCAGCCCCAGGTGCTGCGCCAGCAGCAGCGCATACCCCACCGCCACGTCCGCCGCCGTAAACCGGCCTGCGCACAGGTATTCGCTGTGCGCCACGGCCGCCTCTACCGCCCGCAGCCGCGCCAGAAACCAGCGGCTGTAGTCCTCCACCACCTGCGGCTGCTGGCGCTCTGCGGGCTCAAAACGCCCATAGCGCAGCACCAGCGTCTGCGGAAAGGTCAGCGTCGCATCGCTCATGTGCAGCCAGTTCAGGTAGGCGCCATACGCCGGGTGCGTGGGCGCCACATCTAGCCCCGCGTCGGGGTGCGTGGCGGCCAAGTACTGGCACATCGCGGCCGATTCAGTCATGCGGACATCGCCCTGCACCAGCAGCGGCACCGTGCCCTGTGGGTTCTCTTCCAGAAACCACCGGGCTCTGGCGCGCGGTGGGAAGGGGAGCATGTGGAGGGTGTAGGGGAGCTGCAGTTCCTCGAGCATCCACAGGGGACGGAAGGAGCGGGCGCTGATGCAGTGGTGGAGGTGGATCATTGGTCTACTGGGTGGAACGAACTTTGTGCTGCTGTTGTAATTCGGTTTTCAGATTGGCTATCTTTTGACCCTGCGGTGTGCATTGCAGTCCGTTTGGCATGTTCCCGCGCAGCGATGACGACAGGAGCCAGCTTATGTTCAAGCACGCCCCTGTGCTTCGCTTTTGGTGAATCAAGCCAATCGCAAAGCAGTTTCGCTCCCTTGGATGCATTGCAGCCCACACAGCAAAGTGCGATGTTCTCCAGCGTTGTGATGTTGATGTCATTGATGATGTGTTCCCACGAACGCATGGTTGCCCGCTGCGAGCCGAATTCACATCCGCAATAAACGCAGCGTTGGTCGCGCTTCAGCACCGCTTCTTCTATGTGTTTGGGGATGCCCCATTGGTTCGCCATTGGCTCTTCAGAGTAAGTTGCTCTGCCGTCATTGCACCCGCTGAAGTTTCACACACTGGTAGCCCAGCTGCGCCGTTGGTCCTGTGCGCTCTAGACCTGCAATGCTTTCCGAAACTCCGCTGGCGACTGCCCCGTCCACCCGCGAAACGCCCGGATAAAACTCTTCTCGTTCTCAAACCCCGCTGCCTCCGCCACCTGCTTGATGGGCCGTTGCGTGCGGTGCAGCAGCTCTACCGCGCGGGTGCGGCGCACCTCGTCTTTCAGGCCCTGCAGCGTGGCGCGTTCTTCCTTCAGCTGCCGGTGCAGCGTACGCGGCGACACATGCAGCAGGGCGGCCAGCGATTCGGCGCTGTGCTGGGGCAGGGCGTGGGCCGGTTGCCCAGGCAGGGGCGCGCCCAGCAGCTGGCGCACGCGCTGCACCAGCAGGCGGTCGCGGCGGTAGTGCAGCACCGTCAGCGGCAGGGCGTGCTGCAGCATCTGGCGCAGGGCCTGCTCGTCGCGGCGCAGGGGCAGGTGCAGGTAGCGGGCGTCGAAGTGGATGGCGGTGCGTGGCGCGTGGAAGGTGACTGGGCCTCGGAACAGCACGGCGTAGGCATCGGCATGTGGTGGCGCATCGAATGCGAATTCGGCAGCGATGAGCGGAATGCGCGAGTCCACCATCCAGCACGCTAGGCCGTGGGCATTGCGCAGCACGGATACCAGGCAGAACTCGCGCAGCGCGCCCAGGTCGCGTGCCTCGGTGATGGCCAGGGTGGCGGCGTCACCCTGGGTGGTGAGGTGCAGGGCGATGTCGTCCGTCAGCAGGCCGTGGTGGCGGCACCAGCGGGCCAGGGCCACCTGCAGCGTGGGCGAGCTGATGCTGGCACGCGCCAGCATGCCGTAGCTGCCCCAGGGCAGGCGGCGGCTGAACCAGCCCAGGGCTTCGTCGTCCAGCTCCTGCATGGCGGCGTCGGAGATCTGCTCCATCTGCCAGGCGGTGATGCGGGCGCTGTCGTCGGGCAGCAGCTGCGGCGCAATCTGTGCCTGGGCCAAGGCACGTTCGGGGCTCAGGCCGCGCCGCTCGTACGCCAGAACAATGGCACGCACAAAGGCGATGGGCGTTGCGGCAGGGGCAGATGGAGTGGTTGGGAGACGATGGTCGGTAGGGTCGGTGGTCTTCACGCCACAGAGTGTGCCAGCCGTGGCACGATTTGCAACCATTGTGTCCACCCGTCAGGGGTTCAGGCTTCTATGCTTACGGATCGCCCGCCCGCGTTGTCTTGTGGCGTGGGCCGGATGACACAGGAGACAACCCCGTGACGAGTACCGCCGCAACGAACTCCGCACCGCTGGTGGACAGCTACGCCCGTGGCGCCACCGGTGTTCCCCTGATCGAGCAGACCCTCGGCGCCTTCTTTGCCGACATGGTGGCCCGCCAGCCCGAGCGCGAGGCGCTGGTAAGCCGCCACCAGGGGCTGCGCTACACCTACCGCAGCCTGCAGACCGAGGCGCACCGCCTGGCCAGCGCGCTGCTGGGGATGGGCCTGGTGCCCGGCGACCGCGTGGGCATCTGGTCGCACAACAACGCCGAATGGGTGCTGATGCAGCTGGCCACCGCGCAGGTGGGCCTGGTGCTGGTCAACATCAACCCTGCCTACCGCACGTCTGAAGTGGAATACGCCCTGAACAAGGTAGGCTGCAAGCTGCTGGTGACCATGGCGCGTTTCAAGACCAGCGACTACCTGGGCATGCTGCGCGAGCTGGCGCCCGAATGGGCGCACGGCACGCCGGGCCAGCTGGAGGCGCAGCAGCTGCCGCATCTGCACACCGTGGTCTGGATCGACGAGCCTGGCGTGGGTGGCGAAGAGCCGGGCCTGCTGCGCTTTTCCGACCTGATGGCGCGCGGCGATGTGGCCGACCCACGCCTGGCCCAGGTGGCGGCAACGCTCCGAGCCACCGACCCCATCAATATCCAGTTCACCAGCGGCACCACGGGCTTCCCCAAGGGCGCCACGCTGACGCACCGCAACATCCTGAACAACGGCTTCTTCATTGGCGAGTGCATGAAGCTCACGCCCGACGACCGCCTGTGTATCCCCGTGCCGCTGTACCACTGCTTCGGCATGGTGCTGGGCAACCTGGCCTGCCTCACGCATGGCTCTGCCATCGTGTACCCCAACGACGGGTTTGACCCACTGACGGTGCTGCAGACGGTGCAGGACGAGCGCTGCACCGGCTTGCACGGCGTGCCCACCATGTTCATTGCCGAGCTGGACCACCCGCGTTTTGCCGAGTTCGACCTGAGCACGCTGCGCACCGGCATCATGGCTGGCTCACCATGCCCTACCGAGGTGATGAAGCGCGTGGTGGAGCAGATGAACCTGCGCGAGATCACCATTGCCTACGGCATGACCGAGACCAGCCCCGTGAGCTGCCAGAGTGCTACCTCCACGCCGCTGGACAAGCGCGTCTCCACCGTGGGCCAGGTGCAGCCCCATCTGGAGATCAAGATCGTGGACCCGGACACAGGCTCAACAGTGCCCATTGGCCAGCGCGGCGAGTTCTGCACCAAGGGCTATTCGGTGATGCACGGCTACTGGGAAGACGCCGCCAAAACGCAAGAAGCCATCGACGCCGACGGCTGGATGCACACCGGCGACCTGGCCACCATGGATGCCGAGGGCTACGTCAACATCGTGGGCCGCATCAAGGACATGGTGATCCGTGGCGGCGAGAACATCTACCCGCGCGAGATTGAAGAGTTTTTGTACCGCCACCCGCAGGTGCAGGATGTGCAGGTGGTGGGTGTGCCCGACCAGAAATACGGCGAAGAACTCTGCGCCTGGATCATCGCCAAGCCCGGCACCCAGCCCACCGAGGACGATGTCCGCGCCTTCTGCAAGGGCCAGATTGCGCACTACAAGGTGCCGCGCTACATCCGCTTTGTCACCAGCTTTCCGATGACGGTGACGGGCAAGATCCAGAAGTTCAAGATCCGCGACGAGATGAAGGATCTGCTGGGCCTGGAAGAACAAAAGACTGCTTGAAGAGCCACACGTATGACCATTCTCGACACCCAACTCAACGCCCGTTCGGCGGACTTTCTGGCCAACGCGACGGCCATGCGCACGCTGGTGGATGACCTGCGCGCCCAGCTCGACAAGGTCGCCCAGGGCGGCGGCGAAGCCGCCCGCGCCAAGCACACCGCGCGCGGCAAGCTGCTGCCGCGCGAGCGCGTGCAGATGCTGCTGGACCCCGGCACGCCGTTCCTGGAGCTTGCCCCGCTGGCCGCGCTGAACATGTACAACAACGATGCGCCCAGCGCGGGGCTCATCGCGGGCATTGGCCGCGTGAGCGGCGTGGACTGCATGATCGTGTGCAACGACGCCACGGTGAAGGGCGGCACCTACTACCCGCTCACCGTCAAGAAGCACCTGCGCGCGCAAGAGGTGGCACAGCAGAACCACTTGCCGTGCATCTACCTGGTGGACTCGGGCGGCGCCAACCTGCCCAACCAGGACGAGGTATTCCCCGACCGCGACCACTTTGGCCGCATCTTCTTCAACCAGGCCAACATGAGCGCCATGGGCATCTCGCAGATCGCCGTGGTGATGGGCAGCTGTACGGCGGGCGGCGCCTACGTACCGGCGATGAGCGATGAATCGATCATCGTGAAGAACCAGGGCACCATCTTTTTGGGCGGCCCGCCATTGGTCAAGGCCGCCACGGGCGAGGTCGTCACGGCCGAAGACCTGGGCGGCGGCGACGTGCACACGCGCCTGTCCGGCGTGGCCGACCACCTGGCGCAGAACGACCTGCATGCGCTGCAGCTGGCACGCAATGCCATCCGCAATTTGAATAAAAACAAGGCTCCAGCGCCCGCAAATCAAGCGCCAGTAGCTCCTAAATTCGGAGCAGAAGAGTTGTATGGTGTGATCCCCGTGGACACCCGCAAGCCCTTTGACGTGCGCGAGATCATTGCCCGCATCGTCGATGGCAGCGAGTTCGATGAGTTCAAGGCCCGCTACGGCACCACGCTGGTCACCGGCTTTGCGCGCATCGAAGGGATGATGGTCGGCATCATCGCCAACAACGGCATCCTGTTCAGCGAGTCGGCCTTGAAGGGCGCGCACTTCATCGAGCTGTGCTGCCAGCGCAAGATTCCGCTGGTGTTCCTGCAGAACATCACCGGCTTCATGGTGGGCCGCAAGTACGAAAACGAAGGCATTGCCCGGAACGGCGCCAAGATGGTCACGGCCGTGGCCACGGCCAGCGTGCCCAAGTTCACCATCATCATCGGCGGCAGCTTTGGCGCGGGCAACTACGGCATGTGCGGTCGTGCGTACTCACCGCGCTTCTTGTGGATGTGGCCCAACGCGCGCATCAGCGTGATGGGCGGCGACCAGGCCGCCGGGGTGCTGGCCACCGTCAAGCGCGACGGCATCGAGGCCAAGGGTGGGCAGTGGAGCATGGAGGAAGAAGAAGCCTTCAAGGCCCCCATCCGCCGCCAGTATGAGGACCAGGGCCACCCCTACTACGCCACCGCCCGCCTGTGGGACGACGGCGTGATCGACCCCGCAGACACCCGCCGCGTGCTGGCGCTGGGCCTGGCCGCCACGCGCAACGCGCCCATCGAAGACACGAAGTTCGGTTTGTTCCGCATGTGACCCCGCCGGGAGCCGCCATGGACGCTGTTGCCCACTTTACCCAGCTTGCGCGCTACAACGTGTGGGCCACGGCGCGCCTGCTCGATGTCGTGAAGGCGCTGCCGGAAGAGGACTACCGGCGCGATGTGGGCCAGTTTTTCAGAAGCATCCACGGCACGCTCAACCACCTGCTGGTGGGCGAGCACCATCTTTGGTTCGTGCGCTTTGCCGACGGCATCTCGCCCAAGGTGGCGCTGGACGCCGAGCTGGAAAGCGACCGTGCGCGGCTGGACGCCCAGCTGCGCGAAGGCGCTGCCCGCTGGGCGCCGCTGATTGCCTTGTTCAAGCCCGACCGCTGGAACGGCACGCTCGACTACACCACCATGCGAGGCACGGCGGCATCGCTGCCTTTTGCGGCCACACTGGCGCATGTGTTCAACCACGGCACACACCACCGGGGCCAGATCACGGCCGCATTGACCGCGCTGGGCCAGCCTTGCCCCGAGCTGGACCTTGTCTACTTCCTGCAAAACCCGTCCAAGCCATGAGCAGCCAGAACCTTTCTATCACCCAGACCGGCGCCGTGGCGCGCATCACGCTCACGCAGCCCGAGATCCGAAACGCATTCAGCGACGAAGTCATTGCCGAGATCACCGCCGCCTTCACCGATGTGGGCAGCCGCGCTGATGTGCGCGCCGTGGTGCTTGCGGCAGAGGGGCCCGCGTTCTGTGCCGGTGCCAACCTCAACTGGATGCGCCGCATGGCCGACTACACGCGCGACGAGAACATCGCCGACGCGGGCAAGCTGGCCGAGATGCTGCGCGTGATTTATGAATGCCCCAAGCCCACGGTGGCACGCGTGCAGGGCGATGTGTACGCCGGCGGCATGGGCCTGGTGGCCGCGTGCGACATGGCCGTGGCCGTGGACACGGCAGGTTTTTGCCTCAGCGAAGTGAAGCTGGGCCTCATCCCCGCCACCATCAGTCCGTATGTGATCCGTGCCATGGGTGCGCGGGCCGCGCACCGCTATTTCCTCACTGCAGAGCGCTTTGGTGCGGCCGAAGCTTTGCGCGTCGGCTTTGTGCATGAGGTGGTGACTGCCGACCAGCTCGACGCCAAGGTCGATGAGTTGCTCAAGGCACTCACCAGCGCCAGCCCCAACGCCGTGCGTGCGTGCAAGAAGCTCGTCATCGACGTGGCCGAACGCGAGATCAACGCAGGCCTGATCGCCGCTACGGTGCAAGGCATCGCCGAAATCCGTGCCAGCGACGAGGGCAAGGAAGGCGTGCAGTCCTTCCTCAACAAGCGCAAACCCGCCTGGTTGGTATGAAATACCCCCTGAGTCGCTGCGCGCCTCGGTGCCGCCGCCGCAGGCAGCAGCCCTTCGAGGACGTCCAAGCCTGCGCGGGCAGGCTTGGAGCCGCGCCTCTCAGCCCCTCTCTCGCTTCGCGGGAGGGGGACGATGCCCTCGCTGCGGGGCGGCCCTTGCTTGGCATCCCTGGCATGGAGCCACGGCGGTCTCGCACGCCTGAGGCAGGGCTGGACGCGGCGGAGGATTGACGTGGACACGCTCTGGTTCAACATCGTGCAGTGGCTCCACACCGTGGGGCTGCATGTGGATGGCGGCACCGCACGCGCGGTGGGTGACGCAGCAGCCACGGCCACGGCGCAGCTCGACATGCCCAGCCTGCTGGCACTGGCCGCCGCGCTGGGCTGGGCCAGCGGGTTCCGGCTGTATGCGGTGGTGTTTCTGGTCGGGATGATGGGCGTGCTGGGATGGATGCCGCTGCCGCCCGGCCTGGCCATGCTGCAGCACCCTGTGGTGCTGATGGTCAGCGGCTTCATGCTGCTGGTGGAGTTTTTCGCCGACAAGGTGCCCTGGCTGGACAGCGCCTGGGATGCGGTGCACGCCTTCATCCGCGTGCCCGCAGGTGCCGCGCTGGCGTACGGCGTGTTTGGCGCCGACAACGCCACCATGGCGGTGGTGGCCGGGCTGCTGGGGGGCTCCCTCTCGGCCACGGCACTGGCCACCAAGATGACCACGCGGGCGGCCGTGAACACCTCGCCCGAGCCGTTTTCCAACTGGGGCCTGTCGTTCTTTGAAGACGGCCTGGTGGTGGCCGTGGTGTGGCTGGCCACGCAGCACCCGGTGGCGTTTGGCATCGCGCTGGTGGTGATGGTGGCAGTGTCGGTGCTGCTGCTGGTGGTGCTGTTCAGGTTTTTGCGCGCCGTGGTGCGGCGCTTGTCTTCTTTCTTTTCTGGTTCTGCCAAGGTGGCTTAGATGTTTACGAAAATTTTGATTGCCAATCGCGGTGAGATCGCCTGCCGTGTCGCCGCCACGGCCCAGCGTCTGGGTGTGAAGACCGTCGCCGTGTATTCCGACGCCGATGCCAACGCCAAACACGTGGCCGTCTGCGACGAGGCGGTGCACATCGGCGGCAGCGCGCCCAAGGACAGCTACCTGCGCTGGGAACGCATCATCGAGGCCGCCAAGGCCACGGGTGCGCAGGCCATCCACCCTGGCTACGGTTTCCTGAGCGAGAACGAAGACTTCGCCAAGGCCTGTGCCGACGCAGGCCTGGTCTTCATCGGCCCCCCCGCCAGCGCCATCAATGCCATGGGCCTCAAGGCCGAGTCCAAGCGCTTGATGGAGCAGGCACAGGTGCCCCTGGTGCCGGGCTACCACGGTGCCGACCAGGACCCCGCGCTGTTGCAGCGCGAGGCCGACCGCATCGGTTACCCCGTGCTCATCAAGGCCAGCGCCGGTGGCGGTGGCAAGGGCATGCGCGCGGTGGACAAGGCTGAGGACTTTGCCGCGGCGCTCGACTCCTGCAAGCGCGAGGCCATCAACAGCTTTGGCGACGACGCGGTGCTGGTGGAGAAGTACGTGCAGCGCCCGCGCCACATCGAGATCCAGGTGTTTGGCGACACGCACGGCAACTGCGTGTACCTGTTCGAACGCGACTGCTCGGTGCAGCGCCGCCACCAGAAGGTGCTGGAAGAAGCCCCCGCCCCCGGCATGACGCCCGAGCTGCGCGCCCGCATGGGCGAGGCCGCAGTGGCCGCTGCGCGGGCCGTGAACTACGTGGGCGCAGGCACGGTGGAGTTCATCGTCGAGCAGCCCGGCGGCTACGACGCACCCGAGCAGATGAAGTTCTACTTCATGGAAATGAACACCCGCCTGCAGGTGGAGCACCCCGTGACCGAGGCCATCACCGGCCTCGACCTGGTGGAGTGGCAGCTGCGTGTGGCCTCTGGCGAGCCCCTGCCACTGAAGCAGGAAGACCTGCGTATCCACGGCCACGCCATCGAGGCCCGCATTTGCGCCGAGAACCCCGACAACAACTTCTTGCCCGCCACCGGCGCGCTCAACGTGTATGCGCTGCCCGAGTGCGTGACGTTTGAACGCGGCACGGTCCGCGTCGATTCCGGCGTGCGCGAGGGCGATGCCATCAGCCCGTTCTACGACTCCATGGTGGCCAAGCTCATCGTGCACGGCGACACGCGTGCGCAAGCCCTGGCCCGGCTCGATGAGGCGCTGGCGCAGACCCACATCGTGGGGCTGGCAACCAACGTGCAGTTCTTGCGCCGCGTGGCCCGCACCGATTCGTTTGCCCAGGCCAAGCTCGACACCGCTCTCATTCCGCGCGAGCAGGCGGTGCTGTTCCACCAGGAGCCCGTGGGCCTGGCCCTGGCGGCTGCTGCCGCCGTGGCGCAAACGCTGCTGCACGAGCGCGCCAGCGAGGGCGTGGACCCGTTCAGCCGCCGCGATGGTTTCCACACGCATGGCGTGGTGCAGCGGCGCTTCGAGTTTGAATTTGGCGACGAACATGCCAAGGCGCTGCTGACTTACGAGCGCAGCGGCAGCCTGCACCTGAAAGTGGGCGAGGGCGATACCGCCGTGGCCGGGCCCCTGGTGTTCAGCACCTTGGCGCAAGGCATCGAGCTGCAGTTCGCGGGCCAGCGCACCCGCGTCGCCGTGTATGCCCAAGGCGAGGTGGACCATGTCTTCACCCCGCTGGGCGCCACACAGATCACGTCCATCGACCTGCTGGCCCACTCGGGCGAGGCCGCGGCCGAAGGCGGGCGCCTGACCGCCCCCATGCCGGGCAAGGTGGTGTCGTTTGCCGTGAAGGCGGGCGATGCCGTGACCAAGGGCCAGGCCCTGGCCGTGATGGAAGCCATGAAGATGGAGCACACCATTGCCGCCCCGGCCGATGGCGTAGTGCAGGAACTGCTCTACGCGCCCGGCGACCAGGTGACCGAAGGGGCCGAGCTGCTCATGCTTTCCGCTGCGTGAAAGCATGCAGCGGCATGGCGCGGTACGCTCGGCAGCCATGAAAATCACTTTTTGCTGTACCGACACCAAGGCCGAGCCCTGGCTGCAGGGCCTGGCGGCCGCTTTGCCCGACGCCGAGATTTCCGTGTGGCAGCCGGGCGCGCCACAGGCCGACTACGCCGTGGTCTGGGCCCCGCCCCAGCAGTTCATGGACGAGCAGGCTGGCCTCAAGGCCCTGTTCAACATCGGTGCGGGCGTGGACGCGCTGCTCAAGCTGCGACTGCCGCCGCAGGCGCTGGTGGTGCGCCTGGATGACGCGGGCATGGCGGTGCAGATGGCCGAATATGTGTGCCACGCGGTCATCCGCCACTTTCGCGAATTCGATGGCTACGAGGCCGACATGGCGGCCGGGCGCTGGGGCTACCGCAAGCCTCGCCTGCGCAGCGATTACCCCATCGGCATCATGGGCCTGGGCGTGCTGGGCGAGCGCGTAGCCAAGGCGCTGGCGCAGTTTGACTTTCCCGTCAACGGCTGGAGCCGCAGCCCCAAGGCCATCGAGGGTGTGCGCGCCTTCACCGGTGCGGAGCAATTCAACGACTTTCTGGCGGCCAGCCGGGTGCTGGTCAACCTGCTGCCACTCACGCCTGACACGGCCAACGTGATCAACAAGGACTCCCTCGCGCGACTTCTGCCGGGCGCCTATGTGATCAACGTGGCGCGCGGCGCGCACCTGGTGGACGAAGACCTGCTGGCCGCCATCGAAGGCGGCCATGTGGCTGGTGCCACGCTCGATGTGTTCCGCACCGAGCCGCTGCCCGCTGGCCATGCCTTCTGGAACCACCCGCGCATCACCATCACCCCGCACACCTCGGCGCGCACGCTGCGCGACGAAAGTATTGCCCAGATCGCGCGCAAGATCGCCGCGCTGCAGCGGGGCGAGGCGGTGGCGGGCGTGGTGGACGCGGGGCGCGGCTACTGAAGGCTCAGCCCCCTGCAGGCTGCACGGACAATCGCAGACTTATGACAACCACCATCAGCACTTCGACCGTTCGGCGTTTCTTTGGCCTTCTCGGCTGGATTCTTCTGGTCCCCAGCGTGCTCTCGGCGCTGGGCGCTGCCTGGATGCTGACTTCGGGCCTGGGCATGCTGGGCGGCACGCACACGGCCGCAGGCCGCGTGGTGGCGCACCAGGATGTGACCGTGGGTACGTCCACCCGCCGCGGATTCGCCCGGCACAGCATCGTCGATTTTGTCGCGGCCGACGGGCGCACGCACCGTTTCACCGACGGGGTAGCCCGTCGGAACCAGGCGGTGCACGACATCGGCGAGACCGTCACCGTGCGCTACGACGCCAAGGATCCGTCGCGCGCCGAGATCGGCAGTTCCACCACCTTTAAAGTGCTGGGCGGCGGCGTGCTGCTGCTGTTCAGCGGCGTTGGCGTCCTGGTGGGCTGGGTGCTGTTGCGCTTGCGAAGCAAGGCCGGCGCCGTTGCGGCCCACGCCACCTCCGATTGACAGAGCGCATTGCCCAGCCCCATCTTTTGACGAAAGCAGTCCCATGACCAGCAGCATTCCTTCCCGCGTACACCTCATCGACGTCGGCCCCCGCGACGGTCTGCAGAATGAAAAGACCCCGGTGCCCGCCGCCGTCAAGGTCGAGCTGGTGCACCGCCTGCAGCAGGCGGGGCTCAAAGAGATCGAGGTCACCAGTTACGTGAGCCCGAAGTGGGTGCCGCAGATGGCCGACAACCACGAGGTGATGGCGGGCATTGCACGCCAGAGCGGCGTGGCCTACTCGGTGCTCACGCCCAACCTCAAGGGTTTTGAAGCGGCCGTGCTCGACAAGCCCGACGAAATCGTGGTGTTCGGCTCGGCCAGCGAGGCCTTCAGCCAGCGCAACATCAACTGCAGCATTGCCGAGAGCATCGAGCGCTTCGCGCCTGTGGTGCAAGCCGCGCTGGCCGCAGGCATCCGCGTGCGCGGGGCCATGAGCTGCACGGTGGGCTGCCCCTACGAGGGCGAGATCGCGCCCGAGCGGGTGGCCTACCTGGCCAGCCTGCTCAAGGGCATTGGCGTGCAGCGCGTGGATGTGGCCGACACCATTGGCGTGGGCACGCCGCGCAGGGTGCAGAAGGCGCTGGAGGCCACGCTGCAGCACTTTGGTATCGACGATGTGTCGGGCCACTTCCACGACACCTATGGCCAGGCGCTTTCGAACACGCTGGCGGCGCTGGAGCTGGGGGTGTGGAACTACCAGTCGTCCGTGGCCGGGCTGGGCGGCTGCCCGTACGCCAAGGGCGCGACGGGCAATGTGGCGACGGAGGATGTGGTCTACATGCTGCAGGGCATGGGCATCGACACGGGCATCGACCTTGATAAGCTCATCGATGCGGGCGCGTACATCAGTGATTTCCTCGGCCGCAAACCCCATTCCCGGGCAGCCAATGCGCTGCTCACAAAGCGCGCCGGGTGAACCCGTCCAGCGCAGGAGAAAACACCGTGTGTGGAGCTGAACTGAAACCCCTGCCCGAAGGCGTGCAACGCGTGGCCGCGGCGCTGGAATCGCTGGGCCACCCGCACCGCCCGCAGATGCTTCATGATGCCGCGCGCACTGCCCAGCAGGCGGCCGATGCGCTGGGCATTGCCGTGGGGCAGATCGCCAAGAGCATCATCTTTCGCCGCAAGGCCGACGATGTGGCCGTGCTGGTGGTCACCTCGGGCGACCGGCGGGTGGACGAGAAGAAGGTCGAGGCCCATGTGGGCAGCAAGATCGGCCGCGCCGATGCCGAGTTTGTGAAAAGCCGCACGGGCTTTTCCATTGGCGGCGTGGCGCCCCTGGCGCATGCCACGCCGCCCGTCACGCTGATCGACCAGGACCTGCTGCGCTTTGACGTGGTGTGGGCGGCCGCAGGGCACCCCCACGGCGTGTTTGCACTGCACCCCAGCGATCTGCAGCGGCTCACGGGCGCACCTGTGGTGGATGTGGTGCAGGTGCCTGCGAACGGGCCAGCGGCATGAATGCTATTGATTTGCTAGCTGCTCGCGCTTTACAGATAAGCGCTGAGGGCCATTTTGATGCTGAAAGCGACCTGGCGGTACCCTCGCCGTGCATCTCGGTGTGCCGCATGTCGCCCGACCGCAGCCACTGCGAAGGCTGCTTCCGGTCGCTGGACGAGATCCGCATCTGGTCCGGTGCCGACGCCCACCAGCGCCGCGGCATCTGGCAGCAGCTGCTGAACCGGGCGAGCATCGCCTTGCCGATGGAGAAGGACCCTTCATGAAACACATCACGTTCTATCTCGATTTTGTCTCGCCCTATGCGTGGCTGGCATTCGAGCGGCTTCCCGAGGTGCTGGAGGGCCTGAGCTACAGCGTGGCCTACCAGCCCGTGCTGCTGGGGGCTTTGCTGCAGCAGCATGGCAACCCGGGCCCGGCGGGCATTGCGCCGAAACGCGACTGGACCTACCGCCACGTCACCTGGCTGGGCCATGCGCAAGGCACGCCGCTCGCGATGCCGGCTCGCCACCCGTTCAACCCCCTGCCGCTGTTGCGTCTGGCGCTGGCCTGCAGCGACGACGGTTCCATCAACCGGTTTGTGGCGGGGACGGTGCTGCGCCATGTCTGGCAGGGCGGGCACGACGCGCTCGACGCCCAGCGGCTGGCCGAGCTTGCCACGGAGCTGGCCGAGCAGATCCGGCCCGGGCAGGACGCGAACAGCGACGCGCCCAAGGCCCTGCTGCGCGCCAACACCGAAGCCGCGCAGGCCGGCGGCGTGTTTGGCGTGCCCGCTTTTGCGGTGGACGGCAAATTGTTCTGGGGGCTCGACGGTCTTCCCATGCTGCGCGCGTACCTGGAGGGTGACGCCTGGTTTGCCGGCAGCGACTGGGACAGCGCGCCGCGCGTGCCCTCCGGGCTTGCGCCCAAGGCGGGCTGACGCGCCACCTGCTGCCGTCTTCGGGCGGCGTGGTGCGCGCGCCGCACCGCCGGGCTTTGTCTGTGCCGTCTGCGGTCGCGGTGTGCCGCTGTCAGAACAGGGTCAGTGAGCGCTCCAAGAATGGGCGGACGTCGGTGTGCACCACCGGGCCCCGTGCCCGGTGAGGTGGCTCCGATCACAACAACAGATCGCCCCTTTCCGGAGACAAACCGCCATGGCCGACGCCGCCTCCGCCCGCGCCATGACGCGGGAGGAAAGAAAAGTCGTCTTCGCGTCGTCGCTCGGCACCGTGTTCGAGTGGTATGACTTCTACCTGTATGGCGCGCTGGCGGCCATCATTGCGCGGCAGTTCTTCAGCCCGCTCGATGCGGGCTCGGCGTTCATCTTTGCGTTGCTGGCGTTTGCTGCGGGCTTCATCGTGCGGCCTTTCGGGGCGCTGCTGTTCGGGTGGCTGGGCGACATCATCGGGCGTAAGTACACCTTCCTGGTCACCATGCTCATCATGGGGCTGTCCACTTTCATCGTGGGCATCCTTCCGACCTACGACAGCATCGGCGTGGCCGCGCCCGTCATCCTGATCGGCCTGCGGCTGCTGCAGGGCCTGGCGATGGGCGGGGAGTACACGGGCGCTGCGATCTATGTGGCCGAGCATGCGCCGCACGGACGGCGCGGTGCCTACACCGCGTGGATCCAGACCACGGCCACGCTGGGGCTGCTGATGTCGTTGCTGGTGATTCTGGGCACCCGCACGCTGGTGGGCGAAGGTGCTTTCGCGCAGTGGGGCTGGCGCATACCGTTTCTGGTGTCGATCGTGCTGCTGGGGGTGTCGGTGTGGATACGGCTGTCGCTGGACGAGTCGCCCGCGTTCCGGCGCATGAAGGCGCAGGGGCGCACCTCGGTGGCGCCGGTGTCGGAATCGTTTGGCCGCTGGGCGAACCTGCGGGTGGCGCTGCTGGCGCTGGTGGGGCTGACGGCGGGGCAGGCAGTGGTCTGGTACACCGGGCAGTTCTATGCGCTGTTCTTTCTGACACAGCAACTGCAGGTCGATGCCACCACGGCGCAGCTCATGGTGGCTGCGGCACTCGTCATCGGCATGCCGTTCTTCATCGTTTTTGGCGCGCTGTCCGACCGGTGGGGGCGCAAACCCATCATCATGCTGGGCTGCGTGCTGGCGGCGGCCACCTATTTTCCGGCGTTCAAGGCGCTGGCCTGGGCGGCCAATCCTGCACTGGTTGATGCGCAGGCCCGCAGCAGTGTGGTGGTTGTGGCAGACCCGCAGGGCTGCTCGTTCCAGTTCAACCCCACCGGCGCATCGCGGTTCACCACCCCTTGCGACATGGCCAAGCGCATCCTCGCCAGCTACTCGGTGAGCTACCAGACAGACCCCACCGGCCAACCCGGGCAGGCCGTGGTCCGCATCGGCGCCACCGACATCCCCGCGCCACCTGCGCAAGGCCAGGCGCCCGACGAGGCCCGGCGTGCGGCCGCCAGCTTCCGCCAGGCGGTAGACCGCGCGCTGGCCCTGCACGGATACCCCACGCAGGCCGACCCGGAGCGCATCCACGCGCCGCTGGTGGTGGCCATCCTCAGCTACCTCATGGTGCTGGTGGCCATGGTCTATGGCCCCCTGGCCGCCATGCTGGTGGAAATGTTTCCAACCCGCATCCGCTACACCTCGATGAGCCTGCCCTACCACCTGGGCAACGGCTGGTTTGGCGGCCTGCTGCCCCCGATGTCGTTCGCCATTGCGGCGCAGACGGGCGACATCTACAGCGGTCTGTGGTACCCGGTCGTCATCGCCGGGCTGACGGCGCTGTGTGGAACCTTGCTGCTGCGCGAAACGCGGAACGTGGACATTCACGCGCCCGACCGGCCCCACGGCCCACACAGGTCGGGCAGGTAACAACCCTGTCGCGCGCACCCTGCGGGGCTGCAACAATGGGCGCTGCCAAAGCTTGCACGGACCCTTGCCATGACACCGTCCCCTGACCTCCGCCCCCGCCTGCAGACCCTGCTGGCCGGCCATCGCATCTGGGGCCAGCTGGACACGGGCGCGCTGCAGTCCCTGGCGGCGCAGTGGCGCGTCGAGCCCATGCGGCAGGGCGAGCGCCTGCTGTCCCAGGGGCGCCTGCACAGCCGGCTGGGCCTGGTGGTGGAGGGCGGGGTGGATTTGTCCGACCCCGACCTGGACATCCTCGTGCACCTGCACCCGTCCGACATGTTCGGCTTTGGGGCCACACCCTCGCAGCACCTGAACACCCTGCAGGCCACCGTGGCGGCCGATGGCGTCGTGGCCTGGCTGGACACGGCGGCCGTGGTGGCGGTGTGCCGCGACCACGCCGCGCTGACGTACCACTTTCCGTCGCTGCCCGCCCCGGCATCGCTCGTCACGACCGAACGCGATTCCCAGGGCGTGCTGACGCTGCTGAACTCTCCCGTGCGCACGCTGATCAAGCGCGACCCCATCGCGTTGCCGCCGCACACCAGCATCCGCGCGGGGGCGCAGCAGATGCGTGAGCTGCGGGTGTCGTCGGTGCTGCTGGTAGAGCAGGGCCATCTGTTCGGGCTGGTGACCGACCGGGATCTGCGCAACCGCGTGGTGGCCCAGGGCCTCGACATCGACCGCCCGATGTCCGACATTGCCACGCTGGCCCCCATGACGCTGCAGGCGCAGAGCCCGGCGTTTGACGCCCTGCTGCTGATGGCCCGCCACAACGTGCACCATGTGCCGGTGATGGACGGCGACAGGGTCATCGGCATGATCACCGCCACCGATCTGACCGAGCAGCACAGCTCCTCGGCCGTCTACCTGGCCGGCGATGTGTACAAGCAGACGGCGCTGGACGGGCTGGTGCGCGCCAGCGCCAAGGTCAAGCTCTTGCAGCAGCACCTGGCGGCGGCCGACGCCAGCGCCTACAGCACCGGGCACATCGTCACCACCATCACGGACGCGCTCACCGTGCGGCTCATCCAGCTGGCCGAGGCGCAGCTGGGCCCGCCCCCGGTGGACTACGTGTGGGTGGCCGCCGGTTCGCAGGCGCGCAGCGAGCAGACTGCCAAGTCCGACCAGGACAACTGCCTGGTGCTGGACGACCGCTATGACGAGGCGCTGCACGGCGAGTACTTTGGCGCCCTGTCACGCCTGGTGTGCGACGGGCTCGCCGCCTGCGGCTACATCCACTGCCCTGGCGGCATCATGGCCATGACCGACAAGTGGCGCCAGCCCCACAGCCGCTGGGCCGCGTACTTCCGTCAGTGGGTGGACAAGCCCGAGCCCATGGCGCTGATGCTGACCTGCGTGTTTTTCGATCTGCGTGCCATCCATGGCAAGGCCGAGCTGCTCGAATCCCTGCGCACCCAGGTGCTGCAGCGCACGCGCGGCAACAGCCTGTTTCTGGCGCACATGGTGGGCAATGCGCTCAAGCACCGGCCTCCGCTCGGGCTGTTTGGCACCATCTCGCGCATCCGCAGCGGCGAGAATGCGGGCACCATCGACCTCAAGCACAGCGGTATCGTGCCCATCGTCGATCTGGCGCGGGTGTACGCGCTGGCCGGTGGCATTGCTGCGGTCAACACACACGACCGGCTGGAGGTGGCATCGGCGGCGGGCGAGGTGAGCGCCCAAAGCGCACGCGACCTGCGTGATGCGCTGGAATTCCTCTCCAAGCTGCGCATCGCGCACCAGGCGCGGCAGATGGGGCAGGGGGAGGCGCCGGACAACTTCTTGGCGCTCGAAGAGCTGTCCAACTTCGAGCGCAGCCACCTGAAGGAGGCGTTTTCGGTGGTGCAGACGTTGCAGGGGGTGCTGGGGCAGCGGTATCAGACGGGGCGGTATTGAGCACTTCGCCGTGTGGCCCGTTGCTGCTGCTTGGGTTGGACCCGAGGCACATGCACCTTGAACGTTCGGGTTGAGCTTGTCGAAGCCTGGGCTGGCTGGCTTGAAAGGCGTGCTGGTGCTGAGGGCGGGGGCCGGGATTCGCCCCGGCGGGCGAGGTACTTTTCTTTGCTTCGCCAAAGAAAAGTACCCAAAAGAAAGGCGACCCCCAGTCTGCGACCCCTTCGCTGTGCGAAGGGGCAAACCTGCGTCGGGGTGGTGGCGGGGTGCGCCGTGGAACTCGCTTTGCGCTGCGCGCGCCGCTCGGACAACCACGGCGAGTCAGATTACGAGGCATGCGCGCTCCGACGCGCATGCACACCCCGCAACCGCCCCGCCGCAGGCGCAGCCAGCAAGGGGGTTGAAGTCCAACACGGGCCATCGCTGCGCTCGGCCCCCATGGGCGCAGGCGCTTTGCGCCGCGCACGCCAGGCCGAGCGCAGCGATGGCCCGTGGGGCTGTTGGGCTGCTGGGCTCCCCACCCCTTCTGTATGCGCCTGGGGCGCGCAGGAGGCGGGGTGGCGCGGGTGTACCGCAGGACACAACCGCGCTTCGTCAACTGACTTGCCGCGTTTGTCCGAACGGAGCTGCGTAGCAGCGCAGTGAGTTACGCGGCGCACCCCGCATCCGAGCACTCCAGGTTGCCCGGAGCGCAGCGCAGGGACGCAGACAGTAGGGTCGCCTTTTCTTTGGTGACTTTCTTTTGGCGAAGCAAAAGAAAGTTACTGCGCCGCCGGGCGCACACCCCGGCTCCCGCCCTCCGCAAAAGCACAAAAATAACTATCGAAATAATAGCTACCAGCGCTCACCCCATAAGCGAAAAAACCCAAAAAGCACTCAATATTTCAACCGCGCGTAATACGTTTTCTGCGCCGCCTCGCGCGCCTGGCGCAGGGTGTGGATGCCCTGCTCCTGCAACAGCGGAATCAGCCGCAGCCAGATCTCGGCCGTCACCAGCGCATCGCCCAGTGCGGTGTGCCGGCCAAGCACGGTGATGTTGAAGCGCTCGGCAATGGCTTCGAGCCGGTGTGACTCCTGGTGCGGGTGCACCACCGCCGACAGCAGCAAGGTGTCCAGTACCGGCTGATGGAAGGCGATGCCCGTGGCCGCTTCCTGCAGCTGCAGGAAGCGCATGTCGAACGCCGCGTTGTGCGCCACCAGCACCGTGTCCTGCGCGTAGGCATGGAACACGGGCAGCACGTCGGCAATGCGGGGTTTGCCCGCCACCATGTCCTGCGAAATGCCGTGGATCGGGATCGATGCCTGCGGGATGGGCCGGCCAGGGTCCACCAGCTGTTCGAAGGTTTCCTGGCGCAGCAGCTTGCCGTTGACGATGCGGGCAGCCCCCAGCTGGATGATGGCGTCGCCTCCGGCGGGGTTCAGCCCCGTGGTCTCCGTGTCGAACACGGTGTAGGCCAGTTCGGCCAGCGGCCGGTCGTCGAGCGCGCTGCCCTGCTCGTCCATCTGGAACAGGTCAAAGTCGTAGTACTCGGGGCGGCTGTAGCCGCTGCTGTCGCCCACGGCGATCTCCACCGGGCCCTGCACGCTGGCCAGTGGCAGCAAAAAGCGGAAGAACGCCTGGTGGCGCACGCGATCGCGTTCAAACCACATCTCGCCGCCGTGGCGTTCGACCACATCGCGCACCGAAAGGGGCGTGCGCTCGGCCCCGAAGCGCATGCCATCCATTTCCCAGCTCATCACGGTTTCGTTGCTCATGGCCTGGCCGGCCCAGACCAGGTCGAGCTGGGCATGGGCGCCCACGGGCTGCAGGCGCAGTTGCAGGAAGCGCACCTCGAATTCGTCCACCAGCCGGTGGGCCAGATAGCTCAGCGCCTGCAGCAGGGTGTAGCTGTCCACCTTGAGCCACAGCGTGGCGTCCACCTCGTCCAGGGTGACGGGGCGCTCGCACACGGACGTGATCTGCCTCTGCGCAGCGTTGGCCAGATCTGCGCCCAGCATGTTTTCGAGCGGCCAGCGGGTTTTGAGCCGCTGGGTGGCACGCTGCGCCAGGTCGTTGACGCGCCGCCCCATGGCACCCACCTCGTCGCGCACCACGGCGAGGAATTTTTCGCGCATGGCGGGTTCCAGGTCGGCGTAGCCCAGCATGTCCACGGCCGCCTGGATGTTGGCCAGCGATGCGCGGCTGCCTTCGGTCAGTCCATGCAGCAGCTGGTCCCGCTCGGACTCTTCCTCCACGCTCTGGGTGACGTTTTCAAGCATCAGCACAAAGCCGCTGATTTGCACCCCTGCCGCAGCGTCAGCCCCGGGGGCGTCCGCAGCGTCCTGGGCCATGCGCACAGGCGCCACCTGCACGCGCAGCAGCTGCCCGCCTTGCGCCGTGGTCACAAACTGGGCCGACGGGCTGGCCGCCCCGCGGGCCATGGCCTGGTGGATGCGTTCCAGCGCATGGGCAAACACCTGCCGGTCGAACACGGCATACACCGAGCGCCCGATGCCGATCAGCTCGGCCCCTGCGGCTGCGGGGCCGCTGTGCCCCTGGGTGAGCGCGCGAAACAGCTGGCGCGCGCGCTGGTTGTACAGCAGGATGCGGCCGTCGCGGTTGCACACCACCACGCTCTGGTTCAGCTCGGCCATCAGCGCGGCCAGGCGGTTTTTCTCCTGCTGCACGTTGTGGCTGGCACGGGCCACCTGCGCGTCCATGTCCGCGCGCAGGCCGTCGCGCTGCGCGGCCAGTTCGTTCACGGCAGCGGCGAGGTTCTGCATTTCTGTGGTGCCGCGGGGCTTGAGCCGCTGCGGTGTGGCGGCCGTCAGCACGACCCGTGTCTCTTCCAGCAACCGGGCGGGTGCGCCCACGTAACGCCGGTACAGCATGTGCAGCGCACCGCCCACCACGGCCAGGCCTGCCAGCCATCCCAGCGCCACCAGGGCCATGCGCGGGGCCAGTACATCGCCCACCGCGTCGCGTTCGCCGGGCTCCAGGGTGGACCACACCACAATGCCCATCAGCAACAGCCAGGCTGCCATGACCAGCCCGGCAAGGGCCACCGCCAGCAGCAGGCGCGGGTCGACCTTTTTCATGCCGCGCCTTCGGAGGGGCGCCCCAGCAGGTCGGCCACTTTTTGCACCAGCTCGCGGGTGGAGAAGGGTTTGGTCATGTAGGCATTGGCGCCCAGCGCCAGGCCCTTGGCGACATCCGTTTCCCGGCCTTTGGCGGTGAGCATGAGGATCTTGGTCGCCTGCAGTGCGGTGTCGGCGCGCACCGCCTGGCACACCTCGAAGCCCGTCTTGTGCGGCATCATCACGTCCAGCAGCACCAGGTCGGGGCGTTCACGGGCAATGCTCTCCAGGGCCTCATTGCCGTCACGGGCAATCACTACAGCGTAGCCTTCGCGCTGCAGCAGGTATTCGAGCGAGATCACGATGTTGGGCTCGTCGTCGGCGATCAGGATCTTGGCGGTCATGGCAGTGCAGGGGTGTTGTCAGAGTGGGGGCGCAGCGGCAGCCAGAAGCGAAAGCATGCGCCGGTTGCAGGGGGCGGCGGCGGTGGCTCCAGCCACAGGCGCCCGCCGAAATGTTCAACGATGTGGCGGCTGATGGGCAGGCCCAGGCCTGTGCCCTGGGGGCGTTGCCCGGCGTCGCTGGCCTGGTGAAAGCGGTCGAACACCAGCTGCGCCTGGGCCGGGTCCACGCCCGGCCCGTTGTCCTGCACCGAGACGGTGATGCCGTCGTTGTCAGACTGTACGTCCACCACCACCTGGCCGCCGGTCTGCGGCACGAACTTGGCGGCGTTGGACAGCAGGTTGAGCAGCACCTGCATCAGCCGGTCGGGGTCGGCCTGCAGCACGGGCAGGCTGGCGGGCATGCGCACAGACACCTTGGCTGCGCGTTCGCGGAACACCTCGGCGGTGGTCGCCACGGCCTGTTCGACCAGTGCGCGCAGGTCGACAGCCGCCACGTGCCAGTCGGCATGGCCGGCTTCGATCTTGGCCATGTCCAGCACCTGGTTCACAAGGCGCGTCAGGCGCTCGGTCTCGGCCACGATGATGCCGATGAACTGCTGGCGCTGGGCTGCAGGCATGTCCGCGTTGTCCCGCATCAGCTCGGCCAGCGCGCGGATGGAGGTAAGGGGTGTGCGCAGCTCGTGCGTGACCGACGACATGAAGTCGTCCTTCAGGCGGTCCAGGCTTTGCAGCTGGTTGTTGGCCTCGCGCAGTTCGGCGGTGGCCTGCTCCAGTGACCGCGACTTGTCTTCCAGCGCCCGCGAATACGCGCGTATCTGCGAGGTTTCATCGAGGATGCGCAGCACATCGTCGGGGCTGAGGGTTTCTTCGTCGGCCACCGACGCCACCAGCACCCGGGCCGATGCACTGCCCACGGCCCCGGCCAGCTGCGTTTCCACAAACTGAACAAATCGTGCGTCGGGCCGGATGGCGTCGGCCTGCCGCAACCCCATTTGCCGGGCGTACTGGGCAAACAGCGCCTCTGCCTTGGCCGCGCCCAGAAAGCGTTCGCACAGCTGCAGCAGGTCGGCCGTGCGGGCCCGCCCGCGCCAGAACACCGGGCTGGAGATCGCCGTGCGCTCGAAAACATCCACAAACAGCAGCGCCTGGCTGGCTTCGCGGCCCGACGGCGCGCGCCACAGCGAGACCCCCACGTAGGCAACGATGTTGGCCAACAGGCTCCAGAACAGCGAATGGGTCAGCCCATCAAAACCGCTGAGCCCCAGCAACTGCTCGGGCCGCAGCCAGCCGATGCCCCAGGGCCCGTGGGCCAGAAAGCCCGCATCGAGCCAGCCCGACTTGGCAATGGAGGGCAGCATGAGCGTGTAGGCCCACATGGCAAAGCCGAGCAACAGGCCCGCCAGCGCGCCGCGCCGGGTGCCGCCCTTCCAGTACATGCCGCCCAGCATCACCGGGGCAAACTGGGCCACTGCGGCAAAGCTGATGAGCCCGATGCTGACCAGGGCATACGCTTCCCCCGCAAGGTGAAAGTACACATAGCCCAGCACCAGCACGCCCAGAATGGCGGCGCGGCGAATGCCCAGCAGCAGGCGCGACAGATCCTGCCCCGCACCGCTGCGCAGATGCCGCCAGCGCAGCAGCAGGGGAAGCACCAGTTCGTTGCTCACCATGGTGGACACCGCAATGGTCTCCACAATCACCATGCCCGTGGCGGCCGACAGCCCGCCAATGAACACAAACAGCGCCAGCGCATTCTGGCCTGCTGCCAGGGGCAGCGACAACACAAAGTTCTCGGCGTTCATGGCCGCGCCACCGCCAAAGTACAGCAGCCCCCCCAGCGCAATGGGCAGCACCAGCAGGTTGATGAGCAGCAGGTACAGCGGAAACACCCACACCGCGCGGCGCAGGTGCGACTCGCGCACGTTCTCCACCACCATCACCTGGAACTGCCGGGGCAGAAAAACCACCGAAAGCATCGACAGCAGCGTGAGTGCAAACCACTGTGCCCAGGCAAATTGCCCCCCCTGTTCCAGCCGCAGCAACTGCTGCAGTGCGGGCACGGCCTGCGCCCTGGCAAACAGGTCCGGCAGGCCGTCGAACAGGCTGTAGACCACAAACAGGCCCACCGACAGGAACGCCACCAGCTTGACCACCGACTCGAACGCAATGGCAGCCACCATGCCCTCGTGCCGCTCGGTGGTATCGAGGTGCCGGGCGCCAAACACCATGGTGAATCCGGCCAGCACCAGCGCCACGTAGAACGCGCTGTCCTGGCTCCAGTGCACGGGCGCGTGCGCCACATCTCCGGCCTGTGCGGTCAGCAGTGCATAGCCTGCCGATACGGCCTTGAGTTGCAGCGCGATGTACGGAACGATGCCCACCACCGCAATCAGCGTCACCAGCCCCGCCAGCAGCGGGCTTTTGCCATAGCGGCTGGCAATGAAGTCGGCAATCGAGGTGATGCGGTAGGCCTTGGCGATGCGGATCATCTTGCGCACCACCAGCCAGCCCAGCACCATGGCCAGCGTGGGCCCCAGGTAGATGGGCAGAAACCACACCCCGCCGGTTGCGGCACGCCCCACGCTGCCAAAGTAGGTCCAGGCCGTGCAGTACACCGCCAGCGACAGTGCATAGACCCAGGGGTTGGCAATCACCGAGCGGCCCTGCCGGCCGCGCCAGTCGGCCCAGTAGGCCACGGCGAACAGGATCAGCAGGTAACCCAGGGAGGCCGAGATGACCAGTGCAGGCGACAGCATGGTGGGTCAGGCCTGTGGGGGCAAGGGCCCCCAGGGGGCTGCGCAGTGGCGGGGGGCGTCTGAGCGGGCACCGAAGACGCCGCAGGCGCGCTGGAGGGCGTGACATCGTCATCCCGTACCGAGGGCCGGTCTACCAGCCAGGCCAGCGCAACAATCAGCGCCAGCCACAGCAGAAACAGCGCGGCGGGGAACGCGGGTACGCCCCATACCGTGGCATCACGGTCCCACAGCCCCAGCAGGGGGAAATTGAACAACACCCAGCCGCCGGCAAACAGCGCAACCAGGCGTTGGGAGCCGAGTCCTTTGTGCACAGCGGTCTCCTGGCGAGAGGTCTCCACGCCTCTCTGCCCTGCATTGTGCGCTTGGCACTTACCTCGGTCTTACTTATTGACTGGCGCAGTCAGGCTTTGGGTTCGGGCTTGGCCCGGGGCACGCTGGCATGGGCCTGGCGAGACAGTGCAAAGCTGAGGAAGAACTTGCACCAGATGGTGCTGCCTGCGATGGCTGTCCAGGTGTTGTAGTCGAGCTGGCCCAGCGCCACGCTGACGATGACCACCGTGGCCACAGTGCCTGCGATCAGGTTGATGATCATTTCGAACGGCGCAAACTTTTCGGGGTTCGGCGGCGGCAGGCCGCGCTTCAAGGCCACCTCGGAAAAATCGCGCTTGACCACAATGCGCCAGGCGCGGCGGAACCAGAAAAACGCCATCGGGAACAGCGCCAGATACAGAATCCACGTCAAAGCGACGCTGACATCGAAAACCATGCAAGGCTCCCCTCGTGGGCGGTGCGCGTGGCGCAGCACCGACCCCATCATTCAGTAAAAAGGCCCTGCCAGCGCAGCCGGCAGGGCCTCCATTGTCACCGTGCTGCGTTGCAGCGAACAGTGGGTTTATACGGTGACAGGGCTTGTACCTGGCACCTTACTCATCAGTGTGCACCATCCACCAGCTTGGAGCCGCGTGGAACACGCACTGCTTCCACCATGGCCTGGATGTGCGCTGGCGGCTCCTTGGTGACCTTGTCCACCAGGAAGGCAACCAGGAAGTTCACCATGGCACCGACTGCACCGATGGCTTCTGGCGTGATACCGAAGAAGCTGTTGGCGCCGCCGATCAGGCCCAGGTATTCCGTGCCCTTGATGAAGAAGATGCCCTTGTGTGCGAACACATAGAACAGCGTGAAGAACAGGCCTGCCAGCATGCCGGCCATGGCGCCTTCCTTGTTCATCTTCTTGCTGAAAATACCCATCATGATGGCGGGGAACAGCGAGCTGGCGGCAATACCGAAGGCCAGCGCCACCGTACCGGCCGCGAAGCCCGGCGGGTTCAGCCCCAGATAGCCCGCCACCACGATCGCCACGGCCATGGACACCTTGCCCGCCAGCAGCTCGTTCTTCTCGCTGATGTTGGGGTTGAACACGCCCTTGACCAGGTCATGCGACACAGCCGACGAAATGGCCATCAGCAGACCGGCCGCTGTGGACAGCGCCGCAGCCAGACCTCCCGCCGCCACCAGCGCGATCACCCAGTTGGGCAGCAGCGCGATTTCGGGATTGGCCATCACGATGATGTCCACGTTCACGTCCAGTTCGCTACCCTTCCAGCCGGCAGCCTCTGCCTTGGCCTTGGCGTCGGCATTGGTGGTCTTGTCGTTGTAGTACTGGATGCGGCCGTCGCCGTTCTTGTCGGTCCACTTCAGCAGGCCCGTCTTTTCCCAGCGCTTCATCCAGTCGGGACGCTGTTCGTTCACCAGGCTGGCTTCAGGCGCATACAGATCGCCACCCGTCTTGACCGCGGAATTCACCGTGGAGTGCAGGTTCAGCTTGGCCATGGCCGCCACGGCAGGTGCCGTGGTGTACAGGATGGCGATGAACACCAGTGCCCAGCCCGCCGAGCTGCGGGCATCCTTCACCGAGGGCACGGTAAAGAATCGCATGATGACGTGGGGCAGACCGGCGGTACCGATCATCAGCGACAGCGTGTACATGAACATGTTCAGCGTGCTGCCCGGCAGTTGCGTGGTGTACTTGCCAAAGCCCAGCTCGGTGATCACCTGGTCCAGCTTGGCGAGCAGGGACATGTCGGTGCCCACGTAGGTACCACCCAGGCCCAGTTGAGGTAGCGGGTTGCCCGTGAGCTGCAGCGAGATGAACACGGCAGGCACGGTGTAAGCCAGGATCAGCACGATGTACTGCGCCACCTGGGTGTAGGTGATGCCCTTCATGCCGCCAAACACGGCGTAGGCAAACACGATGGCCATGCCCACATAGATGCCCGTGTCACTGGACACACCGAGGAAGCGCGAGAACGCAATGCCCACACCGGTCATCTGACCAATGATGTAGGTGATCGATGCGACCAGCAGGCAGATCACGGCGATGGTGCTTGCGCTCTTGGAGTAGAAGCGGTCACCAATGAACTGGGGCACCGTGAACTTGCCGAACTTGCGCAGGTAGGGTGCCAGCAGCATGGCCAGCAGCACATACCCGCCTGTCCAGCCCATGAGGAACAGCGCACCGCCGTAGCCCATGGTGGAGATCAGGCCGGCCATGGAGATGAACGAGGCAGCGCTCATCCAGTCGGCCGCGGTGGCCATGCCGTTGGTAATGGGGTGGACGCTGCCGCCCGCCGCGTAGAACTCGCTGGTGGAACCCGCGCGGGCCCACACAGCAATGCCGATGTAGAGCGCAAAGCTCAGACCGACAAAGACGTAGATGGTGGTTTGAAGATCCATGATGTCAGCCCTCAGTCTTCATGCACGTCGAACTGACGGTCGATGTCGCCCATCTTCTTGGCGTAATAAAAAATCAGCGCAATGAAGATGTAGATGGAGCCCTGCTGGGCGAACCAGAACCCGAGCGGATAACCGCCGAGACTGATCTTGTTGAACAAGTCAACGAACAGGATCCCCGCGCCGAACGACACTAAAAACCAGATGATCAGAATCTTGGTGAGTAGCGCGAGCGTGGCTTTCCAGTAGGCATGACTGCTGGTGTCTTGCTTCATGAAGTCCCCTCATGTTTGAGAACAGAAACGCAGCGAAGAATCCCCGCTGCCCCTGCACATTCCGCGGGCAGGCCACGGGATTGCGAGGGTGACTGTGGCGACGCTTCCTTACAGCGAACTGATGAAATTGACGAAGCTGACGCGAGTTTTACGACTCAAGGGAAAACACTGAGGGGATGCGTTGTGTCGTGCCGTTGTCATCTCGGGGTGTTGGTGAAAACACCATTGGCACGCGGCCGTTGCCCATCAAAACTCCAGCAGTCACATGGCGTTACAGACACGCTGGGGTCGGCTGGCTTCAGGGAAAACACCAAGCCCCTGGTCGATCAAACCCATCGCTCCGTGCCATCACCTGATGCAGCATTGCAGTTCAGTTTTCTGATGCGTTGTCTCACACACATCACCACCTCGATCCTCATCACACCATGGCCGACGAATTGACCTACCTGCTCACACCATTCGCCAAGACCCCGCAGGGAATGCTGGAGGTTCAAACCCGGTCGCTGGGCTTGAGCGTGTTGGCCCGGCGCGTGCTGATTCTGGTGGATGGCCACAGGACAGGCAAAGACCTCGGGGCCTTTGTCGCGGGGAGCGACATCCTGAACCTGCTGGAGGAATTGCTCTCCCGTGAATGCATTGCCCCGGTGTCTGCCGCTGCAGCCCCGCCTGCGGCCGCACCCGCACAACCCGCTGTGGCCAACGCGGAGCTGGCCGACCTGCCGCCGGCGCAAACCAGGTCCGCCAAGGATGTGGAGATGGCCCGCAACTTCATGACCAACACGGTCAACACCATCTTCGGGCACCACAACCGCATTTCGCTGATCGAGGCGATCCACGCCTGCCAGACCAGCGAAGATCTGCGCCGTGTGTATGTATCGTGGGCGCAGGCCATGGAAGGCAACGCCGCAGGCAAGAAGCGGCTTCCCGAGCTGCGCGAAAAGCTGTTCGCCGTGCTGTAGTTGCTGAAGTCGGGGGCCGTACCCCGCTGCGCGGTTATCGCCGGAACCGGCCGTCCGGGCCAATGATGGCAAGGTCGGAGAACGTGAGGCCACTGTGGTCCGTGGCGCTGTAGTTCAGCTCCATCCCGCCCAGATCCCAGTTCTTGATGCTTTCCAGCCCGGCATGCAGCTTGGCCCGATCGGGCTTGGCGCCCGCGCGTCTGAGGCCTTCGACCAACACCTTGGCGCTCACGAAGCCTTCCACCATGGCAGGTGTGAGTTCACCCGCATTCCGGGCGCGAGCCAGATCCATGGCCTCTTTGATGACGGCGTGGTTCAGCGATCTCTCTGACGGGAAAACCTGTGTCACCACCACCCCACGGGCCTGATCGCCCAGTGCCTTCACGAACCCGCCCGAGGCGTTGTTGGACAGCGTGACGATCTGCCCGGTGACACCGGCGCCGCGCAGCGCCTTGATGCCGTCCACCACCGCGGCGCCGGTGCCGATGAAGATGACGGCCTGCGGTTCCTTGGTGGCCACCCGCGGAGCGATGGCGCTGAAGTCGGGTTTGGCCCGGTCAAACTTTTCGACAAACAGCGCCTCCAGGCTGTTCGCCTTGAAGCCCAGCTGTGCGCCCGCCAGGCCGTCGGCGCCAAAGGTGTCGTCCACATGCACGACGCCAATGCGTTTGACGCCCAGGGTGTTGAGGTGCGTGATGGCTTTCTCCACCTCGCGCTGGTACGGCGCACGCACGTTGAAGATGTATTTGTGCACCGGCTTGTGCAGTGCAATGGCGCCGGTGGAAGGGCCTACGAGGGGCACGCCATGCTGGTCCAGCAGCGGCATGATGCCCTGGGTGTGCGGGGTGCCGCGCGTCATGAAGAGGCCGACGACCCCTTTTTCCTCGATCAGGATGCGGGTGTTGTCGAGGGTGAGTTTGGGGTCGAACTTGTCGTCGAGGGACACAATTTCCACCTTCTGGCCGCCCACCCCTCCGCGTGCGTTGATGTGATCGATGTAGAGCGCAGCGCCCTTCATGGATTCGGCCACGGTGGCTGCTGCCGAGCCCGTGATGCCCACTGTCTGGCCGATGAGGATTTGCGCATGCGCCCAGCTGAGGGTACTGAAGGCTGCCAGGGCTGCGGCTCGTCGGAGCCAGGGTGTGAATCTCATGCGTGTGCCTTGATGCTAGAAGTGTGGAGGCGCAAATATAGTGAAGATATGTGACGGGGAATCCGTAAAAACGCGTAGACCCGGCTAAGCCGGGTCTACGAATTTGGTGGAAGGGCGAGCAACCCCGCCCGGGGTGGTGCGGGGCTTAGCGGCGGAACTTGCCGTCGGTGCCAATGATGGACAGGTCGGCGAAGTCCAGGCCGGTGTGGTCGTCAGCGGCGTAGGACACCTCCAGTCCACCGAGGTCGAACTTGCGGATGCTTTCCAGTGCGGCATGGATTTTGTCGCGGCTGGGCTTGGGGCCTGCGCGCTTGAGCCCCTCGACCAGCACCTTTGCTGCGGCGAAACCTTCGAGCATGGCGGGGGTGATTTCGGAAAGGCCCTTGGCTTTCGCCAGCTCCTGCGCCTCTTTCACCATGGCATAGGTCACCGCGCGCTCGTTGGGATACACCTGGGTCACGATCACGCCGCGCGCGTTGGGCCCCAGGCTCTTGATGAACCCGCCCGACGCATTGTTGGACAGCGTCACGATCTGTGCCCCAGACCCCGCTGCACGCAGGGCCGCCCCCGCGTCCACCACCGCCGATCCGGAGGCCACCATCAGCACGGCCTGGGCATCCGCCTTGGCGATCTTGGCGACGATGGGGGCGAAATCGGGCTTGGCCCGGTCAAACTTCTCCAGCACGACGGGAGTGAGCTTGGCTGCTGCCAGCCCCTTTTGCGCGCCCGCCACGCCGTCGGCGCCAAAGCTGTCATCCGCATACATCAGCGCGATGCGGGTGATGCCCATCGATGCCAGGTGGGTCATGGCCTTTTCGGCTTCGCGCTGGTAAGTGGCGCGCACGTTGAAGATGTATTTGCGCACCGGCTGGTGGAGCACCATGGCCCCCGTGGACGGCCCTACCAGTGCCACGCCGTGCTTTTCAAGCAGCGGAATGATGGCCTCGGTGTGGGGGGTGCCGCGCGTGAGGAACATGGCGGCAACGTTCTGCTCCTCGATCAGCTGGCGCGCGTTCTCGGCAGCGAGTTTGGGGTCGAACTTGTCGTCCAGCGACGTCAGTTCGATCTTCTGGCCATTCACGCCGCCCTTGGCGTTGACGGCGTCGATGTACAGCAGCGCGCCGTCGGTAGTCTCCTTCACGCCCGCAGCCACCTGCCCGGAAAACCCGGCTGTCTGGCCGACCAGAATCTGCGCCTGCGCCATTGAAAGCGCCGAGATCCAGAGTGCGATGCCTACCCCTGCTTTTTGCCACTGCTTCACGGCCGTCTCCTCTCTTGTAGAAAATGCAGTCTAAAACCATGCGCTGTAAGCATGTGTAACCTCTGCCCCGGGGTGGACGCAGGCCCGCGTCTGCAGCATCTGGCTGCGCCTCAGCGCAACCGGGAGGGGTAATGGCCCGACGCGGCGCAGACCGACCCCTGCATCCCTAGAATATTCGGCCTCACACCTGAAAGACCGCCTTCATGACCCAGGGACTGATCCGTATCCGCGGCGCACGCCAGCACAACCTCAAGAACCTGGATCTGGACATCCGCACCGGCGAACTCACGGTGGTCACGGGGCCCAGCGGCTCGGGCAAGTCCAGCCTGGTGTTTGACACGCTCTATGCCGAGGGCCAGCGCCGCTATGTGGAGACCTTTAGCGCCTATGCGCGCCAGTTCCTCGACCGCATGGACAAGCCCGCCGTGGACAAGGTCGAGGGCGTGCCGCCCGCCATTGCCATCGACCAGACCAATCCCGTCCGCTCCAGCCGCTCCACCGTGGGCACGATGACGGAGCTGAACGACCACCTGAAGCTGCTGTTCGCCCGCGCGGGCCAGTTGTTTGACAAGCAGACGGCGCAGTCGGTGCGCCATGACTCGCCGGAAACCATCTACGCCGAGCTGGCCGCGCGTTGCGCTGCCGCGAGTGATCCACGCATCGTGCTGACCTTCCCGGTCGAACTCCCCGCCAATACATCGGCCGAGCAGGTCGAGCAATGGCTGTCCGCCAGTGGCTTCACCAAAGTGCAGGCCGAGCGCGAGGTGGCCACGCCCACCGGCCCGCGCAAGGTGCTGGATGTAGTGGCAGACCGCTTCCGCCTGGGCAATGCCGAAAAAGCGCGGGTCATTGAGGCGATTGAAGTGGCGCTGAAACGTGGCACGGGTCGTTTGAACGTCTATGTCATCCCCCAGCCCGTTCAGCCTGAGCCTGTCGAAGGCCGGGAAAGCGTTTCGACAGGCTCAACGCGAACGGAGTCAGTCACGGTAGCGCCAGAACTCTGGCGCTTCTCCACCGGCCTGCACTGCCCCGATAGCGACCTGCGCTACAGCGACCCCATCCCCTCGGCCTTCTCGTTCAACTCCGCCGTGGGCGCATGCGACAGCTGCCGGGGCTTTGGCCGCGTGATCGGCGTGGACTACGGCCTGGTCATCCCCAACGACAAGCTCACCCTGCGCGCCGGTGCCATCAAGACCATCCAGACGCCTGCATGGAAGGAAGCGCAGGACGACCTCATGCGCCACGCAGAGGCGGCAGGCATCCCGCGCGACACGCCCTGGAACAAGCTCACGGACGATCAGAAGAAATGGGTGATCGGCGGCGCCCCCGGCTACAAGGACGGGCAATGGAGCAAGCAGTGGTACGGCATCAAGCGCTTTTTTGAGTACCTCGAAAGCAAGGCCTACAAGATGCACATCCGCGTGCTCTTGTCCAAGTACCGCAGCTACACGCCATGCCCCACCTGCGCGGGTGCGCGGCTTAAGACCGAAAGCCTGCTCTGGCGCATTGGCCGCAAGGAGGATGCTGACGCGGTGCTGGAGCCCGGCAAACGCTTCATGCCCGAGGCTGTGCAATGGTCGCGCGAGCAGCTGGAGGCGCTGCCCGGCCTGTGCCTGCACGATCTGATGCTGCTGCCCATTGACCGACTGCGCCAGTTCTTTGACCGCATGCAGCTACCGGTGGGCGACGACGCCAAGGGCGGCGATGCGCAAGCGCTCAAGCTGCTGCACGAAGAAATCACCACGCGCCTTCGCTACCTGTGCGACGTGGGCATCGGCTACCTCACCCTAGACCGGCAAAGCCGTACGCTCAGCGGTGGCGAGGTGCAGCGCATCAACCTCACCACCGCGCTGGGCACCAGCCTGGTCAACACGCTGTTCGTGCTCGACGAGCCCAGCATCGGCCTGCACCCACGCGACATGCACCGCATCACCGAGGCCATGCTGCGCCTGCGCGACGCGGGCAACACGCTGGTGGTGGTGGAGCACGACCCGGCCGTGATGCTGGCGGCTGACCGCATGATCGACATGGGCCCCGGCCCCGGCCGCCTGGGCGGGCAGATCGTGTTTGACGGCACCACGGCCGATTTGCGCAACGCCGACACGCTGACCGGCGCCTACCTGGGTGGGCGCAAGCACGTGGGTTTTGGGTTCAAGCGCATGGTGACGGAATCGACGCCTCGCCTCATTCTGGAGGGCGCACGCGAGCACAACCTGCAGAACGTGTCGGTGGAGTTCCCGCTGCAGCGCCTGGTCACCGTGACCGGTGTCAGTGGCTCGGGCAAGTCGAGCCTGATCCAGGACGTACTGGCCCCCGCACTGCTGCGCCACTTTGGCAAGGCCACCGACACGCCGGGCGCGCACGACCGCATGCTGGGCGCCGACCATCTGTCGGATGTTGTGTTTGTCGATCAATCCCCCATCGGAAAAACCGCCCGATCCAACCCCGTGAGCTACGTGGGCGCGTGGGACAGCATCCGCGAACTGTTTGCCGTGGCGCCGCTGTCGAAGCAGCGCAGCTACACGGCCAGCAAGTTCAGCTTCAACAGCGGCGATGGGCGCTGCCCGACCTGTGGCGGCTCGGGCTTTGAGCATGTGGAGATGCAGTTCCTGTCAGACGTGTACTTGCGCTGCCCCGATTGCGACGGCAAGCGCTACCGGCCCGAGATCCTAGAGATCACCATCGAGCGCGGGGGGCGCACGATGAATGTGGCCGATGTGCTGGCTCTCACGGTGGCCGAGGCGGCCGACCTGTTTGCCAATGACCGTGATGTGATCCGCGCGCTGCAGCCCATCGTGGATGTGGGGCTCGAATATGTGGCGTTGGGCCAGCCCGTGCCGACCTTGTCAGGCGGTGAGGCGCAGCGCCTCAAGCTTGCAGGCTTTCTGGCCGAGGCCGCGCGCAGCGCATCCAAATCGCGCCAGTCCGTCGCCCGCAAGGGCACGCTCTTCCTGTTCGACGAGCCCACCACCGGCCTGCACTTTGACGACATTGCCAAGTTGATGCGCGCGCTGCGCAAGCTCATCGACGCAGGGCACTCGCTCATCGTCATCGAGCACAACCTGGACGTGATCCGCGCCAGCGACTGGCTCATCGACCTGGGCCCTGAAGGCGGCTACGCGGGCGGCCTCATCGTGGCGGAGGGCACGCCCGAGGACGTGCGCCAGCACGCCACCTCGCACACCGGGCAGGCGCTGCGCGACTACGAACTGGCCCTGGGCGTGGGCGGCCACTCGGTGCATGAAAAAGCTGCGGTGCTACGAAAAAGTGAGCTTGTTGCGCTTGATGGTAAAGCGCTAGAGGCCAAAAACGCCATACAAATCGTCAACGCCAAAGAGCACAATCTCAAGAACCTGAGCGTGGACATTCCGCGTGGCAAGTTCAATGTGGTCACTGGCGTCAGCGGCTCGGGCAAGTCCACGCTGGCGTTCGACATCCTGTTCAACGAAGGCCAGCGCCGCTATCTCGAATCGCTCAATGCCTACGCGCGGTCCATCGTGCAGCCCGCTGGTCGGCCCGAGGTGGATGCGGTGTACGGCATTCCGCCCACCGTGGCCATCGAGCAGCGCCTGTCGCGCGGCGGGCGCAAGTCCACCGTGGGCACCACCACCGAGGTGTGGCACTTTTTGCGTCTGCTGTACGTCAAGCTGGGCACGCAGCACTGCGTGAAGGACGGTGCCGCCGTGCAGCCGCAGACGCCCGAGAGCATCGCCGCGCAGCTGCTCACGCAGTTCCGTGGCCAGCACATCGGCCTGCTGGCGCCCCTGGTGATGAACCGCAAGGGCGTGTACACCGAGCTGGCCGACTGGGCGCGCCCGCGCGGCTTTACGCATCTGCGCGTGGATGGCAACTTCCTGCCCACTACCAACTTCCCGCGCATCGACCGCTTCAAGGAGCACACCATTGAGCTGCCTGTTGCCAGCCTGGATGTGTCGCCCGAGAACGAAGCCCAGCTCCGCAAGGCGCTGGCCGACGCGCTCACGCACGGCAAGGGCGTGGTGCATGTGCTGAGCAGCATCGACACGCTGGCTGCGGCCATGGAGGGCGGCTTGCCCACGGCCGGTATTGGCCATCTGCAAGCCTTTTCGACCAAGCGCGCCTGCCCGGTGTGCGCCACCAGCTATGCCGAGCTGGACCCGCGCCTCTTTTCATACAACAGCAAACACGGCTGGTGCCCCGACTGCGTGGGCACGGGCGTCAAGCTCACCAAGGACCAGCGCAAGGTGTTTGACGACTCGGTGCAGGACGACAAGGAAAAAGGCCGCGAGCAGACCTTTGCCGAGCCCGAGGTGGAAGATTTGCAGGACACCGCTTGCCCCACATGCCACGGCACGCGTCTGAACGCCACGGCCCGCGCTGTGAAGTTTGCTGGCGTGGGCATCACCGAAATCGCCGCGCTGTCGGTGACGGATGTACGCCGCTGGATCGAGACCCTGCGCATTGAGGGCGGCATGACCCAGCGCGAAGGCGACATCGCCCGCGACTTGGTGCCCGAGATCCAGAGCCGCCTCGAATTCCTCGAAGAAGTGGGCCTGGGCTACCTCACGCTCGACCGGGGCGCGCCCACGCTCAGCGGTGGCGAGGCGCAGCGCATTCGCCTGGCCGCGCAGCTGGGCAGCAACCTGCAGGGTGTGTGCTATGTGCTCGATGAGCCCACCATCGGCCTGCATGCGCGCGACAACCAGATCCTGCTCAACGCCCTGCACAAGCTGGGCGACAAGGGCAACACGCTGGTGGTGGTGGAGCACGACGAAGACACCATCCGCCGCGCCGACCACATCATCGACATTGGCCCCAGCGCGGGCAAACGCGGCGGGCGCCTGGTGGCGCAGGGCAGCGTGTCCGACATCACGGGCGCGGCAGATTCGCAAACCGGCCGCTACCTGCTGCACGCCATGAAGCACCCGCTGCAACTGCGCCGCAGCATGTCGGCCAGCGAAGTCAGTGCCGAGGCCACGGCCGCCTTTGCCCGGGCCGAAGCCGCAGCGCCCACCGGCCGGCAAAGCGCTGCCGTCAAGAAGCGCGCAGCCCAGGCTGCATCGCTGGCCGCAGACGCGCTGACCGAGGCCAAGGAACGTGCCGCCATGCGCTGGCTTACGGTGCATGGCGCGCAGTTGCACAACTTGCAGAACGTGACGGCCACCGTGCCACTGCACCGCCTGGTGGCCGTGACGGGCGTGAGCGGCTCGGGCAAGTCCACCTTGGCGCGCGATGTGCTGCTGGCTAACGTGCAGGCCTGGGTGCAACAGCGCAGTACCAAGGCCGGGCGCGATGCCATGGACGCTGGCAAGGCGCCGCCACTGGTCGGTTGCACGGGCCTGTCGGGCTTCGAGAGCATTGACCGCGTGCTCGAAGTGGACCAGACGCCGATTGGTAAAACGCCGCGTTCCTGCCCTGCCACCTACATCGGTTTCTGGGACACCATCCGCAAGCTGTTTGCCGAGACGCTGGAGGCCAAGGCACGCGGCTATGCCGCCGGGCGCTTTTCCTTCAACACCGGCGAGGGCCGCTGCCCCGGCTGCGAAGGCGCGGGCGTGCGCACCATCGAGATGAGCTTTCTGCCGGATGTGAAGGTGCCCTGCGAAACCTGCCACGGCGCGCGCTTCAACCCCGAAACCCTGGCCGTGACCTGGCGCGGCAAGAGCATTGGCGACGTACTGCAGATGGAGGTGGATGAGGCCGTGGGCTTCTTCGCCACCATGCCCAGCATTGCGCACCCGCTGCAGCTCTTGCAGGACGTGGGCCTGGGCTACCTCACGCTGGGCCAACCGTCGCCGACCTTGAGCGGTGGCGAGGCGCAGCGCATCAAGCTCGTCACCGAACTCACCAAGGTGCGCGACGAGGTGGGCCGCCGAGGGCAGAAGGCGCCGCACACACTGTATGTGCTGGACGAGCCCACCGTGGGCCTGCACATGGCCGATGTGGACAAGCTCATCCGCGTGCTGCACCGCCTGGTCGATGGCGGCCACAGCGTGATCGTGATCGAGCATGACCTCGACGTGATCGCTGAGGCTGACTGGATCCTGGACTTGGGCCCGGAAGGTGGCAACGCAGGCGGGCGTATCGTGGCGGCCGCGACGCCCGAGGACGTGGTGGCGGCAGGTACGCACACGGGCAAGGCGCTGGCGCCGGTGCTGGCGCGCTGAGTTGGATCGGGGGCGGGCGTATTGGCGCGCCACGCGCGTGAGTGCGCCGGGCGCTGTCCTACGCGCGGCGCGGAAATTGGAGCACGTGTGGCGCCGTCAGGGTTTCCTACGATGGGTTTGCAGGGGATGACCTTCCCCGCCTTTACACCCTACCCAAACCCTTCAGGATCCCCTCACCATGAACGCTTTCCATCTTCTCAAGACCTGGTCTGCCATTGCGGCTTCTTCGGTGTTGCTGGTCGCCTGTGGCGGCGGCGGCAATGATGACGACCCCACGCCCAGCAACGAGCCCGGTGTGCTGACCGTGACCAGCGCCAGTTTGTCGGACCTCAATGGCGTGTACGGCAACGGCGCGATCAACCTGACCGATGTGGAGAAGAACAACCCCATCGGCTCGGCACCCGAGGTGTGTGCATTCAACTTCGACGGGGCCAACAAGGTGGGCTCGCCCGCCACTGCGTTTGGCGACATTCGTTACCGCCCGGATGCAGGAGAGCTCTACAAGGTGTTTCTGACGTTTGACGGCAAGGAATACGGCAGCGATCAACCCACGGACACCGCCGTGGTGCGTGAAAGCGACCAGGTGCGTTTCAACCGCACGACCCTCACCGCCACCGATGGCTCTGCCAATACCTTGCGCGTTTCGGGCGTGGTGCCCATGCGGCCGAATCGCCCTTCGGGCTGCTGACCGGCCGCCTTTACAGACACGCGCTCGCCGCACCGATTGCATTGTCTCCCTCCCGGTCCTTCGACCGGTTTGACCCCGCTGGTTCGCCGCGGGGTTTTTTTCGGTCGCTGGCTGCGGGCCCAGTACAGGACGCGTGGCACGGAGCCACAATGCGACCCTGTGCCCCCGTTGCGGGGTGCCTCTACTTCTATGCCCGTAAAACCCCCTGATCACCAAGTCGTGGTGTGGCGGCACCCCGAGGCTCCCATGCAGCCTGCCCTGGGCGCGCCATGCAATGGGTGTGGCGTGTGCTGCCTGGCCGAGCCCTGCCCGCTGGGGATGCTGGTATCGCGCCGCCGCACGGGCGCCTGCGCAGCCCTGCGCTGGAGCGAAGCGGACCAGCGGTACTGGTGTGGCATGGTGGCAGACCCGGGCGGTGTGACCGGGCTCACCCATCCTTGGGCCCAGCCCGTGCTTGCTGCGCTGGCCCGCCGGTGGATTGCCTCGGGGGTGGGCTGCGATGCTCCGCTGGAGATTCATCCACTGCAGGGGCAGGATCCCGACGGTGGCCTGTGAATCATTTGCTATTAAAAATATAGCTGTTGACGCTTGCTGATAAAGCTCTGGAAGCCATTTTTGCTTGTATTTTTGGTTCCGGGGCGCCCCGCCGCGCCAGGTGTACCCCCGCCAGCATGCAGCGCACGGATCCGCCGGCCTGCTCGATGGTGGGGACCGACAGCGGCAACAGGCGCGCGCTGCGTTCAATGGCGGCGCGCTGCTCGGCGGTGAGGCTGGCGGCTGCGCGGGCCGACAGTGCCAGCACCCGGCCCTGGGTGCCTGTGAGTTCGAGCGCGTTGCCCGCGTACTCGCCGATCTGCCAGGTGCTCAGCTCGATCACCTCACGGCCCGTTTCCAGCAGGCGTTCCCGCACGGCGCTGCGCCGTTTCGGGTCCGTGATCATGTGGAAGCCACCCAGGGCGAACGCGGTGCCCACGCACAGCATCACGTTGGTGTGGTAGCAAGGGTGGCCTTGTGCATCGGCCGTGGCAAACGCCATGGGTTCATAGTTGAAATGCGTGCAAAAGCGCTCCAGGGCCACCGGGTCGGCGCGGTTCGATTGCGCGGTGTAGGCGATGCGGCCCAGGTGGTCGAGCACCATGGCGCCCGTGCCTTCCAGAAACATGCCGTCGGCCTCCAGCCCGGAGTAGTCGATCACGTCCTGCACGCGGTACTCGGCTTTGAGCATCTCGATCACGTCGCTGCGCCGCTCTCGCCGCCGGTTTTCGGCGTACATCGGATAGATCGCCACATGGCCCCCCGGGTGGGTGGAGAACCAGTTGTTGGGAAACACCGCATCGGGGGTGTTGCGCTCGCCGGTGTCTTCAAACAAGTGCACGCGCACGCCGGCATCCTGCAGGCAGGCGGCGGCGGCCGTGACCTCGGCATAGGCGCGAAGCGCAGTCTCGTCGGGAGCATGCTGCGCCGTGCGCGCCTGAAAGGCGTTGTCGGCGGCGGTCTGGGGGTTGGGGTGGAACCGGTGGGGGCGCACCATCACCACGGCGCTGGGGGCTTGGACGGAAGGGGTGAACATGGCGAGGATTGGTGTGGGTGGAGGGTGCGGAGAATTCTCTGCACAGTCACAGTTACCCCATAGTTCTCAATATGTACAAATTGAATGGAAAATTGGCGAATAGACAGATACTCTGAACGCTATGACCAAACTTGACGACACTGACCGCGAAATCATCAGCATCCTGCGTGCAGACGCCCGCACGCCGGTGGCCACTCTGGCGCAAAAGCTGCGCGTCTCGCGCGGCACGGTGCAGAACCGGCTGCACAAGATGGAGGAAAGTGGCGTCATCACCGGCTACACCGTGCGCCTGCGACCTGACTCGGAGCCCCAGCGCATCCGTGCTTGGATGAGCATTGCGGTCGAGGGCAATGCCGCCCCGGCCGTCATCCGCACCCTGCGCGGCGAGCCCACCGTGGGCACGCTGCATACCACCAATGGCCGCTGGGACATCGTGGCCGAGGTGCGCGCCGAGAGCCTGGAGGCCTTTGATGCCGCGCTTGGCCGCATCCGGCTCACGCCCGGCATTGCCAATACCGAGACCAGTATCCTGCTGTCAACCTACAAGGTCTGAGCCCCGCTCGCGCCGGGGGCGGGCGACGATACCGGTGGCGCGATTGCGTCCGCATGTTGCACGATCTGCCCGTCAGGCCGGGACACCATCACCCGGCCGCGGCCCGCCTGCTTTCCGGCGTACAGGCCCAGGTCAGCGCGCTGCAAAACGGCATCCAGCGTTTTTTCGTGGGGCAGGCGTTCGGCAACGCCCATGGTGGCACTCAGCGGGATGGTGTGCGCGCCGAATTCCACCGGGGTTGCCGCAAGCTGCTGCCCCAGCCGCTGCGCCACGGCGGCCGCGCCGTCAAGGCTGGCGCCGGGCAGCAGCACCGCGAACTCCTCCCCACCCAGGCGCCCGATGCTGTCGATGCTGCGAAAGCACTGCTGGCACAGCCGGGCCACCTGGCGCAGAACCTCGTCGCCAGCGGCATGGCCGAACTGGTCGTTGATCTTCTTGAAGTGGTCCAGATCGAGCAGCACCACAGAGAGCGGGCTGCGGTCCCGCTCGGCACGGGCCAGATCCAGCGCAAAGCGCTGCGCAAACTCCCGCCGGTTGAGCAGGCCTGTCAAAGGGTCGGTGGTGGCCTGGCGCTGCAGCTCGGCCTGCAATTCGGTGCGGCGGGCGATTTCGGCCGTCAGGTCTGCGTTGGCCTGTTGCAGGCGGGTGCGCACAATGAACTCCTGCCGCTGCACGCGCTGGAGGCGGTTGGCCGAGATAAAGCCCACCACGGCGGGCAGGGTCAACAGCAAGGCAAGCCCCGGGGCCAGTGTGGGCGCGGTGCCCGTGGTGACCAGCGTGGCCACGGTGCCGGCGGTACCCACCAGCGCCACCCACGCGCAAAGGGCCACGCGCCCGGGAATGAAGATGAAGAGGCTCAGGTTGACGATCATGACCATGCCGATCGTCCATGCGCGCATCTCCGGTCGCAAAAGCAGAAACAGGAAGAAAAATGGGAAACCCGCCAGCTGAAGCCACAACACCAGGCGGCCTTCGGGCGCCAGGTGCGGCCGTGACCGCAGGGCCGTCGCAGCGACCAGCAGCAGCGCCGCAGTGCCCATCCGGTAGCCCATCAAGGTCCAGAACACGGTGCTGCCGCCCAAGGCCTGGTAGTCCGGCAGGCCAAACAACAGCAGCAATGCGGCCCACACGTACAGCGCCAGGCGCAACTGCCGGGCCATGCGGTGCTGGATGTCAGCCCGGTACGCGCGCTCCGTGGCAGGGTCCGTGAACTCCGCGCGCCAGAGCGATATGGGAGGAATCGGGGCGTTCTCCATGGGTTGAAAAGGGCTGTGCGGCCAGGGCAGGGTACAGCACCCGAGCGAGGGCGGCTACGGTGCTGCGGGTTTTCCAGAGGTGCGCTGCGCTGCGGTGCAGCGGGGCTTGTGCTGCTCTTTCACTGCCACCTGCGCGACAGCAGGTAAGGGCTTGTATTGATGCTGCAGCGGCACAGGCGCAGTCAAATTGCGTTTTTTATGACAAGGAGCCCGCCATGCAACGTCGCCGCATCATTCAATGGGGAGCCGCCAGCCTCGCCGCCCCCGCATTCCTGGCGCAGGCCCAGAGCTTTCCCAGCAAACCCATCAAGCTGATCATCGCCTTCCCGGCCGGCGGCCCTACGGACATCACCATGCGCGCGTTGGCTGACAACGCCAGCAAGATCCTCGGGCAGCCCGTCATTGTCGAAAACAAGCCCGGCGCGGGCGGCACCTTGCCCGCGCAGGCGCTGCAGACTTCTCCGGCCGATGGCTACACGGTGGCGCAGATTCCGCTGGGCGTGTTCCGCCTGCCTTACACCACCAAGATCAACTGGGACCCGGTCAAGGACATTAGCTACGTACTCAACGTCACCGGCTATGCCTTTGGTCTGGTGGTGCCTGCCGACTCGCCGCTCAAGACCTGGACGCACTTCGTGGCCTGGGCCAAGGCCAACCCCGGCAAGCTCAGCTACGGCTCCACCGGCACCATGACCAGCCCGCACCTGACGATGGAACTCATCGCCCAGCAACTGGGCCTGGAGCTGCTGCACGTGCCCTACAAGGGCAGCGCCGACCTGATGCAGTCCATCCTGGGCGGGCAGATCATGGCGGCGGCCGACTCCACCGGCTTTGCGCCGCAGGTCGAGGCCGGCAAGCTGCGCGTGCTCAACACCTGGGGCGCCGAGCGCCTGGCCAAGTTCCCCGACGCGCCCACGCTCAAGGAACTGGGTCTCAACCTGGTGCAGAACTCGCCGTTTGGCATCGGTGCGCCCAAGGGCACACCCGATGCGGTGGTCAAGCGCCTGCACGACGCGTTCAAGCAGGCCATGGAGCAGGAGAGCTATCGGACCGCATTGGCGCGGTACGACATGGTGCCGATGTACATGAGCACCAGCGAGTACAAGAAATTTGCCGAAGACACCTTTGCGCGTGAGAAGGCGCTGGTGGAAAAGCTGGGGTTGGCCAAACCGGTGTAAGGCGGGGATCCGGCAGGGGGCATGCCCGTTCCGTGTGATGATCCGCAGCATTGAACGGAACTCGCACACGATATGGCATCCTCCTCCGACAGCATCAGCATGGCCCTGTTCTGCGACTTTGAAAACGTCGCCCTGGGCGTGCGCGATGCGCAGTACGAAAAATTCGACATCAAGCCCATCCTGGAGCGCCTGCTGCTCAAGGGCTCCATCGTGGTCAAAAAGGCCTATTGCGACTGGGAGCGCTACAAGGGCTTCAAGGCCACCATGCACGAGGCGAATTTCGAGCTGATCGAAATCCCCCATGTGCGCCAGTCGGGCAAAAATTCGGCCGACATCCGCCTGGTGGTGGACGCGCTGGACCTCTGCTACACCAAGTCGCACGTCAACACCTTCGTCATCATCAGCGGGGACTCGGACTTTTCGCCGCTGGTGTCCAAGTTACGCGAGAACAACAAGCAGGTGATCGGTGTGGGCGTGAAGCAGTCCACTTCTGACCTCTTGATCGCGAACTGCGACGAGTTCATCTTTTATGACGACCTGGTGCGGGAGAACCAGCGCGCGCAGGCCCGGCGCCAGAGCCCGGGCAGCACTCCGTCAGCCGCCCCCCGCCGCAGCCCCGAAGAGGAACGCAATCGCAAGGAAAGCCAGGACGCACGCCGCACCCAGGGCGTGGAACTGGCCGTCGAGACCTTCGAGGCCCTGCTGCTGGAGCGCGGCGATACGGGCAAGATCTGGGCGTCGGTGCTCAAGGAGGCCATCAAGCGCCGCAAGCCCGATTTCAGCGAAGGCCGCTATGGCTTCCGCACGTTTGGCAACCTGCTCGAAGAAGCGCAGGCGCGCGGGCTGCTGGAGTTTGGGCGCGATGAAAAATCGGGTGCGTATGTGTACCGCAGCCTGGGTGCGCCCGGCGGGGCTGCGGCACTCGCACTGCCTGATGGAGCCGCAGAACGCGGCAGCCATGGCGGTGCCTCGCGCCATGATTTCCATGCGGTCGCGATAGCGCCCGACGCACGCTCGGACAACGCGGACGCACCCGGCACCTCCGGGCGTCAAAGAGGCCGCCGCAGCGAAGAGGCGGACCGCACCGAACTTCGCCCGGCATTGCGCAGCGAACAGCCCGACCCCGGGCAGGCCGATGCGCCTGCCGAGCGCCCGGCCAGCCGCTATTTCAGCCAGCCCGCAGAGCCCCAGGTCGCGTCGCCCGAGGGTGGGATCGATGCCATGCCCCGCCAGGACAACACGGACACGCCGGAACGCGGGGCGCTCGGCGACATCGAAGGCATCGAGCCCGCAGCCCCCCGCCGCAGCCGCGCCCGCAGTGGAGGTGACTCCGAGGCAGGATCCAGGCCACGTAAGCCCGCAGTGCGCAAGACAGCCGCGCCCCGTGCGAGCAGCACGCTTGCCGCGGTGGACGCGGGAGATGCTGCAAATGCTGGCGTAGAGCTGCCCATCACTCCGTCGGAGGCCTCAGCCGCTGAGGTCGATGCCGGAGCCTCCACCCCGGCATCCGCACCCGCACGCCCGCGCAGCCGGCCTCGCAAACCGGCTGCCAAATCCGCCGGGTAAGCGTTGCCGGGCAACCCGCACGGCCATCAGCGATGATTGCTATCTGAATAATAGCTGATGGCGCTTTGTCAGCAAGCGCTAGCGGCTGTTTCTGCTCAAAATCAACCGTGCCAGTTCCGCAAACCCCGCGCCGCGCTCACCCGCCGTCACATAGCGCGGCAGGTGCGTAAGATGCGGCACAAAGCGCGCGATGTTGGCAACGCCCACGCTGTGTGGGAAGTGTTCAAACATGAGCTGGTCATTGGTGGAATCCCCCACGTAAACCCATCGCTCGATCTCGGTGTCCAGGTCTCGTTTGAACAGCTCCCGCACAATCCACCGCGCACCTTCCAGCTTGTTGTGTGCGCCGTACCAGCCGTTGATGTGAATGCTGCTCACCGTGGCGTTCATCCCCGCCGCTCGCATGATGCGCACTGCATGGTCGATCGACTCCTGCGGCAGATGGGTGAATTCGCTGTGGTCAATCGCGATGTCTGTCTCGCGCCCGGGAGAGTCGGTAGCGCGCCGTGCGCCAGGCACTTCACGCTCGATATGTGCAAGAACTTCCTGCATGCGAGCGAAGTTGGACGCGCGGGTGGCCCCATCCTGCTGATACCGCTTGAGAAGGGTTCCATCGGACTGCCGAATCAAAGCCACGGCCCCGTTCTCCGCCACGATGGCATTCACTGGCCAGGCCAACGCGAAGGGTTCACTCCACCCCACCGGGCGGCCAGTGATGGGTACGATATGCAGCCCGGCGGACTGCAGCTCTGCCAAGGCCGTTAGCGCATCGGCGGTGATGGCGCCGTCTGTAGTCAGGGTGTCGTCGATGTCAGTGAGGACGCCACTTGGGCAAGGCCATGCGTGTGAGTGCCGATCGCTGAGGGGTTGCATGGATAGCTGAAAGGCGGTGTCAGAGGCTGTAGTCATTGCTTGGCAAATTCGATGATGGCGCGGTAGAAGCGGTCGGATCCATCCTTGGGGTTGTTGGGGCCAAGTTCCATCCGGTTCACGCCGTGCTCGGCGTTGCCTTTGAAGCGATCGGGAATCACGGAGAAGTAGTAAGGGCTGATAAACCGTGCTCCAGCAGCGTAGTGCGATTGCATCGCGGCCAAGTGCACACCGTCGCGCTTCCACTGCTGGGGGTTGAACTCCGGCGCGCCGTAGTCGCTGATCTTGTTGCGGGCGATAAAGCTGCGCATCCAGGCGCTGTCAGTGGCGCCCCCGTACATGTTCAGACCGTGCTTCCAGGGCGCAATGCCTTGCAGGGTCTGGTCAGCAGCAAAAAGCTGCGGGTTCCACGACGAGTTGACGCGGGGAACGATCTGGTGGGAATACAGCTTGTCTGCGGGCAAGCCGCTTTGGATGGCACGTTCGTAAAATGCGTTGAGGAAACCGTAAACCTGTGACTCGCGGTACTGGTTCCAGTCCCGGGCAAGAGGGTTGTAATACACATCCTGCAGGCTGCGTGGCATGTCGAGCCAAGTGCGCACGCCAGGCAGGCGCTTGATGTCGTCAAGTGCTTTCAGCGCGGAGAAGCGCACGACATTCACGCGGCCTTGATCGCGCGGCACAACGGCAAACTCGACTTCGCCCAGCTTGTGGCGCGTGCCCGAGCGGGCGTGAGCAACCACTTGCGCGAGGTGGCGGCCCGGCGCCATCGCGCTGTAGTCAAAATCAACCCGATACCCTGTATTGGGTGTGGTGATGGACTCCTCCGCGCGGTAGACGTCTAGCCGGTTCAAGTCGTGTGCAATAGCGCCGGCCGGTTTGCCGTCCACATACAACTCGAGCCGCTCGATGGTTTGCCGCGGGTCCCACAGCCAGCCTGCGATGGGCAGGGTGCCGTCGGCGTATGCGTCGTAGTGCTCGGCGAACGAAACGAGCTGTTCCTTACGGATGTCCTTGGACGGCGCAGGTACCTGATCGAACGACGTATAGGCGAAACCGTGGCGGGTGTTGAGTTGCTGGATGGTTTTGTACTTGGCTTCCAGCCATCGGCGGAACCCCGCCACCGAGTCGGCGCTGTAGTCCGTCACCTGGATGTCCTGGTACGCACCCATGCCACTTTCAAAGTTGGGAAACATGTGGTGCAACTCGCCCGCCAGCGTGTACGCCACGATGCGGTTCTGTACGGGTTTGGGGAGTGCATTGATACGTTTTGCAAGGTAGTCCAGCGCCTCGAACCGGTATTTGTTGACAGGGATGGCCGGGTCGGTAGACATCGTGTAAGGAACGATGCGATAGCCGAAATAGTCCAGCTTTAGCGGCATGCCGTCCCGTAACTGCATGAGGTTGCGCTTGTCCTTTGCTAGTGCCTCTGCCAGTGGGCTCTCGGAATCGAAGTGGTCAGCCAAAAAGTAGACTACTACGGGGCGTTGAATCTCCGCAATCAAACTCAGAAAGCGGTCGACCTGGTTCTTGTCGATAGTCCAGCCTCTGGTTGTGTTGCGATAGAGGGACAGCAGCGGCAGCGTGGCCGTGTAGCCGACCTGGACGTTGCCCTTAGGACCGCCAGGTTCCAGTACATCGAGCAGTCTGGAAATTGCTGGGGCTCCGGTGAGTTTGCGCTTGTTGCAGTGGGCCAAAGCCGCCTTGAGTTCCGAAAAACGAGTGTCTGCAATGGCTTCGTCGCACAGATACAGCTCCTGCACGGTCGGCGCAACGATCATCGGCGTGCGCTGAGTCACCGCGTGTGGCGGAGTTTTTGCGGATGACGCGGCAGCGATGAGAATGGTCAGGGTGGCGAACTGCCGACCCGGCCAGCAGGTCATTTCTTTATGTCTCTCGCATGGTTGTTGAGCGAAAGGCTCAAGGGCTCAGTTGGCAGGTTGCTCACGTCGAAATGCAGAAATGCGATCAAACACTGGATGCCAATGAAGATGGGTAGGGCAGCCAACATGACTGTGCCGCTGGTTGCAGGTTGGTGGGTGGTACTGCTCACGAACCAATGCCAGGCGCCGAACATGATCCCAACGGAGAGAAGCACCAGCCCACTCAGGCTATAGAGAGAGCCGACATTGAAGTCTCGTACCAGATAGTTGTACACGTAACGTCGCCATAGACGAGAACCATGCTTACGCAGAAATTCGGGTAACACCTTGCCAATCTTCAGGTTGGATTCTTCGTCTGCATAGACCGAGTCCATGGGAATATCTTTCACCACTGCACGCACCGTGTTCAGACGAAACAACATATCGGTTTCGAAGAAATAGCGCTGCTCCAGCTTGTCCAGTGGCAGCTCAGACAGCACGCAGGTGCGGGCGGCGGTGTAGCCATTGGTTGGATCCATGATGTTCCAGTAGCCGCAGCTTAGCTTGGTGAGAAACGACAGCACAGCGTTGCCAAATAACCGCACCGGCGGCATGCCCTGTACCGACTCGGGCCGGAAGAATCGGTTGCCTTTGGTGTAGTCGGCCACGCCGCTCAGCAGCGGGCGCACGAACTGTGGCAGCAGCGCGGGGTTCATTTGTCCATCACCATCGATCTTCACCACGATGTCCAGGCCGTCCGCAATGGCCGCCTTGTAGGCCGTGATGATGGCGCCACCCACGCCCCGGTTTTGCGGGTTGTAAAGCACACGCACCCGCGGATCGTGATTGTGTTCCTCGATGAATCGGCCGCTGCCATCGGGGCAGGCGTCATCGACGGCGTACACCGTCTCGACTTCTGGACCGATGGCGGCAATTACGCCAAGCACATGCTGAGTAACTTTGTAGCAAGGGATGGCAACGGCAATTCGCATAAGTCGAAGTTCCTTAACTCGTGGCGGCCAGCGTCACACCGGCCATGATGAGTGCACCGCCTGCCAGCGTGCGCCAGTGCAGGGGCTCACCCAAAAACACCCACGCCAAAGTCGGGACGATCAAAAATGCCAAGCCCATGAACGGATAGGCCAGATGCAGCGGAGCGTGACGAAGTACCCAGACCCATGCAATCGTGGTGACCCCGTACAGCGCGAAGGCGGCAATGAGCCATCCGTTGTGCAGGAAAGCAGTGACGGACAGCGCTGCGGGTAGAGTTTCTGCGGCTTTTTTGAAAAGTAGTTGCCCAAAGGAGATGCCCAGCACACAGGCGAAGGTGAAAAAAGCCAGGGTAATAGTCATGAAAAACCTATATTTTCTCAGGGTCGGTAACAACGAACCACGTCAAACCTCCGTAGCTTCCGATTTCTTTCAGCATCGGACTATCGCGGAGCCGCAACGCTTCGTCCGCGAAAGCGGCCACCCGTTTTGCACTGGTGCGGCGGAAGTCGAAGGTTTTAGGGTCGAGAGTCACTACAACCCACTCCATCCAGGGAGATGCCACAGAATAAGTGCCGCCATTGGCGACAGGGCCTGTCTTGAAAGCCAGATGCTGATACCTGTTGACTGTCGGCCAGTCTTTCTCCGCCAATGCCAGCTGTTTCCAAAGGCTGGTATGAGGATATGCGAGCACCCCGTTTACCACCGGCAGGCCAACGGCAGGCAGAAAGTGTGGCCCCATTCCTTCTCCGCTGACGAACAGCGTTCTTTGAAGCGTGCCCGTGTCATCTGATGCCAGTGCTTTCACTTCGGGGTGTAGTTTCACATCTTTGGGGGCCTTGGTTATCGGGTTGAATCCCAACGATGCCGTAAGAAAGAAGATGAGGAAGAGTAAGATAGGGCCTTTGAAATTTTTCTGGGTCAACCACCAAACGCTGAAAATCACAATGGTCAAAAGTGCAGCGATATACACCGCGCTGCTCTTGGGGAATGTGATCAGCGGCATTCTGGTCAGCACAAAATACGCCAGCCAAGCACTTAATGCGACGGTGATGGCGATCAAGGATTTCCTCAGAACGACATTCGACCCGTCCGTCGTCGTGCGGGGCAATGCAGTATTCATGAGACTCAGCAGTATGATGAAGGCCAATCCTAGGGAAACATCCGCCCGATTGACTGGTACCCTGCCCCATTGACTCGCATTCGCGATAAATTCTGGAATGCCAACGAAGGCAAAAATGAAATAATAGGCAATGAACAGCGCGCAACCCAGGAGGATCCATCTCTCTCTTCTTTGCTGCAATACGCCGTAAATACAAAGCCACGCCATGGCGAATGGAAGCCAGATGTATGAGCTTATCTCAGGCTGGTTTGTCCACGCATCGTCCCGGCTGAACGTGATGGACTCTGCATTCGTATATCCACGAAACGCCCAGAGAAAGCTCTGGTCCCCGCCAGTGAGGGTGGTGCGCTGTCCGGGATAGACCGTGTTCTGCATCAGATGGATGGCATCTTTGGTATCCGACCACCAGCTTCCCACCAACATCATCAGCACAAGAAAGAGGGCGAATGAGCCCGCAACCTGGGGTCGATGGAATGTCAGGGTTTTTCGCTGATCAATAACCCAGCCAGTGAAGAGGAGTGCAAGCAGGGTCCCAATGGATACCATCCAAGGTGGGTACAGAGTCAGTACCCATGCTGCAAGGGCATATCCCACTGCCGCTCCCCACGCCAATGCATGGCTGAACTTCTGTGTACGTAGCAACTTGATAGTGCATGCAAATGCCAGCGCTGGAAATAAGGTGAAATATAAAGGCCAATTCGACCAAGCCGCTGCATAGGGCGCCACGACGAAGAGAGATGCCAGAGCAAGGTTTCGGCCGGCTGATGAAGGCTTTATCAGGTTGAGGAGCCACCACAAAACGAGCAGGCAACCCCAAAATGGCAGTTGCCAATGCCAGGACTGGGCTTGGCGGAGCGGGAGGAAAAAATAGCCCCAAGTTGCGGGACGTGCCAAAGCAGACCATTGCGCTATGGGGACGCCCGTCATACCCAGAACCCCCATGTTTTGCCCATCGATCCCAAGGTTAGTGTTAATGATGGGGAATTTGGGAGTATGGTTGACCTGTGCAATCACATTGGGCGTTAATATCCCCCATTCATCCCCGCGAGAGTATTGGAGCTTGAATATCTTCGAATCACTTCCTGTTGTGCTGGAGACAGCTTTTGCTACTGGTCCATCAAGTACGATACGGAAAGAACTACCTGTGGTCCCAATGGCGACGAGGCTCAGGAAGATGAAAAATACTCCAATTGAAAGAGGCCTTTGTCTGGTTTGTATCCAGTCTGCGATGCCATTGGTTATTTTTTCGAAGTGTTTTGTATAAATAAATCCAATGGCGAGCAGTGTGACCACCAACAGCCACCAATGTCTCGCATATATCTTGGAAACGTGGACAAGTCCAAGTTTTCCATTTGCTGCAAAGAAATCGATTTTATCTTTGTTGGCTAGCGTTGCAGTAACATGCATTTCACTCAGCCCGCCCGGGAGAGCGCTGTCGAAAGCAAACGAGGCCGCGAAATGATTTTTTTCTATGGATAGATCTTTTATTTTTCCATAGTTGCCACGGACATGTACCTCAAATGCAGGCTCATCGTCCGCGAGCTTCTCTATGGTGGTGTGTCCGAAGATTTTTAGCGTTTTTGATTTTGCGTCGTATGCGCTTCCATCGATTACTCCTTTGGTGATCGTGTTTTCGCCGCCCCAGGCGCTCGCGTGAAGTGCAATGACAAAAAGCGTGGCCAGTAATTTGCGCAGCATTTTATTTTGATGTCAATACAGGGCTA
>NZ_AGTS01000161.1 GCF_000238595.1 Acidovorax sp. NO-1 | reverse complement strand
CTAGGTGGTCTTAAAGCGCGAACACAAGCTCGTCAGAATCCAGGCTGGGCGCTGGTTTCGCCAAAACGGCGGTTGTCGTTGCAGCGACTTTGGTTGGGGTCGCAGCGACTTTGGTTGTCGTTCCAACGCTCTGGGTTGTCGTTGCAGCGTCCGCAGCCAGCAGCGGATCGGTGGCGATGGTCTGGTTCTTGGCTGCCTGCGCCGGCGTGCCCACGAACAGCGGCTTGCGTGCAATCACGCTGCCGCCATCGTCGCCAAGGATACAGGTCCATCCCGACAGTTCGCCTACCTCCTTCACGGCTCCGCGAAGGGTATGCATTCTGGCCTTTCGAATGGCGGGTGTCGAAGGTACTTCGCCCCACACCTTGATCAAGAGCTTGTCCAGGGAGACCAGTCTGCGCTCGACGGGTGATGCCCAGGCGGACAGCCATGCATGTAGGCGTTTGGCGGGCTTGCCAGCGAGGCGCCGTTGCTCGCGCATGTTGATCCATGACACTCCCCGGTGCACCTCACCATCGACCTTGCGCGCCAAGAAGCCGGACTCGGTGTGCAGGACGATATGCACCTCTCCATCGAAACACAGCAATCCCAGGAACTTGGTGGAGCCATGCTCGGCAACGGCACCGCCGGTCATCAGCCGTCTCTCCATCGTGGTCTGCGAAAGGCGATTGAGGGAGGCCAAAACGGATTGCGTATTGGTACCTGTGCGGGTAAGGCCGATGCCTGCCGCAAGGTCAGACGGTTTGGCCTTCACAACTGTCAGGGCGGAGTCTGCGCCAAAGCCGCTTGCCCCTAGCACCGACTGATATGTTTCGTACATACCATGAGCCTCGGTCACGCGCTCTTCTTTGCTCGAAGCTGCGAGCTGGCAAAGATGGAAGTAGAGCGATTGGTCGGTGATGTTCAGCGCCTGCCGGCAGCGCACGACATAGTCAAACGAGTGATTCCGAATAAAGGATGAGAAACGCACTTCCAGTGGCTGAGCAGCAGCACCGTTCTGCGTGGGGCGGAACAGTCCTTGTGCGCAAATGGGCGCTGGCCATACCGGCGCGTGGTCCATGTAATCCACTGCGTGACGCAGGGTTGTGGCGGCGATTCGGCGTTGATCGCTACGGCGTTTTGGTTTGCCACTCGTCTGGGGTTTTGATGTTTGCATGTTGCTCCTTGATGAGCAACCAAGCTAGCAAATGGGTTGGCGTTCCAGCAAGTGATGCGCCTGATGCCTGAATTCCGGCAGCAGCGCATCAGGCAACTGGCCCAAAGATGAGAAGGCGCCCGACGCATGACTGCCCTGACGAACAACTGGAAAGTACGCCCCTAGACCAATCTCGGCTTGGCAGACTAAACGATGGGAGGCATGGACACCTCTCTGTATCACGTCGATTACGACGAAATCCGTGCGTTACTTCGCGAATTAAGGCGGCATTCTGGACTTACCCAGGAGCAGATGGCGGTCGCCCTTGGCGTTGGGCAGTCTTATGTGTCCAAGCTCGAACGTGGAGAAAATTTCGTGGATGTGTTGCTCTATGCACGCTGGTGCCAGGCATGCGGCATCAAACCTGGTGTTGCGCTAGATAAGCTATTGGCAGGGCCACCGGCGAAGCGCTCAGGCACCTCTTGAAGATAGTGGAAACAGCGGTAATCACGACTTCTGCTAGTGCCCTGCACTTCGATCACGCCGGGGTGCTCTGTCCAGCTCTCCTTCTTGGAATAGGTAGGCAGCCATGTTCCCGTCCCTGGTGTACATCAGCAGGTGGCCGCGTGGGTCCCACACTACCTTGATTAGTAGTCGGTTCAGTGCGGTCGCGATGCGGTGCCGCTCTTTGACTGCGTCTTTGTCCGCCACAGCCGCCCGAACGTCGTAAGCGAAAAGCGCGCCGAAGTCCACCCCTGCTTTTGGAGCAGCCGCCAACTCTGCTCGACGCTGGGTGAGCACTGCTTGCAGAGCGTCCTGTTCGGCTTCAATATGCCGCAGACGTTCGGTGATGAGCTTGATGCCCTGGCCGCTGCCTGCCTCGATTGCATCCATGAACCGCGCGGCGCGTTCGTCGAGTTCCGCCAGCTTGGCCACTGCTTCGTCGATAGCCGCACGTGCAAGCCTCAGCGCTTCGGTTTCTTGGAACTGGCCAAACTCCAACGTTGCCAACCAAGAGAATCCGTGGTCGATGATGGCTGCTTCACTGATGGCTCGGCAGTCACTTTTGCCCGCAATTTGACCAAGGCAGTAGTAGCGGGCATAGCCTCGCTTCCAAGGGGCTTTGCGCTGCATCTTCTCCCCACACTTGCAATAGAAGAGGCCCGCCAAAACGTCAGCCTTAACACCGCGTATGCGTGGTATCCCGGTACGGTTGTCCAGAGCGACATGCACTTTCCCCCAGAGCTCATCGGTGATGACACGGGGGAAGTAGTCGAGTACGGGATCGCCGAGTGCTTCCAGCGAGCCTTCGACCATTTGCTTGGGCTGCCACTCTCCCAACACGCGACGGTCGCGGACCAACCGGCTGACCTGTGTGTGCTCCCAACGCGTATTTGTGTTGGCTCGGTCCCGCCATGGAAGCGTCCACCCTTCGGCATTGGCGATTCTCGCTATGGCTATGCCTCCCAGCCCACCCGCCACATGCTCAAAGACTTTCCGCACGGACTCCGCTTTGGCTTCGTCAAGCTCCCACCCTTCACGGTCCTCCCGTGGGTGCGCCCATCCCGGCCCATGTCCGTGAGAAACAACCGCCAAGCCAGCGTCTCGCTTCTTCGCAAAGGCCGCTCTTACCCGCTTCGCCTTTGTAGCGCTTTCTTCGTGAGCCCGGGCGAACAACAGTACGGACATCATGAAGTTCATGGTGTCGTTGATGTTGTCTCGGTTCCACTCCTTGCCATCAAGCAACGAGACAACCCTCACGCCAGCTTGGACAATCGACGTAAGCAGGGCAATAGCTTCCGTGAGATGGTTCCGAGATAGCCGATCTAGGCTTTCGACCAGCAAGATGGAGCCGCTGGGCACCTTCCCGCCCTTGGCAGCCAGGAGGAACGCTGCGAGCGCTCCGTCCGTCGCGTTTTTCCCCGTGTACGCCGAGGTCGCTATGTCAGATAGCTCGAACTCCTCGTCAAGCTCGTGGCCGTGTTCCACGCACCAAGCTCGCGCCGATGCGGTCTGCCGTTCCAGACTATGTCCGTGGGCTTGGCGGCCCGATGAGAAACGGCGATAGGAATAGACACGGGTGGAAATCATGCCCATATTTTGCGGGTTTTTTGCCGTACTATCTAGTCCAGACGCCAACCCACGTTGTTGGCATAGGCCTGCCCCCGGTTGCTCCACCATGTGTAGGCGGTGTCGGTCGCGGTGGGTTGTAACTGTCGGTAAACGTCTATGATGCCGCCGCCTTCATCAGTTGTGTGCAACAACTTTGTCATCCAGGCCCGCTCTTCGGGTAAAAAACCACTGTTTTTCTGGTTGCTGCGCCAGTTTTTGAGGTCGATTTGCTGATGCGCAATGTTGATGTCGCCGCACAGGATGAAATCGCGCTCGGCCTTCAGGCGCATGAGGTGCGGATGCATCTCTGCCAGGAAGCGGAACTTGGCCTGCTGGCGTTCTTCGCCCGAGGAGCCACTGGGAAAGTACGCGCTGATGATCGACAGCCTGCGCACCGGCGTGTCAAAGCGCAGCTCCACATATCGGCCTTCTGTATCGAATTCTGCAGACCCATAGCCTATGACTACATCCGACGGCTCGTGGCGCGTGTAGATGCCTACACCGGAATAGCCCTTCTTCTGCGCAAAGTGGAAGTGGCCCTGCAGGCCCGCCATGCGCTCGAACCGGTTGGCCATGTCGGCCGCCTGGGCCTTCACTTCCTGCACACAAATACAATCCGGCCGCGTGGCTGCCATCCAGCTTTCCACGCCTTTGCTGGTGGCCGAGCGGATGCCATTGAGATTGAGGCTGGTTAACTTGAACAAGGATTTCCCCATGGTGGATGTTGGCGTGCAAACCCCCGAACAGGGCCAGCTGGCGCAGGATTTCGTCCGTTTTGCTGTGGAGTCGGGCGTGCTGCGGTTTGGTGAATTCAAGACCAAGGCAGGGCGCCTGAGCCCGTACTTTTTCAACGCAGGGCTGTTCGACGATGGCCGCAAGATCGGGCGGCTCGCGGAATTCTATGCAAAAGCCCTGCTGGCCAGCGGCATCGAGTTCGACATGGTTTTCGGCCCCGCCTACAAGGGCATCCCGCTGGCTGCCACCGTGGCTGTGGAGCTGGCGCGCCTGGGCCGCAACGTGCCCTTTGCCTACAACCGCAAGGAGGCCAAGGACCATGGTGAGGGCGGCACGCTGGTCGGTGCTCCGCTCAAGGGCCGGGTGCTCATCGTGGACGATGTGATGTCGGCCGGGACTGCGGCCCGCGAGTCCATCGCCATCATCAAGGCGGCAGGCGCCACGCCCCACGCGGTAGCCATTGCGCTGGACCGCCAGGAAAAAGCCACCGAGAATGGCCAAGACGTGGACCACAGCGCTGTGCAGTATGTGCGCAACCAGCTGGGCATGCAGGTGTGTGCGATTGCCAGGCTGGCAGACTTATTGCTGTACCTCTCGCAGAACGGGGAAGAGGGGATGCGCTCCCATCACGAAAAAGTGCTGGCCTATCGCCAGCGGTATGGTGTTAACGAAGGGCAATGATTTGTGAGCAAGTCGGCGTGGGTCACCGGTGGGTTGGTGCTGCTCCTCATGGGCGCAGAGTTCGCCGCTGCGCAGCCCCAGGGGGCGTCCGGCAGCATTTACACCTGCGTGGACCGCAACGGGCGCCGACTCACCGCGGACCGGCCCATCCCCGAATGCCTGGACCGCGAACAGCGCGAACTCAGCCCCTCGGGCACCACGCGCCGACAGATTGGCCCCTCGCTCACCGAGATTGAACGGACGGCCCTGGAGGCCCAGCGCCGCAAGGAGGCCGAAGAGCGTGCCCGCGTGGTCGAAGAGCGCCGCCGCGAACGTGTGCTGGTGGCGCGCTACCCCGACAAAGCCGCCCATGATGTCGAACGGGCGGCGGCCATTCAGCTGGTGGACGACGTTACGGCCACCGCAGAGAAGCGGATTACCGAACTCCAGGCCGAGCGCAAGAAGCTGGACGTGGAAATGGAGTTCTACAAGAAGGACCCCAACAAGGCGCCCATGACCCTGCGCCGCAAGATGGCTGAAAACGAAGAAATTGTGGCCGAGCAGCAGCGCTTCATCGCGGGGCAGGACCAGGAAAAGCGCCGTGTGCACGCCCGTTTTGACACCGAGCTCGCCCAGCTGCGCAAGCTGTGGGATGCGCAGCGGTCACCCCCGGTGATTGCCACCACCCCCGCGAGCGAGACACCGGCGGCCCCTGCCGCTTCGCGCTAGTCAGACACGCGGCAGACGCACACACAACAAAGGGGCCCTGGGGCCCCTTTGTGCTGGCGGCGTGCGCCCTGGCAGCGTCCGGTTTCAGCCCGCGAGCCTGGCGCGCAGAAGTTCGTTGACCTGCGTCGGATTGGCCTTGCCCTTGCTGGCCTTCATGATCTGGCCCACCAGCGCGTTGAAGGCCTTGTCCTTGCCCGCGCGGAACTGCGCCACGTTGTCGGGGTTGGCGGCAATCACTTCGTCGATGATCTTCTCCAGCGCGCCGGAGTCGTTCATCTGCTTGAGGCCCTTGGATTCGATGACGGCATCCACATCGTTCGATTCCCCGGTCCACAGCGCATCAAACACCTGCTTGGCAGCGTTGTTGGAGATCGTGCCGTCGGCAATGCGGCCGATCAATGCTGCCAGCTGAGTTGCCGTGACGGGGGCCTGCTCGATACCGGTCTCCGCCATGTTCAGGCGGCGAGACACTTCGCCCATGATCCAGTTGCTGGCCAGCTTGGGCTGGCCGCAGGCCTTGGCCGCCGCTTCAAAGTACGCCGCCATGGCCTTGCTCTGCGTGAGCGTGGTGGCGTCGTACTCGGGCAGGCCGTAGTCCGCCACAAACCGTGCCGCCATGGTGCGGGGCAATTCGGCCATTTGCGCCCGTTCTTCCTGCACCCACTGCTCTGAAATGTGTAGCGGAGGCAGGTCAGGGTCGGGGAAATAGCGGTAGTCCGCCGCATCTTCCTTGGTGCGCATCGCACGCGTTTCGCCCGTGTCCGGGTCGAACAGCACGGTGGCCTGCTGGATCGCGTGGCCGTCTTCGATCTGCTCGATCTGCCAGCGGATTTCGTAGTCGATGGCCTGCTGCATGAACTTGAACGAGTTCAGGTTCTTGATCTCGCGGCGCGTGCCCAGCGGCTGGCCGGGCTTGCGCACCGACACGTTGGCGTCGCAGCGGAAGCTGCCTTCCTGCATGTTGCCGTCGCAGATGCCGATCCAGGTCACGATCTTGTGCAGCTCTTTGGCGTAGGCCACGGCTTCGTCGGACGAGCGCATGTCGGGTTCGGTCACGATCTCCAGGAGCGGCGTGCCCGCGCGGTTCAGGTCGATGCCGCTCTGACCGATGAAGTCTTCATGCAGCGATTTGCCAGCGTCTTCTTCGAGGTGGGCGCGCACCAGGCGCACGGTCTTCTTCTCGTCACCCAGAAAGAACTCGACCTCGCCGCCCTGCACCACCGGGATCTCGAACTGGCTGATCTGGTAACCCTTGGGCAGGTCAGGGTAGAAGTAGTTCTTGCGCGCGAAAATGCTCACGGGCGCAATGTGGGAGCCGAGTGCCAGTCCCAATTTGATAGCGCAGGCCACGGCCTCGCGGTTCATCACGGGCAGGGTGCCGGGCAGGGCCAGGTCCACCGCGCAGGCTTGCGTGTTGGGCTCGGCGCCAAAGGCGGTGGGCGCGCGGCTGAAGATCTTGCTCTGGGTTGCGAGCTGGGTGTGGGTTTCGAAGCCGATGACGACTTCGTAGCCGTGGATCAGTTTGGCGGTCATGTCAGAAGCCCTCCGGACGGCGGAGGTGGAAGTCGGTGGCTTGCTGCAGGCGGTGTGCAGCGTTCAGAAGGCGGGCTTCCTGGAAGTAGTTGCCGATCAGCTGCAGGCCCACGGGCAGGCCGCCCTCGCCAAAACCGGCGGGCACGCTCATGCCGGGCAGGCCGGCCAGCGAGCCGGGCAGGGTGAAGATGTCGGCCAGGTAGTCGGCCAGCGGGTCGTTGCCGTGGTCGCCCAGCTTCCAGGCTACGGTGGGGGCCACGGGGCCAGCGATGACATCGCAGTCCTTGAAGGCATTCTGGAAGTCGTCAGCGATCATGCGGCGGATCTTCTGCGCCTGCAGGTAGTAGGCGTCGTAGTAGCCGTGGCTCAGCACATAGGCGCCGATCATGATGCGGCGCTTGACCTCGTCGCCAAAACCTTCGGCGCGGGTCTTTTTGTACATGTCTACCAGATCGGTGTAGTCCTTGGCGCGGTGGCCGAACTTCACGCCGTCAAAGCGGGAGAGGTTGGACGACGCCTCGGCCGGGGCAATGATGTAGTAGACCGGAATGGACAGCTGCGTGCGCGGCAGGCTGATGGGCACGAGCTTGGCGCCGAGCTTCTCGTATTCCTTCAGGGCACCATCTACGGCGGCGCGCACATCGGGCGCCAGGCCTTCGCCAAAGAACTCGGCGGGGATGCCGATGCGCAGGCCATCGATGCTGTCATTGAGCTTGGCGCTGAAGTTCTCGGCGGGCACGTCGAGCGACGTGGAGTCGCGGTCCGGGTCGGGGCCGCACATGGCGGACAGCAGCAGCGCGCAGTCTTCGGCTGAGCGGGCCATGGGGCCGGCCTGGTCAAGGCTGGAGGCAAACGCGATCATGCCGTAGCGGCTGGCGCGGCCATAGGTCGGCTTGATGCCGGTGATGCCGCAAAACGATGCGGGCTGCCGGATGGACCCGCCGGTGTCGGTGCCGGTGACGGCCGGGGCCAGGCGCGCGGCCACGGCCACGGCGCTGCCGCCGGACGAGCCGCCCGGGATGCGGTCGGTGGCCCAGGGGTTGCGCACCGGGGCGGGGGCGTCAAAGCCCACGGGGGCGACGGCGGAGTTCTCGTTGGCCGAGCCCATGGCGAACTCATCGCAGTTGAGCTTGCCTAAAGTGACGGCGCCCGCATCGGCCAGCTTGGTGACCACGGTGGCGTCAAACGGTGACTGGTAGCCTGCGAGCATCTTGGAGCCGGCGGTGCTGGGGAAATCCTTGGTGACAAAGATGTCCTTGTGCGCAATCGGCACGCCCGCCAGCGGGCCGGCGGTGCCTGCGGCGATGGCGGCGTCCTGCGCGCGGGCCTGGGCCAGGGTGATGTCCGGGTTCACGGCCACGTAGGCGCCCAGGTTCTGGTGGGCCTGTGCGCGGGCGAGGAAATGCTGGGCGGCCTCGACGGCCGAGACGCGGCGCTCGCGCAGCTCGGTGGCCAGCTGGGCCACGCTCAGGTCATGCAATGCGGTGGAAGTCATGCGGCGGGGCTCTTACTCGATCACTTTGGGCACGAGGAACAGGCCTCGTTCGACGGCGGGGGCGCTTTGCTGGTTGGCTTCGCGCTGGTTGGGCTCGCTGGCCACGTCCTCGCGAAGCCGCAGGGCCACGTCCTGGATGGCGGCCACGGGGTGGGCCAGGGGCGTGACGCCCGAGGTATCCACAGCCCGCATCTGTTCCACGATGTCAAAGAAGCCGTTGAGCTGTGTGAGCATGCGCTCACTTTCGGAAGGTGTCAGCTCAAGCCGTGCCAAATTGGCGATCCGGCCGATGTCCTGGGGGGTCAGTGCCATAGGGAGGGAAATTGAAAGAAACCAGAAGTAAAGCTGTGCCGAGGGCCGCGCCGCGGGGAGTTATTCACAGGGGATGGGGTATTATCCCGGCTTTGCCGCAAAGCTCCGTAAATGGGAGTCAATTGCGTGAAAAAAGCCCATAAACACCCCCCTAAATACCTGGCGATGGCAGGCCGATGCGCATGCTGTGCCCGAGAGGATTTTTGAATGTTCGGAGCTTTCCGTCGGTATTTCTCCACCGACCTGGCCATTGACCTTGGCACAGCCAACACCCTCATCTTCGCCCGCGACAAAGGCATCGTCCTCGACGAACCCTCGGTAGTCGCCATCCGCCACGAAGGCGGCCCCCACGGCAAGAAAGTCATCCAGGCCGTAGGCCACGAGGCCAAGGCCATGCTGGGCAAGGTGCCCGGCAACATCGAAGCCATCCGCCCGATGAAGGACGGCGTGATCGCCGACTTCGTGATCACCGAGCAGATGATCAAGCAGTTCATCAAGATGGTGCACCCGCGCACGCTGTTCACCCCCAGCCCGCGCATCATCATCTGCGTGCCCTGCGGCTCCACCCAGGTCGAGCGCCGCGCCATCAAGGATGCGGCCGAGGCCGCAGGCGCCACGGCGGTCTACCTGATCGAAGAGCCCATGGCGGCCGGTATCGGCGCCGGTTTGCCCGTGTCGGAAGCCTCGGGCTCCATGGTGGTGGACATCGGCGGCGGCACCACCGAGGTCGGCGTGATCTCGCTGGGCGGCATGGTCTACAAGGGCAGCGTGCGTGTGGGTGGCGACAAGTTCGACGAAGCCATCATCAGCTACATCCGCCGCAACTACGGCATGCTGATCGGCGAGCCTACCGCCGAAGCCATCAAGAAGAACATCGGCTCGGCCTTCCCCGGCTCCGAAGTGCGCGAAATGGAAGTCAAGGGCCGCAACCTGTCCGAGGGCGTGCCACGCAGCTTCACCATCTCCAGCAATGAAGTGCTGGAAGCCCTGACGGACCCGCTCAACCAGATCGTCTCGGCCGTGAAGAACGCGCTGGAACAAACCCCCCCCGAGCTGGGCGCCGACATTGCCGACCGCGGCATGATGCTCACTGGCGGCGGCGCGCTGCTGCGCGACCTGGACCGCCTGCTGGCCGAAGAAACCGGCCTGCCTGTGCTGGTGGCCGAAGACCCGCTGACCTGCGTGGTGCGCGGCTGCGGCATCGCCCTGGAGCGCATGGACCGCCTGGGCAGCATTTTCACGAGCGAGTAAGTCGGCAGGCCTGTATGCTGCAGGCACTTTTTTTGCGCTCTGAATTGCACGACTGCATCTGCTCCAATGCCTGTTTCTGAGCACCCGTCCGTGGAGCCCGCTCCCCGCGGCAGATCCTGACCGCTGCGCACCATGCCCCTGGGTACTCTGGAGCGCAGCGCTCCCCCTTTCTTCAAACAGGGCCCTTCGGCCCTGTCGCGTCTGGCCGTCTACAGCGCCCTGTCGGTTTTTCTCATGGTGGCCGATGCGCGGTTCCAGATCACCGACCCTTTCCGTCAGGTGGTGGGAACGGTGCTTTACCCCGTGCAGTGGCTGATGCTCAAGCCCGTGGAGCTGGCCCACCACGGCGCCGGGTATTTCCAGTCGCTGCAGGTGGCGCAGCAAGAGCTGGACGCGGCGCGCAAGAGCATGACCACGATGGGCCAGCGCGCCCACCAGGCGGAACAGCTGGCCCTCGAAAACGGGCGGCTGCGCCAGCTGCTTGCGCTGCGCGACCGCCTGGACACCCCCGCGCAGGCTGCCGAGGTGATCTATGACACCGCCGACCCCTACACGCGCCGCGTGGTGATAGACCGGGGCCAGATCGGCGGCGTGGTGCCGGGCTCGCCGGTGATGGACGAGGCGGGCGTGCTGGGCCAGGTCACACGGGTGTTTCCGCTGGTGAGCGAAGTCACCCTGGTGGTGGATCGCGACCAGGCCATTCCGGTACTGAATGTGCGCACGGGTGCGCGCGGCGTGGCGTATGGGGATCCGGTGGCCGGCCATGACGGTGGCATGGAGCTGCGATTCATGCCCGCCAATGCCGATGTGCGCGAAGGCGACCTGCTGACCACCAGTGGCGTCGACGGGCTGTACCCCTCGGGCCTGCCTGTGGCCCGTGTGGTGCGGGTAGAGCGCCGTGCAGACTCTGCCTTCGCCCGCGTCTATTGCATGCCACTGGCGCAGGTGCAGGGTGTGCGCCATGTGGTGGTGCTGCAGCCGCTGGCCGAAAACACGCTGCCGCGGCCCGAGCCTGAACATCCCGCCCCAGCCAAGCGGGGAGGGCGCAAGGGATGAGTGCGGTTGCGTCGATGCCCTGGGCGCTGCCGGGCGCTACATTGTCCGCGCGCACTGGCTGTGCGAGTGGCCCGGTCACCGGGTCGGCAGGAGGTGCGCCATGATCATGCCGCGCGGCGAACCGCTGTTGCTGCCGGTCAATCCGGTGTTCATCGCCGCCAGCCTGGCAGCGGGCCTGGCCATCAACATGCTCCCGCTGGGGCGCATTGTCTGGGCGCCCGATGTGCTGATGCTGCTGCTGGTGTTCTGGGGCGTTCACCAGCCAGCGCGCATTGGCATGGGCGTGGCGTTCTTCCTGGGGCTGTGCATGGACGTGAGCCAGTCTGCCCTGCTGGGCCAGCATGCGTTGTCCTATACCGTGCTGTCATTTGGCGCCATTGCCATTCATCGCCGGCTGCTGTGGTTCAGCGTGCCTTCGCAGGCGCTGCAGGTGCTTCCCCTGTTTGTGCTGGCGCACGCCGTGGAGCTCTTGCTGCGGATGGTGGCCGGGGGCATATTTCCGGGGCTGTGGAGTTTTCTGGCGCCGGTGCTGGAGGCCCTGCTCTGGCCGCTGGCCAGCTGGGTGCTGCTGGCACCGCAGCGCCGGCCGCCCGACAGCGATCAGAACCGGCCCTTGTAGCAGCATGCCTGACGTGGTTTACCTGCCCACCAACCTGGCCTCGCCGAGTGCGGCGTGCTGCGGGCGTGTCTGCCCCTGGGGCGTGGCATGACTGAAGTGCGCAGCAGCGAGGCTGACGTCTCGCGCTTTCGGACCCGGGCGCTGGTCATCGGCGCTGTGGTGTTTTTTGCTTTTTGCCTGGTCGCCGCCCGCCTGGTGTTTCTGCAGGTGGTGCGGCACGATGACCTGGCCGCGCAGGCCGAGAGCAACCGCACGGCGGTGGTGCCCATCGTGCCCAACCGCGGGCTCATCCTCGACCGCAATGGCGTGGTGCTGGCCACCAACTATTCGGCCTACACGCTGGAGATCACACCCTCGCGCGTGCGCGACCTGGACGACACCATCGATGCGCTGGCCAGCGTCGTGGAGATCCAGACCCGCGACCGACGCCGCTTCAAGCGCCTCATGGAGGAGTCGCGCAATTTTGAATCCCTGCCCATCCGCACCCGCCTGACAGATGAAGAGGTGGCGCGGTTTACCGCGCAGCGCTACCGGTTTCCAGGGGTGGATATCAAGGCGCGGCTGTTTCGCAATTACCCGCTGGGGGACGTGGGCGCGCACGCCATTGGCTACATCGGCCGCATCAACCAGGCCGAGAAGGCGCGTATCCAGGACTCGGAGGACGAAGCCAACTACCGCGGCACCGAGCACATCGGCAAGCTGGGCATCGAGCAGAGTTTTGAAGCCGCACTGCACGGCACCACGGGCGTGGAGCAGATGGAGACCTCCGCCGGGGGGCGCGCGGTGCGCAAGCTGTCCAGCCACGCCGCCACGCCGGGCGACAGCGTGATGCTGTCCATCGACATCAAGCTGCAAAAGCTCATTGAAGAGCTGTACGGCAACCGGCGGGGCGCGCTGGTGGCCATTGATCCGCGCAACGGCGAGGTGCTGGCGCTGGTCAGCATGCCCACGTTTGATCCCAACCTTTTCGTGGAGGGGATCGACGTCGAGAACTGGACGGCGCTCAACGAGTCGATCGACAAGCCGCTGCTCAACCGGGCCTTGCGCGGCGCCTACCCGCCGGGCTCCACCTACAAGCCCTTCATGGCGCTGGCTGCGCTGGAGCTGGGCAAGCGCTCGGCCAGCCAGGTGGTCAACGATCCGGGCTACTACACCTTTGGCGGAAACATCTTCCGCAGCCACGAAGGGGGGCTGGGCGGGGTGGACATGCACCGCGCCATCCAGTTCTCCAGCAACACGTACTTCTATTCGCTGGCCGTGGAAATGGGGGTGGATGCCATCCATGACTTCATGGCGCCGCTGGGCTTCGGGCAGATCACCGGCATCGACCTGAACGGCGAGCTGCGCGGCACCTTGCCCAGCACCAGCTGGAAGCGCAACGCCTACAAGCGCCCCGACATGAAGCGCTGGTTCCCCGGCGAAACCGTGTCGCTGGGCATTGGCCAGGGCTACAACAACTTCACCATGCTGCAGCTGGCGCTGGCGCAGGCCACCATGGTCAATGGCGGTATCCGCCATCGGCCGCACCTGGCCAAGGCGGTGAAGAACGCGGTCACCGGGGCCATCACCGAGATCGAGCAGCCGCCGGGCGAGAACCTGGGCTACGACCCGCGCAACGTGCAGATCGTGCGCGATGCCATGGTGGCGGTGAACAAGGGTGGCACGGGCACCCGCGTGTTTGCGGGTGCTCCCTACACCGCCGGGGGCAAAACGGGCACGGCGCAGGCCGTGAGCCTGGGGCGCAACGTGAAGTACAACGCCAAGGCCATGGAAGAGCACCAGCGTGACCACTCGCTGTACGCGGCGTTCGCACCGGCAGATGCCCCCACGATCGCGTTGGCGCTCATCGTGGAGAACGCCGGGTTTGGCTCCGCGCACGCGGCGCCGATCGCGCGGCGGGTGTTTGACTACTGGTTGACGGGCGTCTACCCCAGCGAGGAAGACATTGCGGCCGTGCAGAAGGGCCAGGCATCGGCGCCGATCGGCAAACCGCGCAACGTGGCCGATATCCCTGTCATAGCGCCTTGATGCTACAAAAAAGATAGCTGCTGGCGCTTTCTGGATAAGCGCTGGTGGCCTTTTTTA